>JBMOOM010000015.1:97903-170671 GCA_049323275.1 Pseudomonadota bacterium
CCGGCTGCGTGGTCGTGCCGCCCTGGGGCTGCGTCGGCGTCGCGGGCTGCTCAGGGGCTGCCGGCGGTGTCGCCGGCTGTTCGGTCGTGGTTCCGGTGGTAGGCGCCGGCGGGTTGCTGCTGCCGCCCCACATGAAGAAGGCTGCGATCAGCGCCAAAACGACCAAGCCACCGATGATCCATCCGGTGCTGCTGCCCGAACCCCGATTGCGGATTTCGGTCTCATAGCTCACATTCGAGTCGGCTTTCGGATCTGTCTTCGCGCGATACTGAGGGTTGGTATCCATTCTTGTCTCCCATCAAATGGATGATGCTTGACAACGCCCGGGCCGGTTCGAAGTTCCCCTCGAAATGAAATTAAAAACGTCCCAATATCAATTGGTTATATGGAATTTTCGCCGCCGGCATGCCGATCTCCCGATAATTGCGTGACTGGCTTTTTGCAGCGCATGCTAACGGAAGCCGCCATGGCCTCGTTTCCGCGCATCATTCCTCTCGTCGTCGCCTCGGCGCTGTTCATGGAAAACACCGATTCGACGGTGATCGCGACGTCGCTGCCGGCCATCGCCGCCGATCTTCACGAAGACCCCGTCATTCTGAAGCTCGCTTTCACCACCTATCTGCTGGCGCTGACCGTCTTCATCCCGGTCAGCGGCTGGTGCGCCGACCGTTTCGGCGCCCGCAACGTGTTCCGCGCCGCCATCGCCATCTTCACCCTGGGCTCTGTCGCTTGCGGGCTGGCGACGTCGCTCGAAGGCCTCATCGCCGCCAGGGCGCTGCAGGGGATGGGCGGCGCCATGATGGTCCCGGTCGGCCGGCTCATCATTCTCAGAACGGTGTCGAAAAGTGAAATGGTGAATGCCCTGGCGCTTCTCACCATACCGGCGCTGCTCGGTCCGGTGTTCGGCCCGCCGCTCGGCGGCTTCATCACCACTTATTTCCACTGGCGCTGGATCTTCTTCATCAACGTGCCTTTCGGGCTCCTGGGCCTGGCCCTGGCGACGATATATATGCCCAATATCCGCGAGGAGGGCGTGCCGCCGCTCGATGCGAAGGGGTTCCTCCTGTCCGGCCTCGGGCTTTCCTCGCTCGTCTTCGGCGCTACGGTGTTCGGCCGCGACGTGCTGCCGGCCCATGGCGCCGAGATTCTCATGGTCGGCGGCGCGGTGCTGACGGCGATCTATGTCCGCCATGCGAAGCGGACCGCCAATCCGATCCTCGATCTGAGCCTCCTCAAGATCGCGACCTTCCGGTCCGGCGTGTTGGGCGGCAATCTCTTCCGCCTGGGTGTCGGCGCCATCCCGTTTCTCCTGCCCCTGATGCTGCAGCTCGGCTTCAAGCTGACGCCGTTCCAGTCGGGCGGCCTCACCTTCGCAGCGGCACTGGGCGCGCTCACCATGAAGTTCACCGCGGCCCGAATCATCAAGCGCTTCGGCTTCCGCACCGTTCTCGTCTGCAACGCGCTGATAAGCGCCGTCTTTCTCGGGCTGCAGGGCCTGTTCACGCCGGAGACGCCGCATCTCGTCATCCTGGCGGTGCTGCTCGCCGGCGGCTTCTTCCGCTCGCTCCAATTCACCTCGCTCAATGCACTGTCCTATTCGGACATCCCGCCGCGCGAGATGGGCAAGGCGACAAGCTTCTACAGCGTGGCGCAGCAACTCTCGCTCGCGGCAGGCGTGTTCTGCGCGGCTTCCGTGCTTGAGATCGCGCAATATCTCAGAGGCGATCTCAGCCTGACGGTCGCGGACTTCTCCTTTGCCTTCTTCGTCGTGGCGATCATCAGCGCGTTTTCGGTGATTTCGCATCTGAAACTGGAAAAGGATGCCGGTGCGGAAGTGTCGGGACGTGTCACGGCCAAGGCAGGCGAAAGCGCGTGACGTAGCGCCAGCCGTTTCACATTGGCACGGATATTCCGCCTACCGAATGATTCCATTAAGGACAGCGGCACGAGGCATAGGTACATTTGCGTCGGCTACGGATAGATTCGGATAACTCTGTTCCGGGTCGTGGGGGCTCAAATGAAATTCAAACTCGTGTCGCTGTTGGGCACATCGACAGCGTGTCTCATCGCCGTGGGGCTGTCGACGGCTCGACAGGCCGAAGCCGCCTGCTCGGGATTTCCCGCAACGGCAGGTGCCGACACGATCGTCTGCGATGGCACGGGGGCCGACCCGACAGGCTTCTTCGCGACAGGTGCGGGCAATGACAGCGTCACCATTACCGGCGGCACCATCACCGTCGATCCGGGCAACATCGACAGCAACCCGGCGATCGGCGCGCTCAGCATCCAGCAGGAGGACGGCCGCGACCGGCTGGAGATCAGCGCCGGCACGGTGCAGGGCGCCGTCAATCAAGGCGCGGGCATCGATACGTTCATCATGTCGGGAGGCGAGATAGCAGCGCTTAATCAGGGCAGCGATCTCGACGTCGCTCAGATCAGTGGCGGGCGGATTATCGGGTTGTTCTTCGCCGGCGACGACGTCACCATGACCGGCGGGCAGATCGGTACCGTCGATCTCGAGCAGGCCAATAACATCCTGCGCATGTCGGGCGGCATGATCGACACGGATGTGCTGGCCCAACAGCACAATGATACGCTCATTCTGTCGGGCGGCTCGATCGGCGGCACGGTGAATTTCCGCAATGGCGACAATAATTTCACCGTCACCGGCGGCAGCATCGGCGGCGACGTGCAGAGCGGGACGGGAACCGACACCTTCACCTGGGACGGCGGCGGCACGATCGGCGGCAGCCTAACGCTGGGCGAGGGCAATGACAGGGCGAATCTGAGCAATCTCACCGATGCCATCATCGATGGAACGATCCTCGACGGCCAAGCCGGCACTGATACTCTCACCTTCTCGGGCACGACCGCCAGCTGGGGCGCGCAGTTCCTGAACTGGGAGAATGCCGATCTCACCGACAATTCGGAGCTCACCGCGACGCAGGATATCGTGCTCGGCGACGCCGGCACGCTGCAAGGGGCGATGACGATCGACGGCTCGAGCCGGCTGCTCGCCGGCAATGGTGTCAATGCGGTGTTCCGGCCTTTTGATCCGACCGGCACGGCCAGCCTCAGCAATGCCGGCGCCATCGACCTCACCAATGGCGGCAGCGGCGCCGGCGACATCTTCACGGTGCGCGGCCAATATGCCGGCACCGGCGGACGCGTCGTGCTCGATACGGTGCTGGGCAGCGACGGATCGGCCTCGGACCGGCTGATCCTCGCCGATGCGCCGGCGACCGGCACGACGGGGCTCGAGATCCGCAATTTCGGCGGGCCCGGCGCGCTCACCACGGCGGATGGCATTTTGGTGGTGGAAGAACAGGGCGGCGCTTCCGCCGGCACGGCCTTTCACCTGGCCGAGCCGGTCGCCGCCGGCGCCTTCGATTATCTGCTCTTCCAGGGCAATGCGGCGGGCGATGAGGCCAACAACTGGTATCTGCGCTCGCAGCTGATCGATGAGGGGCCGGATCCCGAGCCGCCCATTCCGCTCTATCGCCCGGAAGCCTCGATCCAGTCGGCGGTGGCGCCGCTGGCGCGTGAGCTCACCGCCGTGATGCTCGGCACGTTCCACGAGCGGCGCGGCGAGCAGGCGTTTTTCCGCGACGGACAGGACGGCAACCGCTTCTGGATGCGCAGCTTCGCCCAGTATCTCGACCTGTCCTGGCAGGGCACCGTCGATCCGTCCTTCGAGGGATCGGCCTTCGGCTTCCAGGCCGGCGCCGATTTCTACCGCGAGAAGAGCGAGAGCGGCGGCGTCACCGCGGCCGGGCTTTTCGGCGGCTATGGCCGCATCACCGGCGATGTCGAAGGCTTCGCCCAGGCGATCGATGACTTCGAGGCGGGCACGGCGCCGATCAACGGCTACAGCATCGGCGCCAATGTCGTTCATGTCGGGTCCGAGGGCTGGTATCTCGACGGCGTTCTCATGGGCACGCTGTTCGACGGCAGGCCCAATTCCGACCGTGGCGTTTCGGCCGATCTCGACGGCACCGCCATCACCGCCTCGCTCGAAGGCGGCATTCCACTTGCCCTGGGCGATGGGATCGCGCTCGAGCCGCAGGCGCAGGTGATCTGGCAGCATCTCGATCTCGACGACGGCGAGGATGCTTTCGCCGATATCAGCTACGACACCCCCGACACCTTCACCGGCCGTCTCGGCGCACGCCTCACCGGCAGCTTCGAGAGCGATGGCGGAACGCAGTGGCAGCCCTATCTCAAGGCCAATCTCTGGTATTCGCCGTCCGAGACCGTCGAAGTCAGCTTCGATGCGGATGAGGTGAAGACGAAGATCGGCAGCACGGCGGTCGAGCTCGGCGGCGGTCTTGTCACCCAGATCTCCGACAATGTGCGCCTGTTCGGCACCGGCGATTACACCTTCGATGTCGGCGGACAGAAGAAGGAAGCGGTCGAAGGCAATCTCGGCCTGCAAGTCAGCTGGTGAGGCGCCTTTATATCATCACCGGAGCGATGGCGGCCGGCAAGTCCACCGTCGCCCAGCTTCTGGCCGAGCGGCTGCCGAAATCGGTGCATCTGCGCGGCGACGTCTTCCGCCGCATGATCGTCAACGGCGCCGCCGAAATGGGGCCGGTCCTGTCGGAAGAGGCGAAGGGGCAGCTCGCGCTGCGCCACCGTCTCGCCTGCGAGGCGGCGTGCGCCTATGCCGAAGCGGGTTTCGCCGTCGTCTATCAGGATATATTGATCGGCGTATCCCTGAAGGAGGCGGCCGATCGGCTGGCGGATCTCGATCCCCTGATCGTGGTGCTCAATCCCACGGCCGATGTCCTGGCAAAACGCGACGCGGCGCGCCGGAAGACCGGTTATGGCGAAGGGTTTCCGCCCGAGGTGCTCGCCCACGCGCTGGAGCGCGAGACGCCGCGTCTCGGCCTGTGGCTCGACACATCGCAGATGACGGTCGAAGAGGTGGTGGAGAGGATCCTGAGAGCCTGACGCCCCATTTTCGCGTTTTTCGCTGTATCTACTCTGTATAATTTAAGACGCGCGTCAGGGCGCCCTAACCGAGCACCTTCCGCAAACAGGCGATGCGCTCGACCTCAGTGAAGCCATAGGCGCGGTGGGCGCCTAGGCTCGCTTCGTTCTCGATCTGAGTGTCGCTCGCCATTTCGGTGAAGCCATTGGCTCTGGCCCAGTCTTCGGCCGCGGCCATCAGCAGGCGGCCGACATTCCGCCGGCGCGCACCCTCCGCGACATAGAGGCCCTCGACATAGGGGACCGGCGATGAGGCGCAGCCCTCGGCATAGTTGCGCAAGGAAAGCTCGACGAAGCCCAGCGGTTGGCCGTCCTCGGCGATGAAGGCGCGGGCGATCATCGGATCACCGGCGAAATAACCTTCGACGTCGCCGAGAAGGGAGGGATCCTCGCCAAACAAAGCGGCGCGCATATCGCGCCAGACGGCCTTGTCTTCAGGGCCCACTTCCCGGACGCTGATATCCGCCATCACGCCAGCTCGATGAAGGAATCGAGCACGCGCTTCTCACCGGCCTTGTCGAAGTCGATGGTGAGCTTGTTGCCATCGACATGGGTGACCCTGCCATAGCCGAATTTCTGGTGGAAGACGCGGGCGCCGCGGGCAATGTTCTTGCCCTCGGTCTCGCGGGCCACCAGCTGGCCTTCGATGATGTTTGGCGAGGAGCGCATCGCTTCGCCCTTGGCATAGGCCCGCTGAGCGCGCTGCCAGCCGGGCGTGTCATAGGTGTTGGAGAAGGGCGTGGTGCGCTCCTCGAAGCGGCTGGCGCCATAGGAGCCAATGCCATAGCCGCCGTAGGAAGTGGCCATCGGGGCCACTTCGACATGGGCTTCCGGCAACTCATCGATGAAGCGCGACGGCAGGCTCGACTGCCAGAGATTGTGGACGCGGCGGTTCTGGGCGAAGGAAATGGTCGCGCGGCGCTTGGCACGGGTGATGCCGACATAGGCCAGGCGGCGCTCCTCCTCGAGGCCGGCGCGGCCATTCTCGTCGAGCGAGCGCTGATGCGGGAACAGGCCTTCCTCCCAGCCTGGCAGGAAGACGGTGCCGAATTCCAGGCCCTTGGCGGAATGCAAGGTCATGATGTTGACCTTGTCCTCGCTGCTGTTGGACTCGGTGTCCATCACCAAGGCGATATGCTCGAGAAAGCCTTCCATGGTCTCGAACTCGCCCATGGAGCGGACCAGCTCCTTGAGGTTCTCGAGGCGGCCCTGCGCTTCCGGGCTCTTGTCGTTCTGCCACATGGTCGTATAGCCCGATTCATCGAGGATGATCTCGGCGAGCTCGGTATGGGGCAGGCCCTGCAGCGCCTGGCGCCAGCGCCCGAAGGACTCGAGCAGGGAGCGCAAGGCGGTGCGCGTCTTGGCCGGCAATTCGTCGGTCTGGCTCACCACTTCGGCGGCGCGGTAGAGCGAGACGCCGTCCTTGCGGGCATGCTCGTGCAGGCGCTTGACGGAGGTGTCGCCGATGCCGCGCTTGGGCACATTGACGATGCGCTCGAAAGCAAGGTCGTTGTCGGGCGAGGCGGTGATCTTGAAATAGGCGAGCGCGTCGCGCACTTCCTGGCGCTCATAGAAGCGTGGGCCGCCGACGACGCGATAGGGAACGCCCAGGGTGATGAACCGGTCTTCGAAGGCGCGCATCTGGAAGGAGGCGCGCACCAGGATCGCCATGTCGTTGAGCTTCTCGCCCTTGCGCTGCAGCTGCTCGATGTCCTCGCCGATGGCGCGGGCTTCCTCATCGCCGTCCCAGTGCGAGCGCAAGGTGATCATGTCGCCGTCGTCGCGCTCGCTCCTCAGCGTCTTGCCGAGGCGGCTCTCATTCTTGGCGATCAGCCCCGAGGCGGCGCCCAGGATCTGCGGGGTGGAGCGGTAATTGCGCTCCAGGCGGATGACCTTGGCGCCTGGAAAGTCCTTCTCGAAGCGCAGGATGTTGTCGATCTCGGCGCCGCGCCAGCCATAGATCGACTGGTCGTCGTCGCCGACGCAGCAGATGTTCTTGTGGCCCTGGGCGAGCAGCCGCAGCCACAGATACTGGGCGACATTGGTGTCCTGATATTCGTCGACCAGCATGTATTTGAAGCGGCGCTGATATTCCTTCAGCACGTCGGGATGGTCCTGGAAGATATGCAGGACCTCGAGCAGGAGATCGCCGAAATCGACGGCATTCACCACCCGGAGCCGGGCCTGGTATTCGGCATAGAGCTCGGCGCCGCGGCCATTGCCATAGGCGTGAGCCTCGCCGGCCGGCACCCGGGCCGGCAGCAGGCCGCGATTCTTCCAATTGTCGATGAGACCGGCGAGCTGGCGGGCCGGCCAGCGCTTCTCATCGATGCCCGCGGCCTCGATGATCTGCTTCAAGAGCCGGATCTGGTCGTCGGTGTCGAGGATCGAAAAGCCCGATTTGAGGCCGGCGAGCTCGGCATGGGAGCGCAGGATCTTGACGCCGATGGCATGGAAGGTGCCGAGCCAGGTCATGCCCTCGACCACGCCGCCGATCAGGTGGCCGATGCGCTCCTTCATCTCGCGCGCCGCCTTATTGGTGAAGGTGACGCAGAGAATCTGGCCCGGCCAGGCCTTGCCGGTATTGAGGATATGGGCGAGCCTGGTGGTCAGGACCCGGGTCTTGCCGGTGCCGGCGCCGGCCAGCACCAGGAGGGGGCCGTCGATCGTCTCGACCGCCGCCCGCTGCTCCGGATTGAGGCCTTTGAGATACGGGGCTTCGGCGCCCGCCAGCGCGCGCGCAGACAGGCCGCCCGGCTTCTGCGGCGGCGGGGCCTCTTCGAAATCACCTAGATCAATGGGACGCGACGTCATGGCAAAAAGGGTGCGAATCCTGAAGTTTCGCACCCTTATATAGCAACTCGGCGGCGGATCACGATGCGTTTGGCAGGGCCAAAATCCGACGATTTTCAGTGGAGGCGATCGGCCTTCATGTCCCTGAGGACGGCCTGGACGCTGCGCCAGGTCTCGGCGGTGTGATCGGCGCCGAATTTCACGCAAATGCGCTCATGGACCCGGGCCTCTTCACTCGCCTTCACGCCATGAATGACGAGAAGCTGGCGGGCGAATTCGATGATGGTTGCATTCTGCATGGTGCCGACCTCCCTCGTTTGCGGTTGATGGGGGACATATGACGGGCGAATGAGTCGATATTATTGCAGCGATGCGGCGAGATGATCTTTTTATGATTCAGATTTTAACGGTTTTGATTCTCACACAGCGCCGCCGCTAAAACATAAGCGCGCCGTCGAGCGGCGCGCTTCGGTCTCACGACGATGAAAAGGGTGAGCGTTCAGCTCAGATGCGGAGATTGCATCGTCGTCAGGGCGGATTGGATGCGGCGCCAATTGGCGGCGGCTTCATTGTCGCCTTTCGCCTCGCAGGCCGTGGCGCGCTGCGCGGCCTCCAGCACGGCCCGTTCGCCGCGTACTTCCTGAAGCTGCCGGGCATAATCCAGGATTTCGAGAGCTTGCATGTGCTTCTCCGTATGATGCGCCGTCCCTGGAGCAGCATGGAGAATCACGGGGAAATGCGCGCAGAATGTGGCGGCGGCGCTATTTTTTCGGGATTCCGATGCGGTGGCCGACCTGCGGCGGGACCGGCAGCGAGGCATGCGCGTCGCGCATCGCCTTGATATTGGCGAGGACGTCGGGCGGGAAGGGGGCGGCCTTGCGTGTCATCATATCGACATGGATGATGATGAGCTCGCTGGTCGCGGCGATGAAGCCCTCACTGGCGTGGCGCATCTGCTCGAAATAATGGATGCGCTTGGCGTCATAGTCGAGAAACTGGACGTCGACGGTGACGGAATCGCCGGCATGAATCTCGCGCAGATAGGTGATATGCGCCTCGAGCGTGAAGAATGAGCCGTTGGCCCGCTTCACATAATCGGCCCCCAGGCCTATGGCATCGAAGGCCTCATCGCCCGCCCGGTCGAACAGGACGTTGTAATAGGCCATGTTGAGATGGCCGTTATAGTCGGTCCATTGATCCTCGACCCGATGGGGGGAGCTTACGAAAGGGGCAGGGAAGGCCATCGTCTTTTCCGTGAATCTTGATAGGTTCCGGGGCCGGAATAGCAGACACTTACGACGGATGACAGATGATTAGGAACAGCACGACCCAGGCGGTGGCCGAGATCAAGGACGTCCTCGGCGACCGGCTCTCGACCGCTCCGGCGGTGCGCGAGCAGCATGGCAAGGACCAGACCTGGGCGCCGGGGGCGCCGCCCGACGCGGTGGCCTTCGTCCGCTCGACCGAGGAAGTGCAGCGCATCGTCTCGATCTGCGCCCGGCATGAGACCCCGGTCATCGCCTATGGCACCGGCACCTCGCTCGAAGGCCACTTCACCGCCCCCTTCGGCGGGGTTTCGGTCGACCTTTCGGCCATGAACGAGGTTCTGGAGGTCAACGCCGAGGACCTCGACGCCAGGGTGCAGGCCGGGGTCACCCGCAAGGCGCTCAACAGCCATTTGCGCGACAAGGGCCTGTTTTTCCCGATCGATCCGGGCGCCGATGCCAGCATCGGCGGCATGGCGGCGACGCGGGCCTCCGGCACCAATGCGGTGCGCTACGGCACGATGCGCGAGAATGTTCTCAATCTGACCGCCGTGATGGCCAATGGCGAGGTGGTCAAGACGGCCAACCGGGCCAAGAAGTCCTCCGCCGGCTATGACCTGACCCGGCTCCTGGTCGGCTCCGAGGGCACCCTGGGCATCATCACCGAAGTGGGGGTGAAGCTCTATGGCATCCCTGAATCGATCGCCGCCGGCGTCTGCCCGTTTCCCTCGGTGGACGCCGCCTGCCAGGCTGTCATCCAGACCATCCAGCTCGGCATACCGGTGGCGCGCATCGAGCTCGTCGACGAGGAGCATGTGAAGGCCTTCAACGCCTATTCCAAGATCGACCTGAAAGTGGCGCCGACCCTCTTCCTGGAGTTCCATGGCACCGAGGCCGGCACCCGGGAGCAATCGCAGCTTTTCGGGGCGATCGCCGAGGAAATGGGCGGCGGGCCCTTCAGTTGGGAAACCAGGGAAGAGGACCGCCAGCGCCTGTGGCAGGCGCGCCATGACGCCTTCTGGGCGACCAAATCGCTGATGCCGGGGAAGGAAGCCTTCGCCACCGATGTCTGCGTGCCGATATCGCGGCTCGCCGAATGTGTGAACGAGACCCAGGCCGATCTGAAGGCGAACGGGCTCTATGGGCCGATCGTCGGCCATGTCGGCGACGGCAATTTCCACGTTGTGCTCTATTGCGACCGCGCCGACGCCGAGGAGCTGAAACGGGTGAAGGGCTTCTATGAGCGGCTCATCAGGCGGGCCATCGCCATGGAGGGAACCTGCACCGGCGAGCATGGCGTGGGCCGCGGCAAGATGGCCTTTCTCGAGCTGGAGCACGGCGCGGAAGGCGTGGCGCTGATGCGCCAGATCAAGCAGGCGCTCGACCCCAAGAATATCCTTAACCCCGGCAAGATAGTCGCCTTATGATCGCCCTGTCCGTGTGCCATCCGTTGGGCAGCGACAGGTTGGACCCTTAACGGTTATGAAGCTCTGGAAATCGCCCGTTCTCTATTTCGGGATCGCCCTCGTCCTGGCGGTGGCGGCGGCCTTTGTCGCGCCCTTCATCATCGACTGGGGCAGCTACCGGACGGCGATCGAGAATTACGGCAGCAAGGTGACCGGGCGCCAGGTGACGGTGGCGGGCGACATATCGGGCCGGCTGTTTCCGTGGCCCAAGCTCACCATCCACGACGTGAAGGTGGCCAATCCGGCGGGCGCCTCGATGCCGGACTTCATCACCGCCGAGGAGGTCGAGGTCCGCATGACGCTGGCGGGCCTGCTCGGCGGGGAGATCCGGGTCGAGACGATCGACGTCATAAGGCCGGTCATCGCCTTCGAGCGCCTGGCCACCGGCCAGGGCAGCTGGCGCCTCAAATCGCAGGCTCCGGCGAGCGATTTCCGGCTGCTCGACCGCATCAGGCTCGATCAAATCACCGTGACCGACGGCACCGTGCATCTGATCGACAACCGGCGCTCCGGGAAGGCGACGATCACCGGGGTGAATGCGACCCTGGCGGCGCAGAATTTCGTCGGCCCCTGGCGCCTGCGCGGCATGGCTGCCTATCGCGACCGGCCGATCGAGCTCGCCGTCAATACCGGCATCTGGACCGAGGACGCGCCGTTCAAATTCGGCTTCCGCATCGGCTCGGCCGACGGCTCGGGCCTCGTCTATCAGTTCGACGGCGTCAATGACGGCAATCACGTGACCGGCGGCCTGCGCATCCAGCCGGCGGCGAGCGTCGACGGGCGCAGCGATGCCGAAGGCCAGCTGCGGCCCCTGGTGATGACCGCGCAAGTCACCTCCGATTTCGACACGGTGGCGCTGGACAAGATCGAGATCTCGCCGCGCGATCAGAATGCCGAAGGCGCTAATCTGCTCACCGGCAGCGCCGAGATCGCGCTCGGCGCCAATGTGTCGCTCAAGACCGATCTCCGGGCGACGCGCTTCGATCTCGACCAGGTCGCCGGCGCCAAGGCGAAGAGCCTGCTGCGCGAAGGCGGCGGGCTGGCGCTTCTCGAAAACACTCTCGGGCTGATGCCGGACGATGTCGATATCGACGCCACGCTCGGCGTGACCTCGCTGGTGGTCGGCGGCGAAGCGATCGACAACGCCAAGCTCGCCTTTGCGGTCAATCAGGAGGCGATCCGCATCAAGGAATTGTCGGCCGGCATGCCAGGCCAGGCGCGGGGCCTGTTCACCGGCACTTTCGTGGTCACCGACAGCGGCCCGCAACTGGCGGGCGATCTCGCCGGCGAAGCCGGCAATCTGCGCGAATTCGTGTCCTGGGTCTGGCCCGAAGGCCGCGGCGACATCGCCAGGATCTGGACCGGCAGCCGCGGCCGCTTCAAGCTGCAGACCCGTTTCGACGCGACCTCCGACCAACTCCGGCTGCAGGAGCTCAAATACCAGATCGATGAATCGCAGGGCAGCGGGGGACTCACGCTCGGTTTCGGCGACCGGCCGGCGCTCGACATCAGGCTCGATGCCAGCGCGCTCGACATCGACCGCTTCTTGCCCAATGGCCTGGGCAGCGGCAGCTGGCTCGATACCGCCGGCCTCCTGTCGCAATGGGCCGTAGGGCATGATCTGCGCCTCACGCTGCAATCGGGCGAGACGCGGCTCAATGGCGTCGATGCCCGCGACGTCGCCATCGACATCGCGGCGATCAACGGCAATATCGATCTGAAAACGGTCGAGATCGGCAATGTCGGCGATGCGCGGCTCGAGATCACCGGTCTCCTGGCGCCGACGCCCAAGGGCCATCAGGGCTCGATTTCGACCGGCGTCATGGCGGAAGATCCGCGCAGCCTGCTGCAGCTCCTGGGCCTTCTGCCCAAGAACGAAAACCCGGTGTGGACGGAGGCGCTGGGCCGTACCGACCTCACCATCACCACCGATCTCAAGCCCGACGAGGAAGGCCAGTCGGCCACCTTCCGGGTCTCCGGCAAAAGCGGCGATCTCGACATCGAGGCGACCCTGGCGGCCGCCGGGCAGGGCGATCTGCTGGCGAGCGAGATCAGCGCCGACTTCACCTTGCGCAGCGCCACGGGCGCCGGCCTCGTGAAGCTTGCCGGTCTGCGGCCGACGACCGTGCCGGCGGGGACCGCCAGACTGGCGGGCACGCTCACCGGCTCGCTCGCCAATGGGCTCGTCGCCGATGTCCGGGCCGATGCGTTCGGCGCCAAAGGACAGTTCCAGGGCAAGTTCCTGCGCCGCGACGCGGTCGTGACCGGCACCGGTCGGGCGGGCCTGTTCGCGGAACGGCCGAGCGACCTGTTCACCGCGGCGGGCATCGGCAATTATGCCGGCGGCGCGCTTTCAGTCGAATCCGACGTCGAAATGGCCCTGCCGCGGATCGCGCTGCCCGATGTGAAGGGCTTTGTCGCCGGCGCGCCGATCTCCGGCTCGCTCAGCTTCGACAGCGGCAACCGGCTCAAGGGCGAGTTCTCGACCGGCGCCGTCTCCTTCAGCCGTCTCTTCGACCTGGCCTTCATGCCCTGGGACGGGCGGCCCCTCGATGTCGAATTGCCCTTCGCGCTCGAGCTGCCGCGCGGCATCACAGGCGAACTGTGGATCAAGCCGGCGGCGCTCGAGATCGCCGACGGGCTGACAGTCAAGGAAACCCAGATCGGCATCAGCGCCAGCGCCGAGGAAGTGCGTCTCGCCGCCTTCGGCAAAAGCGAGCTCGGCGGCGATGTCGCGATCGAGATCGGCGCCAAGCCGCAAGGCGGCGGCAAGGCGCTCGACGGGCGCCTGGTGATGCCGATCGATCTCGCCCGCAGTCTCAAGGATGAGACGGGCAAGCCGGTCGCCAAAGGGCTCGCCAAGCTGTCGGTGAAGGTGTCGGGCGCCGGGCGCACGCCGGGGGCGGTGCTGGCGAGTCTCCAGGGGTCGGGCAGCTACGATATTTCCGGACTCGAGGTCGCCAATATCGATCCCGAGCGCTTCGTCGAACTGGTGCGCAACGCGACGACCGGCGAAGAGCTCAAGACCGCTTTTACCGCGCTGTCGAGCGGTGGCGTGCTCGCTTTCGGCGATGCCAAGGGCATCATGAAGATCACCGACGGAACGGTGACGATGCCGGCTTCGGCGCAGAGCTCCGAGGTCGCGGAGACCCGGCTCGAGCCCAAGGTCGACCTTCCCGACGGCCGGCTCGACGCCAATCTCCAGGTCAAGCTCAAGGCGCTTCAGGACGAGCCGCATTTCGCCGTCACCTATAGCGGCAGGCCGGGCGCGCTGACCCGCTTCGTCGACGTCGCGGCCCTCGAGTCCAAGCTCGGCTTCGGCGTGGTGGAGCGCACATTGAAGGAGCTGGAGAAGCTGCAGGCGGAGCAGCAGAAGCTGATGGAAGAGGAAGAGCAGCAACGGCGCGAGGATGAGGCGCGGCTGGAGGCCTATAAGGAGCAGCGTCGCGAGATGCAGCGCCGTCAGAAGGAGCTGCGCGTCCATCGCGAGATGCAGGCGCGCCCGGCGGTTGCCGATGAACATCCGCCGGCGGATGGCGGTCAGGCCGAAGCCGCGGAACCGCCACCGGTCGATCCGCCTGCTTCCGTCGAGCCGGCGCCGCCGCCCGCCGATACGGCGCGGGCCGCCAGCAACGATCCGACCGAGGTTCAGCCATTGCCGCCCGATACGGGCGATGACGCCATTTTCGGGCCGCCACCGCCCAAGCCCAAGCCCCAGCCACAGGCGAAGCGTCAGCAGCAGCCGGCGAAGACGCAGGCGCGCAGCGATCCCGGCGCGCCGCTGGTCCTGGTGCCGCCGCAGAAGCGGGCGCTGGAGCCGCCGCCCAGGGACACGCGGTCGTTCTTCGAGCGTCTGTTCGGCCGCAAACCTTAAGGCCATCAACGGCCGTTGCAGTATTGCAATAGGACGCGCCGCATCTCATGACCCTTGACGATAGCACGGCGCCGGTGTGATCATGCCGGTGAAGCAAACATGTTAGGGGGCAGGCGCCCGTAAGAATACGGGACGGCGCATCGTTTTCCAGATCACACATAAAGACCGGCTCACTCAGGGAGGAAGTCCATGGAACGTCGCTTACTTCTCAAGGCTGCATCGGCATTGGCGCTCGCGGGCGCCGCGGGTCTCGCCGCAAGTGCGGCCCAGGCCCAGGACAAGAAATTCACCATTGCCCTCATACCGGGACTCACCACTGACGCTTTCTACATCACCATGCGTAAGGGCGCGCAGGCCGCCGCCGATGCGCTGGGCGTCGAGCTCCTGTTCCAGGGCGGTCCCGAATTCAATCCCGTCGTGCAGGTGCCGGTGCTCGATGCCGTCATCGCGCGCCAGCCCTCCGCCATCCTGATCGCCCCGACCGACACGACGCAGCTCGTCCAGCCGCTGCGCAAGGCGCATGACGCCGGCATTCCGGTCATCACCGTCGACACCTTCATCGGCACCGGCAAATATCAAACGGGCGGCGGCGATGCCGATTTCCCGCTGTCCTATATCGCCTCCGACAATGTGCTGGGCGGGCGCATGGCGGCGCGCGCGCTCGCCACCGCGATCGGCGGCGAAGGCAAGGTCTATGTGTCGAACGTCAAGCCCGGCATCTCGACGACCGACCAGCGCGAGGAAGGGTTCAAGGCCGAGATGGCGGAGAATTTCCCGAAAGTGACGGTGCTCGAAACGCAGTTCAACGAGAACGACGCCAACAAGGCGGCGAGCCAGCTGCAGGCGGTCTTCGCTCGCAACGGCGATCTCAAGGGCGTCTTCGGCGCCAATCTGTTCTCGGCGCTCGGCGCCGGCAATGGCGTGCAGCAGGCGGGGCAGACGGGCGTCATCCGGGTGGTGGCCTTCGACGCGCCGACCTCGATCGTCGACAACATCTCGACCGGCCTCGTCGACGTGGCGATCGCCCAGCATCCGGCCGAGATCGGCTATTACGGCGTCGTCTCGGCCTATGCGCATCTGACCGGCCAATCGATCCCGGTCGCGATCGGCACCGGCTTCACGGTCATCGACAAGACCAATGTGAAGGATCCGAATATCGCGAAATACATCTACTCCGAATGAAGAGCCGGCTCCCGGATGTCGTTCCGGGGGCCTTTCCTTCCCGGGGACAGGTGACATGACGCGATGACGACGACGACCGAGACCAGCGCCGCCGAGGTGAAGCCGCCGGCCGATCATGCCGAGCGCGCCAAAAGTATTCTGCAGCGCATCGCCGATCTGCGGGCTTGGCTGTTCCTGCTGGCGCTGATCGCCGCCTTCGAGATATGGGCGCGCAGCGAGTTCGGCGGCACCTTCATCCTCAATCCGTTCAACCTGCAATCGATCGCCATTTTCGCGGTGGCGCCGCTGCTGCTGGCCACGGGACAGACCTTCGTGATCATCTCGGGCGGCATCGACCTGTCACTCGGCTTCATCATGGGGCTCGCCGCCGTGGTCGCCGCCCATGTCATCAATGCGACGACCGCCGCGATGGGGATGCCGACGGCGGTGCTTCTGGGCTTCATTTCCGCCGTGCTGATCGCCTGCGTGCCGGGGCTGATCAACGGGCTCCTGGTGTCGCGCCTCAGGGTGCCGCCCTTCATCGGCACCCTCGGCATGTTCGGCGTGGCGCGCGGCGTCGCCTTTCTGCTCGCCGGCGGCACCACGGTGCCGGTGAACAACTCCTTCTTCGCTCTTATCGGCAACGGGCGCCTCTTCAGCGTGCCCTATATCGTGATCATCGCCGCCATCTTCGTGCTGGTCATGCATTATGTGCTGAGCCAGACGAAATTCGGCCAGCACAATTACGCGATCGGCGCCAATGTGCAGGCGGCGCGGCGCGCCGGCATCGACATCACGTCGCATCTGCTCCGCCTTTATGTCCTCTCGGCCGCCTGCGCGGGTCTCGCCGGCGTTCTCTATTCGGCACGCTTCAATGCCGGCGCCGCGCAGGCGGGCGAGCCGCTGCTGCTCGATTGCGTGGCGGCGGTGGTGATCGGCGGCGCCAGCCTGTTCGGCGGCTCGGGCACGATCCTCGGCACCGTGGCGGGCGCGCTCGTCATCGCGGTCATCCAATATGGCCTCGTCTTCGTCAATGTGGAGCCGTTCTGGCAGTTCATCAGCGTCGGCGTCGTCATCATCATCTCGGTGCTGATCGACCAGGCGCAACGCCGCTTCAGCGGAGGGCGCCAGGATGAGTGAGACCTCAGCCCCGATCCTCGAGGTCCGCAATCTCTCCAAGCATTTCGGCGCCGTCCGGGCGCTGAGCGATTTTTCCATGACCGTGCAGGCGGGGGAGGTGGTGGCGCTCGCCGGCGACAATGGCGCCGGCAAGTCGACGCTGATCAAGGCGCTGTCGGGCGTCTACCGGCCATCCGCCGGCGAGATCCTGCTCAATGGCGCGACCGTCCATTTCGCCACGCCGCAGGAGGCGCGCGACAAGGGCATCGAGACGATCTATCAGGATCTGGCGCTCGCCGACAATCTGTCGATCGGCGCCAATATCTTCCTCGGCCGCGAGCCGATGCGCAAGGCTCTGGGTTTCCTTCCCGTGCTCGACCGCCGCAGGATGGCGGAAGCGGCGCGCGAGACCATGGCGCTGCTCGATTTCCATGTCTCGCGACTCGAGGCGCCGGTCAGCAATTTTTCCGGCGGCCAGCGCCAGGCGGTGGCGATCGGGCGCGCCGTCTACTGGGATGCGCGCATCCTGATCATGGACGAGCCGACGGCGGCGCTCGGCGTTCCCGAGCAGCGCAAGGTGCTCTCCCTCATCCGCCAGCTCAAGGCGCAAGGACGCGGCGTGATCTTCATCTCGCACAATCTGCAGGACATTTTTGCGGTGTCGGACCGCATCATCGTGCTGCGCCGGGGCGTCACCGCGGGCGAGCGGCGGATCGCCGAGACGAGCCATGACGAAGTGGTCAAACTGATGATCGGCGGTTAAGGCTCGCTGGGAGCGCGCATGACCCGCTTGAGCACCCAGACGCGCAAGGCGCTCGACAGGTTGCGCTCGCCGCGGGTGCGGTCGATCTCGCCGACCAGAGCGGCAAGGGATTTATGCTCCGCCTGGGCGGCCGCCTTGAGAACGGTCCAGAATTCCGGCTCGAGCGAGAGCGAGGTGCGATGCCCCGAAATGGTGAGCGAGCGCTTGAAGTCCTTGGGCATCAGCTGTCGCGCTTGTGGCCGTCGATGTGGCGCTGGGCGCGTGCATCCTCGGCCTCCTCGCGCTCACGCTCGGCCTTGGGGCGGCCGAAGCGGCGGCGGTTTTCCGCCGCCTTCTGCTCGTCCTTGGCGCGCGCCAGGCGCTTGCGGTGGCGCTTGAGATTGACGATCTCGCTCATGCCGCCTTCACTTGGGGCCGAGCATGTCTTCCGGCCGCACGATGCGGTCGAATTCGGCGCCCGTCACATATTTGAGGCGAAGCGCTTCCTCGCGCAAGGTAGTGCCGCGCTTATGCGCCGTCTTGGCGATCTCGGCGGCCTTGTCATAGCCGATCTTGGGGGCGAGCGCGGTGACGAGCATCAAGGAACGGTCGAGCGCGGCCTTGATGTTGTCCTCACGGGCCTCGATGCCGGCGACGCAGTGGTCGGTGAAGCTCACGGCCGCATCGGCGAGGAGACGGACAGACTGCAGGAAATTGTAGGCCATCACCGGATTGAACACGTTGAGCTCGAAATGGCCCTGGCTGTCGGCGAAGGTGAGGGTGGCGTTGTTGCCGAACACCTGGGTGCAGACCATGGTGAGCGCCTCGCACTGGGTCGGATTGACCTTGCCCGGCATGATCGAGGAGCCGGGCTCGTTCTCGGGCAGAGACAATTCACCAAGCCCGGAGCGGGGGCCTGAGCCCAGGAAGCGGATATCGTTCGCGATCTTGAACAGCGAGGCGGCCACGGTGTTGATGGCGCCGTGGCTCATCACCATCGCGTCATGGGCGGCAAGCGCCTCGAACTTGTTGGGCGCCGTGGTGAAGGGCAGGCCGGTGATGGCGGCGATGCGCTTGGCGACCTTTTTGTCGAAGCCCTTGGGCGCGTTGAGGCCGGTGCCGACGGCGGTGCCGCCCTGGGCCAGCTCCATCAGCGCCGGCATGGTCTCGACGATGCGGGTGATGCCGTTCTGGACCTGCGTGGCGTAGCCGGAGAATTCCTGGCCGAGGGTAAGGGGCGTGGCGTCCTGGGTATGGGTGCGGCCGATCTTGATGATCCTGGCCCACTGCTTCGCCTTCTTGGCGAGCGCCCGCTGCAGATGATGCAGCGCCGGCAGGAGATCGTGATGGATCTGTTCGGCGCAGGCGATATGCATGGCGGTCGGATAGGTGTCGTTCGACGACTGGCTCATATTGACATGGTCGTTCGGATGCACCGGCGACTTGGAGCCCAAAACGCCGCCCATCATCTCGATGGCGCGGTTGGAGATCACCTCGTTGGCGTTCATGTTGGTCTGGGTGCCGGAGCCGGTCTGCCAGACAGCGAGGGGGAAGTGATCGTCGAGCTGGCCGTCGATGACTTCCTGGGCGGCGGCGACGATCGCCTTGCCGACCTTGCGGTCGAGCTTGCCCAGCGACATGTTCACTTCCGCCGCGGCCCGCTTGACGATGCCCAGCGCCCGGATGACCGGCTTCGGCTGCTTTTCCCAACCGATCTTGAAATTGCCGAGCGAGCGCTCCGCCTGCGCCCCCCAATAGCGGTCGGCCCTGACCTGAATGGGGCCAAAAGTATCGGTTTCGGTACGGGTCTTGGTCATCTGGTCCTGCCTTCGTGGAAGTGAGCGCCTGGGAGGGCGCCCGGTAGGGTAAGTCGGGCGCGGTCTAGCATGGCCGGCGGGTGGCTGCTAGATCGGACGGGCACCCCGGTATGACCGACACTCTTACAGCTGATCCTTCCAGATCGGGTTGCTCCAGGCGCGTTTGCCGGCATTGTCGATGACGGCAACGCGGAACCAGGGACTCTGCTTGGTGAGCAGCCAGCCTCTCTCCAGTTTCCGCAGATCGAGCGTCGCTTCGGTGATTGAGCGCCCCAGGCGCTGCACGGTGCGCGAATGGCCGCAGACGACGGCGATGGTGTCGACCGGCGAGGTGGCGACGTGAAGCTCAGGCCCTTCGATCGAGATGTCGTGGATGAGGGGGCCCTGGCTCGAATAATACTGGCCGTTCTTCAACGCGGCGAGCAGCAGGTCGGGATCATTGGCCTCGGCCTTCACCTGCACCCAGCCACCGAAATGATCGGGATGGCGGAAATGCGCGTCATCGGTGGCGAAGGCGGTGAGCCTCTTTCCCTCGGTGAGCATCTGGTCGAGCAGATAGAAGCCGTCGCCGCGGTCGCATTCGATGGCGCAGCCATGATTGTAGATTTCGACCGCATGGGCGACGTCGAGGGCGCGGCCGTCCTCGATGGTGAGCTGAGACCAGGCCGGATGGGCGATGCCGATGAAGGCGCCCGCCTCGGCGGCGCGGCGCGCCACCTGAACGCCGGTCTCCTCAGGCGCGCAGGGCGCGAAATCGAGCGGCAGGCCCGCCGCCACGATGTGCCAGAGCTCGCCGGCCGAGGTTTGGGGCGCGTGCAACTCCGAGCCGATGATGGTCGTGAAGTCATTGGAGCGGAAGGCGCGGGTGTCGGCGACAGGCCAGTCGAAATGGTCGATGAAGTGGTCCGACAGCATCATGAAATCGTAGCCGGCATCCTTGTAGGCCTGGACGACCTTTACGGGCTCGAGGACGCCGTCGGACAACGTGGAATGGGTATGGAGATTGCCCCGCCAGAACCGGCCGGGAAGGGAGAATGGCTGGAGGTGAGGCATCGTCTTCTCTGAGATTGATCAAACCGACATCTGCATGCCGAGCTCGACGACGCGTTCGGGCGGGATGCGGAAGAACTCGATGGCGCGCGCCGACTGGTTGGCGAGCATGATGAAGAGGCGCTGCTGCCAGAACGGCATCTTGGCGCGCGGCGATGTGCGGATGGCGCGGCGGCCGAGGAAATAAGACGCCTGGCGCGGGTCGATCGAGAGGCCGTAAGGCTCGCACATGCGCAAGGCGGCCGGCACGTCGGGCTGCTCCATATAGCCGAAGCGCGCCTCGACCAGGAAGGCGCCGAGCGGCAGCTTCTTCACTTCCACCCGCTCGCTGTGCGGCACGCGCGGCACTTCCATCGTCTCGACCGAGATGAAGACCAGTATGTCGTGCAGCACGCGGTTGTGCTTGAGATTGTGCATGAGCGCGCTCGGCGCATAGACGGGATCGGTCTGCAGGAAGACGGCGGCGCCGGCGACGCGGGTCGGCGGGCGCCGTTCCAGCGACGCGAGCAGGCCTTCGAGCTCGACGCTGTCCTTGCGCAGCTTCTCGGCCAGCAGCGAGCGGCCGCGCAGCCAGGTGAGCATGGTGACGATGATGGTGAGGCCGATCAGCACCGGCACATAGCCGCCGGCGACGAGCTTGGCGCTGTTGGCGGCGAAGAAGATGAGCTCGATGCCGAGAATGCCGATGAGGACGGGTAGCACCACCGCCGGCGGGAAATGGCGCGCATGCCAGAAGACGATGAGCGCCAGCGCCGTGTCGATGATCATCGAGATGTTGACCGCGATGCCATAGGCGGAAGCGAGGCTGGCGGAGGAGCCGAACAGCAGCACCAGCAGGATGACGCCGGCGAAGACCAGCCAGTTGATCTGGCCGATATAGATCTGGCCCTGTTCGGTGTCGCTGGTATGGGTGATGTTCATGCGCGGCAGAAGGCCGAGCGAGATGGCCTGCTGGGCGATGGAGAAGGCGCCGGTGATGACCGCCTGGCTGGCGATCACCGTCACCAATGTGGCGAGGACGACGAGCGGGACGAGCGCCCAGGAGGGCGCCATCAGGAAAAATGGATTGGCCACCGCGCCGGGATTGGCGTGCACAAAGGCGCCCTGGCCCAGATAGTTCAGGATCAGCGAGGGGAGCACGATGAAGCTCCAGGCGAGGCGGATGGGAAAGCGGCCGAAATGGCCGAGATCGGCATAAAGAGCCTCGCCGCCGGTCACCGCCAGGAAGACACCGGCGAAGATGATAAGGCCCATGCCCGGATCGGTGATGACGAGCTTGGCGGCATAGATGGGGTTGAGCGCCAGGAAGATCGTCGGATCATCGCCGATATGCAGAAGGCCGAGCACCGCGATGGTCAGGAACCACAGCGTGGTGATCGGCGCGAAGAGGGAAGCGACGCTGCCGGTGCCGCGGAACTGGAAGGCGAACAAGGTGGCGAGGATGAAGAGGGTGATCGGCACCACGAAGCTGCTGAAGGCCGGATTGACGACGGCGAGGCCCTCGACGGCCGACAGAACCGAAATGGCGGGCGTGATCATCGCGTCGCCGAAGAAGAAGGCGGCGCCCACGACGCCGAGAATGAGCACGAATTTGCGGCGCTGGCGCAGCGCCTGCTCGGCGAGGACGACCAGGGTGAGGATGCCGCCTTCGCCCTTGTTGTCGGCGCGCATCAGGATCAGCACATATTTGATGGTGACGATGAGGATGAGCGCCCAGATGAGCAGCGACACGACCGCCAGCACGTCGGCATGCACATTGCCGCCGGCATTGGCGACATGCGCCAGCGATTCCCGCATGGCGTAGAGCGGGCTGGTGCCGATATCGCCGAACACCACGCCGATGCTGGCGAAAGCGAGTTTCAGCTTGCGGCGGAAAGCGGCCCGCGAATCCTCATCGCCGGCCGGCGCCGATTGCGGATCACTCATGCTCGGTATTCACCTGATTTACTCCGCCGTCACGACGGAGCGGCATTCAGCAGGAAGACCTGTAATGGTCAAGGGCTTGGGCGGCTTCGGCGGCTTGGCATTGGGATCGCGGGGCTTGGGCGGCTTCCAGGGCGCATCGCTGTACCAGTAGGCCAGCTCCTCGCCGCAACCGGTGCCGTCCTTCGGATTGGGCGCCCATTGATCCTTGCAGCCGCCATTGGGGCAGTGGATGCGGATGTGGAAATGATAGTTGTGCCCGTAATAAGGGCGGACCTTGGCGAGCCAGGAACGGTCGCCGGTGGCCCAGCGGCAGAGCTCGCGCTTGATCGGGGGATGGACGAAGATGCGGGCGACTTCCGGATAGGAGGCGGCGCGCTTGATCAGGCGGGCATGCGCCTCGGTCCAGACGCTGTAGTCCATCTCCTTGCGGTCCTTGACCACCAGCTTTGGGCTGATCTTCTCGCGCTCGGCGCGGCTCAGCGTGCGGTCGGGCATCTGCATCAGCCAGATATCGGCGTCGAGGCCGATCTGGTGGCTGGCATGGCCGGTCAGCATCGGACCGCCGCGCGGCTGCGATATGTCGCCGACCATCAGCCCGTTCCAGCCGTCTTTTTCGCGCGCATCGTCGGCGAGGCGCTCGAGGAGGGAGATGAGCTTGGGGTGACCCCAATTGCGGTTGCGCGACAGGCGCATGACCTGCCAGGCCGGACCGTTCACCGGCAGGGCCTCGGCGCCGGCGAGGCAGCCCTTGGCATAGGTGCCGATGGCGCGGGACTTCAGATTGGCCGGGGTCTTCTGGGCGCCGAAGAGTTTTTTGGCCGGGATCTCGTTGATGGCGTTGTTGGCGATGGCCGCCAGCGTGGCTGAATCGGCGCTCTGCGCCAAAGCCTGGGAGAGCGGAGCGAGCGCGAGAAAGAGAAGAGCGGCCAGTCTCAGCACGGGATCACTTCTTTCTGAATGAATCGAGGGATACGACGCGGCCCGATTCCGCGGGCTCCACCGCCGCCGCGGCCGGCTCGGCGCCGACCAGAGCCGGTTCGGGCTCGGGCTTGACCGGCGCTTCGGGTTCCTTGGCCGCCGGATCGAGCTTCACGGTCTCGAATTGCAGGCCGAACTGCACATAAGGATCGAGGAAGCCCTTGATGGCGTTGAAGGGAACGACAAGCTTCTCCGGAATATTGTCGAAGGACAGCTCGACCTCGAACTCATCGTCGCGCACCTGCAGATTCCAATATTGGTGCTGCAGCACGATGGTCATCTCGCGCGGATATTTCTTGTCGAGCCGTTCCGACAGGCGCACGCCCGGATAGCGGGTATCGAATGCTATATAAAAGTGATGCTCGCCGGGGAGGCCCGTCTTCATGATCTTGCGCAGAGACGCGCGAACGACGCCCCTCAGCGCTTCCTGCGCCAGAAGGTCGTAGCGCATCAGATCTTCAGCCATAGTCCAGTCCCCGAGGCAAATCGATTCATCGCTATCATATACTCGGCCGGGCCGGGTGAAGTCATTAAATTGAAGGGAAGTGCAGGCTTCTGTTGCCAGGTGCCTGCGAACCCCGCCTTAGCCGGCAAAGGCCAAGGGCTTTGATTTCGGCTTATCGCGCTGCATTAAGCAGCGAGAGCGGCCGGAGCATAGTTGTCATTGGCAACTATAAAGTGGCCCGTTACGTCGGAGCCATCTCGAGCAAAAGCTCACCCTTTACGCCCTCGTCGATCCTATTTCGCCCCCAGCAGCGGCCGCAGGTCTCTGCGGTCCCTGGTGGAGGCGCCGGGTACCGCCCCCGGGTCCGATGGGTTTATTACGATGGCCATTTATCGCCATAGCCGCCCTTGCGGGAGGCGAACTGAATATAGGCGTCCCAGAGCCGGATGAAAAGGAGGAAGGTGTTACGCCAAGGTAAACTGATTTTCCGGCCATTTCACCGCAAAATCGCCATGAATCGGAACCCAACTGCCAAGGCCGCGCCGCGGCGCGGCGTTAACCAGCTACGGGGACAAAATAATGAGCTCTGACTACGCTGCGGACATCCGCAAATATACCGCCCAGGTCAATGACAAGGCGGTGGACGCCATCGTGAAATTCTGCGGCATCGCCCTTAAAGGCGCCGATTCCCAGTGGGTCTCGATGAGCGACAATGCCGAGGTCCAGCGCGTGGTGACCGGCTTCTGCGCCAAGAAGCTCGGCCTCGACGCGGCCACCGCGGAAGCGGCGATCAAGGCGGTCGGCGAGAAGATGAAGGCCGACCGGACCAAGCATCGCGTCACCGTCTATTATCTGGTGGCCGAAGAGACCGGCACCCTCGGCAAGCTGGCCTGATTTCCTTGTTCATGGCGGCGTGGCCGCGCCGCCGTTTTCATTGAGGTGGAGGGGCGGAATCGGCTAGATTCGGTCCCATGCAGCAATATCTCGATCTCATGCGCCATGTGCGCGACCACGGCGCGCGCAAGACCGATCGCACGGGCACCGGCACCTTGTCGGTGCTCGGCCATCAGATGCGCTTCGACCTGGCGCAGGGCTTTCCCGTGCTCACCACCAAGAGGCTGCATCTGCGCTCGATCATCCACGAGCTTCTGTGGTTCCTGCGCGGCGACACCAATATCAAGTATTTGAAAGACAATGGCGTCACCATCTGGGACGAATGGGCCGACAAGGACGGCAATCTCGGTCCCGTCTATGGCGCGCAGTGGCGCTCCTGGCCGGCGCGCGACGGCTCGACCATCGACCAGATCGCCGACGTCATCACCCGCATCCGCAAGAATCCGGATTCGCGCCGTCTCATCGTGACGGCGTGGAATCCGGCCGATGTCGACAGGATGGCGCTGCCGCCCTGCCACTGCCTGTTCCAGTTCTATGTCGCCAATGGGCGGCTGTCCTGCCAGCTCTACCAGCGCTCGGCCGACATCTTCATCGGCGTGCCGTTCAATATCGCATCCTATGCGCTCCTCACCCACATGGTGGCGCATGTCACCGGGCTCAAGGCCGGCGAGTTCGTGCATACGCTGGGCGATGCGCATCTCTATCTCAACCATCTCGACCAGGCCAATGAGCAGCTGATGCGGACGCCGCTGCCGCTGCCGCGCCTCGTCATCAAGCGCGACGTGAAGGCGATCGACGACTTCCGCTTCGAGGATTTCGAGATCGTCGGCTACCAGTCGCATCCGCATATCGCCGCTCCGGTCGCGGTGTAAACCGGGATGAACTGGATCGGGGCGGATTTCCAGGCGGGCCTGAGCCATGCGCTCTATCGCCCATTCAATCCATCCGGATTATGGACGACTATCGCGATCTTCGTGGGCCTCTTCGTTCTCAACCAGATCATCCTGGTGCCGGCTTTCGGCATCGGCATTCTTGCCCTGTCCTCGGGCACGCTGCAGGATGACAGCGGATGGCTGCGCGCTCTGCTGCTGGCCATTCTTCCGGCGAGCCTCGTCACCGCCTGGATCGGCTGGATATTCGCGCGCCGGCGCGGCGCCGACCCGCGTGACGTGCTGGCGCTCAGGCTTCCCGATCTCGGCATCCTCGGCTGGGCTCTGGTCGTCGCCGGATTCTTCGTCGCCATCAGCGTGTTGTTCTTCCTGCTCGCCACGGTCTTCGGCTTCGATCTCCAGTCATCCGGCATGGTCGAGCAAGGGACGATGCGGTTCGGACATGATCCGCTGTTCTTTCTCATCGCCGGCGGACTCGTCATCGGCGCGCCCTTGGCGGAGGAGATCATCTTCCGTGGGCAGATCTTCTCGGCGCTCTCGCAAACGCCGCTGGGCTTGAGCGGCGCGTCGCTCATCACCTCCGCTCTGTGGGCGGGAATACACTGGCCCACCCAGGAGCTTTACGTCGTCGGCCTGCTTTTCCTCATGGGATTGCTTCTGTGCTGGCTCCTGGTGCGTTTCGGCAGCCTGTGGGTGACGATCGCCTGCCACGCGGCATGGAACGCCATGTCGGCCTACGCGCTTTATACGATGGCGCCGCAATGACGATAGATGTCCGTCCGATCAGGCCCGGCGAGGGGCCGGCGCTCCTGGCGATGACGCGCGCTCTGGCGGAATCGCACGGCTTCCTCGACAAATACACGGCGACAGCCGCGGATCTCGAGCGCGCGCTTTTCGCGCCCGATCCCATCGTCGGCTGTCTGCTTGCCTTCTGCGACGGCGAGCCGGCGGGCTGCGCCTTCTGGCACCGGAGCTTCACCACCGCGCGGGGCTGCGAGGTGATGTATCTGGAGGATCTGTCGGTGCTGCCGGCCTATCAGCGCCGCGGCATCGGGCATGCCCTGCTGCAGAAGCTCGCGGTCGAGGCGCGCAGCCGCGGCTTTCCCAGCATCTACTGGCTGAGCATGGGCTGGAACGACAAGGCCCAGGCGCTTTATGAGAAGACCGGCGCCACCTGCGACGAGGGCATGCGCTATTACCGGCTAGCCGATGAGGCGCTGATCCGGCTGGCGGAGGCGAAGTCATGACACGTCCACGCATCGCTTTCGTGGTGGCGGTGGCGCGCAACGGCGTCATCGGCGCCAAGGGCGATCTGCCCTGGCGCATCTCTTCCGACCTGAAGCGCTTCAAGCAGATCACCATGGGCAAGCCGGTGATCATGGGACGCAAGACCTGGGAGAGCCTGCCGAAGCGGCCGCTGGCCGGGCGGCTCAATATCGTCGTCACGCGCGACCGCAGCTACGAGGCTCCCGGCGCCGTCGTGGCCGCGAGTGTGGAGACGGCGCTGGCGGCAGCACGGCAGTCCGCATCCGAGGAGATCTGCGTCATCGGCGGCAGCGAAATCTTCCGGCAGTTCCTGCCGATAGCGGACCGGCTCTATCTGACCGAAGTCGATCTCACGCCCCAAGGCGATGCCGTCTTTCCGCCGCTCGATTTCAGCCAGTGGACCGAAACGTCGCGCGAGGTGCATCCGCGCGCCGAACACGACGATGCGGGCTTCGTTTTGCGCGTGCTTGACCGGAAGACCTGAGCCCCGCATCATTGAATGATGCTTCAATATCCGACAAATCCAGACATCGTCATCATCGGGGCAGGAGCGGCCGGCATCGGCGCCGGACGCGCTTTGGCCAAGGCCGGCATTCCCTTCCTCATCATCGAGGCCAAGGACCGCATCGGCGGGCGCGCTTTCAGCGAAGCGACGAGCCTCGGCCATTTGTGGGATCATGGCTGTCACTGGTTTCATTCGGCGGACAAGAATGTTTTGCGCGGGCTCGCCGAGGAGATCGGCCACAAATTCCTGAAGAAGCCGCGCGACGGGGTCATGAAAAGCTTCATGAACGGCCAATGGACGTCCGACCCGCTGCGGCAGGATTTCGTCTGGGACATATTGGGAAAGGTGGCCGAAGCGGGCCGGCGGGGACTGGATGTGCCGGCGGCGAGCCTGCTCGACCCGGCGCATCCCTGGAATCCGATGGCGCGGCACTGGCTCTCTCTCATGTTTTCGGCCGAGCCGGAGGACATCTCGACGCGCGACGCCGGGAGTTATGACGATACCGGGCTCAATCTCGCGGTGGAGGACGGCTATGGCGCGCTCGTCGCGAAGCTCGCCGACGGACTGCCCATCGCGACAGCGGTCGCGGCGCGCAGTGTGACGGCGCGCGGGCAGGGCGTCGCGGTCGAGACGGACAAGGGGACGATCACCGCCAAGGCCGCCATCGTGGCGGTGCCGGCACGCATGCTGGAAACCGGCAAGCTCATCATCGCCGACATGCCGGACGACATCGCCCAGGCGCTCCGGAACGTGCCGATGGGCTATTACGAGAAGATCGCCATCGCGTTTGACGGAAAAGTGTTCGAGGGCTTCGACGTGCCCTATGCCGATATCTTCGATCCGGTGGCGCCCACCACGCATCCGCTCAATTTCGAGCTGCATCCTTTCGGACGGCCGATCGCCGTCACTCACATTGCCGGCCATTTCGCCCGCGACATGGAACGGGACGGCGAGCCCGGGATGATCGATTTCGCGCTTTCGGCGCTGGTCAAGGCATTCGGCTCCGACTTGAGAAGAAGAGTCAAGAAAGCGACCGCAACCCATTGGTCTTCCGATGTTTTCATTAATGGGGCCTATTCCTGCGCGAGGCCCGGACATGGGCTTGCGCGCCGGGCCTTTGCAAATCCGATCGCCGAGCGCATCTTTCTCGCCGGCGAGCATGTGCATGCCTCGTTCTATGCGACCGCGCATGGCGCCTTCGAAACCGGGATTGCTGCCGCAGCGAAAGCGTCAACGGCCGCCGGACATAATGCTGCGGGCGCCAAACAGGCGGTTTCCGTCTGAATTGCAAGTTGGACTTCCGTGCTCCAAATTCCTATATGAGCGCGACGCATAACGACAAGGGTAAGATTCAATGCCGTGGAACAAGGATGGCGGTGGCGGAGGCAATCGTGGCCCCTGGGGGCAAGGTCCCTGGGGACAGGGACCGGGAGGTCCCTCCGGCGGCAATCGCGGCCCCACCCCACCCGATCTCGATGAACTGATCCGCAAGGGCCAGGACAGCCTGAAAAACATCCTGCCCGGCGGCGCCGGCGGGCGCAGCACCTGGATCATCTTCATCCTCGCCATCCTCGCGCTGATCGCCTTCAACAGCGTCTATCAGGTGCAGGCCGACGAGCGCGGCGTCGTGCTCCGGCTCGGCAGCTACACCCGCACCGTCAATCCGGGCCTGCATTTCGCCGTCTGGCCGGTCGAGACGCTCGAGACGGTGCAGGTCGAATCGGAACGGCAGACCTCGATCGGCGCGACCGCCAATGAAGGGCTGATGCTGGCGGGCGACCAGAACCTGGTCGATATCCGCTTCACCGTGCTGTGGAAGATCAAGAATCCGGAAGAATTTCTCTTCAATGTGAGCGACCAGGAAAAGCTGGTCAGGGTCGTGGCCGAAAGCGCCATGCGCGAGATCGTCGGCCGTACGCCGGCTGAAGAAGTGCGCACCACCGGCCGTCTGGCCGCCCAGGACCAGGTCATGGGCATCAGCCAGACCACGCTCGACAGCTATGCGGCCGGCATCCTGATCACCGGCCTCAAGCTCGAAAAGGCCGACCCGCCGGCGGAAGTGCTCGATGCCTTCGAAGAAGTGCAGCGCGCCGAGCAGGACCAGGCCCGTCTCATCAACGAAGCCGATCAGTATGCCAATCAGCGCCGCCGCCTCGTCGAAGGCGAAGCCGCCAAGCTCGTCGAAGACGCCAAGGGCTACAAGGCCCGGGTGACGCTCGAGGCCCAAGGTGAAGCGCAGCGCTTCCTCAGCGTCTATGAGGAATACGCCAAGGCACAGGACGTGACGCGCAAGCGCATGTTCCTCGAAACGCTGGAGGATATTCTCGCCAAGTCGAACAAGGTGATCATCGAAGGCGACGGCCAGGGCGTGGTTCCCTATCTGCCGCTGCCGGAACTGCAGAAACGCCAGAACAGCACGACGACGCCGACCCAAGGAGCCAATCAATGAACTTCTTCAAATCCTTCGGGGTCATCATCATCGTCGTGCTGGGCTTGATCGTCTGGTCATCGACCTTCATCGTCGATGAACGCAAGAAGGCGCTGGTGCTGCGCTTCGGCGAGATCAACCGCATCGTCGAGAAGCCGGGCCTCTATTTCAAGATCCCGGTCGCCGACGACGTGGTGCCGATCGAGGACCGCATGATCCTGTGGACGAGCGACAATATGAGCGTCCAGGTGGTGGACGGCCGGCGCTATCTGGTCGACGCCGTCACCATGGCGCGCATCGTCAACGCCCAGCGTTTCCGCGAAACGGTGGGCGCCGACCTGACGCGCGCCTGGGACCGCATCCGCACCCGTCTCGACGCCGCTCTGCGCCAGACCTACGGCAAGCGCACCTTCGACGCGGCTCTGTCCAAGGATCGCGCCGTGATGATGCGCGAGATCCGCGACCAGGTTCGCACCGAAGCGCTCAATAACGGCATCGAGATCGTCGATGTCCGCATCGTGCGCACCGATCTCATGGACGAGGTGCTGAAGAACACCTATGAGCGGATGAGCTCGGAGCGCATCGCCGAGGCCAAGGACCTGCGCGGCCGCGGCGAGGCGCGCAAAATCGAGATCATGGCCCAGGCCGACCGCGCCTATACGGAGAAGCTGGCCGACGCCCAGCGCCAGTCGGAGGTCATCCGCGGCGAAGGCGAGGGCGAGCGCAACCGCATCTTCGCCGACGCCTTCCAGAAGGATCCCGAATTCTTCGACTTCTACCGGTCGATGCAGGCTTATGTGAGAAGCCTGTCGGACTCGGGCACCACCATGGTGCTGAAGCCGGATTCGGATTTCTTCAAGTATCTCGGCATGGACAAGGCCAAGCCGGCCGCGCCCTGACGCTCGCAAGCCATGAGCGACTTCATCACGGCCCTCGGTCTCGTCTTCGTGATCGAGGGCCTTCTTTATGCCTTTGTTCCGGGCCATCTGAAGGCGGTGATCGCGCTGATGCAGAACACCGCCGATGATGCCCTGAGACTGGGCGGACTCATCGCCGCCGCTTTCGGCGTGGCTCTGGTCTGGCTCGCCAGATCGGTTATCGGATCATGAAATCGTGATCCATAGGGCGCTTGCGGGCGCCAAGCGTTGGACGCTTACTCACCTGACGATGTGATGACGGAGATCTAAGGTTATGAATGGAACGGTGAAAAAGGTTCTGGCTGCCGCGGTCGCCGCACCTCTGGCTTTCGCGGCCTTTGACGGCGTCGTGCCGCAGCTGCCGGCGCAAGCCCAGCAAATTCAGCAGCTTCCGACGGTCGCCGATCTCGCCGAAAAGCTCTCGCCGGCGGTCGTCTCGATCGCCACGACGCAGAAGGTGGCGGGCGGGGTGCAGTTGCAGATCCCGGAACTCCCCCCCGATGTTCCCTTCCGCGACATGTTCGAGGATTTCTTCAAGCGCCAGCGTCCGGGCGGGCGGCCCGAGCCCCGCACCGTCAACTCGCAGGGCTCCGGCTTCGTCATCGACGCCTCCGGCATCATCGTCACCAACAATCACGTGATCGAGCAGTCGGAGGAGATCAGCGTCGTCCTCAATGACGGCACCACTCTCAAGGCGGAACTCGTCGGGCGCGACGCCAAGACGGACATCGCGGTGCTCAGGGTCAAGCCTGACAAACCGCTGACCGCGGTGAGCTTCGGGGATTCCGACAAGCTTCGGGTCGGCGACTGGGTGCTCGCCATCGGCAACCCCTTCGGCCTCGGCGGGTCGGTGTCGCTCGGCATCGTCTCGGCGCGCAACCGCGACATCAATGCCGGCCCTTACGACGACTTCATCCAGACGGATGCCGCCATCAACAAGGGCAATTCCGGCGGTCCGCTGTTCAATCTCAACGGCGATGTCGTCGGCGTGAACACCGCCATCTACTCGCCCTCGGGCGGCTCGGTCGGCATCGGCTTCTCGGTGCCCGCCGCCACGGTCAAGAGCGTCGTCGACCAGCTCGTCCAGTATGGCGAGACGCGGCGCGGCTGGCTCGGCGTGCGCATCCAGTCGCTCACCGACGATCTGGCCGAGGGCCTCGATCTCGGCAAGGCGCAGGGCGCCCTGGTGGCGGAAGTGACGCCGACCGGTCCCGCCGAAAAGGCCGGCCTCAAGCCTCGCGACGTGATCGTCGAATTCGACGGCAAGCCGATCCGCGAGATGAAGGACCTGCCGCGCGTCGTCGCCGATACCCCGATCGGCAAGAAGGTCGTGGTCAAGGTGATGCGCGAAGGCAAGAGCGTCGAGCTTTCCGCCGAAGTCGGCCGACTCGAGGACGGCGAGAAGATCGTCGCCGCGGCGCCGGAAGCCGGCGTGCCGGCCGACACCGCCGAAGCGCTCGGCATGAAGCTCGCGATCATCTCGGACGAGCAGCGCCAGCGCTTCAAGATCGACGAGGGTCTGGAAGGCGCGATCGTCACCGAGGTTGAACCCGGCGGCCCGGCCGCGGAGAAGCGCATCGAGCCGGGTGACGTCATCATCGAAGCCGGCCAGAAGCCGGTCAAGACGCCGGGCGATGTCACGGCGAGCGTCAAGGTCGCCGAAGGCGCTGCCAAGAAATCCGTGCTGCTCTATATCGCCAAAGGCGGCAAGCAGAGCGAGATGCGCTTCATCGCGGTCCGGCTCAAGAAGGACTGATCCGTCTCCCCTACGAAAAGAAAAGAGCGCCGAAAGGCGCTCTTTTCGTCTGTCCTGCCGGAAGGGGGCTTCAGCTCGTGCCCTTCAGGCGGGCGTTGCACAGGCTGTAATAGCCGCCGCCCTTCTGAATCCATTTGAGGCCGCCCAGCGCGTTGTCCTCCTTGTTCGCATAATACTGCTGCAGGCAGGTATGCATGCGGGCCTTGCCCTCGGATTCATTCGAATATTTGGAGGAAATGGCGCGCGGGAACTTGACGCCCCTGGGAGCCTTGATCTGCGGCATCTCCGGCTCGTCGGTATATTGAGCTTCGCTCTCGGCCGGCACCGTCTCGTCGTCAGCCGCATCGGCGCTGCATTTGGCCTTGCGGAAGTCGTTCCACTTCAGTCCGCCGAGCGTGCCCGATTCCTTGGCCGACTGATATTTGACGCTGCACTCCTTCATCGACAGGCCGCCGCCAGAACCCGTCGAGGCCTTGGTCGCCTTGAATTCGGTGGAAGCGCCGGGGCCGCATTCGGCCTTGCGGTAGTCGTTCCACTTCATGCCGTTGAGCGCATTGGCCGCCTTGGCCGCCTGATATTTGGCGCTGCACTGCTGGGACGTGAGACCTTTGGTGGCATCATCGTCGGTCGTGGCCACGGTCTTCTTGGTCTTGCTCGTGGTCTTCTCGACTTCGGCGCTCGAGCCCGGACCGCATTCGGCCTTGCGGAAGTCGTTCCACTTCATGTCGCCGAGCGTACCGGCTTCCTTGGCCGCCTGGTATTTGGCGCTGCACTGCTTCGAGGTGAGGCCCTTGGCATCATCGTCGCCGGAAGCCGCGGCCTTCTTGGTCTTCGTCTTGGCCTTCTCGATCTCGGCGGAAGCGCCGGGGCCGCATTCGGCCTTGCGGAAGTCGTTCCACTTCATGTCGCCGAGCGTGCCGGCCTCCTTGGCGGCCTGGTATTTGGCGCTGCACTGCTTCGAGGTGAGCCCCTTGGCGTCATCATCGTCGGAGGCGGCAGCCTTCTTGGTCTTTGCCTTGGTCGCCGCCGCGGCATCATCATCGGCGGCGGCGGCGCCGTCCGCGCATTGCGCTTTGCGGAACTCGTTCCAGTTCATGCCCTTCAGCGTTCCCGCTTCCTTGGCCGCCTGGTATTTCACGCTGCATTCCTTGCTGGAGAGAGCGCTTGCGGGTGTGACCGCGAAACCAGCCGCCGCCAGGGCGAAACCTGCCAGGGCTGTCAGACGAATCATGTTCATTGAGGCCTCCATGGGTGCCGAGGCACCGGTGCCGCACTCTAACAAAAACGTGATGACGAAAAAAGCACGCCTGTTGCGGGCGGTCAGGCGGCAAATTCGTTAACGCCGTAGCCCTGGAGGTACAGAAGCGCGGTCAGGTCGCCGTGATTGATGCGCACCGAGACCTGCTCCTGGACCTTGGGCTTGGCATGGAGCGCCACGCCGAGGCCCGCCTTGCGCAGCATCGGGATGTCATTGGCGCCGTCGCCCACCGCCACCGCGTCCGCCACGGTGATGCCGAGCCTCGCGGTGATCTCGTCGAGCGCCCGGACCTTGGCGTCCTGGCCGAGGATCGGCTCGCGGACACCGCCGGTGAGGCGGCCTTCGGCGATGAGCAGCTCATTGGCGCGGTCTTCGTCGAAGCACAGTTTTTGCGCCACGTAAGATGTGAACTGGACGAAGCCGCCGGACACCAGAGCGGCATAGGCGCCATGGGCCTTCATCGTGGCGATGAGCGTCCTGCCACCCGGGGTGAAGGTGATCCGTTCCTCCAGCACCTTGGCGATGGCTTCTTCGGGCAGGCCCTTCATCAGCTGCAGGCGCGCCTTCAGCGCCGCCTCGAAATCGAGCTCGCCCCGCATGGCGCGGGCGGTGATCTCCTTGATGCGCTCGCCGACATCCGCCAGCGCGCCCAATTCGTCGATGCATTCCTGGCCGATCATGGTCGAATCCATGTCGGCGATCAGCAGCCGCTTGCGCCGGTTCTGGGCCGGCACAAGGGCGATGTCGATGGGCAGATCCTTCACCAGCCGTTGGAGCTCAGCGGCAAGGCCCGGAAAGGTTGCGGCGCCGACAGAGGCCTGCAATGCTTCATTTTCACATAGCCACCCGGGCTGCGCCGATGTCAGCTCGGCCAACGCCTTCTTCACCGCCTCGTCGATTGCGCGCGAGCCCGGGGCTGCTATGAGAATGACAACGGAGTCCATCCAGCCATGTCCTTGGAAAAACGAGCGGTGCTTATCGCAGGACCGACTGCCAGCGGCAAGTCGGCATTGGCGATCGCGCTCGCGCATGAAAAGGGCGGCGTCATCGTCAATGCCGATGCGATGCAGGTCTATCGCGAACTGCGCATTCTGACCGCGCGGCCCAGCGAAGAGGATGAGGCGCAGGTGCCGCACCGGCTCTATGGCCATGTGCCGGGAGCCGGCGCCTATTCCGTGGCGCGCTGGCTCGCCGATGCGACGGCCGAGCTTGAGGCGGTCTGGCGGTCGGGCCGCGTGCCCATCATCACCGGCGGCACCGGCCTCTATTTCAAGGCGCTGGAGCAGGGGCTCGCCGACATTCCGCTGATCCCCGCCGACATCACGCAGAAATGGCGCGACGCCAAGGGCGATCTCCATGCCGAGCTCGCCAAGCGCGACGAGGGGGCGGCGGCGCGCCTTAACCCTAACGACCGGCAGCGGATCATAAGGGCGCTCGAGGTGTTCGAGGGCACCGGCAAGCCGCTCGACCACTGGCAGAGGGCCGCCCAGGGCAAGGCGGTGCTGGCGGGCGTCGCGGTCGAGAGAATATTCCTCAATCCGGACCGCAAGGTCCTCCATGCCAGGGCCAATGAGCGGTTTGCCCGCATGGTGAAGGAGGGGGCGGTCGAGGAGGTCAAGGCGCTGCTGGCGCTCGGGCTCGAGCCCAAGGTGCCGGTCATGAAGGCCATCGGGGTCAAGCAGCTGGCCGCCTGGCTCGCAGGCTGGCGGGGGCTGGAGGACGCCATCGAGGCCGGCCAGGCGGCCACCCGGCAGTATATCAAGCGCCAGCTCACCTGGTGGCGGCATCAGATGCCGGGCTGGGAAGAGCGACGCGCTTGACCTTTTCCGCCGGGCCCACTACAAGGCTCGCCATGAACCAATCTCTCGTTCTTATCGTAGGAAGGCGCGTCGCCGGGGCAGCTTGAGCTGCCGCGATACTGGCTGACGCGCAAAGGGCTCCCTCGGGGGCCTTTTTTATTGCCCGCGATGGAACGGAAGCACGAGGACAAAGAAGAAGGAAGAGGACGATGGCTGGCCGAAGCGACGAGCAAATGACAGGCGCCGAGATCATATTGAAGGCGCTGGCGGATCAGGGGGTCGAACATGTGTTCGGCTATCCGGGAGGCGCCGTCCTCCCGATCTATGACGAGATCTTCCAGCAGGACAAGGTGAAGCACATCCTGGTCCGCCACGAGCAGGGCGCCACCCATGCGGCGGAAGGCTATGCGCGCTCCACCGGCAAGCCCGGCGTCGTCCTCGTCACCTCCGGGCCCGGCGCCACCAATGCGGTCACCGGACTCACCGACGCCCTCATGGACTCGATCCCGATGGTCTGCATCACCGGCCAGGTGCCGACCCATCTCATCGGCAACGACGCCTTCCAGGAATGCGACACGGTCGGCATCACCCGGCCCTGCACCAAGCACAATTACCTGGTGAAGAACGTCAACGACCTGGCGCGCATCCTGCACGAAGCCTTCTATGTCGCGACCAACGGCCGTCCGGGCCCGGTCGTCGTCGACGTGCCGAAGGACGTCCAGTTCGCCAAGGGAACCTATGTCGGCCCGGGCAACATCCAGCACAAGACCTATCGCCCGAAGGTGAAGCCCGACCAGAACGCGGTCCGCGCCGCGGTCGATCTGATCGCCACGGCCAAGCGGCCGATCTTCTACACCGGCGGCGGCGTCATCAATTCGGGTCCGGCAGCTTCGAAGCTGCTGCGCGAATTCGTCAAGATGACCGGCTTTCCGGTCACCTCGACGCTGATGGGCCTCGGCGCCTTCCCGGCTTCCGACAAGCATTGGGTCGGCATGCTCGGCATGCACGGCACTTACGAGGCCAATATGGCCATGCACGGCTGCGACGTGATGATCAATATCGGCGCGCGCTTCGATGACCGCATCACCGGCCGCGTCGATGCCTTCTCGCCGCATTCGCGCAAGATCCATGTCGATATCGATCCGTCGTCGGTCAACAAGAATGTCCGCGTCGACCTGCCGGTCATCGGCGACTGCGCCCATGTACTGGAAGACTTCATCCGCGTGTGGAAGGCGCGCCAGCACCAGGTGGACAAGCCGGCGCTGGCCCAGTGGTGGAAGCAGATCGATCAGTGGCGTTCCCGCGACAGCCTCAAATACAAGGCGCGCAAGGACGTCATCATGCCGCAATATGCGATCGAGCGGCTCTACGCGCTGACCCGCGACAAGGATGTCTATATCACCACCGAAGTCGGCCAGCATCAGATGTGGGCGGCGCAGTTCTTCAAGTTCGAGGAGCCGAACCGCTGGATGACCTCCGGCGGCCTCGGCACCATGGGCTATGGCCTGCCGGCGACGATCGGCGTGCAGATGGCGCATCCGAAGAGCCTGGTCGTCGACATCGCCGGCGACGCCTCGGTGCTGATGACGATGCAGGAAATCTCGACCGCGGTGCAGTACCGACTGCCGGTCAAGATCTTCATCCTCAACAACCAGTACATGGGCATGGTGCGCCAGTGGCAGCAGCTGCTGCACGGCAACCGCCTGTCGGAAAGCTATTCGGAAGCGCTGCCCGATTTCGTCAAGCTGGCGGAAGCCTATGGCGCGGTCGGCATGCGGGCGGAGAAGCCGGCCGAGCTCGACGCCGCGATCAAAGCGATGATCGAGGTCGACCGGCCGGTGATCTTCGACTGCCGTGTCGCGAGCCTCGCCAACTGCTTCCCGATGATTCCTTCCGGCAAGGCGCATAACGAGATGCTGCTCGGCGAGGATGTGCCGGATGACGAAATCGAGAAGGCGATCGGCGCCGAAGGCAAGGTCTTGGTGTAAGGACGACGACAATGAACATGCAAGCACAACCGGCATCCGCCTATTTCCTCGACGACCGCAAGCGGGCGGTCGAAACGCACACGCTGTGCATCGTGGTCGACAACGAGCCGGGCGTCCTCGCCCGGGTCATCGGCCTGTTCTCGGGACGCGGCTACAATATCGACTCGCTCACCGTCTCCGAGACCGAGCATGAGGCGCATGTCTCGCGCATCACCATCGTGACGTCGGGCACCAGCAATGTGATCGAGCAGATCAAGGCGCAGCTCGAGCGCATGGTGCCGGTGCATTCGGTCGCCGACCTCACCGTCCAGGGCAATGCCATCGAGCGCGAGCTGGCGCTGATCAAGGTGGCGGGGAAGGGCGAGAAGCGCATGGAGGCGCTGCGCCTCGCCGATGCGTTCCGCGCCCATGTCATCGATGCGACGACGGAGAGCTTCGTCTTCGAGCTGACCGGCAAGACCAGCAAGGTCGATCAGTTCATTTCGCTGATGCAGCCGCTCGGTCTCGTGGAAGTGTCGCGCACCGGCATCGCCGCCATATCGCGCGGCCCCGAGGCGATGAAGATCTGACAAAAAGGCGGCAAGAGCAATGCCTCTTGCCGCCCTTTCCTCCGCTTACTTGAGGATGTTGGTCCACACCTTGTCGATCAGCTTCTGGGAGGCTGCGTCGCAGGCCCAGGAGAAGACGATCTTGACGTCGGCCGGCGCGTTGATCTCCGGCGCCGTGCGCATTTCCTCATTGAGACCGGCTTCCATGCCCTTGATGCCGGCGGCATAGCCGGTGAAATTCGCCTGCAGCGCCATGTTCTCCGGCGCCATCATGAAGTTGATGAACTTCCTGGCGTTCTCGACATTGCCGGCGGTGGCCGGGATCATCATATTGTCCATCCAGCCGATGACGCCTTCCTTCGGATAGGCATAGGTGACGACCTTGCCGGATTTCGCGCCCTCGGTGCGGCCCTTGAGGGCGTAACCGTTCCATTGCGTGCTGATCACGCTGTCGCCATTGATCAGCCGGTCGTTCATGCCTTCCGAGCTGTAGGTATTGACGGCGGGCTTCTGCTCGAGGAGCAGATCCTGGACCTTCTGCATCTGGGCGGGATCGGGGTTGCAGAATTTCTGGCCGAGATAGAGATGCGCCAGATTGACGACCTCCTCCGGCGTCTTGAACACGCTGACGCGGCCGGTGGCCTTGTCGCCCGGCTTGAAGAACTCACCGAGAGACTCGAGCTTCTTGCCGTAGAGATCCTCGCGATAGGCCACCGAGGTGGTGCCCCAGTGGAAGGGCGCCGTGTATTCCTGGTTCTTGTCCCAGTCCGGATTCTTCCAGCGGTCCTCGACATTTGCGAAGTTGGGGAGTGATTTCACATCGTATTTCTGCACCAGCTTCTCGTCGATGAGGATGGGCACGAAATTATGCGAAGGAATGATGACGTCATAGCCGGTGGCGCCGGCCTTCAGCTTGGCGAGGAGGGTCTCGTTGGAATCATAGGTGTCGATGGTGACCTTGATCCCGGTCTCGGTCTCGAATTTCTTGATCGCCTCGGGCGAGGTATAGTCCGTCCAGTTGTAGAGAAAGAGCTTCTCTTCCGACCAGGCGGCATTGGGGGCGAGCGCCAGCAGGCCCGCGATGGCGGATGCGACCAGCAATCTCATTGGGTCTCCTCCTTCGATTGTTTTCAGTTTCTAGGTCGTTCCGGCCTCGCGCTCGCGGGTGATGAGCCAATAGAGCGTCACCAGCAGCACGGAAGCCAATAGCAGCAGGGATGAAACGGCATTGACCTCGGGCGTCACGCCCTGGCGGATCATGCTATAGATATAGACCGGCAGCGTGGTGGAGCCGGCGCCCGCCACCATCATGGTGATGATGAAGTCGTCGAGCGAGATGACGAAGCTCAGCATGGCGCCGGCGAGGATGCCGGGCATCAGAATGGGCAGGGTGACATACCGGAATGTCGCCCAGTCGCTACCATAGAGATCGGCGGAAGCCTGCTCGAGCGTCGTGTCCATGCCTTCGAGGCGGGCGCGGATGGGCATGAAGGCGAAGGGAATGCAGAAGGTGACATGGGCGATGATCACATTGCCGAGACCGAGCGACAGGCCGGTGCCGGCGAAGACGATCAGCATGGCGACGGCGGTGACGATCTCGGGCACCATCAGGGGCAGGGAGATCATGGTGAGGCTGGCGCCGCGTCCGCGGAAGGCCCCGCCGCGCGTCATCACCAGCGCCGCCAGGGTGGCGATGACCGTCGCCATGGCGGTCGCCACCGTCGCCACGATCAGCGAATTGAAGGCGGCGCGCTGAATGTCGCCGTTGGCGAAGGCCTTGGCATACCAGTTGAGGCCGAAGCCCGACCAGACCATGACCAGCGAGCCGGAATTGAAGGAATAGAGAATGAGGATGGCGATCGGCAGATAGAGAAAGACCATGAAGCCATAGGCGGCCGGTTTCAGCCCGCGAACTTCGCCGGCGCTGCGGAATGAGGCGGGAGCGCGGGCGTCAGGCATGGGCGAGGGCTCCTCCCGCCTGTGCGCCGGCGCGGCGGGCGGCCTGTGCGTACCAGAGGAGGCAAAGGACGACGAAGGTGAGCAGGATCATCGCCACCGCGGCGCCGAAGGGCCAGTTGCGCGCCGTGGCGAATTGGAACTGCACCAGGCTGCCGAGCATCAGCTTCTTGCCGCCGCCGAGGAGATCCGGCTGAATGAAAGCGCCGAGGCAAGGGATGAAGACGAGAATGGAGCCGGCGACGATGCCGGGCCTGGCCAGCGGGATGATCACCCGCCGGAAGCTCTCGAAGGTCGAGGAATAGAGATCGGCGGAGGCTTCGATGAGACGGAAGTCGAGCTTCTCGAGGCTCGCATAGATCGGCAGCACCATGATCGGGATGAAGGCGTAGATCAGGCCGACGACGATGGCGAAGTCGGTATACATGAGGCCGAGCGTATCGTCGGCGCCGAGGACACCCAGCCAGCGGAACGGCATTTCGATGGTGCCGTTGCGGCCGAGAATGATGATCCAGGCGAAAGTGCGCACCAGCTGGTTGGTCCAGAAAGGGATGGTGATCAAATAGATCCAGATGGTGCGGTGGCGCGCCGGCTGGCGGGCGATGAAATAGGCGATCGGGAAGCCGACGATCAGGCAGAGGATCGTCGCCAGTATCGCCAGGCCCAGCGAGCGCAGGATGATGATCAGATAGCCCGTATGGAAGACGAGATTGTCGGCGAGGTCGCGCTCGAACAGGAACTGGACATAGGCCTCGGGCGAGAAGCGCCAGACTATGCCGCCGAAGGGATTGGCTTCGAGAAACGAATAGAGAGCCATGATGGCGACCGGCACCAGCATGAAGAGGCCGATGACGGCGAGCGCCGGCAGGAGGCCGAGAATCCTGCGCAGCGCCGGCGTCTGGGGTGACGCGATCATCCGGCCAGCATCCGCAAGGCGTCGGCGCCGATGACGAGCGAGACGCGGTCGCCGGTCCGATAGGGCGTCCCGCCGTCGTCACGGTTGCGCCCGGCCACCATCAAGGGAGCGTCCTCGCCGATATCGACCTGATAGAAGGTCGACTGGCCGAGATATTCAGTCGATCTGATGGTGCCCGGAAGGCCGCCGCTGTCCGAAGCGTCGATCCGCACCTTCTCGGGGCGCAGGAACAAGGTCACCTTGTCGCCGAGCTTGGCGCCGGGAGCCGCGGCGAGGGTGAAGGAGTGACCGCCGGCCGAGCGGCATTCGCCCCTTCCGCCGGTGATGCCGCCGATCTCAGCGGCGATGAAATTCGCGTCGCCGATGAAGGAGGCGACGAAGCGGTTGGCGGGGTATTCGTAGATCTCCGCCGGCGTGTCGATCTGCTGGACTTCGCCCTCCGACATCACCGCGATGCGGTCGCTCATCGACAGAGCCTCTTCCTGGTCATGGGTGACGAAGACGAAGGTGATGCCGGTGGCGCGCTGCAGCTGCTTGAGCTCGGCGCGCATCGCTTGCCTGAGCTTCAGGTCGAGGGCGGACAGCGGCTCGTCGAGAAGCAGCACCTTGGGATGGGGCGCCAGCGCCCGGGCGAGAGCGACGCGCTGCTGCTGGCCGCCGGACAATTGCGCCGGGCGGCGCTCGGCGAATTTCTCCATCTTGACCAGCTGGAGCATGCGGGAGACGGTCTCGGCGATCTCCTTGGGCGGACGCCGCAGGCGCTGAGGCCCGTAGGCGACATTCTCGGCGACCGTCATATGCGGGAACAGCGCATAGTGCTGGAAGACGGTGTTGACCGAGCGCCGGTTCGCCGGAAGCCCCGCGATATTCTCGCCATAGAGCGAGACGGCGCCGTCGCTCACCGCCTCGAAGCCGGCCAGGATGCGCAGCAGCGTGGTCTTCCCGCAGCCGGAGGGCCCCAGCAAAGTGAAGAACTCGTTGTCGCCGATGGTGAGCGACACGTCCTTCAACGCCACGACGGCGGCGGGACCTTGGCCGAAGCGCTTGACGACGCCCGCGACATCGATGGCCGGATTTGTGGTCATGGCCTCAGCAAAATCCCGCTGCCGGTGCAGCATCAGAGGAATCCATCCTTCTTGAGATCGTCCATCGTGGCCTTGATGCTCTGGCGCAGAATGCCGCCGATCTCCTCGATCTGGGCGGCTTCCAGGGTCAGCGGCGGCGACAGGATGTTGAGATGGCCGAGCGGGCGGACGATGAGGCCGCGCTTCTGGCAGTTCTGCGCGATGCGCTTGCCGACATTGGCTTCCGCCGGCAGCAGCGCCTTGGTCTTCTTGTCGGCGACACTTTCGATGCACATCATGAAATGGCTGCCGCGCACCTCGCCGACGAGATCGAGATCCCCGAGCTTGTGCAGCGCCTTCTCGAAGGCGGGGCCGGTCTTGCGCACGCGCTCGCAGATCTTCTCGCGCTCGATGATCTCGATGTTCTTGAGGCCGGCGGCGCAGGCGGCGGGATGGCAGCTGTAGGTGAAGCCGTGGAAGAAGGCGGCTCCCGGGCGGCTGATGACCTCGAAGATCTGGTCCGAGACGATGGTGGCCGACAGCGGCTGATAGCCGGACGAAATGCCTTTGGCGCTGGCGATGATGTCCGGCTCGATGCCGAATTTGTCGAAGGACGCGAACATGTGGCCGAGGCGGCCGAAGGCGGTCACGACTTCATCCGAGATGTAGAAGATCCCGTATTTGCGGCAGAGATCGAAAGTGCGCTTGTGATAGCCCTCCGGTGGCACGATCACGCCGCCGGCGCCCATGATAGGTTCGGCGATGAAGGCCGCGACATTGTCGGGGCCGAGCTTGAGGATCGCGTCCTCCATCTCCTTGATCAGGAAATCGAGGAAACCCGCTTCGCTGACGCCTTCGGGACGGCGATAGCTGTGCGGGCAGGAGAGATAATGGACGAGGTCGGTGGCGCCGTCCCAGCCCGTCTGATAGACCGGCCCGGTCAGCGCGATGGTGAGATGCGTGCTGCCGTGATAGGCGTTCTGGCGCGACAGGATCTTCTTGCGATAGGGCTTTCCGATCCGGTTGAAATAGTGATGGACGAGGCGAACGGCCGAGTCGTTCGCCACCGATCCGCCGGTGCCGAAGAAGACATGGTTGAGCTTTCCGGGCGCCAGCTTGGCGAGCTTGGCGGCGAGGGCAGCGGCCGGCTTGTTGGTCAGGTTGTTGAAGGCCGAATAGAAGGGAAGCTCGCGCAGCTGCTGGACGATGGCCTCGATGATCTCCTCGCGGCCATAACCGACATTCACGCACCACAGGCCGCCGATGCCATCATAGAAGCGGTTGCCCTCGGCATCCATGACATGGACGCCATCCGAGCCCGCCATCACCGTGCAGCCTTCCTCCTTATTGGCGGCAAGGCTCGAAAAGGGGTGGATGAGATGGGCGCGGTCCTGTTCCCACGCTTCCTGGGCGGATTTCTCGAAATTGGTGGTCAAGGTCATTGCCGGCTTCACCTGATCTGTTGCGGATGGCGGGAAGGGTCCCTGCCGCCGATAATCATTGCGTTATTTCTTCCTATCCAGGGCTCTTCGGAAGCGGATGGACGGAGCAAAAGGTCTAGGGCATGCTCGCCAGCGGCTTGAATCCCCCTTTTGGGGTAACGGAGCAGGGTGGAGGGCTCGGATGGGCAAGCTCGGGATCAGCGACGCGGGTGCGGCGGCCCTGGCGCTCGGCCAGATTGCGGGCGCGCTGGGCACGTCCAGATTTCATCGCGGCATCCTGGATGTGGTGCGCGAGGTGTTTCCAAGCGATTTCGCCCAGGTCTATCAGATCGAACGCGACGGCCGGGCCGTGTGCATCGACCCTTGCGACACGCCGGTGGTCCACTGCAGATCCTATGTGCGCGAGTTCAGCCGCTATTGTCCGCTGTCGCGCCATTGGCAGAATACCGGCCGCCCCGGTGTCGTGACCATGAACGAGGTACGCGGCCGCGACTATGACTTCGGCAACTACTTCGCCGAATTCTATGATCCGATCGGCCTCGTCGACGAGATCGGCGTCCTCCTGCCGTCACCCGGACGGCGCACCGTGGCGCTGTTCATGGAGCGCTCGATGCGCTTCTCGGAGGAGGCGCCCGACGTGCTGCGCCGGCTCTATTCCGGCATCGCCAGGCTGCACCGCACCAATAATCAGCTCCTGTTCCGCGGGGCGGTGAACCGGACGGCGCGCGGCTTCCAGCCGAATGCGGTATGCATCTTCGACCGGGCCGGCGAGACCGTCTTCGCCAATCGCGAATGGCGCCAGGCCTGCCGGCGCGATGGCGCGCTCGACGCCCAGGCACGCGCGGCCTTCGCCGAAGGCAGCCGCAGCCTCGACATCGACGGCGGAACGCTGTTCGCCAGCCGGCTCGACGAGTGGTTCCCGATCGCGCCCGGCGGACGTCTCTGCGTGCTCAGCTATTCGAGCCTCAGGAGCAGCCTGCCGGCGCTCAAGGCGTCGTTCCTCGCCGGTCAGGTCAGCAGACGCGAGCATGAGATCATCTGCGCCATTCTCGAAGGCTATCCGACCAAGGCGATCGCCGAGCGGATCGGCTGCGCGCCGCAGACCGTCAAGGCGCATAAGAAGCGCATCTACCGGCGGCTCGACATCACCACCGAGCGCGAAATATTCCTCATGTTCCTCGACCATCTGCAGGGGCGCAGTCCCGTTCTGGACGAAGTCGAAGAATAAGTGGTCTGAAAAAATCGTCCAAAAGCGGATGTTTTGGGCTGTCCACTCGGTTGTTAGAGTCAAGGCCTCTTCGATCAGCCGAGGTGTGCCTTGTCTACCAAACTGTCCGTCAATGTGAATGCCATCGCCTTTCTCCGCAACCGGCGCGACCTGCCCTGGCCGAGCGTCGAGGGGATCGGGCGGATCGCGCTGCAGGCGGGCGCCTATGGGCTGACCGTACATCCGAGACCGGATGAGCGGCATATCCGCCGCAGCGATGTCGGCGTCCTGAAGGACATGATCCGTAAGGACTTTCCGGGCCGCGAGTTCAATATCGAAGGCAATCCCGATCCGGACTTCGTCAAGCTGGTCATGGCGGCCAGACCCGACCAGGTGACGCTCGTGCCCGACGATATCGGCCAGGCGACCTCCGATCACGGCTGGGACATCGCCGCGCATAAGGGCTTCCTCATCGATGTCATCGGCACGTTCAAAGCCCAGGGCATGCGCGTCTCGATCTTCGTCGACGCCGAGCCCGAGCTCGCCCATCAAGCAAGGGAAGTGGGGGCCGATCGGGTCGAGATATATACCGGCCCTTATGGCGGCGCCTTCGAGCCGTTGGCGCTGGAGCGCGAGTTCCGCAAGGTGGTGGCGACCGGCAAGGCGGCCGAGAAGGCCGGTGTCGGTCTCAATGCCGGCCATGACCTGACGCGCGAAAATCTGCCGCGCCTGGTTGCGGCGTTGCCCAATTTGCGCGAAGTTTCGATCGGCCATGCGATCACGGCGGATGCGCTCGTCTTCGGCATGGCGGAAACCGTGCGGCTGTTCCGCATGGCGTGTGGCGACAAGATAAGCGAGGCAGCGTGACGGCAAGCTTGATCACCCTGGTTACGATCGGACTGGTGCAGCTTCTGGCGGTCATCAGCCCGGGACCAAGCTTCCTCATCACGGCGCAGACTTCGGTGGCGCGCTCGCGCCTCGACGGCATCAAGATCGCCTTCGGCCTCGGCGCCGGCACCATCGTGTGGGCGAGCGCGGCGCTGCTCGGACTCAATGCGCTGTTCCGGCTGCATCACTGGCTGTTCGTCGGCATGAAGGTGGCGGGCGCCTTGTTCCTGCTGTGGATCGCCTTTCAGATATTCCGGCATGCCGATGCGCCGATCGAGATGGGCGAGGGCAATGGAGAGGCCATGCGGCGCAATCCCTTCCTGCGCGGCTTCCTCACCCAGATCTCCAATCCCAAGGTCGCCGTCTTCTTCGGCTCGATCTTCGTGGCCATGCTGCCGCAGGACGTGCCGACCTGGATGATGCTGGCGCTGCTCGCCATCGTCACCACCAATGAAGTCGTCTGGTACGTGCTGGTCGCCCTGTGCTTCGGTTCTGCGCCGGTGCGGCGTTTCTATATCGGCGCCAAGAAATGGATCGACCGGGTGACCGGCCTGTTCCTCGGCGCCTTGAGCCTCAGGATCCTGTGGCAGGCGCGCGACGCCGCCTGATCGCCTGGTGAAACCTCTCGACATCGCCATTGCCGGCTGTGGTGTGGCCGGGCTCGCCGCGGGCCTCGCCCTGGCGCGCCAGGGCCACAGGATCCGGCTGCTCGACCAGTTCGACGCGCCGCGGCCTCTGGGCTCGGGGCTGATGCTGCAGCCGGCCGGTCTCGATGTGCTCGACTGGCTGGGACTCGGTGATGGCATGCGCCGGCTCGGCGCGCCGATCGACCGCCTGTTCGGCCGCGCTATCCCTTCGGGGCGCATCGTGCTCGATGTGCGCTATGCGGCTCTGGGCAATGGCCGCAACGGCCTGGCGGTGCATCGCTCGGCGCTCTTCAATGTGCTCTTCGACGCGGTGAAGGCCGTGGGGCTTCCCATCGAGACCGGCGCACGGATAACGGGCCTCGACCGGGCGCATGGGCGGCGTCCGATCCTGGTTACGGAGCAGGGGCGGCATTTCGGCCCGTTCGATCTCGTCATCGACGCCTTGGGCGGCCGGTCGCCTCTGATGGTGGAAGCTTCAGCCCCGGCCCGCCGCCGCAGTCTCGCCTATGGGGCGCTGTGGACGACATTGCCATGGTCAGCGGCCAAGCCGTTCGAAGGGCGCGCTCTGGAGCAGCGCTACGAAAGGGCTTCCATCATGATCGGGGTGCTGCCGGTGGGCCGGCGCTTCGCCGGCGACGAGCCGCAGGCGACCTTCTTCTGGAGCCTCAAGGCGAAGGACTATCCGCGCTGGCAGGCCGAAGGGCTTGCCGCCTGGCGGGCCCGGGTGGCGGGGCTTTGGCCCGAGACCGAGCCGCTTCTGGCCGAGATCCGGGAGCCGGATCAGATGGTGCTCGCCTCCTATGGCCATCACACGCTGCCTTTGCCCTATGGTCCAGGCATCGTCTTCATCGGCGACAGCGCCCATGCGACCAGCCCGCAACTGGGGCAGGGCGCCAATATGGCGCTGCTCGACGTGCGAGCCCTGGCGGAAGCGCTCGCCGGCGCCGGCGAGGCGGGGGAGGCGCTCAGCCTTTATGCCCGGAAGCGGCGGCTGCATATCCGGCTCTACCAGGCGCTCAGCGCCGTTTTCACCCCCTTCTACCAGTCGGACAGCACCCTCTTGCCCATGCTCCGCGACGGTCTGGTGGCGCCGGCGAGCCGGGTCCCGCTGGTGGCCCGGGGGCTGGCCCGGATCGTGTCGGGGGACGTGGCCCTGGGACGGAACCATGAGTCTTTTGAATCGGTTGCGGCGGCCGGCTCAGACCCCGTCTCAGGCTGACCGAAGGGCGGGAAGCCCCCCTCCGGAGGCATGCGGCCAATGCATCGAACAGGCTTGCCTTTGGGGCACCGATCTCTATTGTGCGCCCCGGTTTTGCGAGCTTCCGGCTCGTATTCAATTCACCAGCGAGGGAAGTCTCATGCGCGTTTATTATGACCGGGATGCCGATGTTAACCTGATCAAGGGCAAGAAGGTCGTCATCGTGGGTTATGGCAGCCAGGGCCGGGCCCATGCCCTGAATCTCAAGGATTCCGGCGCCAAGAACCTCGCGGTGGCGCTGCGCAAGGGCTCGGAGACCGCCAAGAAGGCGGAAGCCGACGGCATCCAGGTGATGACGGTGGCGGAGGCCGCCAAATGGGCCGATCTCATGATGATGGCGACCCCGGACGAGCTCCAGGCCGACATCTGGAAGGACGAGATCGCCCCCAATATCCGTGACGGCGCCGCGATCGCCTTCGCCCATGGCCTCAATATCCATTTCAATCTGATCGAACCCAAGAAGACCATCGACGTGCTGATGATCGCGCCGAAGGGCCCCGGCCACACGGTGCGCGGCGAATATCAGAAGGGCGGCGGCGTGCCCTGCCTCATCGCCATCCATCAGGACGCCTCGGGCAATGCCCATGACCTGTCGCTCTCCTATGCCTGCGCCATTGGCGGCGGCCGCTCCGGCATCATCGAGACCACCTTCAAGGAAGAGTGCGAGACCGACCTGTTCGGCGAGCAGGCGGTTCTGTGCGGCGGCCTGGTCGAGCTCATCCGCGCCGGCTTCGAGACGCTGGTGGAAGCCGGCTACGCGCCGGAGATGGCCTATTTCGAATGCCTGCACGAAGTGAAGCTGATCGTCGACCTCATCTATGAAGGCGGCATCGCCAACATGAACTACTCGATCTCCAACACCGCCGAATGGGGCGAGTACCAGACCGGGCCGCGCATCATCACCGACGAAACCAAGCAGGAGATGCGCCGCGTGCTGAAGGACATCCAGACCGGCCGCTTCACCTCGGAATGGATCCGCGAATGCAAGGCCGGCCAGCCGAGCTTCAAGGCCATCCGCCGCGTCAATGATGCGCATTCGATCGAGGCGGTCGGCGAGAAGCTGCGCGCCATGATGCCGTGGATCGCCAAGAACAAGCTGGTCGACAAGACCCGCAACTAAACATGACGGGCGCGCCGCCGTCCGCGTGAGCGGCGGCGCGCACCGACCTTGCGATCCGTCCGCCATGTGTTAGCGTCTCCTGCGGCGGATCTGAAGGAGATGCAAAATTGACACAATTTTTCAAAGCGGCGTTCCTCGCCGCTGCGCTGACGGTGTCAGCCTCTGCGCCCGCAGCCCAAGCCGATGCGTGTGACAACGCGACAGGCGGGCAGGCCGGGCTCGATCAGTGCTACGACCAGCTATTCAAGAAATCGGATGCCGAGCTGAACAAGCTCTATAAGCAGATCGAGGTACGGCTGAAGGGCGATGCCGCTACGACAAAGCTTCTGGTGACCGCGCAGAGAGCCTGGGTGGCGTTTCGTGATGCCGAGTGCAATTTCCAGTCGGCCGGAGCGCAGGGTGGAAGCGTCGGGCCGATGATCTATTCGATCTGTCTGGACGGGCTGACGCAAAGCCGTATCAAGGATTTCCAGGGTTATCTGAAATGCGAGGAAGGCGATACGAGCTGCCCGGTGCCGGCGGGCAACTGATCGCCCTGAGGGAAGAGGGCCCGGATCACCAGGGCCATCGCGCCGGCCGCTGGACCCGCTCGAGCATCTCGTGCAATGGTCGGACCGCAATCACCAGAAGGTGCGCAGAGCGCGCAAGTCCGTCGACCGCATGCCGCCGGGAGTTCCCATGACCATCAATGACGATCTCAAGCAACTCGCCCTCCAGGAGGATGTCCTGCGCTTCGCCTCCTTCGACGAGAACACCGCCTGGGAGCTCGGCCTGAGATTCCGCGATCTGGCCGAGACGCGCAAATTGCCGATCGTCGTCGATATCCGCGTTGGCGGGCGGCAGCTTTTCTATACCGCACTGCCCGGCAGCACGCCCGACAATCCCGAATGGGTGAGGCGCAAGAGCAATGTGGTGCTGCGCTATTTCAAGAGCTCCTATAGGGTCGGACGCGAGCTCCTCGCCAAGGAGGACACGCTCGACCAGCATCGCGGCGTTTCGCCGATGGACTACGCGCCGCATGGCGGCAGCTTCCCCATCCATGTCGAAGGCACCGGCGTCATCGGCGCCATCACCGTTTCGGGGCTGCCGCAACGTGACGATCACAGGCTGGTGGTCGAGATCCTGGCCGCTTTCCTGGACAAGCCGACGGATGGGCTGGCGCTCGGCCCGGAATAGCTGCTGACGCGGATTGTCATCGGCGGGACATAGCCTCTCCGTCCAGCAACAGGGAGGACCGGCAGATGACCGGAGAAGGTTTCGAGACCCGCTCAGTCCGGATGGAACGCAAGTGCCTGATGACCGTGCAGGCGCCCCGCGACGACGTCGACCGGATCATGGCGGCGGTGACCCAGGTGACGCCGCTCGCCATGGGCAAATATGACAGCAATGCCTATCAGTCGGGCGAAGGCGTCGAGCGCTACCGTCCGCTCGATGGCGCGGCCGCCGGCCCCGAAACCGAGACGCGCAAGCGCCCCGGCGTCGTCGAAGTCTCCTTCGAGCTCGATGACGACCGAGCTCTCGTCGAGGCGGTCATCGAGACGATCTTCGCATGCCACTCCTATCAGGAGCCGGTCATTCGCATCGCGCCCATTCTCACCAGCCGGTCCAAGGGGCTGGATGACAGCGCCAATCCGAACCGCTGGTGGAACACCACCGGCGATTGGGCACAGGCCAATTAGTCTAGCTGACCGCAGGCGCGGCCGTCTTCCTTGCGAGCTCGCTGGTGCGGGCGGCGAGGTCGCGCATGTCGTCGCCCAGTTGCTCGAGCGCGAAGCGCAAGGTGAAGAGGCGCGCCGCCTCCGTTTGAGGCAGGCGCTCGCGGTTGTCGGCCAGGCCTTCGATCGCCTGGGCCATCGCCCGCATGCTGGCCTGATAGGCATCGATGCCCGGCGCCGGCAGGCGGGCGATGAGGGCGGTCGAGATGCCGCGCAGAACCGCGCCTGCATCCTGGTGCAAGCTCGCGAGCAGCGGGCCGAGCTCGGCCAGGACCGGCTCGGGCAGAGGCCTGGCGGCGGCGCGGCCGACCATCACCAGGTCATGGCGCACCCGGTAGAGCGTGCGCACCACGGGCTCGGGGTCCGGGTCGTCGCTCACCCGCATCTTGCGCTCGCGCGCCGCTTCCTCGGCGGCCGTCTCGGTCTGCTTGAGGGCGGCGCGGATCCTGGCATGGAACGGCGGCACGCTCTGGCGGCCCTGGTCGCGAGTGAGGCCCTCGATCAGCCTTTCCATCAGATCGGCATTGAGGCTGGCGACCCGTGCCGCCGCCTCGCGCAACTGGCCATGGGCGCGGGCCGGCAGGATGAGGAAAGTGACGGCGAGCGCCACGATATTGCCGATGACGATCTCGAAGACGCGTTCGGCGGCCGAGATCAATGGATCGGAGGCCGGGCCATAGATCGGCAGCAGAACGATCAAGGCGGTGACCGGCGCCACCCGGAACACGGCGTTCACCGCGGCGAGGAAAGCCAGCGGCAGGATGGCGGCGGCAATGGCGATGCCGAGCCCCAGGTCGCTCATATGCGGAATGGCGATGGCGACGAGTGCGCCATAAAAGGCGCCGGCCATGGTGCCCCACAACCGGTCGAGCGCCGCCTTGAGCGAGCCGCCGACGCTGGTCTGGACCACGAGCAGAGCGGTGATGACGGCCCACCAGCCTTGCGGCAGGCCGAAGAGCTTCACGACGGCGAAGGCCGCGACGACGGCGATCACCACCCGCAGGGCATGGCGCAGCTCGGCGACATGCGCGCGAAAGAAGGCGAGTGGATCGCCGGGCTTCACCTCTTCATCTCGATGATGTCGAATTTCGATTCATATTTGGGCGACGGGAATTCGAGGCGGACGCGATTATTGCCGGGACGTATCGCGTAGGCGACCTCGTCGCGGTCGGGATCGGCGCGATAGCGGCGCGGCTTCTCATCCGAATAGTGGCCGGCGCCCAGGTAAGTGAGCCTGGTGTCGCTGTCGGTGTAGAAGGCGCCGGAGGTGCGCTGCGAACCGGTGAGCTTCTCGAGCCGCCAGCCCGAGCCGTCGTCGCTGACGTGGCATTTGAACCAGCCATAGATGGTGAGCGCCGGGCGGCCGCCGAGCTTGATGGTGCGGCATTGCCAATTGCCGGTCAGGTCGAATTGGCCCGAGAAGGACAGGGGCTTGCCGGCGAGGATGGCGTCGAGCGTCTTGATGTCCGCCGGGCTGCCGCCCTTCCTCGCCTCGGCGACCGCCTCGGCCCGGACCTCATCGAAAGCGGCGAGGCGGGCTTTGTCGCCCGCCGTCAGAAGCTTGTCGATCTCGCCATCGGCCTTGGCGAGGGTGGTGAATGCGAACAAGGCGAGGGCTGCCAGGCCGGCGCGGTTCAGAAGATCAAGCGTCACGTCCAAGAATCTCCAGGTCGGTCGTCGCGGAATGTTAAAGGCGGCGGATAGGAGCGGCAAGGAACGTCACGATTCTGGCAAATCGATGTGCTCGAAGCGCTCCCCCAGTTCAGGCAAGGCAGGAAACCATGGGCAAGGTCTCGCTTCTCGGCATCCCCAATGACGACAATTCCGCGATGTTGAAGGGCGCGGCCGAGGCGCCGGCGCCCATTCGCGCGGAGCTGCAGTCCGACGCGCACAGCCTGTGGACGGAAACCGGCATCGATCTCAACGAGGCCTTCAACGATCATGGCGACATAGATTTCGCCGGGCCCGAGGATCCCTGGGACGTCATCGAGGAAACTGTCGGGCGCGTGCTCGATGCCGGCGATCCGCTGATCTGCCTTGGCGGCGATCACGCCATCACCCATCCGATCATGCGGGCGGTGCGACGGCGCCACAAGAGCCTGACCATCCTTCATATCGACGCGCATCCGGATATCTATGACGCCTATGAAGGCAACCGGCGCTCGCAGACCTCATCCTTCGCGCGGATCATGGAGGAGGGGCTCACTGATCGGCTGATCCAGGTGGGGCTGCGCACCATCAACGGCCATCACCGCGACCAGTTCAAGCGCTTCGGCGTCGAGGTCATCGAGGCGGGGCGCTGCAGCGAGGATCTCGAGCTCGATATAAGGACGCCGATCTTCATCTCGATGGATGTCGACGCGCTCGATCCGGCGCATGCGCCCGGCGTGACCTATCGCGAGCCGGGCGGGCTGACGGTCCGCCAGGTGGTCAATCTCATCCACCGGCTCAGGCAGCCGATCGTCGCCGCCGACATCGTCGAATACAATCCACGCTGCGATATCTCGAACCTCACCGCGAATGTCGCGGCGAAGCTTGTGAAGGAGATCGCCGGCATGATGATCAAGACCCGCAAACGATAAGGAGTGGTCAGAACTCGCTGCGCGGCTGCGGCTGGCCGGTGATGAAGCCGGTGCCGTCCAGATGATAGATATCGGGGCGGAAATGGATGCGGCCGTCCTCGGTAGCCCAGGCGGTCAGATACATGATGCGCAGATCGGGGCCGCTCTTCACCGGCTTGTCGAGGCGCTGGCCGGTCTGGGCGATGGTCTCGATCATGTCGGGATTGAAGCCGTCCTGGCCGGACAGGATCCAGTCGATCAGGACCTGGACGCGATCGACCCGGATGCAGCCCGAGCTCAGATAGCGGGCATTCTGGCCGAATAATTCGCGCGTCGGCGTGTCATGCAGATAGACCGCGTATTTATTGGGGAAGTTGATCTTCACGGTCGCCATGGCGTTCTGATCGCCGGGATCCTGGCGGAAGAGGAATTGGCTGCTCGGCGTGACGCTCCAGTCGACGGTCCGCGGATCGATCTCGCGGCCGGTCGCCTTCTCGATGACGCGGATCTTCATCTTGGTCAGCACGTCCGGATCCTTGGCGAGCTTCGGCAGGAGGTCGCGCTTGACGATGGAATCGGGCGCCGTCCAATAAGGATTGAAGTTGATGTCGCTGATCCGGCTCATCAGCGCCGGGGACGGGCGGTCGATCTTGCCGGCGACGATATTGTGCCGGGAATAGACGGCGCCGAAATTCACCGCCTCGAGCTGGGCGGAGGGAATATTGACCAGGATATAGCGCGGGCCGAGCTTCGCCGAATAGGCGGCGACGCGCGGCTGGTTGATCTGCAGCTGGCGCAGGCGGGTGGCGGCCGGGATGTTGAACTCGGCGCGCGTCCGTTCGTCGACCTTGCCGGTGGGGGCGAGGCCGTGATTGGCCTGGAAGGCCTTTACGGCGCTGCGGACCTCGACCGAGAATTTCTCCGGCTCGTCGACATCGAGACTGTGCGGCGGGAGATAGCCTTCGGCCACCAGGCGACGGCGGAGCACCGCGACTTCCGGGCTGAAATCGCCCTTTTCCAGGTTGCGCTCGCGAATGGACGGCCAGCCGCCATTGCGGGTGATGTGGTCATACATGGCCACCGCCGCATCCATGGCCTGGGGCGAGGAGGGGGTGATCAAGGCGGCCTGGGACTGCCCGTTCAGGATCTCGGTCTGGGTCGCGAGCTTGCCGGTGGGCGCCTGGCGGGTCAGGGAGCTGATGGAACCGGTATAATCGGTGGACTGGGCATATGCGGAAGCCGCAAAGCCAGCGGAAAGCAGCAGTGCGAAGGCGGAAGTCAGCCGTGTCATGTCGTCATAGTCCCCGGAGTGTCCCCCTGAGAGTCGGCGATCTTGGTAAACCGAAGCTTAACTGCGCGGGTCTTCGCCTCAACGCTACATTCGGTGGATTCCGATCATGCGCCGAAGCCGAATAAGTGGATAAAAAATCAAATAAAACAGATGGCTAACGGGTGTGTTGCTCAAAAGCCACAGTCGGCAAGAAACTTACTTTGCGTTCTTTCTCTGTCTTGCCGAGGAGGCAGAATCCGTTTTACTCTAAGGAATAAGTCGGGGCCAAACCACTGGAGGGGTTTTTATGAAGAAGTTCCTGTTACTGTCCGCCACGGCCATGGTGATGATGGCGCCAACGGCTTTCGCGGCCGATATCGTGCCTCCGGCGCCCACGACCAACTGGACGGCCATCCATATCGGTGTCGGCGGCGGCGCCGGCTACAACACCTATGATGCCGAGTCCAATCTGTTCATCGATCCGTGGGCGGGCGTCATTCCCAACTTCATTGGGATCGAAGGGGACGAAGGCAAGTTCTACGGCTTCGGCACCGTTGAAATCGGCGCCGACTATCAGTTCGAAGACACGCCCTTCGTCGTCGGTATCCTCGCCAACTATGACTTCAATGGCAAGTCCGACGCCAGCGCTTCTTCATTCGCTGAAGCCGAAGACGGCTTCATCACCGCAGAGGTCGAATCGGAACTCGAAGATACCTGGTTCGTCGGCGGCCGGCTGGGCTTCGTCTTCAACGATACGTCGCTCCTCTACGCCCTGGGTGGTTATACCTGGGCGAAGGGCAAGGTTAAGGGGCTCAACGGCTTCGACTTCGACGGCGCAGGTGATGATTTCGGCGAAGTCGACGAAGACGACAATGTCGACGGCTGGACCCTCGGCGCAGGTATCGAACAACTTCTGACCGAAAGCATCTCGCTAAAGATCGAATATCGTCACGATTTCCTCGACTCGGTCGAATGGGATCAGGCGGCGTTCGATCCAGAATGGGGTGGTGTCGATGATGACAACACCAGCGAGGGCAAAGTCGACTTCTCGCGTGATACCGTCCGCGCCGTGTTGTCCTGGCGCTTCGGCCTGTAACACTGGATTTCCAAACTTGATGCGAAAGGGGCTCCTTAAAGGGGCCCTTTTTGATATGAGCATCCAGGTCGCTCCCCCTGTCTTGGCAAGTCTGGAAGATGTTCAAACACCTAGCGCTCATACATCGGCCCGAGCTGTTCTCCGTCGGCGACTACACGATCATCGCCGAGGAGATCCGCAAGCGCTGCGACGATATCAAGGTCTTCATCTATCCCGACATTCAGGCGGTGAAGCCGCGCGAGGATATCGCCGCCAATCCTCTCATGACCTTCTGTCCTTCCAAGCTGGAGCATTTCAAGGCGCCGCGCGGAAGGGTGTTCTGCGGTCAGAGCATCGGCAAGGACGAGCAGCTGCGCCTGCTGGCCAAAGGCGGCGTGCGCGTACCGCGCTGGGTCTATTCGCGCCCCAATCTGCGGCTCTCTGAATATGACTGGGGCCCCTATGTCATCGTTAAGCCCATCCGCTTCGGATATGCCACGAAAGGGCAGGGCATAGAGCTCGTCCGGACCGCCAGCTACAAACATGCCTCACCCGCCAGGATGGCCCTGCAGGGCCAGACTCCGTCGAACATGATCGTCCAGCAATTCGTCGACAGCGGCGAGTTCGCCGAAGACTATCGGGTCGTCACGCTCTTCGGCAGCGTGCTCTACGCCTTGCGGCGCAGGTCCCTGGTCAAGCTGCAACGGCCGGAGGGGGATGTCGTGCGGACGACGGAAGGTGTCGTCTCCAATGCCATGGCCGCCGGCGAGAGACAGGTCTCGTTCTGTTACGACAAGGACATTCTCGCCTTCGCGAGCTCCTGCTATCGCGCCATACAGAATGTGCCGTTCCAGGCTGTCGATATCCGGCGCGACGTGAAGACCGGAAGGCTCTACTGCTTCGAGATCAATCCCGGTGGGCATACCTGGAATTTCTCCTCGGCGCGGGCGCAGACCGTCCCGACGATCGAAGGCAAGCGGCGCGAGGACCAGTTCGGCGCCTGGGCTGTGGCGGCCGAGACGCTCATCGAGAAGACACGTCTCTTCGCAACTTAGAGAGCGATCATCTCGCGCCGAAAGGGCGTTTCCAGCATGTCGCGCGGACTGGCGTCGAATTCCTCGGCGAAGCGCCGGCCGGCATAGACGGCGTGGGCGATCGCCGCCGGCGCCCAGGCGTCACCCGCCGCGGTCACCTTGGCGCCGCGCTGCTTCAGCTCGCGATAGAGCGTGTCGTCGCCCTTGCGCGAGGTGACGAGGACGACCGACCCGGCATCATGCCGGCGCTCCCGGCCGGTATAGATGCAGGAGGTGGCGATCCCGTCCGCCGTGACTTTCGACAGGGCTTCGGCCGTCACGACCGTCATGCCGAGCTCGAGGAGACGCGCCTGGATGAGCTTCTGCTCCATGGTGTTGACCGTATAGGCGGCGGCGACCGCGGCGGGGGTGACATAGGTCACCTTAATGCCGTCCTTGACCAGGAGCTCGGCGAGGACGCTCGCCATGTAATAGTGATCGTCGTCGAAAATGACGGCGTCCCTGGATTTGGGACGCGCGCCCGACATGATGTCGTCCGGCGTCAGGACATCGGCTGCGGCATCGACCGCCAGCGGCAGATATTGATGGTGGCCGGCGCCGTCGCGCCGCCACAGAGCGCCGGTGGCGCAGAGAATATGATCGGCGCCAAATTCGAGCGCCGTGTCGGCGGTGAGATCGCTTTCGAGATAGAGGTTCACATTCGCCATCTTGCCGATCTGGAGGAGGCGCCAGTCGCGCACGCGGCCCCAGGCGGCAAGGCCGGGGAGGCGGCATTCACGCGCCACGCGGCCGCCGGCCTCGCGCGCTCTGTCCGCGATCGTCACCTGGTAGCCGCGCTGGCCGAGCGCGCGGCCGGCCTCGAGGCCCGCCGGGCCGGCGCCGATGATCAGGATCTGCGCCTCGCTCGCCTTGGCGCGGATACGCTCGGGATGCCAGCCCTTGCGCCATTCCTCGCCCATCGACGGGTTCTGGGTGCAGCGGAGCGGCGTCTTGGTGTAGTCGCCGGTGACGCAGATATTGCAGCCGATGCATTCGCGGATGTCGTCGAGGCGGCCTTCCTCGATCTTCTTCGGCAGAAAGGGATCGGCGATCGAAGGCCTTGCCGCCCCGATCATGTCCATGATGCCCTGGCGGATCACGCGCACCATCGCATCGGGCGAGGTATAGCGGCCGACGCCGACCACCGGCTTCGAGGTGAGCTTCTTGACGCCTTTGATATAAGGCTCCTGGAAGCCTTCCTCGGAGAAACGCGAGGTCTGCGAATCCTTGGGCCAGGCCGACAGCGACAGGTCCCAGAGATCGGGCAGCTCGGCCATCAACGCGATGGCGTCCTCGACCTCGGCGGGCTCGAGCCCGTCGCCGCCCAGAAACTCGCTCATCGCGATGCGGACCGGCACGGCGCAGACATCGCCGACCGCGTCCTTGGTGTCCTCGATCACCTCGCGCAGCAGGCGGGCGCGGTTCTCGAGCGAGCCGCCATATTCGTCGCTGCGGTCATTGGTGGCGCGCGACAGGAACTGCTGGAAGATGCCGAGGCCGTGGCCAGCATAGACATAGATGAGATCATAGCCGGCCTTCCGGCCGCGCAAGGCGGCGGCGCGATGGGTGCGGCGCAGATCCCTGATGTCCTGCTTGTCCATGGCGCGGGCATGGACGGGATCGTAATGATAGGTCGAGGTGCTCATCGCCATCGGCGCGATCGGCGTCTCGCGCGAATAGAGATTGGCGGCCGTGTAGCCCGAATGGCACAGCTCGAGGCCGGCCAGCGACTTGTGCTCGTGAATCCTGTCGGCGATGCGGGCCAGGGTGGGGATGTCCTGATCGTCCCAGTTGCGCAATTCGACGTAAGGCGCGACGTCGCTGGCGGCATGGAGCTCCACCATTTCGGTGCACACGACACCCCAGCCGCCTTCCGCCTTCATGCCGCGCATGGCGGCGAGGCCGGAGACGTCGCGATAGCCCATGCCGTTGCAATGCGGCACCTGATAGAAGCGGTTGCGCGCCGTGACCGGGCCGATGCGGATGGGCTCGAAGAGGATGTCGTAACGGGAGTCGCGGGTCATGAGGGATCCTGCCGATAGGGAACCACTGTGTACCAATCACGGACCATTTGCGCCAGTGGAGGGCCCGTGCGAAGAGAACGCCCATGAATCTCACGCCTGTTCCGATCTCGTCTTTCGATCTTCGTCTTCATGCCGGCGCATGGTCCTTCGCCGAGGCGGAGAAACTCCGCATCGCGGAGCATTGGCGCAAACTCGCCGATGCCAATCCGCGCATCTGGAACGGCGATGTGCTGATCTGCGCCGAAACCAGGATCGCCGACGCGGTGCTCACCGGCCGTTTCATCAAGACGGACTATGCGAGCTTCGTGGCCTGGCGTGACTGGGGCTGGCCCGACAAGACGGTGAGCAATCTCTTCGGCTCGGCCATCGTTCACACCTGCGACAACGCCTTGCTCTATGGCCGCATGGCCGGCCACACGCTCAATGCCGGCAAGATCTATCCGCCCGGCGGCTCGCTCGAGATGAAGGACGTGACGGCCGATGGTCGAGTCGACGTGATGGGCTCGCTCGTGCGCGAGCTGTCGGAGGAGACCGGCCTCGATGCGGGCGATGCGGAAACAGGCGAGCTTCTCGCGATCATCGACGGTCCGCGCCTGTCGGTCGCGCAAGTCTTCCATTTCGCGCAGCCGGCCGACATGCTGGCCGAGCAGGTGCGGCGCTATCTCCGCGACGGCCATGAAGACGAGCTAAGCGATATCGAGATCGTCAGGGCGAGTTCACAATTTGATTCAACGATGCCGGACTATGCTGTTGCAATCGCACGTTATTTGACCGCCGGCCGGACGCCTGGGACACCCTTGCGAAAGTAGGATTGCGCTTGACGGGCCGGGCCTGGGAGAACACTCTTACAGACAGATAATCAACATCCGGGGAGGAACCACCATGAGCCCATTCTCACGTCGCGATCTTTTTGCCCTGATGGGCGCCGCCGCGCTGGTGCCGATGCTCGGCGCCGCGCCGGGACAGGCGGCGACACGCTACGTCGTGATCGGCACCGGCGGCACGGGCGGTGTGTTTTATCCCTATGGCGGCGGCCTCGCCAAGCTGCTCTCGGAAAAGCTGCCCGAAATGCAGGCGACGGCGGAAGTGACCGGCGGCTCGGTCGACAATGTGAAACTGCTCGCCAAGGGCGATGCTGAAATCGGCTTCTCGACGGTCGATTCCGCCTTCGACGGATTCAAAGGCACCGATGCCTATCAGGATGTCGGCCCCCAGAAGGTCGCGACGCTCGCCGTGCTTTATCCGAGCGTCTTCCACACTGTCGCCTCGAAAGCGAGCGGCATCAAGACCGTGGCCGACATCAAGGGCAAGCGCGCCTCGGTGGGCTCGTCCGGCTCGTCGACCGAATCCATCGCCGACCGGGTGATGGCGGCGGCGGGACTCGACCCGATGAAGGACGTCACGCGCGACAATCTCGGCGTCGCCGAGTCGGTCGGCGCCCTGAAGGACGGCAAGATCGACGTGTTCTTCTGGATCGGCGGCGTGCCCACGCCGGCGGTCAAGGATCTCGCCTCGACCAATGCCGCCGACATCACCTTCGTCAATACCGGCGATCTCGCCGGCAAGCTGGCCGAGAAATATCCCGGCGTCTATCTGCCCTCGACGCTCAAGAAGGGCGTCTATGAAGGGCTCGCCGACGACCTGCCGGTGCTCGGCGTCGACAATGTGCTGCTGGTGCCGGAAGCGCTCGACGGCGCCCTGGTCAAGGAAATCCTGGCGGCGATCTTTGACAATCTCGCCGAGGTGGCGCTGATCCATCCGGTGGCCAAGCGGCTGACGCTCGAGACGGCGGCGGCGAAGACGGCCGTGCCGTTCCACCCGGCGGCGGTGGAGTTCTACAAAAGCCGCGGCGTGACGGCGGGCTGAGGCCCGGCTGGTGGCGCAGACCGAGCTCGACCAGGACAAGCTCGACCAGCTCGCCATCGACAGCGAGTCGGGGCGGACGCGCCGGCTCGTCGGCTGGGAGGCCTGGCTCGCCGCCGGCCTGTGCGCCGGCCTGTCGCTTTATGCGCTCTACTGGACGCAGTTCGCGATCAACACGTCGATCTATCGCGCCACCTTCGTCGGCCTCGTGCTGGCGGCCGCCTTCCTCATCTTTCCCTTATTTCCGAAAGGCGAGGGCCGCCATGTCCGCATCATCGACTGGCTCCTGATCGCGCTCGCCTTCGCCTCGGTCTATTATCTGTCGACCCATCTCGAAGCGACGAAGATGCGCGCCACCTCGCCGCTCGAGATCGAGGTCTGGCTCGGCGGCATATTGATCCTGCTGGTGCTCGAGGCGACGAGGCGGGCGACCGGCTGGGCCTTGCCGATCATCGCCGCCGTCTTCCTGATCTATGCCTATTTCGGGCGCTACATGCCCGAGCCCTTCAATCATCGCGGCTTCTCGATCGCGCGCATCGTGGGACAGAACTATCTCACCCTCGAAGGCCTGTTCTCGACGCCGACCGATGTGGCGGCGACTTTCATCATCATCTTCTCACTCTATGGCGCGGTGCTCGATCGCGGCGGCGCCGGCAGGTTCTTCATCGACTGGGCCTTCGCGCTGTTCGGCAAGCGGCCGGCGCCGGCGGCGCCGGGACGCGCGGTCGTGGCGTCGGGCTTCCTGCTCGGCACCGTCTCGGGCTCGGGCGTCGCCACCACGGTGACGCTCGCTTCGCTGTCCTGGCCGATGCTCAAGCGCTCGGGCTACAATCCCGCCACCGCCGGCGGGCTCACCGCCGCCGCCGGCATCGGCGCCACGCTGTCGCCGCCGACGCTCGGCGCCGCCGCCTTCATCATCGCCGAATATCTCGACATCAGCTATCTCGACGTGCTGGTGATGGCGACCATCCCGACGGTCCTCTACTATCTCTGCTGCTGGCTGATGGTGGAGGCCGATGCGCGCCGGCTCAATGTGAAGCCGGTGAAGACCAGCGAGCAGTCGCTGTGGGGGCTCACCAAGGCGCAGGGCTATCACTTTCTCTCGCTCGCGGCGATCGCGGTGCTGCTGATCTACGGCCTCAGCGCCTTTCTGGCGGTGTTCTGGTCGATCGTGATCGCGGTGATCCTCAGCCTGATCCGGACCGAGCAGCGGCTGCTCACGCTGCCGGGCGCGGCCGCTGCTCTGGTGGTGACGATCGTCCTCTATCTCGCCGGCGAGCGCCTGTCGGTCGCGGCCTTTCTCGGTCTCGTCGCCGGCGGCCTCGTCAGCATCGCGCTGCATTATTGGGACAAATACCAGGGCAGGGCGCCGGACGCGGCGACGGAGCGCCTGGTCGCCGCGCTGGTCGAAGGCGGCAAGGGCTGCGTCGGCATCGCCGCCACCTGCGCCACCGCCGGCATCATCGTGTCGATCATCAATCTCACCGGCCTCGGCCTCAGATTGTCGGGACAGATCGTCGAACTGGGCGGCGGCAGCCTCGCCGTCACCATCCTGCTCGCCGCGTTCGCCATGTGGATCCTCGGCACCGCCATCCCGGTGACGGCGTCCTATATCATCGCCGCCGTGATCCTGGTGCCCGCGCTCGTCTCGCTCGACGTGCCGGCGCCCGCCGCGCATATGTTCATGTTCTACTATGCGGTGCTGGCGGATGTCTCGCCGCCCACCGCGCTCGCCCCTTTCGCCGCCTCCGCCATCTGCGGCGGCTCGCCCTTCCGGACCATGATGCAGGCGTGGAAATACACGCTGCCGGCCTTCGTCGTGCCGGTGATGTTCTGCCTGTCGCCCGACGGGATGGGGCTCCTGCTGTCGGGCAGCATCACGCAGATCGTGACGATCACGCTGACATCCTCGATCGCCCTGGCCGGCTTCTGCATCGGCGCGGCAGGCTGGATCATCGGGCCGGTGAATGTCGCCGAGCGCCTGAGCGCCGTCCTCGGCGGCATCTTGATGATGGTGCCGGATTATCGCTGGCAGGTCCTGGGCGCGGTTCTCATCGCCGGCGTGGCGGCGGTGCATGCCTGGCGCACCCGTCGCCTCGAAGCGGTTTAGAATGCATCCATACAATTCGTCAGGGTGCAATACTCCTGTTGCGGCGGGAGGCCCGACGGATTACCAATTCGCGCCATGGAACTCAAATTCAACACCCTCGATGTCTTCACCAACCGGCGGTTCGGCGGCAATCCGCTGGCGGTGGTTCACGATGCCGATCATCTGACGACGGAGCAAATGCAGGCGATCACCCGCGAGTTCAATCTCTCGGAGACGATCTTCGTGATGAAGCCCGCCGATCCCGGCAACACGGCCAAGGTGCGCATCTTCTTTCCGGGCGGCGAGATGCCCTTCGCCGGCCATCCGACGCTCGGCTGCGCCATCCTGCTCGCCGAGATGAAGAACAAGCCCGGCTGCTCCTTCGAGACCGAGATAAGGCTCGAGGAAGCGGCGGGCCTGGTGCCGGTCAAGGTCTCGCGTATCGGCGACGCGCCGCGCGGGATGTTCAAGGCGCCGGTCGTGCCGGTCAAGGTGGGCGACGGACCTGACAAGGCGGTGATCGCGGCGGCGCTCGGCATCTCGCCCGAGGAGATCGGCTTCGCGGATCACCAGCCGATCCTGATCAAGGGCGGACCGGCATTCTTCTTCGTGCCGGTGCCGTCGCGCGCCGTGCTCGAGACGTCACGGCCCTGCGAGCCGGCCTGGAGCGCCCTGATGAAGACCTTCAACGTGCCGGACGGCTTCGTCGATGCCGCCTATGTCTATACGAAGGGCGGCGACGGCAAGGACGCTTCGTTCCGCTCGCGCATGTTCGCGCCGGGCGGCGGCATTCCGGAGGATCCGGCGACCGGCTCGGCGACGGCGCTGCTCGCCCGGCAGCTTCTCATCTCCGACAAGCTCGAGGACGGCAAGCATCGCTTCGTGATCGAGCAGGGCTATGAGATGAAGCGGCCGAGCGATCTCGTCCTCGAAGCGGATGTGACGAAAGGCGATCTGAGTGAAGTGCGCGTCGGCGGCCAGGCGGTGCGCGTCACGGCCGGCGTCATCACCTTGTAGGGAAAGAACTGGGAGTTTCAGAAAATTCCCTGCAGATTTGCAGGGATTTTACTGGGTATTTGCAGGGAAAATACAGGGAAGAACTGGGATTTCGCTCATTACCCCGCCTCCCCGGTCCGGCGGCAGGACCTCGCGATCCTGGTATTTTCCAGCTCCGCCCATCATTGCAAGCGGAGGCTCAATCGATATTCAGCAGCGCCTTGGCTTCGGCGGAAACGTCGATGCTTTCCTGGTCGTTGCCGGCGGCGCAGAGCTGGGCGGCCTGCTTGGCCATGTCCTGGACCTGGGCACGATCATCGTCGGAGATCTGGGCCGAGCCCAGCGCCGCCTGGACCTGCTTGACCTCGTCGTCGCAGGGCTTGGCAAAAGCCGGTGCCGCAGTGGCCGCCAGCAAAGCGAGGGCGAGAAGGAAGAGCTTCATGGCGGATGATCCCCTGAACGATGGATTTGGCGAGACTGGCCGAGAACTGTGACGGAACTTTGCGTGAGTAGGCAAAATAAACGGCCCGGGCAAGAGTCCGGGCCGCGCCGTCAGGCTGGGGACGATCTTTACTGTCCGAGCAGCTTCAGCGCCGCATTGAGGTCGGCTTCGGAGGCGGCGTGGTCGCCGGCTTCGTGGGCGGCCTTGCCCTTGGTATAGAGAGCCATGACCTCGGCCTTCTTGGCGTCGTCGAGCTGGGTCGTCTTCATGGCCTCGTCGATCCTGTTCATGAGGGTGGGGCATTGGCTGGCCAGAGCCGGCGTCGCCAGGGCCAGGAAAGAAGCGAAAAACAGAGCCTTTTTCATGGGGATCCTCCTTGCCCGGCCGATCCGGGCCTACTCTCCCATAGACGCTACGCCGGGCCAGGGGAGGCTATTCCCAATTCCGGCAAGTGGGTGGTTGCGGAGGCCTTGTGCTTGCGCTATCAACAGCTCCGACATGGCTTATGCATCGAACCAGACCCTTGCCCCGACCGGCTGCCTTCGCGCCGGACCGGCCGGTCTTGGCCTCCTTCTTAGATGCCCCTGAGCACCGGCAGCCCTTTCACGGGCGGGTCTTCAGGGGATGTCATCTTCAAACCAGATCTTAAGACCGCAGGCCGGAGTGTTCCGGCGCCATGACAGGACAAATTCCATGAATTCCGACCAAGTCGTGATTTTCGACACCACCTTGCGCGACGGCGAGCAGTCGCCCGGCGCCACCATGACCCATGACGAGAAGCTGGAGGTGGCCGAGCTCCTCGACGAGATGGGAGTCGATATCATCGAGGCGGGCTTCCCGATCGCGTCGGAAGGCGACTTCGAGGCCGTCACCGCCATCGCCAAGCGCACGCAGAATGCGGTGATCGCCGGCCTCGCCCGCGCCATCAACAAGGACATCGACCGCTGCGGCGAGGCGGTGAAACATGCGAGGCGGCCGCGCATCCACACTTTCGTGTCGACCTCGCCGATCCATCTCGCGCATCAGATGAAGAAGACGCAGGAGGAGGTGCTGGACATCATTTCGTCCACCGTCTCCCGCGCCCGCAACCTCGTCGACAATGTCGAATGGTCGGCGATGGACGCGACCCGCACGCCCGTCGACTATCTCTGCCGCTGTGTCGAGACCGCCATCAAGGCCGGCGCCACGACGATCAACCTGCCGGACACGGTCGGCTACGCGACGCCGGACGAATATCAGAAGATGTTCGAGGATATCCGCGCGCGCGTGCCGAACGCCGACAAGGCGGTGTTCTCGGTCCATTGCCACAATGATCTGGGCCTCGCGGTCGCCAATTCGCTGGCCGGCCTGCATGGCGGGGCGCGCCAGATCGAATGCACCATCAACGGCATCGGCGAGCGCGCCGGCAACGCGGCGCTCGAGGAAGTGGTGATGGCGATCAAGACGCGCGGCGACGTGCTGCCGTACCGCACCAATATCGAAAGCGCGATGCTCAACCGGGTATCGAAGCTCGTCGCGGCGGTGACGTCCTTCCCGGTGCAGTACAACAAGGCGATCGTCGGCCGCAACGCCTTCGCGCATGAATCGGGCATCCACCAGGACGGCATGCTCAAGAACACCCAGACCTATGAGATCATGACGCCCGCCTCGGTCGGCGTGACCAAGACCTCTTTGGTGATGGGCAAGCATTCCGGCCGCCATGCCTTCAAGGAGAAGCTCAAGGAGCTCGGCTACGAACTGGGCGACAACCAGCTCGAAGACGCCTTCGCGCGCTTCAAGGCGCTGGCCGACCGCAAGAAGCATGTCTATGACGAGGACATCGAGGCCCTCGTCGACGACGAGATCGCACAGCAGCATGAGCGCATCAAGGTGCTGTCGCTGACGGTGATCGCCGGCACGATGGGCCCGCAGACGGCGACGCTCACCCTCGATATCGACGGCCATCACGTGACCAAGCAGGCGACCGGCAACGGTCCGGTGGATGCGATCTTCAACGCCATCAAGGCGCTGATCCCGCATGAGGTGAAGCTCGCTCTCTATCAGGTGCATGCGGTGACCGAAGGCACCGACGCGCAGGCCGAGGTGTCGATCCGGCTCGAGGACGAGGCGACCGGCAAGCAGGTGACCGCCAAGGGCTCCGATCCCGACACGCTGGTCGCGTCGGCCAAGGCCTATGTCTCGGCGCTCAACAAGCTCAAGATCAAGCAGGCCAAGGGCCAGCTCGAAGGCGTCGATCTCCAGCGCGACGCGCGCCGGGGGCCGTGAGGGGCTGCGCACGTACTCCGATAATTCTGATGGCCGGGCTCGTCCCGGCCATTTCGTTTCGTCCTCCCGTCATGGCCGGGCTCGACCCGGCCATTTCGTTTCGTCCTCCCGTCATGGCCGGGCTCGACCCGGCCATCCAGCCTCGCCGGCACGCGGCTGCTCGGCGGAGGGGCTGGATGGCCGCCTCAGGGGCGGCCATGACGAGTTAGGAGAGTGGTGTGGCTGGCGGGAAACCGCATGACCGGGGCGATCCCGGCCATGCGCGTTGCGATTGTTACATCGGCAGATTCAATTTGCCGAGACCGATGAACTGCGTCTCGCCGGAATGGTCGTCGACGCCGTCATTGTCGGTGATGAAATAGGCATCGCCCGCCGCATCGACGGCGAAGCTCTCCACCTTGTCGAGGACGTAGCCCTTGGGCGCCTCGAGATCGGGCAGGAGATCGCGCAGGTCCTTCTTGGCGACCACCGGCAGCGCGCCGCCGAGCGGGGCAGGGGTGACGCCGTCGAGCGCGACGAAGGTGAGCTTCTTGACCTTGGCGTCCTTGCCGACCTGGTTGTCGCGCTCGATCAGCACGAGGCCGCCCGGCACCGCGGTGATCTCGGAGAGGCCGATCCAGCCTTCTTCCACCTTGTCGAGCGGATAGTGCACGGCGCCCCAGCTCTTGTCGGCCGGTCTGTAGGCGAGGAGCTTGGTCAAGCCTTTCGGATCGTCCTTCCATTCGCGCTGGACCGCGAGCCAGATCGTCTCGTCAGCGCCGGAGCCGGTGACGGCCACGCCTTCGAAGCCGAATCGGGTCGCCTGCTGGGCAAGCGCTTCAGGGATGGCGATCTCTTCGAGAATGGCGCCCTTGGCGTCGGTCTTGACCAGCATCGACTGGGTCTTGTCCTTCTCGCGCTCCGGATTGCCCTCGGAAGCGAGCCAGAAGCCGCCGTCGGACGACAGAGCGATGCCTTCGAGATCGAGCAGCTTGGCCGGCTCGCCGCCCTTGGTGACGGTGAGGGCGCCGGTGATGAGCGCCGGCTTCCTGGTCGCATCAATGGTGAGGATGCGGCCCTGCTTGAAGGCGCTGTCGGTGACGGCGTAGAGCCTGCCCGGCTCCTTGGCGTCGGCGATCGTGCCGGAGATCGCGGCCCAGGGCAGCGGCAGGCCATTGGCGTCGTCGGCGGAAACCAGGGTCGGGTAGCTGGCTTCGCCTTCGCCGCGCTCATAGAGGGTGACGACCGAGCCGATCAGCCCGTCCTCGCGCAGATCCGTTTCGGACGCGGTGACGAAGAGCTGGCGGTCGGGAATAGCGAGCAGGCCCTCGGGGCCGATGCCGCCCGGCAGCGCCTGCATATAAGTCGGCGCTTTGCCGGTGCCCTCGTCCTTATAGACGCCGACGACCGAGCCACGCTCGGAGCCGACGAAGATGAGGCGGTCATTGCCGAAGGTCGCGACCTCGGCGCCTTCCACCTCGATGCCCTTCTTGTTGCGCTTCTCGGGGTAATGACCGAGACGCACGAGCTGATGCTCGAAGGAGGCGCCGCTTTCATAATCGACGGTGCCGTCCTTCCTGAAGATGGTGAAGCCGCGGCTGCCGCCGTCGAGATCGCCTTCATTGGCGGTGACGAAACGCTCGTCGTCGATCCACTGCACCGCATCGGGCTCGCGCGGCACGGCGTCCTTCTTGCCGTCGAGCGAGATGATGCCGTCCTTCTCGGTGTCGATGTTTTTCAGATCGACGGTGCCGGCGCTGAAACTGGCGGTAACCTTGCCCGTGGCGAGGTCGGCGATGACGAGGTGGTTGTTCTCCTGGAGGCTCAGCACCACTTCGTTCTTGCCGTTGATGTCGACGAATTCGGGCTCGGGATCCTCGGGCGCGATCTTGGCGAGGCCGGTGACGTCGATCACTTTCTTCGTGGCGCAGTCGACCGAGCCGTCTTCCTTGACGGCGAAGCTCACCAGCATGCCGCCGGGAAGCTGCGGGATCTTGCCGTCGTTCACGTCCTCGTCGCGCTCGTTTTCGATGGCGATGGCGAGGAACTTGCCGTCGGCGCTTTTGGCGAGCGAGTCGGGCTGGCCGCCGACGTCGCAGGTGGCGGCGACCTCCTTCCTGGCCAGATCGACGATGGCGAGATGGCCCGAGGGCTCGGCCTTGGATTTCGAGGTGACGACACCGACGAGGGCATAGTTGCCGAGCACGACATTCGAGGTCGGCTCGCCGCCGAGCGCCACGGTGCCGGCGGGCTTCGGCGCCTTGGGGTCGGTGATGTCGATGAGGCCGATACGCTCGCCCGGGCTGTCGGTATAGACCAGGGTCTTGCCGTCCGGCGTCGCGGTGATGATCTCGGCGACGGTCGACTTGGCCGGATCTGCGCCGGCGGGCAGGTTGTCGACGACATGGAAGGTCGCGATGCGGTTGAAGACCTCGGCGGCACTGGAGGTGAGCGCCGTGCCGGTCAGCAAGGCGGCCGCCAGCGTGGTTTTGATGATGGGTTTGAGCATTGGGTTCCCCGTAGGATGGTGTGCCGTTGGAATCGTCCGGGGAGACTTAGAGGCGGGGGAGATGACGGTCAGATGACGAACGGGAAGGGGCGCCGAGGGGCGTGAAACTTGTCCACCGGTCCTTCGTCATATTAGCTGGACACCCAGGAATCGCTTTGCTAGAGAACCGCCCGCGAGACGGCTTTTGGGCCGCTCCGGCACTTCCTTGATGGACGGGCGCATAGCTCAGGTGGTAGAGCAGCTGACTCTTAATCAGCGGGTCGTAGGTTCGAGTCCTACTGCGCCCACCAAGGATTTCAATTAGATAGCTCTAGGTGACAGTGTCGTTTTCCACCGTTCGGGGGACGCATTGGGGGACTCTGTAAGCCTCCGCCGCGGTTGTGTCTCGAACGACCGGCCACCTGCGAATTTTCCCGAATGTTCCACAAACTTCCGCGAAGTGGTATTTGCCTAGGACCTGCATTTTATTGTTCGGGTCGACTAGAATGAAACTTGAGGACCTTGCACCGGGGCAACGCCTATCGGGGATCGAGCCGCGGATATTGTCTCGGTCATGGCCATGATGTCACTCGCCGAAGGCACCATGCAGCCGACCTACCGCACGCCGCCGCCGAGAGCTCGGCCACCAACTCCTCAAAGGCGTACCGACCCTGCCGCGCGACGCCCGCGGGAACAGCAGATTGTGCTCCTTTCGCCTGCCAATCTGCTTGGCGGCTCAATTCAACACGGGGAAATGTTAGTGCCAAACGCCACAGTCGGTCATTCACAGGCTCTGCGCATTATTGCGCCTTTGTCGGGTGACCGAGACTTGGGTCGACGAGGTGGGCGGGATCAAAGTGCGTGATCCCGACACCATCCAGATCATGAAGGATTTCATGGCTAACGGGCGCTTTTCGCGCGGGGCGGAGGTGATCGCCGAAGCGCGCCGTCTCGGAGAATGCGCACAGCCTTGGCCTAAAGATCGCTGACTGGTCGAGAGTAGCCTCCGGCAAGTTCGGCCGTCGTTGAATTGTTCGCAGAATCCCTGCCTGGTAGCGTGATGATCACGGCGATTGACTGGGTGATGGCCGGCATCCTGATGGACACAAATGAAAAGGGAGGAATAACGTGGCGAGCAGAAGGCTGACGAAGGGCCGCAAAGCCGTTCTTATCAAACTCGAATCTATTATCGGCAACGAATGCTACAATGCAAAGATCCAGAATTGGGGACCAGGTGGTGTGTTCGAAGGTGAAGGCCGCGAGTTTCGGTACCCAATCTCTTTTCGCGATCAAGAGGGGAGACGTGTAAAGACGCGTAACGTTGATAGCGAAATAAAGTCTGAACTTGTGATCGGTGGCTACTACGCCTTCGGAGCCAACGAGCTCCACATTATGAAGGGCCTGGATCGCGTGCTTGATTACCTTGAGCGCGAGTACAGCCTCAAGATAGATAGCCACAAAATATAGGTGCCGTTGCCGAATGGCGCGAGGCGTAGCTTGGATTGCTAGGTGCGAAGATCAGGGATTTGACCCATGCCCATCGGTTATCAATGGATTGAAGTCGAGAGCTACAAGGCGACCCACACCGGCGGCCTTCATGGCTCCATTCATATTCGCCCAGTCGCCGGCCAGGGTCTCGATACCAGTATGCGAGTCGAATGCCCATCTGAAATGAGGCACAGATACCCAGTCGGCACTCGCTTCAGAGTGAAGGCGAAGGTTACAAACAAGGAGGGTGGAATACCCTTTCTATATAGCCATCACTCCTGGCGTTATGAAGTTCTAAAGTGAAGAGTCCGGTTGATCCGGCAAGCGGCGCTGGCGAACCCATTTCCTTGGAAGGGCATAGATCATAGCACCAACCTTGCATGCCGTTCCGTCGGCGCGGCAATCCTTTTTTGGTGTGCAATGGGGGGGCACGGAATGGGGATCGCAAACTCTATTTCCCGCTAGCGTGGCCATTCATGGTGGAAAAGTGATGTGAAGGTGAACTGATGCGCAACTTGAGTATTCTGACACCGCAGGAGTTATTGCTTCTCCACGCTGCAGTTTCTGAGGAACTTCGTCGCCGTGGCGTCACGCGAAGTTCAAACAATCCAGTAGGCGATCTGGCGGAACATCTATTCTGCCGCGCCTTTGACTGGAAGCAGGCGCCGAGATCAATGCGCGACGCGGACGCCACAGATTGCGCCAGTGTGCGTTATCAGATTAAGGGACGGCGTATGACCGCACAAAATGCCTCTCGTCAGCTAGGAGCCTTGCGCGACCTCCCGCAACAAGGGTTTGACGTGCTGGCAGCGGTCCTTTTCCGGGAAGACTACCGTGTCCTGCGCGCCGCCCTTATTCCACACGCCCGTGTCGTGGAATTGGCCAAGCGTGTGGAACGAACCAATAGTTGGCGATTTCTGCTGCGCGAAGCCGTCTGGTTACTCAAGGACGTGGAGGACGTAACCGAAGATCTGAAGAAGGTTGAAATGAATTGGGCGGGCTCGCTTGTTGCTGAGCCAAATGTGGTCTGACTCACCAGCTCACGCCGATAGCTCAGGGAAGACAGGTCTCGCGGACAGGGCACCGGACTAGCCGTCGCGCGCGTCTTGGGATTGAAGTTGAAGACCTGTTGGTGCGTGGTACCTTTGCCAATATAAAAGCGGCCCGTCCCCCCCGGACAGTCCCCCCAAACTGGGCCAGAAACAGATTCCGCAATGGTGACCTGATGTTCGGCCATCTAAGCGTCTTATCTGACATCAGAGGACGCCGCCTTGCGCTGTTAGCGGCACCCACCGCCGCCGGCGAGGCGGTCGCAGGTCCGGGTGTGCAAGCCTCTTTTTAGGGGTGCAATGGAGGTCGCCCTCGGCAAAGATTCCTTTGCACCATTTAGGAAGTCGCATGGAACCTAGATTGCGGATTCCGTCCCCGAGAGGCCATTCTTAGTGGCCGGCACAGGGTATGTTAAGTGCCCGGCGCAGGGTATTCGACCTTTGATCCGATCTTGCCAAAAAGCCATGGCAGTATCAGTCCTGGTTCTCCTTTTAGGAGGCCGATTAGGCCACTTCGTGTTTTGGGAAGCTGGACTACCGCCACTGGCCTGCTCCTGCCTAGTTGGGCCTCAAAGACCTGATCCTCTCTGCGAAAGCACGCTTTATCATGGCGTACTGGATGAACTGCAATTCGTCGCGAATGCCTGTTGGCTGACAAGAGGGGCGCTCAGGGCTTCCCTGAACTTTCTCGCTGATTGGTGATCAGGAGCGCGCAACAAAGACAACCGCGTATGGGTCAGTACGCAAGCTTCCCCACGCCCAAGGTCTCACCCGCGCACTCCCGGTAAATGTGCGTGGTGTTGTTCGCAACCTTAGATGATATGTTGCGGAATTATCACAACAGGTAATTAATTTCAAATTGTTCACGGGAATCCGTGGCACATGTCTCTGCGAGCAAGATAAACCTTAGGTAATATTGATTTGCCCGGAGGGATGTCTATGCCTGATCGTACCGCCGCCGATTTCACGGGATATAGAGGACGGTCCAGGCTGCTCTCCCACACCTCCCTGGCGACGACGATCATGCTCGGCGGCCTGGTTCTGGCGGGGCCGGCATTTGCCGGCGATGTAACCGGAGCGGACGGCAGTGATGGCCTGACGGGATTTTCTTTTGGGTATCCGCCCGAAGCCATCACCACCGAGGGCGCCGGCATCACGGTGAACAAAGTCACCGATCCCGCGACTGGGGACAATGGTGGTCCGGGCGATCTCGGAGCCGGTACGCCTGCAGTCAATCCGGGTGAAAGCTCCAACGGCACGGGCGGAGCGGGTGGCCTGGGTGGCGAAGGCACGAGCGGCGGCATCGGCGCGCTCGATATCATCCTGAACGTAAACATCGACAATCCTCTTGATGCGACGCTCACCACGGGTTCGGCGACGGGGGGGACCGGCGGGACGGGGGGCGTCGGTGTGGGAGACTTGGCGGGGGATGGGGGTATTGGGGGTACTGCTGGCGATGGCACTGGCGGTGCCGGCGGCCCAGGCGGCTCGGCCGATGGCCTGGGCGGTGCTGGTGGCGCAGGCGGTGCCGCCGTGGGCGGCGGCATCGATGCGGTAACGATCGATGTGACCGGTGACATTACTTCCACCATGACGCTTAATATCACTGGTGGCGACGCAACCGGGGGGAATGGCGGTGCGGGCGGCGCGGGGAAAGGCGGTACCGGCGGGGCCGGCGGAACCGGTGCCGATGGCGCGGGGACAGGTGCTGGCGGCGGAGGCGGCGCTGGCGGGTCGGCCAACGGCGCGGGCGGCATTGGTGGCTCTGGCGCTGAAGCGACGGGCGGCGATATCGGCGCGGTGACGATCGATGTGTCGGGAAACATCATTTCCGCCATGACGCTTGACATCACCGCCGGTGATGCGGCCGGAGGTCATGGTGGCGCAGGCGGCTCCGGGACTGGCGGCACGGCGGGGAGCGGGGCGGAAGCTGGTAACGGCGGAAGCGACGTCGGCGGCGGTGCTGGCGGCGCAGGTGGCGCTGGCGGATCGGCTAATGGCACTGGCGGCACTGGT
>JBMOOM010000016.1:0-130605 GCA_049323275.1 Pseudomonadota bacterium
CAACAGCCTGGCGCGCACGGAGGAGGCGCTGGTCGCGATGAGCAATGGCTGCATCTGCTGCACCTTGCGCGACGATCTCCTCAATGAAGTGCGCCGCCTCGCCGCCGATGGCCGTTTCGATTATCTGCTGATCGAAGGCACCGGCATCGCCGAGCCGCTGCCGGTCGCCGCCACTTTCGCCTTTCGCGACGAGGATGGGCGCTCGCTGTCCGACGTCGCGCACCTCGATACGATGGTGACCGTCGTCGATGCGGTCAATCTGCTCCGCGATTACGGCAGTCACGATCGCCTGGCCGAGCGGGGCGCGACGGCGGGCGAGGGCGACGCGCGCCTGCTGGTCGATCTCATCGTCGATCAGATCGAATTCGCCGATGTCGTGGTGATCAACAAGATCGCCGATGTCTCGGCCGAGGACCGCGCGCGGGTGCGCAAGATCGTGCGTGCGCTCAATGCCGATGCGCGGGTGATCGAGACGGATCACGGCCGCGTCGCGCCGTCTGAAATCCTCGCCACCGGGCTTTTCGATCACGCAAAGGCCGAGACGCATCCGGTGTGGTTCAAGGAGCTCCATGGCTTTGCCGGCCACAATCCCGAGACCGAGGAATATGGAATATCGAGCTTCGTCTATCGCGCCAGGCGTCCGTTTCACCCGGAGCGTTTCAATGCCTTTCTGGGGCAGGCCTGGCCGGGGCTTATCCGCGCCAAGGGGTTCTTCTGGCTGGCGACGCGTCCCGACTGGGTCGGCGAAATGAGCCTTGCCGGCGCCGTCTGCCGCACCGAAGGTCTGGGCCATTGGTGGGCTTCGGTGCCGGTCGCGCGTTGGCCGGACAACCCCGACTGGCGGCGCGAAATGGGCGCCAGATGGGCGGCGGGCTGGGGCGACCGGCGCCAGGAGCTGGTGTTCATCGGCGCCGGTCTCGATGAGAAGGCGATGCGAAGGGCGCTCGACGACTGCCTGGTCGGGCCGGAGCGGCCTCTGCATTTCGACGCCGACGACTACCGGAAACTCGCCGATCCCTTCCCGGAATGGCGCCGCGAAATGGCCTGAAACTGTCTCCGAAAACCGCTTCGCACTTTTCGGGCCGATGCTGTAGAACCTCCCCGAATTTCGTCTTGATCAGGAGTTTCTATGCGGCCGTCCGGGCGTAAGCCCCATGAATTGCGCAAGGTGAGTTTCGAGCGTGGCTTTTCCAAACATGCGGAAGGCTCGTGCCTCGTCCGCTTCGGCGACACCCATGTGATGTGCCTCGCCACCGTCGAGGAAAGGGTTCCGCCGTGGCTGAAGGGCGCCGGCAAGGGCTGGGTCACGGCCGAGTATGGCATGCTGCCGCGCGCCACCGGCGACCGCATGCGGCGCGAGGCGGCGCAGGGCAAGCAGTCGGGCCGCACCCAGGAGATCCAGCGCCTGATCGGGCGCTCGCTCCGGGCCGTGGTCGATCTCGTCGGCCTCGGCGAAAAGCAGATAACCCTCGACTGCGATGTCATCCAGGCCGATGGCGGCACGCGCACCGCCGCCATCACCGGCAGCTGGATCGCGCTGCATGACGCGCTCAAATGGATGGAAGCCCGCGACATGTTCGCCAGGAATCCCTTGCGTGACCACGTCGCCGCCATTTCCTGCGGCATCCATAATGGCGAGGTCGTGCTCGATCTCGATTATGACGAGGATTCGCGCGCCGAGACGGATGCGAATTTCGTCATGACCGGCAAGGGCGGCATCGTCGAGATCCAGGGCACGGCGGAAGCCGAGCCTTTCTCGCAGGAGCGTTTCCTCGAATTGCTGAGCCTCGCGCAAAGGGGCATCGGCGAGCTGGTCGAGCTGCAGAAGAAGGCCATCGGATGAGAGCCAGGGCGATCCTCGAGACCATCCTCTATGGCGAGGACATCGCCGCCATGCGCCGCTTCTATGAGGACGTGATCGGGCTCGCGGTGCGCCGCGAGCTCGCGGACCAGTTCGTCTTCTTCCATTGCGGCGAGAGCATGCTGCTGATCTTCAATCCGGTCACCGCCGCGGTGAAGCCGAAATCCTTCACCTCGGCGCCGCCGCACGGCGCCAAAGGCGCCGGCCATGTCTGTTTTTCCGCGACGGCGGAAGAACTCGACGGCTGGCGCAAGCATTTGGCCGGCCATGGCATCGCGCTCGAAGCTGATTTCGAATGGCCGGGCGGCGGTCATTCGATCTATTGCCGCGATCCCGCCGGCAATTCGGTCGAATTCGCCGAGCCGCGCATCTGGGGCCTGCCGCGGCGATCCTTGCGCGATCAGAAGCTCGTCGTCGCCTCGCATAATCCGGGCAAGATCCGCGAGATCAACGAGCTGCTCGGGCCTTATGGCGTCGAAGCCGTTTCCGCCGGCAGTCTGGGCTTGCCTGAGCCCGAGGAAACCGGCAGCACCTTCGAAGCGAATGCGCAGCTCAAATCGGAAGCCGCCGCGCAGGGCGCCGCCCTGATCGCGCTCGCCGATGATTCGGGCCTCTGCGTCGAAGCGCTCGACGGCGATCCCGGCATCTATTCGGCGCGCTGGGCCGGTCCGTCCAAGGATTTCGCGCTGGCGATGCGCAATGTCGAGGAGAAATTGCAGGCGCTAGGCGCGATCGAGCCCGCGATGCGGCGGGCTTATTTCGTGAGCGTGCTCTCGGTCGCCTGGCCCGACGGTCATGTCGAGAATTTCGAAGGCCGCGTCCATGGCACGCTGGTCTGGCCGCCGCGCGGCAAGCGCGGCTTCGGCTATGATCCGATGTTCCTGCCCGACGGCCGCAGCGAAACCTTTGGTGAAATGGATCCGGACGCCAAGCACGCGATCTCGCATCGCGCCGTCGCGTTCCGGAAGCTCGTCGATGCGCTCTTCTGAGGCAGGCTTCGGCATCTATGTGCATTGGCCCTTCTGCAAGGCCAAATGCCCTTATTGCGACTTCAATTCGCATGTACGCCATGAGCCGGTCGACACGCTCTCTTTCGCCGACGCCTTGGCGCGCGAGCTCGCCTGGTTCGCGGCGCGGACCGGCAGGCGCGAGGTCGCGAGCATCTTCTTCGGCGGCGGCACGCCGTCGCTGATGCCCCCCGGGGCCGTGGGCCATGTGCTCGACGCGATCGCGCGCCTGTGGCCGGTTTCATCCGATGCCGAGATCACGCTCGAAGCCAATCCGACCAGTGTGGAGGCGGAGAATTTCGCCGGCTACCGCGCCGCCGGCGTCAATCGCGTCTCGGTCGGCGTGCAGGCGCTCGATGAGACTCATCTGAAGGCCTTGGGCCGCCAGCATTCGGTGGCGGAAGCGCTCGCCGCCTTTCGTCTGGCGGCGAAGATTTTTCCGCGCGTTTCGTTCGATCTCATCTATGCGCGGCCCGGCCAGACCTTGTCGGCCTGGCGCGAGGAGCTGGCCCGCGCGCTGTCCGAGCAGCAGGGCCATATGTCGCTCTATCAGCTCACCATCGAGGAGGGCACGCGCTACGCCGACCTCCATCGCGCCGGCAAGCTGATCGTGCCGGATGAGGAACTCGCCGCCGATCTTTATGACCTCACGCAGGAGCTGACCGCAAAGGCCGGCCTCGACGCCTATGAAGTCTCCAATCACGCGCGGCTCGGACATGAATCGCGCCACAACCTCATCTACTGGCGGTATGGCGATTATGCCGGCGCCGGGCCTGGGGCCCATAGCCGGATCACCGAAGCGGGCCAACGCCTGGCGATCGCGACCGAGCGCCATCCCGAAACCTGGCGCGGTCTCGTCCAGGCGAAAGAGAATGGCGTGATCGAGGAGACGGTGATCGCGACGCCGGATCAGGCCGCCGAATATCTGCTGATGGGCCTGCGCATCGCCGACGGCATCGACATCGCCCGCTACCGCGCCCTGAGCGGCCGCGAGCCGTCACATCTTCCGGAGCTCACCGAGATGGGCCTGGTCAGCCTCCGTGGCGACCGATTGGTTGCCACGCAGGCCGGACGCCGCGTCCTCAATGCCGTGATTTCGCAGCTCGCCGCCTAAAACCCCGCGCCGAAGCGGCTCGGCGCCTGGGCCGCCACTTGCGGGCCTGACGGCGTCATTTCGAGGATCGACAGGCCGCGCTCGATGAGGCCGTTGGAGCGGAAGCGGAACAGGCCGTTCTGGCCCTGGAAGCCGCCGGAGTCGGTGATCGCGCCGGCGGAGAAATCGCCCTTGCGGGCAAGCCCGGCGGCGAGGCTCACCGCGTCATAAGCGAGGCTCGCGATGCGCGGCGGCTTTCCGCCATAGACGCCCGAATATTTGCTGTCGAAGCGCGCCACCATGTCCGGCGCCACGCCGGCATACCAGCCGCCCTGTGCGATCGGCGTCGAGCGCGTGACCGTATCGTCCCACAGGCCGGTGCCGAGAATCTTCACCTTGTCGGGCGTGATGCCGTTCTGCTCGAGCGCGGCGCTGAGCGACCGCAGGGCTTCGCCGCCCTCCGGAATGAGAATCGAATCGATGCCGCGGCTCGGATCGTTGAGGTCCTGGGCGATGCGCTGCGCCGCCGCCGCACTCGACTGGCCGCGGGCGAAGGGCTGCGCGGCGGCGATCTTGACTCCGCTCGGGCCCGCCGTCCGGTTGAGGGCGGCCTGGACGTTGCTGCCATATTGGGTCTGCGGATAGAGCAGCGCCAGATTGCGCTTGCCTTGCGACGCGGCGTAACGCACCACATTGGCCACTTCCTCCTCGGGCAGGAAGCTCATGAGATAGGTGCCCTGGCCGGCGACGCCGCTTTGCGAGGAGAAGGCGATCACATTGGCGCGTCCTTGCGCGACGGTTTTCACCGCCTGGACCTCGGGGGCGAGGAGGGGCCCCAGAATGAGCTCGGCGCCTTCATTGAGGGCGGCCTGGGCGGCGGCCTGGGCCGAGCCGGCATTGCCGCCCGAATCCTTGGTGATGAGGGTGACGCCCGAGCCGCCGGTGTCGGTCAGAGCGAGCTCGGCCGCCTGTTTCATGGCCTGGGCGATGCGCTTGGTCTCGCCGGGGCCGGACAAGGGCAGAAGCAGCGCCACCTTGCGCCCGCTCGCCGCCTGTTTGGTCAGCTGCTGGCCTTTGACGCCGGCGTCATTGAACATCTCGCCCATTTTGGAGTTGGTGCAGGCGGAGAGGACCAGGGCGACGAGGCCGATAAGGAAAATGCGCCACTGCCAAAGAGTTGCGCGAGGCGCTATTGTCCCTGCCGTCATAGATCCACTCAGTCCGTTCAATGTCCCCAACTCCACCTGTTCCCACGAAATCCCCGTCCGGCCGTCGCTATACCATAAAGGGGGTCGTTTTCGAGGCGGAAAGCCTGGCGCCCGGCCTTTACGTCACCGCCACGCCGATTGGTCATCTTGCCGACATTTCGTTAAGGGCGGTTAACGCCCTGGCGGCGGCGGACGAGATTCTCTGCGAGGACACGCGGGTCACCGGAAGGTTGCTCCATCGCTACGGCATTACAGGCAAGCTTCTTCCCTATCATGATCATAATGCGGCGAAACTGCGGCCCCGTATTCTGAGCGACCTGAAAGCGGGGAAAAGCCTGGTCCTGGTGAGCGATGCGGGGACCCCCCTGGTGTCGGACCCGGGCTACAAGCTCGCCCGCGAGGTGATCGCCGAGGGCCTGCCGCTCCACGTCATTCCGGGCGCCTCGGCGCCCCTGGCGGCGCTCACCCTGTCGGGTCTTCCCTCCGACCGTTTCATGTTCGCGGGCTTCCTGCCGGAAAAGCAGGGCGAGCGCCGGCGCGTCCTCGACAGCCTGAAGAAGGTGCCGGCCACCCTCATTTTCTTCGAAAGCCCGCGCCGCATCACCGCCGCGCTCGCCGATATCGCCGCGGTCATGGGCAAGCGCGACGTCGCCGTCACCCGCGAATTGACCAAGCTCTATGAAGAGGCGGTCAGGGGCGAGGCGGCCATCGTCGGAGCCGAGCTCGAGGGCCGCGAAACGATCAAGGGCGAGATCACGCTCGTCGTGTCGCCGCCGGGCGATGAAGCCCCGCCGGCGCAGGACGAGATCGACCAGGCCTTGCGCGAGGCCGCCGCCTCGATGCCGGCCGGCAAGGCCGCCGCCGAGATCGCCCATCGTTTCGGCCTCGCCAAGAAGGAGCTTTATGCGCGCCTCCTCGCCCTCAAAGACCAGACAGCGCAATGAGCGCCGCGGCCGCTGGGCCGAGGCTCTTGCCGAAGCCAGCCTGCGCCTGAAAGGCTACCGGCTCCTGGCGCGCCGTTTCAAATCGGGGCCGGGCGAGGTCGACCTCATCATGCGCAAGGGCGAGGTGACCGCCTTCATCGAGGTGAAGATCAGGGCCGATGCCGAGCGCGCCGTCGAGGCGGTGACCAATTATCAATCGCGCCGCATCGCCGCCGCTTCGCGCGTCTGGATGGCGCGCGACCCCAGGGCGGCGCTTGGAATCTGCCGCTTTGACATCGTCGCGGTCTGCCCCTACCAGTGGCCGCGACACATCCCCAACGCCTTCACCGTGGAAGACTGATATGAAGCTTCGTGTTGCCGTGCAGATGGATCCGATCGAGAGCATCAACATAACGGGCGACTCGACCTTCGCCATCATGCTCGAGGCGCAGTCGCGCGGGCATGATCTCTTCTATTATCAGCCCAAGGCGCTGGCGCTGAAGGGTAACACGCTGTTCGCCACCGGCCATCCGGTTACGGTGCGCGACGAGAAGGGCAGTCATTTCACTTTGGGCTCTGAGGAGCGCGTCGATCTCGGCCAATTCGACGTGGTGCATATGCGCCAGGACCCGCCTTTCGACATGAACTACATCACCATCACCCATATGCTGGAGCAGATCCATCCCAAGACCCTGGTGGTGAACGATCCCAAGGAGGTCCGCAACGCGCCGGAGAAGCTCTATGTGATGCAGTATGTCGACCTGATGCCGCCGACCCTGATCACCCGCGATCCCAAGGAATTGCAGGCCTTTCGCGACGAGCATGGCGAGATCATCCTGAAGCCGCTTTACGGCAATGGCGGCGCCGGCATCTTCCGGCTGGCCGGCGGTGACCAGAATTTCGGCGCGCTGGTCGAGCTCTTCACCCAGAGCTTCCGCGAGCCCTTCATCGCCCAGCGTTATCTCCCCGAGGTGCGCAAGGGCGACAAGCGCATCATCCTGGTCGACGGCGAATTCGCCGGCGCCATCAACCGCGTGCCGGCGGCCCATGAGAACCGCTCCAACATGCATGTCGGCGGCAGGCCCGAGCCGACCGAGCTCACCAGACGCGAGCGCGAGATCTGCGAAAGGCTGGGGCCTGATCTGAAGGCGAAGGGCCTCATCTTCGTCGGCATCGATGTGATCGGCGACTATCTGACGGAGATCAACGTCACCTCGCCGACCGGCATCCGCGAGGTGAAGCGCTTCGGCGGCGCCGATATCGCCGCGCTGATCTGGGACGCGATCGAGCGCAAGCGGAAGCGCTGAATCCCGTCAGAACAATGATCGTCATCTGCCTCAACGGCCCGATCAATGCGTGCCCTTCGCGGAGATGATCGAGCGGGCGACGGCGTGGCTGGCCGGGCTCGTCGCAGAGAAGCGGCGCTCGCCTATCCGCTGCGGCCAGAAGATTTCCTTCTTGTGCAGGAGGCGAGCAAAATACGCGGCGCCCGGCCTTTCGTCGTCACGCTTGCTCCGCCGATCGACGTTGTTCTCAAGGATCGCGGTGCCCGCAAGCTGAGTGAGGAAGAGCGCGCCCGCATCCGCGAGATGTATGAGGAAGGCTATGCCGGCCGCGACTTCAGCGACATGGTCGTCACGGATATCGAGAGCCCGGACGCCGTGGCGCGGCGGATCGCGACGAAGGTCATGCCTCCAGACGCTGCATGAAGGCGTCGAGATGCTTCCGCCACAACAGCGGCTTGAAGAGCAGGCCGTGACCCATCGGCGCGGCGATGAAGGTGCCGTTGCCGCCGGCCGCCACATAGCCATCGAAATTCCGGCGGCAGTGGGCGATGCGGTAATACTGATCGTAGCTGCCATGCAACCAGAGCGTCGGCGCCTTGGTGGCGGCGCCCCGTTTGAAGATCAGCGGATTGACGCTTTCATGCGAGGGGCAGGCGCGTCCGAGCCAGCCGCCATTGAAGTTTACGGCGCCGACGAAGCTCTCCGGCCGCATGCCCGCATAGGCGATCGCCAATATGCCGCCGCGCGAGACGCCGCCGATGGCGATGCGCCGGACGTCGACGTCCTTGCGGGTCTTGAGATGGGCCATGACGGCGTCGATATCGGCGACGGCTCTGTCGAAGCCCGCCAGGGCGATGCCGGGCTCGCAGGAATAGCCGCTGCCGTCCGCGGCAAGGCCTTCGCCATATATGCCCTCCGACCCGCCGCGGCCCCGGCGCTGCGGAAAAACGACCATCCAGCCGCGTTGGGTGAAATAGTCCTGCATGAAAGGCGGGCTCCACACTCTCTTGAACACGGCCTTGTTGACGCCCCTGCCGGTCGAGCCGTGATTGAAGATGATGGTCGGGACGGGATCGTCGGTTGGCGGCCGCGCCACCACAATTCTCAATCTGACATTTGGCTCGGGCGAGGGAATGAAGGTGAGCGATGCGGGCATGAGGTCATTACAGGTATTAATATGGAGGAGTGAGCGGCGGAAGCGCGGATACTCTGGATGCGCTCGAGCTTATGCCAGCTTTACCGACAGACTCTTCCCGACGGCAGTTGCGGCTTTGACCAGAGTGTCCAGTTGCACGCGGTCATTGTCCGGATCGAGCAGTCGCCCAAGTTGGGTCGCGCTTGTTTTCATGCGCCGCGCCATTTCGGATTTGGATATCTTTTGCGCTGCCATTTCATGAGCAATCCGGAGCGCGATGGTCCGCTTGATGGCGGTCGCGGTGACCGCTTCATAGATGCCTTCGTCCTGCAGGAAGCTCTCGAAGCTTTCACCAATATGCGGGTTCTTAGTTTTTTTCATAGCGCCGCACTTCCTTTAGGCGATTCGGTGTAAGTTCCTACCTTTTAAGGTAACCCTCAGGCGGTCCATTCGTAAACCGCCGCACGCTCGCAAATGCGTTCCCTTAATGTTCTTGACCTTCGTAGCATGTCCGTTTACGTTGTGAAAGTGCAATAGAGGGGCCGTCATGACGGCGCGTGCAACAACGGTCGCCTTTCAGGGCATCGAGGCGGTGCCGGTCGATGTCCAGGCCCAGTTCCTGTCGGGCCAGGTGCAGTTCAACATCGTCGGCCTGGCCGACAAGGCGGTGGTGGAAAGCCGCGAAAGGGTGCGGGCGGCGCTCTTTGCCGTCGGCCTGGCGCTGCCGGGCAAGCGGCTCGCCGTCAATCTCTCCCCCGCCGATCTCCCTAAGGAGGGCAGCCACTATGACCTGCCCATTGCTCTGGCGGTGCTGGCGGCGCTGGGTGTGCTGCCGCAGGATTTCCTCAACCGCTATATGGTGATCGGCGAGATGGGCCTCGATGGCGCCCTGGGCGCGGTCACCGGCGCGCTGCCCGCCGCGATCGCCGCCAACGCTCGGGGATTGGGGCTGATTTGCCCCAGGGCTTGCGGTCCGGAAGCCGCCTGGGCCGGCGACGAGGTCGATATCATCAGCCCACAGACGATCATCCAGATTCTCAACCACGTGAAAGGCACGCAAGTCCTGTCGCGGCCCGCGCCCGGCATCGCCGAGGATCATGGCCGCTTGCCCGATCTCAAGGACATCAAGGGCCAGGAAGCCGGCAAGCGCGCGCTCGAAGTGGCGGCCGCTGGCGCCCATCATCTGCTGATGGTCGGGCCGCCCGGCGCCGGCAAATCCATGCTGGCGCAGCGCCTGCCCTCGATCCTGCCGCCGATGGATGCGCGCGAGATGCTGGAGACGAGCATGATCGCCTCGCTCGCCGGCGAGCTGGCGGAAGGCAGGGTGACGCGCAAGCGGCCTTTCCGGTCGCCGCATCATTCGGCCAGCATGCCGGCTCTGGTCGGCGGCGGCCTGCGCGCCAAGCCTGGCGAGATTTCGCTCAGTCATAATGGTGTGCTGTTCCTCGATGAATTGCCGGAGTTCCAGCCGCGCGTGCTCGAGGCCCTGCGCCAGCCGCTTGAAACAGGTGAGACGCAGGTGGCGCGGGCGAATTATCACGTGACCTATCCGGCGCGCTTCCAGCTCGTCGCCGCGATGAATCCGTGCAAATGCGGCATGGCGGGCGAGCCCGGCCATGTCTGCGCCAAGGGTCAGCGCTGTGCCGGCGACTATCAGGCGCGTCTATCCGGTCCGCTGCTCGACCGTCTCGACATCCAGATCGAACTGGGCGCGGTGCGGGCCGCCGATCTGGCGCGGCCCGTTCCCTCGGAGGGCAGTGCCGAAGTGGCGGCGCGGGTGGCCGAGGCGCGCGACCGCCAGCGCGCCCGTTTCACCAGGCTGGGCTTGCGCCATCTCACCACCAATGCGCAGGCCGATGGCCAGGTCCTCGACGAGATCGCCACGCCGGACGATGCCGGCCTCCGTATCCTGCAGGACGCATCCGACCAGATGATGCTGTCGGCGCGGGGCTATCACCGGGTGCTGCGCGTCGCCCGCACCCTGGCCGATCTCGACGGCCAGGACCGCGTCGGGCGCATCCACATCGTCGAGGCGCTGAGCTACCGCCAGAAGCTCGCCGCTTTCCGGCAGGCGGCATAGGCTGCCTATTCCCCGTCAGCAAGAATAGGCTTTCGTTCGATTCCGGCACGGCCCATGCCTCCTCCCTCCATCGGGAGAGCACATTTCATGCGGGGCTGATTTGATATCGGACCGACTGTTCGAGCACCCGGCAGGCGGAGGGATCGCGAACGAGGCTCGCCTCAGGAGGTTTGCGATGAAACTGTCTGCGCCCATCTTTCATCTGAAACGTACCGCCAGGCGTCTGACTCGCGAGAAGGGGTTTTCCTTTCATGACACGCTCGATCGGGTTGCCGTGAGCGAGGCTGTGCCAGCTGGAGCCTGCTGGCGGCGAAGAGCGCGGCCACCTTGTCGCCCGGCGACCTCATGAGCAGGATGCGCGGCAGTCACGACTCCTTCGACGAGCTTCCCGGAACGCCGATCGGCGATGTCAAGGCGGTGCGCGATCTCCTGATCGCGGCGGCGCGCGAACGCCGCGAGGTGAGCTATGCGGAATTGCTGATGGAGCTCGGCCACCGCTTCTCCAGGCCCAAGATGCGCAGCCTGTGCCGCAGCCTGGACGCGATCGATGAGGCGGGCCGCGCCGCCGGCGAGCCGGAACTCGCCGCGCTGGTGGTGCGCGAATCAGATCGTCTGCCCGGCCAGGGCTGGTGGGTCGGCAAGGTCGATCGCCTGGGTTACGAGGGTCCATGGACCGGCAGGGAGGCGCTGGCTTTCGTGCGCCGCCGGCAGAAGCTCGCTTTCGATTATTGGGGCAAATGACTTAAGCCTCCGCCGGTTCCGCCGGCTGGTGCAGGCCGACAGCCAGGACCACCAGCAGGATCCCGGCGAGATCGCTTGGCCCCGGTATCTGCCTCAGCACGACCGCGCCGGTCACGGCGGCGATGGCCGGTAGAAGACTCAGCATGAGCGCGAAGCTCGCCCGCGGCAGCCGCGCCATGGCCAGCTGGTCGCAGATATAGGGAATGACGGAGGAGGAGAGGCCGACGCCGATGCCGAAGAGGATCAGCAGCGGATGCGCGAGCAGGGTGGCGACATCGCCGATCCCGAAGGGCGCGGCGAGGAGGAAGGCGACCGCCATGGCGGCGGCGAGCCGCGTCACGCCGGAAGCGCCGCCCGTCTCGGCGAGCGCATGGCCGACGATGATATAGAGCGCGAAGAGGATAGCATTGGCGAAGGCGAAGACGAGGCCCTGCGGATCGCCCGCCATGGTGAAGCCGACGAGCAGGAACACGCCGGCGACCGCCAGGGCCAGCGCCGCCAGATTGCGCAGGCTGCGCAGGCCCAGAAGCGCCACCGCGATGGTCGCGGCGAATTCGATTCCCGCGACGGTGGCGAGCGGCAGCCGGGCGATCGCCAGATAGAAGCAGATATTCATCGCCGCCAGAATGAGACCGAGCAGCAGGATGAGACGGCGGGCGCGGGGCGCCGCATCGCTCAATATGCGTACCGGGTTCCGCCAGAGCGCGAAGAGGGCGGCGGCGGACGCGATCCGCAGCCAGGCGACGCCCAAAGGCGACAGATGGGCGAACAGCAGCACCGCGAAGGACGGCCCCAGATAGTGGAAGACCGCGCTGATCAGAAAATAGACATGCGGCGGCAGCCGCCCGGACAGCTTTTCCATGCCTTGAGCATGGAGGATTCTTTGCTGTTTTCGACTGAATAAACCTGGGACTTGTGCTATTTTTCCGGCTATTCGGAGGTACATGTGAAAAATAGCCGGAAAATCTCTGGTATTGCTCTGGATACGGCCGATCAGCAGATCCTGGCCGCTCTCGCCGGCAATGCCCGCATCTCCCTGACCGATCTCGGCCGCCTCATCGGCATGTCGGCGCAAAGCGCCGCCGACCGGGCCCGCCGCCTCGAGGATCTGGGCGTCATATCGGGCTATACGGTGAAGCTCGACACTGCCGCGCTGGGCCTGGCGCTCGGCGCCTATATCCGGATACGCCCGGCGATGGGGGAGTTGCCGCGGGTCGCGGCTCTTCTGGCCGATATTCCGGAAATCGTCGAATGCGACCGTGTCACCGGCGATGATTGCTTCATCGCCAAGGTTTTCGTCGCCCGGATCGAGGATCTCGAACGTGTCATCGACCGGCTTCTGCCCTATGCGCAGACCAACACCTCGATCATCCAGTCGTCGCCGGTTCCGCGCCGGGCGCCGAAATTCACCTGATCGACGCTGTTTTGAATTTACTCTTTATTGACGCTCATTTTACGCGGTAGGCTTTTGCTAATCCGGCCATGCGACTTTGCCGGACAACAGGCGTCAAAAAAGAAGTGGCAGGCCCTTATGGAGTCTTCCCGCAAACAGGATGGTCTGGCCGACCGCACCGCCGCGCTCACCGCGGCGCTGGGCACGCTGGCCAGGCCCGGAATTCGCTTCAGCCCGCTGCAATTCGCGGGCGGCACGCTGCTTCTGGCGGCGGGCCTTGCCTTGTGTGTGGCCGCCGTCTTCGGCGCCGAAGGCCTCAACCGGGCCTGGGCGCCGATCGGCGTCTTCCTCACTTGCGTGGTGGCGCTCGCCGTCTATTTCGGCAAGCGCGCTTCCGACATGCGCCGCGAGAGCATCGAGACGGTGCTCACCACCTTGCAGCAGGCGCGCGAGGAGGCCGAAGCCGCGAGCCAGGCCAAGAGCCGCTTTCTCGCCGCGACCAGCCATGAGATCCGCACCCCGATGAACGGCATCATCGGCATGAACGGGCTTCTGCTCGACACCGAGCTCAATCCGGAGCAGCGCAATTATGCCGGCGCGGTCGATGCCTCGGCGCGCTCGCTGCTTTCGATCATCGATGAGATCCTCGACATCTCGAAAATCGAATCGGGCCGCGTCGCGCTCGCTCCGGACTGGATCGATCCCCTGATCCTGGCCGAAAGCGTCACTGAACTCCTGGCGCCGCGCGCGCATGCCAAGGGCATCGAGATCACCTGCTCGGGCGCCGCCTCGCTGCCGCCGCGCATCCTCATCGACGAATTGCGCCTGCGCCAGATTTTTCTCAATCTCGCCGGCAATGCGATCAAATTCACCGATCATGGCGGCGTGGCCATCACGCTGTCGGCGGCGTCATGCGACGGCGATCCCGAGAAGATCAATTTCATCGCCGAGATCGCCGATACCGGCATCGGCATGACGGCGGACGAGCAGGCGCGCATCTTCGAGGAATTCGCGCAAGCGGGCGAGGATACGCAGCGCCGTTACGGCGGCACCGGCCTCGGCCTCTCGATCTCGCGCAATCTCGCCCAAAGCATGGGCGGCGGCGTCACGGTGGAGAGCGCGCGCGGCAAGGGATCGCGCTTCCGCGTCAGCCTGCCCTGTGTCGGCGTGCGCAACGAAAAGCCGAGCGAGCCCTTGCAGGGCCGCGTCTATGAGCTCGCCGTGCCGGCCGGGCCGACGCTGGCGAGCCTCGAGGCGACGCTCAAGGGCCTCGGCGCCGAAACGCGTGTCATCGCCGGCGATACGGCTCTGCGCCAGGCGCTGCGCCAGCCGCATTCGGCCAACGGGCTCATCTGCGATTCGAGCTTCGCCGCCACGCTGGCGGTCTGGCGCGCCGCCCATGACGGCAAGCGTCCGCCCGGCAAGCCCATCTTCACGCTGCTCCAGGCGGAAGAGCGCCGGGCGCTGCGCGATTTCCTGACCATCCCCTTCGCCGGTTATCTGCTGAAACCCTTGCGCCGCGCGACCTTGCTGCGTCAGGTGCTGCAGAGCGACGATCACACCATCGCCGGCGCCGTCAGCGATCTGCGCCGCGTGGCGTCGGTCCGGAAGAAAGCGCCGCATCTCAATGTGCTGCTCGCCGAAGACAATCCCGTCAATGCGCTCCTGACCCGCACCTTGCTGGAGAAATCCGATCACGCCGTCCATCACGTGACCAATGGCAAGGCGGTGCTCGACTATATCGAGAAAGGCGGCCGCCCCGATCTCATCATCATGGATGTCCAGATGCCGGAGCTCGACGGTCTCGAAACCTCGCGCCGGCTCCGGGCCGGCACGTTCATGCCGGACGTTCCGATACTCGCCTTGACCGCCAATGCCAGCTCCGCCGATCAGGCCGCCTGCCTCGCCGCCGGCATGAATGGCCACATGGCGAAGCCCTTCGACCGCCAGGATCTCGATGAGGCGATCGCCGCGCTGACAGCCCGGCGTCCGGCCGCTTGACGGATGGGAAGGTAGGCTGCCGACACCGGTCGCCGAACTTTCTTTGTCCTGCGGTCTGTGGCACTGTGCGCCGGCCGGCACCAGGCCGGTTTGCGGAGGCAGGGCTTGATGGCCGTACATTCTCTAGCACCTCGCCCCCGCGGCGGGGCGCCCGGGCGAGATGGGATTGATCCCGGCTTCGTGCTCGGCACCAAGGCTGACCTGACCGTCAGGCTCGCCGACGGCGCGGCCGATATCGATGCCGCCCAGCATCTGCGCTACCGCGTCTTCTATGAGGAGCTCGAAGCCAGGCCCGATGCAGCGGCCAAGGCGACGCGCCGCGACGCCGATCGCTATGATGCGATCTGCGATCATCTGCTCGTCGTGCGCAAGGGGGCGGCGGCGGGACCGGATGAAATTCGCGTCGCGGACGGCGAGCTCGTCGGCACATACAGGCTTCTGCGCCAATCGGTCGCCGAGCTTTCGGGCGGCTTCTACACCCAGGACGAATTCGACATCGCGCCGCTGATAAAGCGCCATAGCGGGCTCAATTTCCTCGAGCTCGGCCGCTCCTGCGTGCTGAAGCCCTATCGCACCAAGCCGGTGGTCGAGCTGCTCTGGCAGGGCATCTGGAACTATGTCCGCCTCTATGATCTCGATGTCATGCTGGGCTGCGCCAGCCTCGAAGGGACCGATCCCGCTCATCATGCCATGGCGCTGAGCTTCATGGCGCAGAACAGCGCACCGCCGCCCGAGTGGCAGGTGAGCGCGCTGCCGGCGCGCAAGGTCGAGATGAATGTGCTGCCGCCCGACAAGGTCGACGCCAAGCGCGCCTTGCGCATCCTGCCGCCTTTGATCAAGGGGTATCTGCGCCTCGGCTGCTTCATCGGCGACGGCGCGGTGATCGACCATCAGTTCAATACCATCGACGTGCTGATCATCCTGCCGGTCTCGGCGATCAACCCGCGCTACTTCTCCTATTTCGGGAAGCCGGGCGAGGATCCGCTCACGCAATCGTGACCGTATCGGTCAAACCGATGCGCATGTAAGGAAACCGGACGGCGGCAGGACCGCCGCCCGGCTGTGACGTGATCAGCGATTGATGTCGTAGGCCGCGATCGCCGCCAGATTGACGATATCGGTGGCGGTCGCCGACATGGACGCGATCTGCACCGGCTTGTCGAGGCCGGTGAGCAGCGGCCCCACGACGGTGACGCCGCCCAGCTGCTGCAGCATCTTGGTCGAGATCGAGGCCGAATGCGCCGCCGGCATGACCAGCACATTGGCGGGACCGGTGAGGCGGCAGAACGGATAGAGCGCCATCGCCTCGCGCGACAGCGCGACATCGGCGCCCATTTCGCCGTCATACTCGAAATCGACATTGCGCTTGTCGAGGATGGTCACCGCATTGCGCACATATTCCGAACGTTCGCCTTTCGGATAGCCGAAGGTCGAATAGGACAGGAACGCCACCTTGGGCTCGTAGCCGAAGCGGCGCGCCACGCCCGCGGCCTCCTGCGCGATATCGGCGAGCTCCTCGGCCGACGGCAATTCGTGGATGGAGGTGTCGGCGATGAACACCGTGCGCCCGCGCACCAGGGCCATCGAGACGCCGATCGGCTTGTGGCCGGGCCGGTTGTCGATGGCGCGCCGGACGTTGTCGAGGGCGAGCGAGAAGTTGCGCGTAAGTCCGGTCACCACCGCATCGGCGTCGTTGAGCGCCAGCATGCAGGCGGCGAAGACGTTGCGGTCGTTGTTGACGAGACGCTGGCAGTCGCGGAACAGGAAGCCGTTGCGCTGCAGCCTTTCATAGAGATAGTTCGCGTAATCGACATTGCGCGCCGAGAGCTTGGCGTTGGTGATCTCGACATTTTCATGCAGCTCGACCGCGCTCGCTTTCAGCGCCTCCTCGATATGGGCCTCGCGCCCGATCAGGATCGCCTTGCCGAGCCCGTTATTGGCGAAGCTGTTGGCGGCGCGGATCATCCGGTCCTCTTCGCCTTCGGCGAAGACGACGCGCTTCGGGTTGGAGCGCACATTCTCGAAGATGTTCTGCAGCGTGCCGGCGATCGGATTGAGACGGGCCGAAAGCTCGTCGGCATATTCATCGAGGTCGGCGATGTGCTTGCGCGCCACGCCCGAGTCCATGGCGGCACGGGCGACCGCGACCGGAATGCGCGAGATGAGGCGCGGGTCGAAGGGCACCGGAATGAGGTAGCCGGGGCCGAATTGCAGGCGCGAGCCGTGATAGGCGGCCGAGACCTCGTCCGGCACTTCCTCGCGCGCCAGAGCGGCGAGCGCTTCGGCGGCGGCGATCTTCATCTCGTCATTGATGGTGCGGGCGCGCACATCGAGGGCGCCGCGGAAGATATAGGGAAAGCCCAGGACGTTGTTGACCTGGTTCGGATAGTCGGAGCGGCCGGTCGCCATGATGGCGTCGCTTCTGACCTTGGCCACGTCCTCGGGCGTGATCTCGGGGTCCGGATTGGCCATGGCGAAGATGATCGGATTCTTAGCCATGCTCTTGACCATGGCGGGCGTCAGCGCGCCGGCGGCGGAGAGGCCGAAGAACACATCGGCGCCTTCCATCGCATCGGCCAGCGAGCGCGCCTTGGTCTCGACCGCATGGGCCGATTTCCACTGGTTCATCCCTTCGGTGCGGCCCTTGTAGACCACGCCCTTGGAGTCGGCGAGAATGACGTTCTGCGGCGGCACGCCCATCGACTTGATGAGCTCGATGCAGGCGATGGCGGCGGCGCCGGCGCCATTGCAGACGAGCTTGAAATTCTTGATGTCGCGCTTGGTGATGGACAGCGCGTTGATGAGGGCCGCGGCCGAGATGATCGCCGTGCCGTGCTGGTCGTCATGGAACACCGGAATGTTCATGAGCTCGCGCAGCCGCTGCTCGATGATGAAGCATTCCGGCGCCTTGATGTCCTCGAGATTGATGCCGCCGAAAGAGGGGCCGAGATAACGCACCGCGCCGATGAATTCATCGACGTCCTTGGTGTCGACCTCGAGATCGATCGAATCGACATCGGCGAAGCGCTTGAACAGCACAGCCTTGCCTTCCATCACCGGCTTCGAGGCGAGGGGGCCCAGATCTCCGAGGCCCAGAATGGCGGTGCCGTTCGAGATGACGGCGACGAGATTGCCCTTGGCCGTATAGTCATAGGCCGTGTCGGGGTCTTCGGCGATCTTGCGGACGGGTACGGCAACGCCGGGGCTGTAAGCCAGCGACAGATCGCGTTGCGTCGCCATCGGCTTGGTCGGATTGATCTCAAGTTTCCCCGGTTTGCCGCGCTGGTGGAAGAGCAGCGCCTCCTGTTCGGTAAAGCTCGGCCGGGCCGCCCGTTTTTCAGTGCTCATAATTTCCCCATAGACCCTCGCCCCGTAGCGGTTGGAATAACCCTGGGGATCAAAGGCTCAGCTAGACTGGACCACGCTCCTTTCGGGCCGGAATGGCCTGACGGGACAAACGTGATCGATTCTTGTCATTGGCGCGCGATCGGACGGAAAACCGGTAGCCACTTTTCCTGATCGCGTGCCAGTGCCGGCTGTCCCCGGCATCCGGGAGACAGTAAAGGCAGCTTTGTCCGATCTCAAGGTCATTGATTCCGGCGCGATCTGTCGTATCAAGGCGCGATGAACGACATGAACGCGCCCAGGGATGCTGTCGCCGCCACCCCGATGATGGCCCAGTATCTCGAGATCAAGGCCGCCAATCCCGGCTGTCTGCTCTTTTATCGCATGGGCGATTTCTACGAGCTGTTCTTTACCGACGCGGAAGCCGCCTCGCAGACCTTGGGGATCGCGCTCACCAAGCGCGGCCGCCATCAGGGCGAGGAAATTCCGATGTGCGGCGTGCCGGTCCATTCGGCCGATCAGTATCTCGAAAGATTGATCCGTGCCGGTCATCGCGTCGCCATCTGCGAACAGATGGAAGACCCGGCCGAGGCCAAGAAGCGCGGCTCGAAGTCGGTCGTCCGCCGCGACGTCATCCGCCTGATCACCCCCGGCACCCTGACCGAGGATTCGCTTCTCAAAAGCGCCAAGAACAATTTCATCGCTGCGCTCGCCCGCATCAAGGCGGACGAAAGCCTGGCGCTGGCTTATGCCGATATTTCCTCGGGCGAGTTCGTGGTTCTGCCGGTCTCGGCCGACCGGCTCGCCGCCGACCTCGCCGGCCTCGAGCCCGGCGAGATCATCCATCCCGATACGCTCGCCGAAGCGGGGCTCGACGCCCAGCTCGAAGCGACGGGCGCGGCGCTCACCCCTCTGCCGGCGAGCCGCTTCGACAGCGCGGAGGCCGAGCGCCGCCTCAAGACGCATTTCGGCGTCTCGGCGCTGGATGGCTTCGGCGCCTTTACGCGCGCGGAAGTCTCGGCGCTGGGCACGCTTCTGGATTACGTGCTCCTGACCCAGGTCGGCCGCGCCCCGGCGCTGCGCCCGCCGAGGCGGGAGGAGCCCGCCGGGCAGATGATCATTGATCAAGCCACCCGCAGCAATCTCGAGCTGACCAGGAGCCAGAGCGGCGAGACGGGCACCAGCCTGCTGGCGATACTGGACCGCACCGTCACCGCGGCGGGCGCCAGGCTTCTGGCGCGTCGGCTGGCTTCGCCTTTGACCGACCCGGAAGCGATCGCAAGGCGGCTCGATTCGGTAGGGTACTTCGTCGAGGCGCGCGACCTGCGCGATGGGTTGCGCAAGAGCCTGCGTCAGTTCCCCGATATCGAGCGGGCTTTGTCGCGTCTCTTTCTCGGCCGCGGCGGGCCCCGCGATCTGGCGGCGATACGCGACGGCCTCCAGGCCGGCGCCGAGCTGAACGTGGCCTTGGGCCATCCCCAGGGTCTCGCTTCGCTGCCGGCCGAGCTCGCCCAGGCGCAAGCCATCCTCGCCGACCCGCCGGCAAAGCTCCTCGCCGATCTCGCCGCCGTGCTGGGCGATGAGCTGCCGCTTTATGCACGCGATGGCGGCTTCGTGCGGCAGGATTTCTCGCGGGAGCTCGACGATCATCGCCAGCTGCGCGACGACACCAGGAAGGTGATCGCGCAGTTGCAGGCCGACTATGCCGCGGAGACCGGCGTCAAGTCGCTGAAGATCAGGCACAATAATGTGCTCGGTTATTTCATCGAGGTGACGGCGCAGAACGCGGCCCAGCTCCAGGCCGCCCCTCACAACGCGAAATTCTTCCATCGCCAGACGATCGCCAGCGCGGTGCGTTTCGTCACCCAGGAATTGTCGACGCTCGAGGAGCGCATCGCGTCGGCCGCCAATCGCGCGCTGGCGCTGGAGATGGAGATCTTCGAGCGTCTCAACGAGGCGACCAAGGACGAGGCGCGCCGGCTCGCCGCCATTGCCGAGGCCGTGGCGCTGATCGATGTCGCGGCCGGCCTCGCCGAATTGAGCGCCAGGCGAAATTATGTGCGCCCGGTCGTCGACCGCTCCTTGCGGGTCGAGATCGAGCAGGGCCGCCATCCGGTGGTCGAGGCGATGCTGGCGCAGAAGGATGCGACACCTTTCGTCGCCAATGATTGCCGGCTCGCCGGCGACGACAAGCGCGTCTGGTTGATCACCGGTCCGAACATGGCCGGTAAATCGACCTTCCTGCGTCAGAATGCGCTGATCGTGATCATGGCGCAGATGGGCTCCTTCGTGCCGGCCAAGGCGGCGCATCTCGGCATCGTCGACCGCCTGTTCAGCCGCGTCGGCGCGGCGGATGACCTGGCGCGCGGCCGCTCGACCTTCATGGTCGAGATGGTCGAGACGGCGGCGATCCTCAACCAGGCGACCGAACGCTCCTTCGTCATTCTCGATGAGATCGGGCGCGGCACCGCGACCTTCGACGGGCTTTCCATCGCCTGGGCGGCGGTCGAGCATCTGCATGAAATCAACCGGGCGCGGGCGCTGTTCGCCACGCACTATCATGAGCTCACCGCGCTCGCCGGCAGGCTTTCGGGCGTCGCCAATGCCACCGTCAAGGTGCGCGAATGGCAGGGCGATGTGGTCTTCCTGCATGAGGTGGCGCCCGGCGTCGCCGACCGTTCCTACGGCATCCAGGTGGCGAAGCTCGCCGGGCTTCCGCCGGCGGTCATCACGCGCGCCTCGGAAGTGCTGACGCTGCTCGAGAAGAAGGATGAGCCCGGCGCCCATGCCGATTCGCTCTTCGCCGATCTGCCGCTGTTCTCCGCCGCGCGCCCGAAGGGGACCGCGATGGCGGCGCCGGCTGGGCCGAGCGAGGTCGAGAAGCGGCTCGCCGACATCTCGCCAGACGAGCTGGCGCCGCGCCAGGCGCTCGATCTGCTTTATGAGCTGCGCGCCCTGCTGTCGTCCAAACGGCCGGGGCCATGACGACGGCGAGAAAGCCTTCACCTCTGATCGACGGCGCGCAATTGCGCGCCCGGCTGTCCGAGCTCCAGCCCGGCAAGGATCTGAGACCGCGCATCGTCGCCATCCTGAAGGAGACGCTCGCCGCGGCCCGCGCCGAGGCCGAGCGCCAGTTGATGGCCGACGGCAAGGGCACGCGCTGCGCCATGCAATTGGCGCAGGCGCAGGACGAGATCATCCATGCGCTTTATGATTTCGCCGTCCGCAAGCTTTACCGCGCCTCGGTCCCGTCCGAAGCCGAGAAGCTTGCCGTCGTCGCCGTCGGCGGCTATGGCCGCGGCACGCTGGCGCCCGGCTCCGACATCGATCTGCTCTTCCTTCTGCCCTACAAGCAGACGGGCTGGAGCGAGAGCGTCATCGAATTCATTCTCTATGCCTTGTGGGACACGCGCCTCAAGGTCGGCCACGCCACCCGCAGCGTCGACGACTGCATCAGGCTGGCGCAGTCGGATTCGACCATCCTCACTTCGATCCTCGAAGCACGCTACATTTGCGGAGAGGAGCCGCTGTTCGATACGCTGAACCAGCGCTTCCGCAAGGAGATCGCCGCCAAAGGCGCCAAGGCCTTCGTCGCCAGCAAGCTCGCCGAGCGCGACGAGCGGCATTTCAAGGCGGGCGAGAGCCGCTATCTGGTCGAGCCCGATGTGAAGAACGGCAAGGGCGGCCTGCGCGATCTCCACACCCTGTTCTGGATCGCCAAATTCCTGTCGGGCGCCAATTCGACCAGGGAGCTCGCCGAGAAAGGCGTCTTCACCCGCGAGGAGCTGGCGCTGTTCGAAAAGAGCGAGGACTTTCTCTGGGCGGTGCGCTGCCATCTGCATTTCGTGGCGAAGCGCGCCGAGGACCGCCTCAGCTTCGACCGCCAGCCAGATCTCGCCGAAAGGCTCGGCTACAAGGCGCATGGCGGGCTGAAGCATGTCGAGCGCTTCATGAAGCATTATTTCCTCGTCGCCAAGGATGTCGGCGACCTGACGCGCATCTTCTCGGCCTCGCTCGAGGCGCGCCAGATGAAGGCGACGCCGGTCTTCGGCCGCGTTCTCGGCCGCTTCAGCGCCAGGCGGTCGGGGGCTATCGCCGGCGCGCCCGATTTCCGCATCGAGGCCAACCGCCTGACCGTCGTCGACGAAGCGGTGCTGATCTCGGCGCCGGTCAATATGATCCGGCTTTTCGCGCTCGCCGCCGATAAGGATCTCGAGATCCATCCCGACGCCTTGAAGGCGGTCCGGCGCAACCTGGCCCGCATCAACAAGGATGTCTGCGCCGACCCGGAAGCCAATGCGCTGTTCCTCAAGCTCCTGACAGAATCGCGCGATCCCGAGACGGCCCTGCGGCGCATGAACGAGGCTGGCGTGCTCGGCCGCTTCATTCCCGAATTCGGCAAGATCGTCGCGATGATGCAGTTCAACATGTATCATCACTACACGGTCGATGAGCATCTGATCCGTTCGGTCGGCATCCTGGCGGCGATCGAGCGCGGCCGCTTCTCCAACGACCATCCGCTCTCGACCGAGATCTTCCCGACCGTGTCGAGCAGGCGGGTGCTTTATGTCGCGGTGTTCCTGCACGACATCGCCAAGGGCCGCAAGGAAAGCCATTCGATCGCCGGCGAGCGCGTCGCCAAGACTCTGTGCCCGCGTCTCGGCCTCACCGCACCCGAGACCGAAACCGTCGCCTGGCTCATCCGCTATCATCTCCTGATGAGCGAGACGGCGCAGATGCGCGATCTCAACGACTTCAAGACCATTCTCGATTTCGCCAATGTGGTGCAGAGCCCTGAGCGCCTGAAGCTTCTGCTGATCCTCACCGTCGCCGATATCCGCGCCGTCGGGCCCTCGGCCTGGAACGGCTGGAAGGGTCAGCTGCTGCGCACGCTTTATTTCGAGACCGAGCCGGTCCTGTCGGGCGGCCATACCAGCATCTCGCGGAAGGAGCGTGTCGCCGAGGCGCAGGCGAAATTCTTCGCGCATTACCCGGATTGGAGCCCTGAGCAGAAGTCGGCCTATGCGGCGCGCCACTATGACAATTACTGGCTCAATGTCGACACCGACAAGCAGCTGGCGCATGAGCGGCTGATGGCGCGCGCCAAGGCGGAGGGCGAGCCGGTGGCGACGGAAGTCCGGACCGACGAGTTCACCGCCATCACCGAGCTCACCATCCATGCGCCCGATCATCCGCGCTTCCTGGCGCTGATCACCGGCGCCTGCGCCGCCGCCAATGCCAATATCGCCGGCGCCCAGATCTTCACCACCGCCGACAGCCTGGCGCTCGACACGATCCTGATCCAGCGGCAATTCGCCAATAGCGAGGACGAGGGACGGCGGGCCGAGCGCGTCGCCGCTCTGGTCCGCCAGGTTCTGAAGGGTGAGGTCCGGATCAAGGACCTGATCGCCAAGGTCCAGCATCCGGAAGCGCGGCTGCAGGCGTTCACGGTGGCGCCGCGCGTCATCATCGACAATGAGTCGTCGAACCGCTTCACGGTCATCGAGGTCAACGGCCTCGACCGCGTCGGTTTCCTCTACGACCTGACAGAAGCTCTCTACCGCCTCAATCTCAATATCGGCTCGGCCCACATCACCACCTATGGCGAGCGCGTCATCGACGTCTTCTATGTGACCGATCTGACCGGCGCCAAGATCGTCAGCGCCACCCGCCACGCCCAGATCGAACGCCAGCTTTTGGCCGTACTTGCCGACCACAAGGTGAGCGCATGATCGGGAAAAGCGGATGCCGGTTTTCCGTCCGATCATGCGCCAGCTAAGAGTCTTGTGGGAATCCGCCGAGCCAAATAGAACCCTCTCATGTCCCTCTTCAAATCGGCCGCGACCGTAGGCGGGCTCACTCTGGTGAGCCGGGCGGCGGGCTTCATCCGCGACATGCTGACCGCTTCGGTGCTCGGCACCGGACCGGTGGCGCAGGCCTTCGTCGTCGCCTTCCGCTTCCCCAATCTGTTCCGGTCGCTTTTCGCCGAAGGGGCCTTCAATTCGGCCTTCGTGCCGATGTTCGCCAAGAAGCTCGAAGGCGGCGGCGAGGCCGAGGCGAAAGCTTTTGCCGAGGACATCTTCGCGGTGATGTTCGCCTGGCTCCTGTTCTTCACGGCGGTAGCCCAGGTCGCCATGCCGCTCCTGATGAATGTGATCGCCCCCGGCTTCACCGGCGATCAGGACAAGTTCGACCTGTCGGTGGACCTCACCCGCATCGCCTTTCCCTATCTTCTCTTCATGTCGCTGACCGCCTTGCAGTCGGGCGTTCTGAACAGCCTGCGCCGTTTCGTGGCGGCGGCCTGCGCGCCGATCCTGCTCAATCTGGTGATGATCGCGACCTTGCTGTTCGTGCATTTCATGGGCTGGGGCGACAGCGCCACGACCGGTTATGCGCTGGTCTGGGGCGTCTGCGCCGCCGGCGTCGCGCAGTTCATGCTGCTTTATGTCGCCTGCAGCCGCGCCAATATGCGCATGCGGCTCAAATGGCCGAAGCTCACGCCCGATGCGAAACGGCTGATCCGGCTCGGCATACCGGGAGTCATCGCCGGCGGCATCACGCAAGTGAACATCCTGATCGCTACCATGATCGCGACGACGATCGACCGCGCCGTCTCCTATCTCTATTACGCCGACCGCGTCTATCAATTGCCGCTGGGCGTCGTCGGCGTCGCCATCGGGGTCGTGCTGCTGCCGGAAATGTCGCGCAAACTGCGCGCCGGCGATGAGGCGGGGGCGCTTCTGAGCCAGAACCGTTCGCTCGAATTCGCGCTGTTCCTGACGCTGCCGGCGACCATCGCGCTCATCGCCATTCCCTTCGCCATCGTCAATGTGTGCTTCGAGCACGGCGTGTTCACCCGCAGCGATTCCATCGCCACGGCCTATGCGCTCGCCGCTTTCGCCATGGGCCTGCCGGCCTTCGTCATCAACAAGGTCTTCTCGCCGGGTTTCTTCGCGCGCGAGGACACCAAGCGGCCGATGATGTTCGCCATCACTTCGGTGGTGATCAACGTGGTGTCGAGCTTCGTGCTGTCGCGTTATGTCGGCCATGTCGGCATCGCCATTTCGACGGCGCTTGCCGCCTGGGTCAACGCGACCTTGCTCGGCGTGACGCTCGCCCGCCACGGTCACTTCACTGCCGATGAGCGCCTGCGCCGCCGCCTGCCGCGCATCATCGCCGCGAGCCTCGCCATGGGCGCCGTCCTTCTGGGCGCCTTCTATTTCGCGGCTCCCGTTTTCACCGACGGCCATCCCCTCTGGCTGCGCGCGCTCGTGCTGATCGGCCTCGTCGGTCTCGGTGTCGTCGCCTATTTCATCTGCGCCCATCTCTTCGGCGCGATGAAGCTCGACGAGCTCAGGAAGATGATGCGCCGCGGCCCGGCGCCCGGCTCTAACGGTTAAGTCCCAGCGCCCGCTGCATCAGGACCGTGTCGACCCACTGGCCGTGCTTGAAGCCGACTTCGCGGAGGGTGCCGACGAGGCGGAAGCCGAGGCTTTCATGCAGCGCGATCGAGGCGGTGTTGCCGCTGTTGCCGATGATGGCGATCATCTGCCGCCACGGCCCTTTCTCGCACTGGACGATGAGCTCGGAGAGGAGCGCGCGGCCGACGCCCTGACGGGCGCAATCGCGGTCGACATAGACCGAATTCTCGATGGTGAAGCGATAGGCCGAACGGGTGCGATAGGGTCCGGCGTAGCTGTAGCCGAGGACCCGGCCATCGCGTTCGGCGATGATATAGGGGAAGGACTGGCTGTTGAGCGCGCCGAAACGGCCGCGCATCTCCTCGATGCTGGGGACGCTCTCCTCGAAGGAAGCGAGGCCCTGGGCGACATGGGCGCCATAGATGCGCTGGACGGAGGCCATGTCGGAATCGGTAGCGGGGCGCAGCGTGAGCGGAGGGGTGAGAGGCTTCATGGTGAAAGGGTCTATACCGATATCGATGAGTTGATGAGGCTCGATTTCTCCGAGCAGGGCCTTTTGCCGCCAGCGCGAGCGGGCCGAGCCCGTCAGGTAGCGCCAGACTTCGGCACGAAACGCGCTGATCTCCCGAGAGATATCCATGCCGGACGATTGCGCTCGCTTCCATTGAAAGTAAAATTTATAGTTCTTATGCGCCACATAAGGAATTCTGGATGCAGCGGCCGACCCTCACCCAGCTTCAGACCCTGGCCGAAGTGGCGGAGGCGGGAAGCTTCCTCGCCGCCGGGCGCAAGCTCGGCCTCACCCAGCCGGCGGTCAGCCTGCGCATCCGCGAGCTTGAGCACGCGCTCGGCCTGCGGCTCATCGAGAGGGTCGGCAGGAAGGCCACGCCCACCACCGCGGGGGCGACCCTTCTGGGCTTCGTGCGCCAGATCGATGCGACTCTCGATGAGGCGCTGAGAGCTCTGGCGAGGCAGGCCGGCAGCGTGTCCGGACAGGTGCGCCTCGGCACCGGCGCCACCGCCTGCATTCATCTGCTTCCCGCCATCCTGCGCCGGCTGAAGGAGCGCTTTCCCGAGATCGAGATCACGGTCCGTACCGGCAATTCGGCCGAGATCCTGGCGGCGCTCAACGACAATGCGCTCGACGCCGCGGTCGTTACCTTGCCGGCGCCGGGCCGCAGCTTCGCGGTGACGCCGCTCGTCACCGATGAGATGGTGGCGATCTTCGCCGTCACTCAGGCGCCTTCCGAAGACGTGACGCCGCAATTCTTCGCCCGCCAGAAGGCGCTGCTGCTCTATGAGACGGCCGGCAATTCGCGGGGACTCATCGATCAATGGTTCCGACATGGTGGCGAACTGGCGAAGCCGGGCATGGAGCTCGGCAATATCGAGGCGATCAAGAAGATGGTCGGAGCGGGGCTCGGCCCCAGCGTCGTTCCCGCCATGGCGGTGGCCGACGACCATGACGGGCTCGCCGTCAGAAGCCTCGTTCCGCGGCTCGAGCGCCGTCTCGGCCTCGTCCTGCGCCGCGACAAGGTCCCGGACCGGGCGCTCAAGGCCGTTATCGGTGCTCTGAAGGGCTTGGCCAAGACCTAATTCGACCCTTCACTTGGCCGGGTTTTGCGGGCATAAGCAGCGCGGATTTAAAGGGAATTCAGGTATGACCGCTCCGACACTCCGCGTCTTTTCCGGCATGCAGCCGACGCATAATCTGCATCTCGGCAATTATCTTGGCGCCATGGTCAACTGGATCAAGATGCAGGACACGCATGAATGCATCTATTGCGTGGTCGACCTGCATGCCATCACTCTGTGGCAGGAGCCCAGGGATCTCCGCCGGCATATCCGCGACGTGACCGCGTCCTATCTCGCCTGCGGCCTCGATCCCAAGCGCTCGATCATCTTCAATCAGAGCCAGGTCGCCCATCATGCCGAGCTCGCCTGGGTGCTGAATTGCGTCGCCCGCCTCGGCTGGCTGAATCGCATGACCCAGTTCAAGGAAAAGGCCGGCAAGGACAAGGAGGCGGCATCCGTCGGGCTCTATGACTATCCCGTCCTGATGGCGGCCGACATCCTGCTCTATCGCGCCACCCATGTGCCGGTGGGCGACGACCAGAAGCAGCATCTCGAGCTCGCCCGCGACATCGCGCAGAAATTCAATGTCGACTATGCCGGAGAGATCGAAGCGGCGGGTTACAAGGTCGGCTTCTTCCCGCTGCCCGAGCCCTTCATCACCGGGCCGGCGACCAGGGTCATGAGCCTGCGCGACGGAACCAAGAAAATGTCGAAGTCGGATCCGTCCGATCTGGCCCGCATCAATCTCGTCGACGACGCCGACACCATCGCCAAGAAGTTCAGGAAGGCCAAGACCGATCCCGACGCCCTGCCGAGCGAGGTCGAGGGGCTGAAGGGCAGGCCCGAGGCCGATAATCTGGTCGGCATCTATGCCGCGCTGGCCGGCAAGTCGGCGGCCGAGGTCCTGAAGGAATATGGCGGATCGCAGTTCTCGGCCTTCAAGCCGGCGCTGATCGACCTGGCGGTCGCGAAATTGAGCCCGATCGCCGCCGAAAAACGTAGGCTCGAGGAAGATCCCACCTATATTGATGGTGTCCTGGCCGATGGCGCGGCGCGGGCGCGGGTGATCGCGGCGCCGATCTTTCGGCAGGTGAAGGAGATTGTCGGCTTCGTGTCAGCTTAAGACGTTTGACACAGCTTAAAATCATTCTAAATTAGCCCGGTGAGCGGCTTTCAGCCCTCGAAAGGATTTGCCCATGTTCATCCAGACCGAAGCCACCCCCAATCCGGCCACCCTCAAATTCATTCCCGGCAAGCCGGTGCTTCCGGGCTCGACCCGCGATTACCGCTCCGCCGGCGAAGCGGCGGAATCGCCTTTGGCGGAGCGTCTGTTTTCGGTCCAGGGCGTGTCGGGCGTGTTCCTGGGCCAGGATTTCGTCACCGTCACCAAGAAGGACGGCGAGTGGCAGCATCTGAAGCCGGCGATCCTCGGCCTCATCATGGAGCATTATCTCGCCGACGCGCCGATCCTCGCCAAGCCGGCGGCGGGCGACCTGCCGACGGACGAGGATTTCGACGAGGCCGACAAGGAGATCGTCACCACCATCAAGGAGCTGCTCGACACGCGCGTGCGTCCGGCGGTGGCCCAGGATGGCGGCGACATCACCTTCCAGGGCTATCACGAGGGCGTCGTGTTCCTGAACATGAAGGGCTCCTGCTCGGGCTGCCCGAGCTCGACCGCCACGCTGAAGCACGGCATCGAGAACCTCCTGCGCCACTTCATTCCGGAAGTGACCGAGGTTCGCCCGGTCTGATCCGGCGCGGGCGCGTTTTCGCGAAACCCGCTTCCCTCTGTTGCGGATCATGCGATAAGTCGCCCGCATGCTGCTCGTCTTCGACACCTCCATGGCCGCCTGCTCGGCCGCGGCCTATGACATGGCCGAGGGCCGGGTGCTGGCCGCGCGCTTCGTCCTCATGGAGCGCGGCCATGCCGACGCCCTGGCGCCGATGATCAAGGAGGTCATGGACGAGGCGGGGATCGCCTTCCGCGATCTGACCCGCATCGGGGTGACCCTCGGACCCGGCACCTTCACCGGCGTGCGCACCGGGATCGCCATGGCGCGGGGACTCGCCTTGGCGCTCGATCTGAAGATCGCGCGCCTCGACACGCTGACCGCCATCGCCGCCAATGCTGCTCCGGACAAGACGCCATTGGTGATCGCCGCCGATGCGCGCCGCGACGAGATCTATTTCCTGCGCGCGTCCGGCGAAGCGCCGATGGTGCTGCCCGTCGCCGAAGCCGCGCGCCGTTTGCCGGATGGGCAGAGCTTCGTGCTCGGCACCGGCGCGGAAGCATTGATCGCCGCGGCGCCCGAAGGCCGGCTCATGCGGTTGAGCGACGGGGATATGCCGGATGCGAAGAAATTCGCGAGATTATGCGCGATGCTTCCCTTGTCCGAGATCGCACCGGAGCCGCTTTATCTGCGGCCGCCCGATGCCAAGCCGCAACATCAGGCAGCACCTGATGCCGCCTCCGTCATCTTGCGGCCGGCCTCCGTCGGCGAGGCGCCGGTCCTGGCGGCGATGCATGCCGAGTGCTTCGACAATGCCTGGAGCGCCACCGAATTCGCCAAGCTGATGGCGATGCCGGGCACGCTCAGCTTTCTCGTCCTCGAAGGCGAGGAGCCGGTGGCTTTTCTCCTGGCGCGCCAGGCGGCGGGCGAGGCGGAGATTCTCTCGATCGGCACGCGGCCCTTTGCCCGCCGTCGCGGGATTGCCAAGAAACTCATGTCTCATCTCGCCCAAGAACTGCGCCAGGCAGGACAGGCCCAGCTCTTCATCGAGGTGGCGGCCGGCAATGATGCGGCCCGCGCGCTCTATACGGGGCAGGAATTCGCTGTGACCGGCCGGCGCAAGGCCTATTATGAGAAGCCGGGAGGCAAGCGCGAGGATGCGATCGTGATGATGAAGGCGCTTGGCGCATGACGGCCCTGCGCGCCGCGGTGAAGCTTGCGGGCTTCGTCGCCATGACGCTTCCGGGCCTGCCGGTGCAGCGCGCGCTGATCGCCTTGTCGGCGCAAGGCGCCCGGCGCTTCCCGCATCTCTATCATCGCGCCGTCACGCGCTGGCTCGGCATCAGGGTCAATGTCATCGGCGAGCCGGTGCGCGACCAAGCCTGTCTCATCGCCGCCAATCACGTGTCCTGGATCGATATCACGGTATTGAGCGCGGTGACGCCGCTCTCCTTCATCGCCAAGAAGGAAGTCAACAACTGGCCGGGCTTCGGCACCCTGGCGCGCCTGCAGCGCACCGTCTTCATCGATCGCGACCGGCGCCAGACGACCGGCGCCTCGCGCGATGAAATGCAGGAGCGGCTCGCCGCCCGGGAGACGCTCGTCCTCTTCGCCGAAGGCACATCGAGCGACGGCTACCGCGTATTGCCGTTCAAGAGCGCCTATTTTGCCGCCGCCGAACGTCCCGATGTGGTGGTCCAGCCGGTGACGCTCGCTTATCGCGGCCATTGGGGGACGCCGATGCTGCGCCGCCGCCGGCCCTTCTTCGCCTGGTATGGCGACATGGATATGGGGCCGCATCTCTGGCAGGCGCTGGCGCAAGGGCCGATCGAGGTCGACGTCATCTGCCACACGCCTCTGACCATCGCCGCTGCCGGCAACCGCAAGCTTCTCGCGAAGCAGGCGGAGGAGGCGGTGCGCAAGGGCCTCGTCGCGGCTCTGTCGGGCACGCCCGCCTGATATCTCACGCCAGCTATATTGGAGCGGGGTCCGGATGGAAAACAGGTATCACTTTTGCTGATCGTGCCCTTACGTCCATTGTCGCCGGCCCGACGCGGCCGGGCCGGTTCACAGACAAGCGGAAATGGGCTAGATCACGCCCGGTTTCAGGTTCCGGAAAAAGGCGCGTGAAGAAGGTCCACATCAAATCCTATGGCTGTCAGATGAATGTCTATGACAGCCAGCGCATGGGCGATCTCCTGGGGCCGCTCGGCTATGAGGCCGTGGCGGGGCCGGAAGAGGCGGATCTGATCATCCTCAACACCTGCCATATCCGCGAAAAGGCGGCCGAGAAGGTCTATTCGGAACTCGGCAAATTGCGCCAGCTCAAGCAGGAGCGGGCGAAGCAAGGGGGCGAGACGGTCATCGCGGTGGCGGGCTGCGTCGCCCAGGCCGAGGGCGAGGAGATCGTGCGCCGCGAAAAGACGGTCGATCTCGTCTTCGGGCCGCAGACCTATCATCGCCTGCCCGATCTCCTCAAAGCCCGGGCCGTGACCGGCAGGGCCGTCGTCGAAACCGAGTTTCCTCCCGAGGACAAGTTCGAGCATCTGGCCAAGTCGGCGCCGAAGCGCGGCGTCACCGCCTTCCTCACCGTGCAGGAAGGCTGCGACAAATTCTGCAGCTTCTGTGTCGTGCCCTATACGAGGGGCAGCGAGTTCTCGCGCCCGGTGGCGCAGATCGAAGCCGAGGCGCGCGCCCTCGTCGAAGCGGGCGTGCGCGAGATCACGCTGCTCGGCCAGAATGTGAATGCCTATCATGGCGCCGGAACGGACGGCGCGATCTGGTCGCTGGCGCGCCTCATCACATATCTGTCACGCATCGATGGCATCGAACGTTTGCGTTTTACCACTTCGCACCCGCGTGACATGTCGGACGATCTGATCGAAGCCCATGCCGAGAACCCCAAGCTGATGCCTTATCTGCACCTGCCCATTCAGTCCGGCAGCGACCGGGTGCTGAAGGAGATGAACCGGGGCCACCGCGCCGACGACTATCTGAAGCTCATCGCCCGCGTCCGCCAAGCGCGGCCCGATATCGCTCTGTCGGGGGACTTCATCGTCGGTTTTCCCGGCGAGACCGAGGCCGATTTCGAGGCGACGCTCGCGGTCACCCGTGAGGTCCGCTATGCAGGCGCCTTCTCCTTCAAATACTCCGCGCGGCCGGGAACTCCGGCGGCCGACCGGGACGACAAGGTTCCCGAGGCGGTCAAATCCGACCGTTTGGCCAGACTGCAGGCAATGCTCGGGACCCAGCAGAAGGATTTCAACCAGGCCTGCGTCGGGCGCCGGATGCCGGTTCTGCTCGAAAAGCCGGGCCGTCATCCGGGCCAGCTGATCGGCCGTTCGCCTTACCTTCAGGGCGTCTATCTTGACGCTGGGGGACATGCTATTGGGGACATGGTGAACGTGACCATCGACGCAGTTGGATCGAACGCCCTTTCGGCCCATATTCATCCCTAGATGCCAGTGATTCTCATACCCCGTATCGCAGCCGAAGGAGCAGCTTCTCATTGAGTGCGCGCGCCAATGCCCGTGACGCGGCCGGTTCAAGATCCGGCCCCATGACAGAAGAACGTGACATCACCACGCTGGTTTTCGACGACAATCGCCTTCTGGCGCCGCTCTTCGGCGAGCATGACGAGCATCTGGCGCTCATCGAGCACCGGCTCGGCGTCGACATCACGCCGCGCGGCAACCGGATCTCGGTGAAAGGACCGCAGAGCGCCCGCGACAACGCCCAGATGGTGCTGACCACGCTTTATGAGCGGGTGCGGCGCGGCCTCGAGGTCACCCGCGGCGATGTCGAAGGCGCCATCCGCATGAATCTCTCCGCCAATGGCGACGTCGCGGCGGACGAGTCTGCTGTACGCACCAAGCGCAAGCTGGTGACGCCCAGGACGCCGATGCAGAAGGCCTATGTCACGGCCATCCGCGCCCATGAGCTGGTTTTCGGCACCGGTCCCGCCGGCACCGGCAAGACCTATCTGGCGGTGGCCTGCGCCGCCGCGGCGCTTATGAATGGCGAAGTCGACCGCATCGTGCTGTCGCGTCCGGCCGTCGAGGCGGGCGAGCGCCTGGGCTTCCTGCCGGGCGACATGAAGGAGAAGGTCGATCCCTATCTGCGCCCGCTCTATGACGCGCTCTATGACGTGATGCCGGCGCCGCTCGTGCAGAAGGGGCTTGCCGAGAACATGATCGAGATCGCGCCGCTCGCTTTCATGCGCGGCCGCACGCTCTCTTCCGCCTTCATCATTCTCGACGAGGCGCAGAACACGACGCCGCAGCAGATGAAGATGTTCCTTACCCGCCTGGGCGAAGGCAGCCGCATGGTGGTGACGGGCGATCCTTCGCAGATCGACCTGCCGTCGGGTGTCCATTCCGGTCTCGACGACGCGCTCGCCATCCTCAAGTCGGTCGAGGGCATTTCGCATGTCGCCTTCACCGCGGCCGATATCGTCCGTCATGCGCTGGTGGGCCGGATCGTCACGGCCTATGACAAGCACAGCCAGAAGGCGCAGGGTTCCCGCGGCACGAGATGATCGCCGCCATCGATATCGCCGACGCCGCGTGGGAGCGTGTCGCTGGGCTTGAGCACCTCACCGAGCGCGCCATAAAGGCCACGTTGGCCCATATCGGCACGGGTGCGGATGTCGAAATAAGCGTGCTCTTTGCGGGCGACGAAGAGGCGGCTAGAATGAACACGCATTGGCGCGGGAAGGGCTATGCGCCCAATATCCTGTCATTTCCCGCGCCGGCCGTGCCTGATCTCCCCCCGGGAGAGGCGAGGCCTCTCGGCGATCTCATACTGGCCGCCGGAACCGTGGCCCGCGAAGCGGAAGAACAAGGAAAGACATTGACGTCACATCTGACCCATCTCATCGTTCACGGAACCCTGCATCTCCTGGGGTTCGACCATATCGAGGATAAGGAAGCCGAGCATATGGAGGCGACGGAGATCGCCATCCTCAAAGGCCTCGGACTGCCGGATCCATACCACTCATGAGCGACATAGGCCCCTCTCCCAAGCCCGACAGCCTGCTCTCCAGGTTGAAGGGCTTCTTCTCACCCGAGCGCGACGCCACGCTGAGGCAGAGCCTCGAAGGCGTCATCGCCAGCCACGACGCGCAGAATCCGGCCGACATGATGCGCGCCGAGGCGAAGTCGATGATGCTCAATCTCATCAAATTCGCCGATCTGCGCGTCGACGACGTGATGGTGCCGCGTGCCGACATCGTGGCGATCGAGAGCAGCGCCTCGATCAAGGAGCTGCTCGAGCGCTTCATCGACGCCAATCACTCGCGCATGCCGGTCTATCGCGAGACGCTCGACGATCTTTCCGGCATGATCCACATCAAGGATCTGGTGCGCTGGCTGGCCCAGAAGGGCGCCAAGACGCGCCGCCGCAAGGGCGCCAAGGACGGCAAGGAGACGGTGCTCGCCGGCTTGTCATTGTCGGCCGCCGATCTCGCCATCGAGGTGAACGCGCTCGGCATCGTGCGCGAGGTGCTGTTCGTGCCGCCGTCGATGCCGGCCGCCGATCTCCTCATCAAGATGCAGTCGACCCATATCCATATCGCCATCGTGGTCGACGAATATGGCGGCACCGACGGGCTCGTTTCGATCGAGGACCTGGTCGAGCAGATCGTCGGCGACATCTCCGACGAGCATGATTCCGATGAAGAGCTGGTCGTCAGCAATGGCGACGGCACCTTCACCGCCAATGCCCGCGCCGATCTCCAGGATCTCGAGCGGCTTCTCGGCGTCGACTTCCTGCCCGAGGAGCGCGACGAGGAGACCGATACGCTGGGCGGCCTCATCTTCTCGATGTTCGGCCGCGTACCGGTGCGCGGCGAGTTGCTGCGCCACAACAGCGGCATCGAATTCGAGATTCTCGAGGCCGATCCGCGCCGCGTCAAGCGGGTGAAGATCCGCCCCGCCCGGCCGGAGCCGGAGCCCCAGGCGGTGGCGGAGACGTCCGTCGAAAAGGATACGACCGGATAGGGTCAGATCCAGATCCGCAGCCCGCTCGCCAGAAGCTGCAGGCCGAAGAAAGCGAAGATCGCGCCGGCGCCGCCGGTGATGATGCGTTCCGAGCGGGCATAGGTGGCGAGCGCGCCCGGCCGCGTGAACAGCCACAGGCAGGCGAGATAATAGCTGAGCGACATCGCGATCATCAGCGCGACGCTGAGCAGACCCAGCCACAAAGGCCCGTGGATGACCGAGGTGGTGGCGAAGAGGCTCGCCACGAAAGCCAGCGTCTTCGGATTCGACATATTGGTGAGGAAGCCGGCGCGGTAAGCGCTTTGCGGCGTGAACTCTGTGGCGGGACGCAGGGTCCTGAGCGCGCCGGGACCGCCCATCCAGGCCGAGCGCAGGAGCACATAGCCGCGCCAGATGAGATAGAGCCCGCCCGCCGCCTGGACGGCGCGGAAGGCGTCGGGAAACCGCTCAATGAACCAGGAGAGGCCGAACAGTCCGGCAAAGGCCCAGATCAGCATGGCGCTCTGGATGCCGGCGACCGTCGCCACCGCCACCCGGCGCGGCGCCGACACCGCGAGCCAGGTGAAGAGCAGCATATTGGGGCCGGGCGTCAGCACCGCCACCAGCCAGAAGGCGGCGAAGGGCAGCAGGCTCTCCAGTCCGGGCGTGCTCGGCGTCACAACATTGAGGGGAGAACACGATCGGGCGGCTTGTGTCCGTCGACCCAGGTCTTGATGTTGATGATGACCTTCTCGCCCATGTCGACACGGCCTTCGAGCGTGGCCGAGCCCATATGGGGCAGGAGCACCGCGCGCTTGGCGCGCAGCAGGCGCGGATTGACCGCCGGCTCGTGCTCGAACACGTCGAGGCCGGCGCCGCCCAGCTCCTCAGCCTCGAGCATGCGGGCGAGCGCATTTTCATCGATCACCTCGCCGCGCGCCGTGTTCACGATGATCGCGTCCTTGCGCAGGAGCTTCAGGCGGCGCGCCGAGAGCAGGTGATAGGTGGCGGGCGTGTGCGGGCAATTGACCGAGACGATGTCCATGCGGGCCAGCATCTGGTCGAGGCTCTCCCAATAGGTCGCGTCGAGCTCCTCGGCGATCTTCGGATGGACCGGCTTGCGGTTGTGATAGTGGATCTGCAGGCCGAAGGCCTTGGCGCGCCGGGCGACGGCCTGGCCGATGCGGCCCATGCCGATGATGCCGAGGCGCTTGCCCCAGATGCGATGGCCGAGCATCCAGGTCGGCGACCAGCCCTGCCAGCTGTTGTCGGGGCCGATGACGGAGGCGCCTTCGGTGATGCGCCGGGCCACCGCCATGATGAGCGCCATGGTCATGTCGGCGGTGTCCTCGGTGAGGACGCCGGGCGTGTTGGTGACGGTGATGCCGCGCGCCACGGCGGTTTCGACATCGATATTGTCGACGCCGGTGCCGAAATTGGCGATGAGCTTCAGCTGCTCGCCGGCCTGGCCGATCACCGCCTTGTCGATGCGGTCGGTGACGGTCGGCACCAGCACCTCGGCCTGCTTGACCGCCTCGATCAGGTCGTTTCGGCTGAAAGGATGATCGTCGGAATTGAGCTTGGCGTTGAACAGCTCCATCATCCGGGTCTCGACCACGTCGGGCAGTTTGCGGGTGACGATGACCAGGGGTTTGCGCTTGGACATAAAATGTAACTCCGCGAGGCCGGCCATTGAGATAATCTTAACCTTGCATAGCCAAGGCTAGGCGGAAGGTTTATAGTACCGTTATCCGGCTCGTGTAGACGACATTTGCTGTCTAGCAGAGGGCATGGCAAAGACAAGCCCGGAGCCGGAAACGGCCGTGCATCGACCGAGGGGAATGCATATGGTCAAGACTGCCGCGCCGCGGCGCAGAATCGGACCTGCGATTCTGGGGATAGCGTGCATCGCTATCGCCGCCGCAACGGCGTGGTCGCTGGCCGCCGGGCAGCCCGACGGGCCGGGTTCGGCCAGGGCGGCCGCCGATATCACCGGCTCGACCTCGCCGATCGACAAGGTCAAAGGCCCTTCCGGCCTGCCCTTGCCGCGCTTCGTTTCCCTGAAGGCCGACAAGATCAATGTCCGGCGCGGACCCTCCAGCGAGCATCAGGTCGCCTGGGTCTACCAGCGCAAGGGCCTCCCCGTGGAGATCACCGCCGAGTTCGAGAACTGGCGCCGCATTCGCGACAGCGACGGCGACGAGGGCTGGGTCTATCAGAGCATGCTGTCCGGCAAGCGCATGGCGCTGGTGGCGCCCTGGCGCAAGCAGGAGGCGGTGCCGATGTATGCGAGCCCGAACAACGCCGCGGGGCTGGTCGCCATGGTCAAGGCCGGTGTGGTGGCGACGATCGAGGATTGCACCGGCGACTGGTGCAGCCTCAATGCCTCCGGCTATCAGGGCTGGATCTCCCAGGCCATGCTCTGGGGCGCCTATCCGGGCGAGCAGATCGAGAAATAGCCATCTGGCTGCAATTGGCCTGACGCCGGCGCGCCCCGGCGGGCCGGAAGATTGCGCCTATTGCCTGAAATACATTTTGAGTGTCTTCCGAGGGAAGCCGCGCATGGCGTCAGCCAGGCGAATTACGGCAACGCCCGGCAGTTCTCCCATTTCAGCGATACAGTATCGGCGCAGCCTGCGATTGTGACCAAAACGGCCGGTCGAGAGCTTTCTGGCGGCCGACACGCCGGAGCCGTCCTCGCCGTTTTAGGGGCGTATCCCAGCGACATTATCAACCAGAGTCGCCCGCTTCTAGAGCGCTTCCCGCCAAAGTTGCTCGACTTTGGCGATAAGGAAGCGCTCCAGATTATATGTTTCGAGCCCTTTTTCCCGTTTTGATCGAATCGGAACGATTCGATCAAACGGGAAGGGCTCTAGGTCTGACGGTTCTTGAGCCGGACGATGATGTCGATCCGGCCGACTTCCATGCCGGGCGGCGGCTCCGGCAGGCCCTTGATGGTCAGATTGTCGGATGCGATGTCGAACAGCCGGCCCTCGCGCTCGACATAATAGTGATAATGATTGGATGTGTTGGTATCGAAATAGGTGCGGTCGCCCTCGATGGCGACCTCGCGCAGCAGCCCCGCGCCGGTGAACTGGTTGAGCGTATTGTAGACCGTGGCCAGCGATACCGGCACCTCGGCGGCGACCGCCTCCGCGTGCAGCTGCTCAGCGGTGATATGCCGGTCGCCCGAGCCGAACAGAATCTCGGCCAGCGCCAGGCGCTGGCGCGTCGGGCGAAGCCCCGCCCCGCGCAATCTCGTCGCAACAGTCTCGGAATTCATCAAATACCCTTTTAATCCAGCGTAATAAGTATAGCGAATATCACCAGGGACCTGCAATGGTGCCGAAAAGGGGTATTTTGGTGACCGAACCGTTCGCCTTTCATGCCGGGGATCGGTATGTTAGGAAGCTGTTCGCGGTGTTGGATTGAGCGGGGAGCGGAATAGCGGACAGATGGCCGAACGGAAATCGCGTTTTCTTTATGATGAGTTGATCGCCTGTGCCCGGGGAGACCTGTTCGGGCCGGGCAATGCCCAATTGCCATTGCCGCCGATGCTGATGTTCGACCGCATCACCCATATTTCCGAAGAAGGTGGGGAATTCGGGAAGGGCCAGATTGTCGCAGAGCTGGACGTCAAGCCCGATCTCTGGTTCTTCCCGCCGCATTTCCCCGGCGATCCGGTCATGCCGGGCTGCCTGGGTCTTGACGCCCTCTGGCAGATGCTGGGCTTCTTCCTGGGCTGGCTGGGCGCCCCCGGCAAGGGCCGCGCTCTGGGCGTCGGCGAAGTGAAATTCACCGGCATGGTCGTACCTACCGTCAAGAAGGTCGAATATGTCGTGAACCTCAAGCGCGTCATTCTGCGCAAGCTCAATCTCGGCATAGCCGATGGACTTCTCAAGGCGGATGGGGAGACTATCTATACAGCGGCTGATCTTCGCGTCGGCTTGTTCCTGCCCGCAAAGGCCTGAGGGAGGCTAAAACCGCATGCGCCGTGTCGTTGTCACCGGTATTGGTATTGTTTCGAGCATTGGCAACAATGCCCAGGAAGTCCTGGCATCGTTGCGGGAGGCCAAATCCGGTGTGGTGAAGGCGGAAGACTACGCCAAACTGGGCTTCCGCTGCCAGGTTCATGGCGCGCCGACGCTCGATCTCGACAGCGCGGTCGACCGCCGGGTGCGCCGCTTCATGGGTGACGGCGCTGCCTGGAACTGGGTGGCGATGCGTCAGGCCATCGGCGATTCCGGCCTTGAGGAGAGCGACGTCAAGAACGAGCGCACCGGCATCATCATGGGCTCGGGCGGCCCGTCCACCCGCACCATCGTCGCCGCCGCCGACACGGCGCGCGAGAAAGGCCCCAAGCGCGTCGGTCCCTTCGCGGTGCCCGCCGCCATGTCGAGCACCAATTCGGCGACGCTCGCCACGCCCTTCGGCATCAAGGGCGTCAACTATTCGATCTCATCGGCCTGCGCCACCTCGGCCCACTGCATCGGCAATGCCGCCGAGCTCATTCAATGGGGCAAGCAGGATGTGATGTTCGCGGGCGGCGGCGAGGAGCTCGACTGGACCCTTTCGGTCCTCTTCGACGCCATGGGCGCCATGTCCACCAAATTCAACGCGACGCCGGCGGTGGCGTCGCGTGCCTATGACAAGAATCGCGACGGCTTCGTCATCGCCGGCGGCGCCGGCACGGTGGTGCTCGAGGAGCTCGAGCATGCCAAGGCGCGGGGCGCCAAGATCTATGGCGAGGTCGTCGGCTATGGCGCCACGTCCGACGGTTACGACATGGTCCAGCCTTCCGGCGAGGGTGCGGCGCGCTGCATGCGCCAGGCGCTGGCGACCGTGAAGGAGAAGGTCGACTATATCAATCCGCACGCGACCTCGACGCCGATCGGCGACAAGAAGGAGATCGAGGCCATTCGCGAGGTGTTCGGCAAGGACATTCCGCCGATCTCCGGCACCAAGTCGCTGACCGGCCATTCGCTGGGCGCCACCGGCGTGCAGGAGGCGATCTACTGCCTGCTGATGATGAAGAACGGCTTCATCTGCGAGAGCGCCAATATCGAGGAGCTCGATCCCGAATTCGCCGACATCCCCATCGTCCGCCAGCGCCGCGACAATGTGGAAGTGAATGTGGCGATCTCGAACAGCTTCGGTTTCGGCGGCACCAACGCCACTTTGGCTCTGCAGCGCTACAACGGCTAGCGCGTGGGGCAGGCCGGCAATTCTTTTAATTCGAGTTCAGCGCACCGGGCGGTTTCGGCCCTGGAGCGATCGGGGAGTATAGGGGAGTGATGACGAACGGGTTGATGAAGGGCCGGCGCGGCCTCATCATGGGGGTGGCGAACGATCATTCGATAGCCTGGGGCATCGCCAAGGCGCTGCACGATCAGGGCGCCGAGCTTGCCTTCACCTATCAGGGCGAGGCCTTCGGCCGCCGCGTGAAGCCGCTGGCTGAAACCGTCGGCTCCCGGCTGGTTCTGCCCTGCGACGTCGAGAATTCCGCGACCGTCGATGAGGCTCTCGCCGCCATCGCCAAGGAATGGGGCGCCATCGATTTCGTCGTCCATGCCATCGCCTTTTCCGACAAGGCCGAGCTCAAGGGCAAATACGCCGATACGAGCCGCGAGAATTTCGTCCGCACGATGATCATTTCGTGCTTCTCCTTCACCGAGATCACCCGCAAGGCCGCGGCGCTGATGCCGAATGGCGGCGCTCTGGTGACGCTCACCTATGGCGGCTCGGTCAGGGTGATGCCGAACTACAATGTGATGGGTGTCGCCAAGGCGGCGCTCGAATCCTCGGTGCGCTATCTCGCCGCCGACTATGGCCCGCAAGGGGTGCGGGTGAACGCCATCTCGGCCGGGCCGATGCGCACGCTGGCCGGCGCCGGCATCGGCGATGCGCGCGCCATGTTCAACTTCCAGAAGCGCCACTCGCCGCTGCGCCGAACCGTGACGCTCGACGAGGTGGGCGGCGCCGCCTTGTATCTGCTGTCGCCGCTCTCGGGCGGCGTCACCGGCGAAATCCACTATGTGGATTCGGGCTACAACATCATCTCGACGCCGCGCCCCGAGGATCTGAAGCGCGCCTTCGAGGAAGGCGACGACTGAGCCGAGCCTGAAATCGGACAGGGCCTCCGGAGTCCCGCTTATTTCCTTCGCCGCGTGAGCTTGAGGCCGGACCAGTTCTGATCGACGGCGCAGACCTTGATGTCGACGAGGCCCGCGGCCAGCGCCGCCTTGCGAATGTCGTCTTCGCGCAGTCCGGTCGAAAGCTTTGACGTCAATTTCGGCCACGATACCCAAAGCATGAGGGCCGGCGGCAGATGGGCCGCAAGCTTCGCGATTTCGGCGAGGCCTTTGGCGCCGTCGATGAAGAGGTGGATGGCGTCGCTCGCCTTGGCCGTCTGGGTGAAAACGAGGCCGTCCGGCGCGTCCGCCAGCAGGTTCTCGTAATGAGCGGGGGCGTGGACAAGGGCGATCTTCATGCCGGGCTTGAAGCCGAGCTTCTGCCATAAAGGCGTTCCCGAATAGCCGGCCGCGCTCATGGCCTGGTCACCCTTCGCAAAGTTAGATTGAGACGGCCGCCCTGCTTGAGAAGCGTCGATGTCCCGCTGAGCACCCGGTCGATGCCGTGATAGCGCAGCCTCGAGGCGCCGCCCATCACCAGCACATCGCCCGAGGCGAGCTTCAGCGTCTCCGTCCTGCCGCCCCGCGCGGTGCCGCCGATGCGGAAAATGGCGGTGTCGCCGAGCGAGACCGAGACGACCGGGGCGGAAAAATCCTCTTCGTCCTCGTCGCGATGGAGGCCCAGCTTGGCGCCTTCGCGATAGTGATTGACCAGGCAGGCTTGCGGATCATGCGGGAAGTCCGCCACTGTGCGCCACAGCTCCAGCACCTGGTCCGGGATCGGCGGCCAGGGCTCGCCGGTCTCGGGATGCTGCGCCTGATAGCGATAGCCGTCCCGGTCCGACACCCAGCCGAGCTGGCCCAGATTGCTCATCCGGACGGTGAAGGGCCGGCCGCTACGCGGCATGACCGGCGTGTAGAAGGGCGCCCGGGCGACCGCGTCCTGCAGGGCGGAGACCAATGTCTCCTGCGCCGCCCGGTCGAAATAGGACGGCAGATATTTGAGGCCGGTGCTCATGCGAAACGGGTCTCTCTGTCGAACTCGCCGTCGAAAAGGCCGTCTTTGCGGATCATGAATTCCAGGGCATTCCACAGGTCGATATCGCTGAGCGCCCCGGTCTCGCGGGCGAGGCGGCCGTAATTGAGGAAGGCGGTTTCGCGGGCGAACTCGCCGAAATTCTGCTGCGCCATGGAACGGCGAAATTCGACGAACCGCAGCACGCCGGAGGCGCCAAGGCCCAGGAGCAGGGCGGCCACGCCTGTTATGGCCGTGACGCCGAAATAGAAGGCTGCCAGGCAGGAAGCGGTCCCGAACAGGAACAGAAAGCTCTGACCCGAGGCATAGGCGACGCGCGGCAGCCTGAGGCCGGTTCTCTCACCCAGCGCCCTTACCCGGGAGGCCGGGGATTTGGCCGGAAAGACGTCGGATATCGCTGTCCGCGGCCGCACCGCCATGCCGGTGGCGTCGGCGACGGCTTTTCTGAGCCGGTAGAAGCTGACAGCGCTCAGGCAGCGCCGGCGGCGGTCCGAGGTCGTTCCCATTCTGAGCCGGAGAACCTCGAACAGGCCCCCCACGGTGCGGAGCTTATTGGCATCGCTCTGGACGAAGCGGATATCGAAGGCTTCCTCGAGGCTCTTCAAAAAATCCTCGACATCCTCCGGATCCGGCACATAAGAGGGCGTGGCTTCGTTCATGGGGGCTCCTGCGGTCGTGACTTTCCCACGTTGCGACCGTGGCGGCAATCTGGCGCGCGGGCGCCCTTCCGGCCACCCGGAAACTGTCCCGGAACCTGGGTTTTCGCTCTCACCAAAACTTGATAGGGCCGGATTCCAACCTTATATAGCCCCCGAACGCCGGATTCTCCTCGAACCCAAAAGGGGAGGCCCGGACCAACGTAATAGGGGACCCGCACCCCGCTTTCGAGTCCGGGGCGGAAGTGCCGGATAGGGCTTCCACCAGGGTCTGCCGCTAGGAGGTTTTGTAAATGGGAAAAGTCATAGGGATCGACCTCGGTACCACCAATTCCTGCGTCGCCGTGATCGAGGGCAAGCAGCCCAAGGTCATCGAGAATGCGGAAGGGGCGCGCACCACCCCCTCGATCGTCGCCTTTAATGCCGACGGCGAGCAGCTCGTCGGTCAGCCGGCCAAGCGCCAGGCCGTCACGAATCCGGAAAACACCTTCTTCGCCATCAAGCGCCTCATCGGCCGGCGCTGGAACGACCCGATGGTCGAGAAGGACAAGAAGCTCGTCCCCTATCACATCGTGAAGGCGGACAACGGCGATGCCTGGGTGGAAGCCCGCGGCCAGAAATACGCCCCCTCGCAGATCTCGGCCTATATCCTTCAGAAGATGAAGGAGACGGCGGAGCGCTATCTCGGCGAAACCGTCACCCAGGCGGTCATCACCGTCCCCGCTTATTTCAACGACAGCCAGCGCCAGGCGACCAAGGATGCCGGCAAGATCGCCGGTCTCGAAGTGCTGCGCATCATCAACGAGCCGACCGCCGCCGCTCTCGCCTACGGCCTCGACAAGAAGGAAGCCGGCACGATCGCGGTCTATGACCTCGGCGGCGGCACCTTCGACATCTCGATTCTGGAGATCGGCGATGGCGTCTTCGAGGTGAAGTCGACCAATGGCGACACCTTCCTGGGCGGCGAAGACTTCGACATGCGCATCGTCGATTATCTCGCTGAGGAGTTCAAGAAGGAGCAGGGCATCGACCTGCGCAAGGACAAGCTGGCCCTGCAGCGCCTGAAGGAGGCCGCCGAGAAGGCCAAGATCGAGCTGTCGTCCTCGACGCAGACCGAGATCAACCTGCCCTTCATCACGGCCGACCAGACCGGCCCGAAGCATCTCACCCTCAAGCTGACCCGCGCCAAGCTCGAAGCTCTGGTCGACGATCTTATCCAGAAGACCGTCGAGCCCTGCCGCCAGGCCTTGAAGGACGCCGGCGTCACCGCGGGCCAGGTCGACGAGGTCGTTCTCGTCGGCGGCATGACCCGCATGCCGAAGGTCATCGAGACGGTGAAGCAGTTCTTCGGCAAGGAGCCGCATAAGGGCGTCAACCCGGATGAGGTCGTCGCCATGGGCGCGGCCATCCAGGCCGGCGTACTCAAGGGCGAGGTGAAGGACGTTCTGCTCCTCGACGTGACCCCGCTGTCGCTGGGCATCGAGACGCTGGGCGGCGTGTTCACCCGGCTCATCGAGCGCAATACCACGATCCCGACCAAGAAGAGCCAGGTCTTCTCGACGGCTGACGACAATCAGACCGCCGTGACGATCCGCGTCTTCCAGGGCGAGCGCGAGATGGCGGCCGACAACAAGCTGCTCGGCCAGTTCGACCTCATGGGCCTGCCCCCGGCGCCGCGCGGCATGCCGCAGATCGAGGTCACCTTCGACATCGACGCCAACGGCATCGTGAATGTCTCGGCCAAGGACAAGGCGACCAACAAGGAGCAGCAGATCCGCATCCAGGCTTCCGGCGGTCTCTCCGACTCGGAAGTGGAGAAGATGGTCAAGGACGCGGAAGCCAATGCCGCCGAGGACAAGAAGCGCAAGGATCTGGTCGAGGCCAAAAATCACGGCGAGAGCCTGATCCATTCGACCCAGAAGTCGCTCTCCGAGCTTGGCGACAAGGTCGCCCAGTCCGACAAGTCGACGATCGAGGCCGCCATTGCCGATCTCAAGACGGCAATGGAAGGCACCGACGCCGAGGTCATCAAGGAGAAGACCAACGCTCTGGCGCAGTCGGCCATGAAGCTCGGCGAAGCACTCTACAAGGCGCAGAACCAGCCCGGCGCCGATGGCGGCGAGGCCGGCGGCCAGGCCGGCCAAGGCGGTGCGGACGATGTCGTCGACGCCGACTTCACCGAGGTCAAGGACGACGACAACAAGAAGTCGGCCTAGATCACGATCACTTTAGGTCGGTCGTCTTAAAGTGATAAACGTGATCGGAATCTCCTAATTTAGCGCGTGATCGGACGGAAAACCGGTGCCCACTTTTCCTGATCACGCGCTAAGAAACGTGGCCTGTTTCCGGCCCGGAGTTCTTCTCCCCGCGCGACCCGCGGGGAGAAGTATCTTTTTCGGGCGGGCTGAAGCGGGTTAAGAAGGGCTGGGCGGACGGGTCAGAATGGCCAAGCGCGATTATTATGAAATACTGGGTGTCCAGAAGGGCGCGGACGAGAAGGAGCTGAAAGGCGCCTTCCGCAAGCTTGCCAAGCAATTTCACCCCGACGCCAATCCGGGTGACAAGACGGCCGAGCACAAATTCAAGGAAATCAACGAAGCCTATGACGTCCTGAAGGATCCGCAGAAGAAGGCGGCCTATGACCGCTTCGGCCATGCGGCATTCGACGGCGGCATGGGCGGGCGTTCCGGCGGGCCGGGTTTCGGGCCCGAATTCACCTCCTCGATGTCCGACATCTTCGAGGATCTGTTCGGCGAATTCATGGGCGGGGGCAGAGGCCGCGGGCGCGGCGGCGGCGGCCGGGCATCAGCGGCGCGCGGCTCCGATCTGCGCTACAACATGGAAATCAGCCTCACCGAGGCCTTTTCCGGCAAGACGGCTCAAATCCGGGTGCCGACCGCCACCGCCTGCGATGTCTGCAAAGGCTCGGGCGCCAAGCCCGGCTCGAGCCCGAAGACCTGCGGCACATGCGGCGGCGCCGGCGCGGTCCGTGCCGCCCAGGGCTTCTTCACCGTCGAACGCACCTGCCCCACCTGTCACGGCAGCGGCCAGGTCATTTCCGATCCCTGCGGCAATTGCGGCGGCCAGGGCCGCGTCACCCGCGAGCGCACGCTTTCGGTGAATATTCCGGCGGGCGTCGAGGACGGCACCCGCATCCGGCTCGCGGGCGAAGGCGAGGCCGGCCTGCGCGGCGGCTCGGCCGGCGATCTCTACATCTTCCTGTCGGTGCGCCCGCATGAGTTCTTCCAGCGCGATGGCGCCGATCTCTTCTGCAAGGTGCCGGTCTCGATGATCGTCGCCGCGCTCGGCGGCGACATCGAAGTGCCGACCATCGACGGCAAGAAAGCGCGCGTGTCGATTCCCGAAGGCGCCCAGACCGGCAAGCAGTTCCGCCTTAAGGGCAAGGGCATGCCGATCCTGCGCTCGAACCAGATGGGCGACATGTATATCCAGGTGACGGTGGAGACGCCGGTCAATCTGTCCCGCAAGCAGCGCGACCTGCTCAAGGATTTCGAGAAGGAAGCCCGCAACAACTCGCCCGAATCGGAAGGCTTCTTCGCCAAGGCGCGCGCTTTCTGGGAGGGCTTCGGCTCGTAGCCGAGCAGCCACGACTTCTCACCCTTTAACGACACACCGGCGAAAGCCGTTGCCATTAAATTCTTTTCACGCGGGCAGTATCGTCCATATTGCTCCTGCTTTCGCCGGGAAGACGGAGTTGGGAGAGCGGTCATCGCTCATACCGCGCCCTCATCTTCGATGTGCAAGACGCGGCCGCAATGCTTGCAGTGGACGGCGTCGGCGTCGTGCCGCTTGAGGCCGCAATCGGGACATTTATGCTCGACCTTGTGCGGCCGGATCAGGATCTGGATCAGGCGCAGGAACAGCGACACGCCGAAGATCATGATCAGGACCGACAGCATGCGGCCCCAATGGCCTTCGAGCGTGATGTCGCCGAAGCCGGTGGTGGTCAGCGTCGACACGGTGAAATAGAGCGCATCGGCATAGTTGGTGATGTGCTCGTTGAGGCCGCGCTGGCTTTCATAGACGAGGCCGGTGGTGACGAAGATGAAGAGGCCGAGATTGAGGGCGGCCATCACCGTCTGCTCGTTCTCGCGGAAGAGCCTGGAATCGCGCCGCATGCGCATGAGGACGAGCGGCGAGCGCATGACGCGCAGGACCCGCACCACCCGCAGGAAGGCGAGGCCTTCGCCGGCGACCGGCGCCAGCAGCGAGACGATGACCACGATATCCGCGAGATTGCCTGGATGCATGAGATCGCCGAGCCGGTCGCGGCTGATCCAGAAGCGCGCCAGGAAGTCGGCGAGGATGATGACGCCGATGACGACGTCGATCACCCCGATCAGGGGCGTGCGCGGCAGGAAAGACGATACCACGAGAAAAACGATGGTCGCGATATCGAAGGTGATGAGGCCGTAACGGAAGCGATGCGCCCGGCTCGATGCGCCTTCATAGACTTCCCGGACGATATTTTTCAGCGCCATTGACCGTTCCCGCCCCTTTCACTCGTCTTTTGGAGCAAATTCTTATCGCCGAAGTCTTCAACTTTGGCGGAATTTGCTCTAGAGCCTTTCCCACATTTCGAGGGAGAAGGCAGCATGCCCAAGGCCTATTGGATTGCGCAAGTCGTCGTGTCCGATCCCGATCAATATAAGCTCTATGCGGAAAGCGCACCCGTGGCGTTCAGGAAATATGGCGCCAATATCCTGGCGCGCGGCGGCCGCTCCGGCCAGATGGAAGGCGAGGGGCGCCCGCGCAATGTGGTGATCGAATTCCCCTCCTACGAGGATGCGGTCGCCTGCTACAATTCGCCCGAATATCAATCCGCCAAGGCCAAGCGCCAGGGCGCCGGTTCAGCCAATATCGTCATTGTCGAGGGTGTGTGATGGCAGACGCCAAGGGCTATTGGATGGTGCGCGTCACGGTGAAGGATCCGGTGCGCTACCAGGACTATGTCGCCGCCAACAAGGCGCCGCTCGAGGCCCATGGCGCCAAATTCCTGGTGCGCGGCGGCGCCTATGAGGTGGTCAAGGGCTCCTCGCGCGACCGCCATGTGATCCTCGAATTTCCGTCGCTCGCGGCCGCCAAGGCCTGCTTCCACTCGCCTGAATATCAGGCGGCGCTGAAGATCTTCGAGACCTGCGCCGAGAGTGACGTCGTCATCGTCGAGGGAGTGTCATGAAGATCGCCATCGCCGGAGCGGCCGGCCGCATGGGCCGCGTTCTCACCCGCATCGTGCATGAGACGGAAGGGCTCGAGGTCGCGGGCGGCATCGAGCCGAAGGGCTCGGGCTCGGTGGGCGCCGATATGGGCGAGCTCGCCGGCGTGGGACCGCTGGACGTGAAGGTCACCGACGACCCCTTGCCCCTGTTCACGAAGATCGAGGGCCTCATCGACTTCACCGTGCCCAAGGCGACGCTGGCGTTGGCCGAGCTGTCGGCGCAGGCGCGCATCGTCCATGTCATCGGCACGACCGGCATCGACAAGGACGGCGAGGACAAGATCAGAGCGGCGGCCCGCCACGCCCGCATCGTGAAGTCGGGCAATATGAGCCTGGGCGTCAATCTGCTCGCCGCCTTGGTGCGCAAGGTGGCGGCGACGCTCGGACCCGATTTCGACATCGAGGTCCTCGAAATGCATCACAAGCACAAGATCGACGCGCCGTCGGGCACCGCACTGCTGCTGGGCCAGGCGGCGGCGGAAGGCCGCAAGCTCGAGCTGGCGAAATCCTCGGTGCGCTCGCGCGACGGCCATACCGGCGCGCGCCCCGAGGGCCATATCGGCTTCGCCACCCTGCGCGGCGGCAGTGTCGTCGGCGAGCACACGGTGATGTTCGCCGGGCCCGATGAGCGCATCGAGCTCACCCATAAGGCGGCGAGCCGCGACCTCTTCGCGCGCGGCGCGGTGCGGGCGGCGCTGTGGGCGAAGGACAAGAAACCCGGCCTCTATTCGATGGCCGACGTATTGGGACTGGAGTAATCGATGGATCGCATATTGGTGCTTGTCCGCCACGGGCAGAGCGAGTGGAATCTGAAGAATCTGTTCACCGGCTGGAAAGACCCGGGCCTCACCGAGAAGGGTATCGCCGAAGCGAAGGCGGCGGGCGAGCGCTTGAAGCGCAAAGGTCTCAAATTCGATATCGCCTATACGAGCGTGCTGACGCGCGCCCAGCACACGCTCGACCTGATGCTCGCGGAGCTCGGCCAGACCGGTCTCGAGACCGTCAAGGACCAGGCGCTCAATGAGCGCGACTACGGCGATCTCACCGGGCTCAACAAGGACGATGCGCGCAAGAAATGGGGCGAGGAGCAGGTGCTGGTCTGGCGCCGCTCCTATGACGTGCCGCCGCCCGGCGGCGAAAGCCTCAAGGACACGCTGGCGCGCGCCTTGCCTTATTACATGAAGCACATTCAACCGGATGTGCTGTCGGGCAAGAGCGTGCTCGTCGCGGCGCATGGCAATTCGCTGCGCGCTTTGATCATGGCCATCGAGGGGCTGACGCCGGAAGAGATTCTGAAGCGCGAGCTCGAGACGGGCGTGCCGGTCTTCTATCGCCTCAGGGCCGATTCGCGGCCGGAGAAGATCGAGATTCTGAACGGGTGATCACGCCGCTTTCGCCGTAATTCCGGCCTCCCAGCCGAGAATGGCGCGCTTGCGCGTCAGGCCCCAGTGATAGCCGCACAGGCTGCCGGATTTGCCGAGCACGCGATGGCAGGGCACCACGAAGGAGACCGGATTTCGGCCGACCGCGGCGCCGACGGCGCGCGCCGCATTGGGCTTGCCGATATGGGCGGCGACGTCGGAATAGGTCGACCGTTTGCCGATCGGGATTCGCAGCAATGTCTCCCAGACGCGGATCTCGAAATCGCTGCCGATGAAGACGACGCGCAGAGGCTCGTCGCGGCGCCAGTTCTCCGGCTTGAAGATGCGGTCGGCATAAGGCTTCGTCCCCAGCCAGTCCTCGATATAGGCGGCCCCCGGCCAGCGCGACTGCATGTCGATGAGCGTGTCCTTCTCGGCGCCGTCATCGGCGAAGGCGAGGCCGGCGAGGCCCTGGTCGGTGATCATCACCAGCGCGCGACCGAAGGGACAGTCATGGAAACCGAAGCGCAAGATCAGGCCTTTGCCGCCGGCTTTGTAGAAGCCCGGCGTCATGCCTTCATGGGTGACGAACAGGTCGTGCAGCCGGCCCGGCCCCGACAGGCCCACCTCATAGGCGGTGTCGAGGATCGAGGCGGAATCGCGCAGCAGGCTCCTCGCATGGTCGAGCGTCACCGCCTGCAGGAACGCCTTGGGCGACAGGCCGGCCCAGCGGGTGAACAGCCGCTGCAGATGGGTCGGGCTCAATTGCGCCTGCTCGGCGATCTCCTCGAGCGAGGGCTGGTCGCGCCAGGTCTCGTGAATGAAGGCGAGCGTCTTCTTCACGATCTCATAGTCGCGGGCGGGGGTGGAAAGGGGTTCGATCTCGGTCATGAGCGGAATCTAGGAACCTCCGGGCGCCGAAACCACCCGATTCTTGCGTCTGTTAACTTACTGTAATCAGGTGGTTTTTCAGATCCGTGGTTGAGCCAGCGCCCCGCGCAGCGTGGCGGCGAAGGTCTTGCGGTCATGGGCGGCGAGGAATTGGCCGATCTCGGTGCGCCGCCCTTTGAAGCGCAAATACAGGCTGCCGATCAGTTCGCGCTCATGGTCCTCTTCCAGCTCGACCTTGACCCAGGCGCGGGTGAAATGCAGCTCCTCGCGCTGCCGGTCATGATCGAAGCGCTTGAGGATCAGCTCATGATCCGTCACCTCGATCTGCTCTTCCTTCAGCGCATCGGCGTAGTTCTTGCGGAACGCCCACCAGACGAGCGCGACATCGAGGCCGAGAAACGGAGCGATGGGCCAGGCGCCGAGGAGGTAGAAGGCCGTGCCGGCAGCGAAATTGAGGCCGATCAGCACGCTCATCAGAATCAGAAATCCCTTCTGGCTCAGCGAGCGATAGGGCCTGAGGATCGCGCGAAAAGTCTGCGAAGAGGTCTGCTGCATGGCTTGATATTAGCCCCGAGCTGGGGTCAGGTCATCCCACCAATTGGGGGGAATCATGGCGCCGCGAAGGCTGAAGCCCGAACAGATCACCGAGATGTTCCGCCGTTTCCGGGCGGCGGATCCCGCGCCCGAGGGCGAGCTCGATTACGTCAATCCTTACACGCTCCTTGTCGCCGTGGTGCTTTCGGCGCAAGCGACCGATGTCGGCGTCAACCGCGCCACCGGGCCATTGTTCAAGATCGTCGACACGCCGGAGAAGATGGTCGAGCTCGGCGAGGCGGAGCTCATCTCCTATATCCGCACCATCGGCCTCTATCGCATGAAGGCCAAGAATGTGATCGCGCTCTCGCAGATCCTCATCGACAAATATGGCGGCGAAGTGCCGCGCGACCGGGCGGCGCTCGAAGAGCTGCCGGGCGTCGGGCGCAAGACGGCCAATGTCGTGCTCAATATCGCTTTCGGCGAGCCGACCATCGCCGTCGACACGCATCTCTTCCGGCTCGGCAACCGCACCGGCCTGGCGCCCGGCAAGACGCCGCTCGAGGTCGAGCTCAAGCTCGAAAAGGCCGTGCCGCCCGAATACAAGCGCCACGCCCATCACTGGCTCATCCTGCACGGCCGCTATGTGTGCAAGGCGAGGAAACCCGAATGCCCGCGCTGTCTCATCAACGACATCTGTCTCTTCAAGGAGAAGACCGTTTCAGCCCCTTGAAGATGTGCACGAAGTAGCTCGTCGAGAACAGGGGCACGGTGAGATTGACGAAGGGAACGAGGGCGAGCACGGCGGGGATGAAGCCGGCGATGAGGACCTGCGGCGAGTTGGCCTTGCGCAGCTCCCTGGCGTCCTCGACCGGCATATGGCGCATCGCCGCCATCTCGAAATATTCGCGGCTGATCAGATAGGCGTTGACGATCAGCAGCACGATCGCGCCGATGCCGAAGAGCAGCATCGGCAGCACCGCCAGGTTGACGATCAGAACGAGGAGTCCGAACTGCACGCCGAGCAGGATGGCCTTGGCCGTCGGCAATTCGCGGCCCGGCGCATCGTCGGGATAATGCTTGCGCTCGACCAGGGCGGCGATGCGGTCCAGATAGAGGCCGGCGAAGAGCGCGGTGACCGGCGGGATCATGAAGAAGGCGAGCACCGCCATGCCGAGACCGCCCGCCACTTCGATGATGCTGTTGCCCCAGCCCCAGGGCGCCAGCTTCAGCATGCCGAGCAGCACCACCGTCCCGGCGACGACGGCGATGAGCAGCAGGATGGCGAGTCCGATCGCCTTGACGAGGATGCTGCGGAAATCCGGGGAGAGGACATCGCCAAGAGCGGTGAAGGCGGCTTTGATCATGGCGGCAAAGATAGCCGACCGGCGCCCCGGTTTGAAGGGCCGCTAAGCATGTCACGAACCCTTAAGTTGCGTGCAGTCGCTTTATCGCTTAGCTTCGAGTGCGGATGTGGAGCGGGCGCCCGTTGAAACTATGGCGCGCGGCGGAAGTGAGGGCGGAATTGAGAAAACTGGCAAGCGGTCTGCTCCTGGCGTCGGGTCTCTTCATCGGATCGTCATATGCGCAGCAGCAGGCGGCGCCACCGCCGGCCGTGGTCGTCGAGCCGGCGCAGATGCAGGTGATCGCCCAGCGGGTCGATTTTGTCGGCCGCATCGAGGCCATCGAAAAAGTGGAATTGCGCGCCCGGGTGACCGGCTTCCTGAAGCAGGTCGATTTCAAGGACGGCGACGACGTCAAGGCCGGCCAGACCTTGTTCGAGATCGAGCCCGATCCTTTCCAGGCGACGATCGACCAGCGTCAGGCGCAACTGGCCTCCACCGAGGCGGATCTCAAGAACGCCGAACTCAATCTGCAGCGGGGACTTGACCTGCTCAAGTCGAAGACCATGCCGCAGGCGCAGGTTGATCAGCGCCAGGCCGACGCCGACAAGGCGCGGGCCGCCGTCCTCCAGGCGCGGGCCGCCTTGCGCGAGGCCGAAATCCAGCTCTCCTACACGACGATCAAGGCGCCGATCGCCGGCCGCATCGGCCGCACCGCTTTCACCCAGGGCAATCTCATCGAGCCGTCTTCGGGCGTCCTCGCGACGATCGTGCGCGACGACGAGGCGCGGGCGCTCTTCAACGTCACCCAGCGCGAGATTCTCGATTACAAAAAAAGCGGCGGCGGCGCGGTGAGTGTCAAGCTGCGGCTCGCCGACGGCAGCTTCTACGACAAGCCGGGCAAGCTCGATTTTGTCGACGTGGTGGCCGACCAGAAGACCGACAGCCAGCTCATCCGCGCGGTGTTCCCCAACCCGGACCATGTCCTCACCGACGGACAGACGATCCGCGTCGTCATCGAACGCGCCGATGAAACGCCCTCGGTCACGGTCCCGCAGGCGGCGCTGGCCTCCGATCAGGGTGGCTCCTATGTCTTCGTCGTCGATGCCGCCAACAAGGTCGAGCAGCGCCGCGTCAAGACCGGCCCGCAGCGCGACGGCCGCATCGCCGTCACTGAAGGCCTGAAGGACGGCGATCTCGTCATCATCGAGGGGCTGCAGCGCGTGCGCGCGGGCATGGAAGTCGCCCCGCAACGTGCCGAAGCTTCCAACTAGGAGACGGCGATGATCTCCTCGGTCTTCATCCACAGGCCGCGACTGGCCTTCGTCATTTCGATCGTCATCACCATTGCCGGCCTCATCTCCTATTACGCGCTGCCGGTCGCCCAATTCCCCGACATCGTGCCGCCGCAGGTGCAGGTTTCCGGCGTCTATCCGGGCGCCGATGCCGCCGCCGTCGAGGCTTCCGTCGCCCAGACCATCGAGCCCGCCGTCAACGGCGTCGACAAGATGATCTACATGAAGTCGACATCGGGCGCCGACGGCACCTATAATCTGAGCGTCAGCTTCGCGGTGGGCTCCGACCCCGATCTCAACGCCGTCAACGTGTCCAACCGGGTCAATCAGGTCCTCTCGCAACTGCCCGCGGAAGTGCAGCGCAACGGCATCGTGGTGAAGAAGAAATCATCGGCGATGCTGCAGGTGATGAGCTTCTATTCGCCCAAAGGCTCGCGCGACGGCCTGTTCCTGTCGAATTACGTGACCATCAATATTCTCGACCGCCTGGCCCGCGTGCCGGGCGTCGGCGAGGTCTCGCTGTTCGGCGCCCAGGACTATTCGATGCGCATCTGGCTCGACCTGGACCGCCTGGCGAGCCTGGGGCTCACCTCGGCCGAGGTCGTCACGGCGATCCAGCAGCAGAATGTGCAGGCCGCGGTCGGCCGCATCGGCGCCGCGCCCCTGGTGAAGGACACGGCGCTGCAGATCAATCTGAACGCCAAGGGCCGCCTCACCGACCCGGCCGAATTCGAGAACATCGTCATCCGCGCCACCGAAAGCGGCGGCCTGGTGCGCGTCAAGGATGTGGCGCGTGTCGAGCTCGGCGCCAAGACGCTCGATTCCGACGCGCGCTTCAATGGCGGCCCGACCGCCGGCATCGCCATCTATCAGGCGCCGGGCGCCAATGCGCTGGCGACCGCCGAGAATGTCCAGAAGACGCTCGAGGAGCTGAAGGCGAGCTTCCCCGACGACGTCGAATACGCGGTCGCCTACGATTCCACCGTCTTCGTCGAGAAGATGATGGAGAGCGTCATGCACACGCTGGGCGAGGCCTTCATCCTGGTGGCGCTGGTCGTGCTCGTCTTCCTCGGCAATTTCCGCGCCACGCTGATTCCGATCATCGCCGTGCCGGTCGCTCTCATCGGCACGATGGCGGTTCTGCTGGCGCTCGGCTTCTCGCTCAACACCATTTCGCTTCTGGCGCTGGTGCTCGCCATCGGCATCGTCGTCGACGACGCCATTGTCGTCGTCGAGAATGTCGAGCACGTGCTGCAGGAGCATCCCGAGCTCACCCCGGCCGAGGCGACCGAGAAGGCGATGGGCCAGATCACCGGCCCGATCATCGCCATCACCCTGGTTCTGCTGTCGGTCTTCGTGCCGACCGCCTTCATCCCGGGCATCACCGGCCAGCTCTATCTGCAATTCGCCGTTGCCGTGTCGGTGTCGATGGTGATCTCGGCCATCAACGCGCTCACTCTCTCGCCGGCCTTGTGCTCGCTGCTTCTCAAGCATCGCGGCCCCCCGCGCGGCATCTTCAAGCTGTTCAACCGCGGCGTCGAAGGCGCCAAGGGCGGTTACGTGGCGCTGGTCCGGCCGCTGGCGCGCCGCGCCGTCTTCGCCTTGCTGCTCGTCGGCCTCTTCGCCGGCGGCGCCGGCTGGCTCGCCAAATCGATTCCGACCGGCTTCCTGCCCGATGAGGACCAGGGCGCCTTCATGGGTGAGATCCAGCTGCCGGATTCGGCTTCGACTGAGCGCACCGCCGCCGTCGTCAAGCGCGTCGAGGACCTGATCGCCAGGAAGCCTTGGACGCAGTCCTATTTCACGGTGTCGGGCTACAGCATCCTCGACGGCTTGGCCTTGCCCAACAAGGCCTTCTTCGTCGTGCTGCTGAAGCCCTTCGAGGAGCGCAAGAGCGCCGACATGTCGGCTTTCGCGGCCATAGCCGAGCTCCGCCGCGACCTGCAATCGATTGCCGCCGCCAGCATCTTCCCCTTCAACCCGCCGCCGATCCAGGGCCTCGGCACAGGCTCCGGCTTCGAATTCCAGCTGCAGAGCAATGCCGGCGCCTCGCCCGCCGATATGGCCGCCGTGGCGCGCGGCTTGAGCATCGCCGCCAATCAGGATCCGCGGCTCGCCGGCGTCTTCACCACCTTCAGCGCCGCAACGCCGCAATTGACCGTCAAGGTCGACCGCGAGCGCGCCCAGACCCTGGGCGTCGCCATCGTCGACATCTACAACGCGCTGCAGATCGCGCTCGGCGGCACCTATGTGAACGACTTCAACCTGTTCGGGCGCACCTGGCAGGTCAAGGTGCAGGCCGATGCGGCGAGCCGCATGACGCCCGACGACATCTATCTGGTGCGCGTGCGCAGCTCCTCGGGCGAGCTGGTGTCGCTGCGCGCGCTCGCCGATGTCGAGCTCTCTTTCGCGCCTGCCGGCATGAGCCGCTACAACAACCTGCGTTCCGTCACCATCAATGGCGCTCCCGCGCCCGGCCGCTCCTCGGGTGAGGCGATCGCCGCCATGGAGGCGGTGGCCCAGGCGACCCTGCCGGTCGGCTACGGCTATGAATGGACGGGGACCGCGCTTCAGGAAAAGGAGGCGGGTGGCAAGACGGCCGGCATCCTGATGCTCGCCGTGCTCTTCGCCTATCTGTTCCTCGTCGCGCTTTATGAAAGCTGGACCGTCCCGCTGGCGGTGATCGTGTCGGTCGCGGCGGGCCTCCTCGGCGCCATGCTGGCGCTGAAATTCGCCGGCCTCGACAACAATGTCTATGCCCAGATCGGCATCGTCGTGCTGATCGCGCTTGCCGCCAAGAATGCGATTCTCATCGTCGAATTCGCCATGGAGCAGCGCCGCCAGGGCGCCGGCATCGCCGACGCCGCGATCGAGGGCGCCAATTTGCGTTTCCGCGCCGTGATGATGACGTCCTTTGCCTTCATCCTGGGGCTGGTGCCTCTGGTGATCGCCTCGGGCGCCGGCGCCGCCACCCAGCGCGCGGTCGGCACCGCCGTCTTCGGCGGCATGCTGGCGGCGAGCCTGCTCGGCATCTTCGTCATTCCGGGCCTTTATGTCCTGGCCCAGAGCGGGCGTGAATTCACCCATCGCCTGGTGGGGCGTTCGGTCAAGGCGCCGGCCGAGCCCGCCGCGGCCGAAGCCGCTCCGCCTCCGGCATCCAACGCCGAGCCGTGAGGCGGCGTCTTGCCTGGACGGGACTGATCCTGTAGGGGCTCGGGCTTCCCGCCCATTTCTTCATAGGAAATCATGACCAAGCCGGCTTTCGATGTCCTGACCATTGGCAATGCCATTGTCGATGTCTTTTCGCGTGTGGAAGAGGATTTCCTCAGCCGCCACAAGGTCACCAAGGGCATGATGCGGCTGGTCACCGAAAAGGAATCCGCGCAGCTTTTCGACGACATGGGGCCGTCGACCCGGATTTCCGGCGGCTCGGGCGCGAACACCGCGGTCGGCGTCGCTTCCTTCGGCGGATCGGTGGCCTTCATCGGCAAGGTCAAGGCCGACGAGCTGGGTCGGGTCTTCGCCCACGACACACGTGCGGCCGGAGTCCATTTCGACACGGTGCAAGCCACTGCGGGACCCGGGACGGCGAGCTCGCTGATCCTCATCACGCCCGACGGCGAGCGCACCATGAACACCTTCCTCGGCGCCTGCGTGCATCTCTCGCCCGGCGACATCGACGAAGCGGTCGTCGCCGCCGCCAAGGTCACCTATCTCGAAGGTTATCTGTGGGATCCGCCGCTCGCCAAGCAGGCCTTCAAGAAGGCGGCGCAGATCGCCCGCGCGGCGGGGCGTCTCGTCTCCATCACGCTCTCCGATTCCTTCTGCGTCGACCGCCATCGCGACAGCTTCCTCGATCTCATCCGCAACGATATCGACATCGTCTTCGCCAATGAGAAAGAGATCACCTCGCTCTATCAGGTCGAGCATTTCGACGAGGCGATGCAGCGCGTGCGCAAGGACTGCGCCATCGCCGCTTTGACGCGGTCGGAAGCGGGCTGCGTGATCGTCAAGGGCGACGAGGTCCATGTCGTCGAGGCGCATCCGGTCGAGAGAGTCGTCGACGCAACCGGCGCCGGCGATCTCTTCGCCTCGGGCTTCCTATATGGCTTCACCCGCGACCTGCCGCTGGTTCAATGCGCCAGGCTCGGCGCGCTCGCCGCCGCGGAGGTGATCTCGCATGTCGGCGCCCGCCCGGAAATTGCGCTCAACGCGCATGCCAAGGCGAATGGTCTCTTATAGGCTTAATCTTCGGCGCAGGGCCAGCTCGTCGGCATTGTGAGCCCGGCCGGCAGCTTCGTCTGCGCATTGCCGCAAGCCATGTTGAGCTGCGCCTGGTTGAGGTCGGCCGCCTGGCTGAGATCGGCGCCTTCGAAACGCGTCCAATAGAGATAGGTGCGCTTGAAGGAGGCGCCGGCGAGCGTGGCGTCCTTGAAATTGGCCCGCTGCAGCATGGCGCCGGAGAGATTGGCGCCCGAGAGATTGGCCTTGACGAAGCTGTTGCGCGAAAATTCGCCGTCCGAGAGGTCGGCGCCGGTGAGATCGGCCTCGTCGAAATTCACCCGCAGGAATTCGGCCTTCACCAGGCGCGTGCCCTTGAGGATGGCGCCCTGGAAATCGGCGCGGCTCGACAGGCTCTTTTCGAGATTGGCGCCGGAGAGGTCGGCCTGCTTCAATGAAGTACGGACCAATTCGCTGCGCTGCATATTGGCCTTGGCGAGACGCGCCGAGGTGAGGCCGGTGCCGGACAGGAAGGCGCCCTCGAGATTGGCGCCGGTGAGGTCGCTGCCGTCGAGCTGCAGGAGCTGCTTGTTGCAGTTGGACCAGTCGACCGACGGCGCCGGTCCTTCCTTGCAGCCGGCATCGGCCGCCGGAATGAAAAGACCGAGGAACAGAAGCGACAAGCCCGTCCTGCCCAGAAATCCACGCAACACCCGATCCTCCGCTCAGCTGCCGTCATCCCAGGCGAATCGACCCGAGGGGCCTGACCTGGAGACATGATTATACGCATGGAGCCGGCAAAGCTCCATGCGTTTCAGTCACTGTGGGATGGGTCCGCCGCGGATCAGCGGCCGACATATTTCAGGTTGAGGCCGGCGATGCCCGCCGCGACATTGAGGCCCTTCTGGCCCTGGATGCTGACCGGCTGCAGCGCGATGGTCTTCTTGAAGCCGCCGACGAGCACATTGGCGCCGAGGCCCACGCCGACGGTCGCTTCCGCCGAGGCGCCGGCATAGGAGCCCGCCAGCGCGCCGCGCTGGGTCTTGCCGCCGGCGAAGACCGCCCAGGTGATATAGCTCTTCTTGGTGAAGCCGATATCGAGGCCCAGCTTGGTGATCGAGCCGGTATAGCGCTCGGACTTGCGGCCGGTCACCGAGGTGAACTTGCACTTCATCTTCTTGGACGAGCCGAGGATGAGCCCGACGCCGCCCGAAACGGTGCAGTTCAGCGAGCCGATCTTCACACCGCTCTTCGCCGAGGCGGGGCTGGCGGCGAGGAGCGCCACGGCGACGGCGGCGGCGCCCGCGGAAATCATCCATTTTTTCATGAGTAGTCCCTTTTTCGAGTTTATTCCATGTACCAGAACGGTCTGGCGGCCCGCCGGTTCCCGGCCGGGATTGAAAAGCCTCCAACACCTTGGCGGAATTGTGGAGGACCGGATACCGCATTTGTGACGATTTCTATTCAAATTCCGGGGCTTGGAAGGCCCGCCGTTTCGCCTGCCGCACATGAAAATTTCGTCATGTGCGGAAGATCAGCCGGCGGAAGAAATATATCGGCGATGATGGAACGGGGCGTCTTGTCTTCCGGCGTTTCATCCTGTAGCGCCCGTCCATCTTGAGAGGGCGCGTCTTAAGAGGAGCGGAATGCGCGGCGGTCCGATGCGTATATGCGACGGTCGGCGCGATCCGGAGTTTCACATGGCGGGCATCATCAGGTCTCTCAAGCGGGTGCTTCTGGGCGAGCTTCTGGAAAAAACGGCGGTGCCGGTCGATCACGGCAATGTCCGGGTCACCATGCGCCTCAAGCGCGACAGGCTCACCCATGAAAGATATGTCGTGCTGGGTCTCGTCGCCGCCACCAACTACAAGCATGCCGAATTGAGCCCGGACGAGTTTCAGGATTTCCTCGAAGCGGTCAAGGCGATGCAGAAAGCGCTGCATGTCCCCGACGCGCTGCCGCCGCTCAAGAGCTGAGGCCGTTCAGGCCTGCAACAGCACGACGCTTTCCTGCTCGTTGGGATCGGTGCGCGCGATCAAGGCGCGTGCGACCCGTTGCGTCGGATTATAGGGTTGATGCGGCACGCCGGCCGGGATGTAGATGAAGTCGCCGGCCTCGACACGGTCGACATTCTCGAGCCGATGCCCGTGGCGGAATTCGGCCGCGCCCTCGAGCATGTAGATCGCCGTCTCATGCGCTTCATGATAGTGCGGCTTGGCCTCCGCCCCCGGCGGCATGGCGAGAAGATGCAGGCAGATGCCCTTGGCGCCGGCTGTCTCGGCCGAAATGCCGGAGAAATAGTCGAGTCCCTGCTTGCCGTGGAAGCCTTCGCTCACATGGCGGCGGATGATCTTGCATGTGCTCATGGGGCATATCATAGCGATGAAGGCGCTGCGCCTCAATCGCGCCGGGGGCGTTCGAATGAAATAATCCGGGCTGCCGGCTGGGAATGACGCGGGCCGACGAGCGTAATATGCTCACCGCTCCTTGATGCGCACGCCGCGCTTGATCGCCAGGGCCATCAGCTGGAAGGTCGTGAGCCGGGTGCCGTTCACCCAGTAGAGAGAGGCGCTTGTCGTGTCGCCGAGCACGATATAGCCCCGTCGGCGCAGGCCCGCATAGGCGACGGCGACGGCGGGCCTCTTGCCCAGATGCAGGTCCCTTACGATTCGATCCATGATCCGCATGCTGAATTTCGCATGCCGTTCCATAAAGCGCGGGATTGCCAGAAGCTGTCAGGAACCGGGGCGGGCTCGATGTTGCCTAAAAGTTCCCCTTTGCCGGCTCGAAGCCGCTTCCCGGGCTGGACTGCCGGAAAATCTCCAGCTCCGCGCGCAGGAAGCTCGCGAGATGCTGTGTCTTCTCGGGAACCGCGCCGGTTCGGGGATAGAGAAGTCGCAGATTGAAGCCGGGGACGTCATAGTCCGGCAGGATGCGCTTGAGATGACCGGCCGCCAAAGCCTCGGCGCAACTGGGCGATTGCAGGACGCCGATACCGGCCCCCGCCAGCAGCAGGGCATGCAGCGGACGCCAGTTGCTGACCGTCCAGGCCGTGCTGATCGCGACGCGCAGGGTGTTATCGCGGAATTGCAACGGAAGAAAATTGTCGTTGAATATGCCGGCGACGCGCATGAACGGATGCGCTTTCAGGTCGTTCGGCTTCTCGATCGCGGGACGGCCGGCCAGATAATCCGGCGCGGCGACCAGCATGCGCCTTACGAAGCCGACCCGCTCGGAGACGCATCCGCCCGCCGGCGCATCGCCGAGCCGGACGGAGAGGTCGACGCCTTCGGTGACGGGATCGGTGATCCGGTCATTCAGGATGATGTCGATATTGAGGTTGGGATGCTTCTTCCGGAACCGCATCAATATCTGCGGCAGGACCATTTCTCCCAGGCCATGCGGCACCGCCACGCGCAAGGTCCCGCGCAGCGTCTCGCTGTCGCCGACGCTTTCGGCATGGGCCGCGGCATCCAGGGCCTTCCGGCTCCGCTCGTAGAAGGTGGCGCCGATATCCGTCGGAACGATCGAGCGGGTGTTGCGATGCAGAAGCCGTTGTCCGAGATGAGCCTCGAGGCGTGTGATGCGCTCGCTTACGGCCGGTTGCCCCATGCCCAGATCCCGCGCGGCGGCCGAGAGGCTTCTCCGCTCCACCACCCTGACGAAGACGCGCATCGCGGCGAACATATCCATGGACAAACGATTGGAACTCCTGATTCGTTGAAAATTCCGGTCGGGCGCGGATGATGGAGGGACGTAGTCTGCTTGCCGCATGCAGTGGCGCCGAAAGGGCCGTCGGTCGCTCCGGCGCCGCGGATCCTATATCGAAACTGCCGGCCGGCATCAACTTGGCGTTGTGGTGATCATAAATATCGGAACATCCGATGAGTGCCGGCCGGGCGAGGGCGGCGTGATTCGGCGGCGCCCGCCCGCATGCCGGACTGCCGATGATGTTCGACCTTATTGGTTCGTGCCCGGACCAATGACAGTGATTGGCGCTTGTGATGAAAGGCGCCCCGAATGTCGTTTTGACGCGACGATATTGTTGCGCGTGCGCCACATCGGCAGGGAAAGTTCGAGCGTTCCGCGTGAGAGTATTTGACTGTGGCGGGGCTGGCGAGAAATATTCGGCGCGTCAATCAAGGAGGCCGGGGGATGTTCGAGAGAGTTTTTCTGGTGACGATCGCGTCGATCGTGTTTGGCGGTGCGGTGAAGGCCGCTGATATCGGCGAGCCGATGTCGTTTGACTGGACGGGAGCGTCGATCGGGCTCCAGGGCGGTTATGCCTGGGACAGCGGCGATGACACGGAGGCGACATGCGATACCGGTGGTGGCGGCGACCTGTTCGCCGTTCCGAGCGACTTTTGCGGCGGCGGGCTGGTCGGTGAGCTCCTGACCGCCGGAAGCTCAGACGTGACGCTGAATTCCGGAAAGGGCTCGATCGGCCTCGGCGGCTTTGTCGGCGGTTTGAACGCCGGCTATTCGTGGCAGATCGAGAGCGTCGTCCTGGGCGTCGAGGGCGACATCGAATTCTCGGGTCTCGAGGGCGACACCGATCTCGTCGACGCCGCGGGCGCGAAGATCGGCGAGGTCGAGAAGGAGATCGATTGGCTGGGCTCGCTGCGGCTGCGGGCGGGCTATGCCTTCGACCGTGTGCTGCCTTATGTCACCGGCGGCCTGGCGGTCGGCGGCGCCGAGCTTTCTCTCCGCGACATGGACCAGAAGGTGGCGGAGAACAATGACACCAAATGGGGCTGGACCGTCGGCGCCGGACTCGATTATGCGCTGACCGACAATCTCACCGCGCGCATCGAGTGTCGCTACACCGATCTGGGCGACATTTCAGCCGGTGATCCGGCAACGAGCGGCGAGGTCGAATCGGATCTGTCGTTCCATGCCGTCCGCGCCGGCCTCGGCTGGCGTTTCTAGCCTTCGGCTTCCAGCCTTTCACAAGCGACGGCATGGCCTCGCTCCACCCGGGGGCGGCGGGGCCGGCGTCGCCGGGAAGCCCGGTTGCCGGGTGCGGCCGCCGGGCTTTCCCTTCTCACCGCTCCGTCAATGCAGGCGCGGCTGTTCCCGGGTCAACCGTTTGAGATCTTCGCGATAGGACGCCAGCTGCTCGCGAAAACGCTGGAGCGTCGATTCAGCGTGTTTCGGCTGATAGCCGATTGCGCGTGCGACGCGTACGAAATCCGTCAGATTCGCCTCGAGCTTCTTGGTCAGCTTGATCTTGTTTACGGTGACGAGGATGTCGGTTCGTCTGGTCATGCCAGGAAAACGAAGCCGCGCCGCCGATGTTCCGGCAGCACACCACATGGTTGCGAGCTGCGGCATGCATGGCGATTGACGCCTCTGTGCCGGCGGATCCATCACGCGCAGCTCGGGCCAAGATTTGCAGAATCCCCTGCGCGACCCGGTTGATCGGGCCCCGGCCTAACTGCTCATTGCCGAAGAAAATTTAAATAAAACAATAACTTGCTTAAAAGTTGGCGGAAGAGGAGGGATTCGAACCCTCGATACGCTTTCACGTATACACACTTTCCAGGCGTGCGCCTTAAACCACTCGGCCACCCTTCCCCAAGCGGCGGGTCATATTCCCCGCCGGACGGGCCTTTGCCGCCCGAATTCGGGGCGCACTATAGCCAGAGCGCCGCGCCGTTCAAGCGTCTGTTGAAAATTGCGCGCCGGCGCTCGTATCTCGCGGGCTGACGCTAATCGCGGGGGAGACTCCGTTGCAGGCGGCCCCATTTACTTGGCCGGCGACTCTTGGCTGCAAGGTCCGGTGAAGAAGTTACCTGAATAGATCGGCCGCGCGGCATGCCTGCATCATTCCCCAAGGTCCAATCGACTGATTTACGATCCCCCCTAGCTGTCTGTCTTCCAATGAATACTCGGAAGAGCCAAGTATATATTCTGAAAATCCAGCGATTACGAAATATTTACTAAGTAAATACTAGAATAGACTGGACCAATGAAATTGAAAATCGTATATATGAACGCTGTATTAAGTAAATCATTCTAATTTTAGATATTCTGGAAACCAGAAGCTAACCATTCATCTTGGAAAAGAGACTTAGGAGGCCGCAAAGGCGCCCGATTTACTACCCGTTAAAGGGTGGAGCCTAGGGTTGTCCCCGGTTCACGAGAACAGCCGTGCAAAACGCAACTGACGTGGGCCGTGCTGTTACAGAGATAGTCAACTGGAGAGACAGATGAACAAGCTTGTGCGTTTTGTGAAAGATGAATCCGGCGCCACCGCGATCGAATATGGCCTCATCGCCGCCGCCATCGGCCTGATGCTGGTCCTGGTCCTGCCGGCCCTCCGGACCGCCCTCCAGGGCGTTTACACCGGCATCACTGACGGCCTTGGCACCGTCCAGGGGCAGTAATCCACGCGCCGACACTGCAGAGCCACAGGGAGGCTCGAGAAACCGCCGGCAGTGCCGGCGGTTTTTTCTTTACGGGAGTTCGCGCGGTAACATCGTCTTTACGGCGGCCGTGAAACTCTACGGAGACTCGCCTACGCCAGCGTGCGCGCGAATTCGAAGGACGGATAGTATGCTTACTCTTCTCGGCCAGACCCTCCTCCCTTTCCTGGCGGTTGTCGCCGCGATCAGCGACTTCATGACATTGCGTATTCCGAACTGGCTGAATGGCGTCATCGCCCTGGCATTCTTCCCCATGGCCCTCATTACCGGAATGCCGGCAGAGGCCATCTTGTGGCACGGTCTTGCGTCGCTCGCTGTCCTGGCCGTGGGCTTTGGCCTATTCTCGGCTGGCTTGATCGGAGGTGGAGATGCGAAGCTTCTCGCGGCGGTGGCTCTCTGGATCGGATGGACACAATTGCCGCCCTTTCTCGTCATTACTGCGCTCGCAGGCGGCGTCCTCGCTCTCGCCATGAAGGCCTGGCAGATGCTCCGGATCGAAGGGGAGATCCACGAGATCAGCTGGGCAAAGCGCCTCTTCGGCACGAAGATGGATTTGCCCTATGGCGTAGCCATAGCGGCGGGAGCCATCCTGGCCTTCCCCGGCACATGGTGGATGCCTTCAGTGTGACAAGTTTCAAAAGACAGCAAAAGCTTAACTGTAATTTGACCATTCATGGTGAATGTTGGGCAAAACGCGCCGTTGCGACCGACGTGCGGGTGAGTGAGGTGTAGGATGAACAGGACGCGTCTTCTTGTCTTGGCCGTGGCGATCGGTTCCGCCGGCCTTGCCATTTATATGGCGAAGGGCCTTGTCGGCACGAAGAAGGAAGTCCGCACCGTCGAGGTCACCAAGGTCGAAACTGTCGACGTCTTGATCGCCACCAAGAACCTGCAGATGGGTGAAAAACTGGTTGGCGGCTCGATCGGCTGGCAATCGTGGCCCAAATCGACTGTCGCGGCCACGATGATCACCAACGAAGCGCAGCCCGATGCTCAGACGAAATATGAGGCGGCGCGTGCCCGTGCCGCGATCTACGAGGGTGAGCCGATCATCGATAAGAAGCTGGTGATGCCGACCGAAAACGGATTCATGTCGGCTATTCTGCCCAAGGGCATGCGGGCGATCTCGGTTCCCGTCTCCGCCGAAACCGGCGCCGGCGGCTTCATTCTTCCCAACGATAGGGTCGATGTGCTGGTGACCCGCAAGATCGATGACGGCTCGAACCAGAAATCCGCGATCGCCGAGACCGTCCTCACCAATGTGCGCGTTCTGGCGATTGATCAGACCTTCCGCCCCAAGGGTGAGGACGACAAGGAATACGTGGTTGCGGACAAGACGGCGACGCTCGAGCTCGATCCGCGCCAAACCGAGGTGATCTCGATGGCCCAGGATGTCGGACAGCTGTCGCTCACTCTTCGCTCCATCCGCGAGAATGACGGCGTGCCGCTCGCCGACATCGTTCCGAAGCTCAGCGACAAATACGCGAACGGAACGGAAAGCAACGAGATGACCATCATCAGATATGGCATTCCGCGGCGCGTAACTCTGAACTGAAGTGGTTGGGACATGGCAGGGATGACGAAGACTCTATCGGACACTGGCGGACTCACGGCCGCCAGACTCGTACGCAGGCTGCTCGCCGGCCTCGTCCTGGCGGCGACCTTCATTCTCATGCCGTCCTTGGCGGTGGTCCAGCCGGCCCGGGCCGGTGATTATGGCGTGTCGGCCGCGGGCGGTGATGGAGGCCGCCTTGTGCGCATCGGGCTCAACAAATCCATCGTCATCAAGCTCCCGGGCGACGCGCGCGACGTGCTGGTCGGCAATCCCGACATCGTCGATGCGGTGGTGCGCACCAAGAACACCGCCTATCTCTTTGCCCGCGCCATCGGCCAGACCAACATCTTCTTCTTCGATGCCAATGGCCAGCAGATTCTCGCGCTCGACCTGGAGGTGGCCCAGGACATGACGGCGCTGCAGAAGCTGGTGCGCCGCACTATTCCCGGCTCGCGGATCGTTGTCGATACGATTGGCGAAAATGTAGTCTTAAGCGGTAGCGCCAAGTCACCCGCTGAAGCTAAACTCGCCCTCGACCTTGCGGTTAAATTCACCGGCGATGAGAAGAAGGTCATTTCAAGCATCAACGTGCTCGGCAAAGAGCAGGTGATGCTGAAAGTCCGTGTCGCGGAGGTTCAGCGCAATGTCCTCAAGCAATTCGGCATCAACACGACGGCGGTATTCTCGGTCGGTAAATTCGCCTTCAATCTTGCCAATATTAATCCTTTCACCTCTCCCTTGATCAGTCCCCTGGGCGGCTACGGCGGCGGCTGGTCGAGCGGCGGGGACTCGGTCGACTTCCTGGTTCGCGCCATGGAACGCGACGGCCTGTTACGCACCCTGGCCGAGCCAACCTTGACGGCGGTGTCCGGTGAGGCGGCGAATTTCCTTGCCGGCGGCGAATTTCCAGTTCCGGTGGCCCAGCAAAACGACACGATCTCTATCGAGTTCAAGAAATTCGGTGTTGGTTTGGGGTTCACCCCGCTCGTGATGTCGGAAGGACGAATATCGCTCAAAATCAGCACTGAAGTGAGTGAGATCTCGAACGACATCTCAATTTCGCTGGACCGGATAGTCATTCCGGGTCTGAGTGTGCGCCGGGCCGAAACCACGGTCGAGCTGCCGAGCGGCGGATCGATCGCCATGGCCGGCCTGATCAAGGACAATGCGCGCGCCGAAATAAACGGCACGCCGTGGCTCAAGGATGTGCCGGTCCTCGGCGCCTTGTTCAGGAGCCGCGATTTCCAGCAGAATCAGAGCGAGCTCGTGGTCATCGTGACGCCTTACGTGGTCAATCCTGTCAATGAGCAGCAGCTCGCCATGCCGACCGACGGGTTGAACTCGGCCTCCGACAAACAGGCGATATTGTTCGGCCGGCTCAACAGGATCTATGGCGGCCCGGGCAAGGGGCCGGATGGCGTCTATCATGGCAATGTCGGCTACATCGTCGAGTGATGCAGGGCAGAGAGAAATGAAGATGAATATGTTGAATTTGGGTGTTTGCCTGAAGGCCGCGGCACTGGTGGGCATCGCCCTGCTCGCTGCAGGCTGCAAGAAGGATGGTCCAACGCTCGACGATCTCTACCAGCCGACGACGCATTATGAGCGTCACCCGATCATCGTGACGAAATCGGGAGCGCATGCCAAGGCCTGTGGCGCGTGGCCGAGGGACGTGACTCGGACATCACAAAACGATCAGTATGAGAACTTTGGCTGCTTCCAGCAGAACAATATCGCCGCGATGGTTGCCAATCCGCAGGACCTTGTAAGGCCGAGAGCGCAGACACCCTCCGATCCGATGCGGCGCTCGAAGGTCATCGACCAGTATCGGAACGGCGAGACGACGTCGGCGGCGCAGGAAGACCAGCAGAAAGTCAAGATTTCGGACGTAGCGAACTAAGGGCGGCAAGGCCGCAAAATTCATGAATCAGGCTGTTTTGAATACCGATTATGACGTCCATGCCGGGCAGCAGATCGTCGCGTCGGTTCCGCATGTCAATATACGCGCCTTCTGCGACGACCAACAGACGGTGCAGGCCGTCCAGGCCGCCGCCGCCGATCGGCGCATGTCGCGCGCGCATGTCCAGATCCATATGGGCGGCATTCCCGCCGCCGTCCAGGTCTTCCAGAGCGAGCTGACTCCGAATGTCATTGTCGTCGAGACGCTCGCCAATCGCGATGTGGTCCTGGCGCAATTGAGCCAGCTGGCGCAGGTCTGCGGCCCGGAGACGAAGGTCGTCGTCATCGGCCACCTGAACGATGTGCTGCTCTATCGCGAGCTGATGCGCCTCGGCGTGAGCGACTATCTGGTGGCGCCGGTCCATCAACTGCAGCTCATCGAGACGATCGCCAACCTGTTCCAGGATCCGAATGCGAAGCCGCTGGGGCGCATCTTCGCCTTTGTCGGTTCGAAGGGCGGCGTCGGCTCGAGCACGCTTGCCCACAACGTCGGCTGGTACCTGTCACGCCATCTCGACACCGATACGGTCATCACCGATTTCGACCTGGCTTTCGGCACCGCCGGCCTCAATTTCAACCAGGAGACTTCGCAGGGCATTGCCGACGCGCTCGGCCAGCCCGACCGGGTCGATCAGACGCTGCTCGACCGACTTCTGACCAAATGCGGCGACAAGCTCAGCCTGCTCGCCTCACCCGGTTCCATCGATCGCGATGTTCAAGTCGAGGCGTCGTCGGTCGAGGTCATCCTGAACACCGTGCGCAATAGTGTGCCGTGCGTCATCGTCGACGTGCCGAATATGTGGGCACCGTGGATCAAGCATACGCTGCTCCAGGCGGACGAGGTGGTCATCACGGCGACGCCGGAGCTGGCCAGTCTGCGCAATACCAAGAATCTCGTCGATCTCCTGAAACAGGCACGTCCGAACGATCGCCCGCCACGCCTGGTGATGAACCAGATCGGCATTCCCAAGCGTCCGGAGATCCCGGTCGCCGATTTCGCCAAGGCGATCAATGTCGAGCCTGCCTTGACCATCGCCTATGACGCCCAGACCTTCGGCACCGCCGCGAGCAACGGCCAGATGCTGGCGGAAGTTTCGGCCAAGGCAAAGGCCGCCGACGCCGTGGCCGCCCTGGCGCAGTCGCTGATCGGCCAGGAGAAACCCGTCAAGGCGGCGAAGTTCTCGTTGCCCTTCGCCGGCAGGCTTTTGAGGAAGAAGTGATGTTCGGAAAACGCGGCGATCAACCCCAATTCCCGCAAGGCGGGATGCGGCCGCCGCATCCGGCCAACGGACAGTTCGCGCCGGCGCCGGCGGCGCATCCGCCGATACCGGATCTAAAGGTCCAGCCCGCGCCGCCCCCGCCGCCCGCGGCGCCTCGCGCGGCGGTGCCGCCAGCCGGGCCGCGCACGAGTTTGCCGCAAACCGTCGCGCCAGCGGCGCCGAAGCCGCTTGCCGGCGCCCCGCCGCGCCGCTCGGACAATTACTACGACATCAAATCGACGATCTTCAACGCGCTGATCGACGCCATCGATCTGACCCAGCTCAGTCAGCTCGACCGCGAGGGCGCGCGCGACGAGATCCGCGATATCGTCAACGAGATCATCACGCTCAAGGACGTGGCGATGTCGATCGCCGAGCAGGAGGACCTGCTCGAGGACATCTGCAACGACGTGCTGGGTTATGGTCCCCTGGAGCCGCTCCTGGCGCGTGACGACATTGCCGACGTCATGGTCAACGGCGCCAATACCTGCTTCATCGAAGTCGGCGGCAAGATGGAGAAGACGGGCGTGCGCTTCCGCGACAACGCCCAGCTTCTCAATATCTGCCAGCGCATCGTGAGCCAGGTCGGCCGCCGCGTCGACGAAGCCTCGCCCATCTGCGACGCGCGCCTGGCCGACGGCTCGCGCGTCAACGTGATCGTCCCGCCGCTCGCCATCGACGGCCCGACTCTCACCATCCGCAAATTCAAGAAGGACCGGCTCAAGCTTCCCGATCTGGTGAAATTCGGCACCATCACGCCGGAGGGCGCGACGATCCTCGAGATCATCGGCCGGGTGCGCTGCAACGTGCTGATCTCCGGCGGTACCGGTTCCGGCAAGACCACGCTCCTCAACTGCCTGACCGGCTATATCGATCAGGACGAGCGCGTCATCACCTGTGAGGACGCCGCCGAGCTCCAGCTTCAGCAGCCGCATGTGGTGCGCCTCGAAACCCGCCCGCCCAATCTCGAAGGCGAGGGCGAGGTGACGATGCGCGATCTGGTCAAGAACTGCCTGCGTATGCGTCCCGAGCGCATCATCGTCGGCGAGGTTCGTGGACCCGAGGCCTTCGACCTTCTGCAGGCGATGAATACCGGCCATGACGGCTCGATGGGCACGCTTCACTCGAACAGCCCGCGCGAGGCCATCTCGCGTCTGGAGTCGATGATCACGATGGGCGGTTTCGCGCTGCCGTCCAAGACCATCAAGGAGATGATCGTCGGCTCGATCGACGTCATCATCCAGGCGTCGCGCCTGCGCGACGGCTCGCGCCGCATCACCCATATCACCGAGGTCATCGGCATGGAGGGCGAGGTGATCATCACCCAGGATCTCTTCGTCTATGAGATCGTCGGCGAGGATGCGCATGGCCGGATCATGGGTAGGCACCGCTCGACCGGCATTGCCCGGCCGCATTTCTGGGACCGCGCCCGCTACTTCAACGAGGAGAAGCGCCTGGCCGATGCGCTCGAACGCGCCGAGATGCGTAATGACGGTCAGATGTGATGCGGCGTCTGGTGGAGATCGGGGGGAGTAGAGGCGATGGAACTCTCTGAGGGGCTCCAGCAATATGGCTTTCTCGTCCTGGTGGCGCTGGCGGTGGGCGGTTTGCTGCTGGCGCTCCTCTTTCCCCACTTTTCCGGCGCCAAGCAGACGGAGAAGCGCGTAAAGGCTGTTACGGCTGACGGCAGAATGCCGGCGAAGCAAGGTCTGCGCGCCCGTCTCATGTCGGAAGATCCCAAGGACGCCCGGCGCAAACAGCTACAGGAATCGCTCAATCAGCTCGAAGAGCGGGAACGCCAGCGCCGGCAGAAGATGACCCTTCGGGTGCTTTTGTCGCAGGCCGGCCTCGACGTGGCGCCGCGGCTCTTCTACCTGTTCTCGTTGATCATCGGCGCCGTCATCGGCCTTGCTGTCCTGATCGCCGGCGTGCCGTGGTATGTGTCGCTCCTGGGCGGTATCGCCGGCGCGCTCGGTCTGCCACGCTGGATCCTGAAGTTTCTGGTGCGCCGCCGCCAGCAGATTTTCCTCAATGACTTCGCCGATGCCATTGACATCATCGTTCGCGGCCTCAAATCGGGCCTGCCGATCAACGACGCCATGAAGGTCATCTCCACCGAGACTCCGCCGCCTGTCGGTCCGGAGTTTCTGGAGATCGTCGAGGGGCAGAGACTGGGCATATCCATCGATCAGGGCATCGAGCGGATGTTTGAGCGTATGCCTCTGGCGGAAGTGAATTTCCTCGGCATCGTCATGAACATTCAGTCCAAGACCGGCGGCAACCTTGCCGAGGCCTTGAACAACCTGTCTAAAGTGCTGCGCGACCGCAAGAAGATGAAGGCTAAGATCAGGTCCATGAGCCAGGAGGCCAAAGCTTCGGCCGGAATCATCGGCTCCTTGCCTTTCTTCATCATGGGCACTCTGACCGTCCTCAATCCTGCCTATCTCAATCCGCTCTGGGACACGACGATCGGCAATATTCTGGTGATCGGGTCCGGTGTCTGGATGCTGACCGGCATCCTGGTCATGCGCAAGATGATCAATTTCGATTTCTGACGAAGGCAGGCGCCACCATGGATCTCGAATTCTTCCTGAAGCCCGAAGGCCTGATCACCCTTCTCGTCGGCCTGTCAGCATTTGCGACCATCTTGACCATTGCGGCCCCGTTGTTGCAAGGCGATCAGATGAAGTCGCGCATGAAGAGCATCGCCTCGGAACGCGACCGTCTGCGCGCTGCCCATCGTTCTTCGCTGAGCGACGGCGCCAAGCTGCGTGACCGGGCCAAGCCGGGATTTCTGACCCAGCTCGTCGACGGGCTCAATCTGCGCAAGGTGTTCGAGGCTGAGTCCTCGCGCGAAAGCCTGCGCCAGGCCGGCTATCGCAGCGACAATCACCTTGTCTACTTCCTCGCCGCGCGGTTCATTACGCCGCTCGTCCTCGCCACGATCTTTTTCGTCTATTCTACCCAAGTGTTCGGTGACAGTGTTCCGACCAATATGCGCTTCGCGGCGCTCATTATCGGGCTCGTCGCTGGCTTCTATCTGCCGACTGTCTATATCAAGAACAAGATCAACCGTCGCCAGCTGTCGATCAAGCGCGCCTGGTCGGATGCGCTCGACCTGCTCCTGATCTGCGTCGAATCCGGCATGTCCATCGAGGCCGCCCTGCAGCGCGTCGCGCGCGAGATCGGCAGCCAGTCGGTGCCGCTTGCCGAGGAGCTGACTTTGACCTGCGCCGAGCTTTCCTATCTGCCGGACCGCCGCAAGGCTTTCGAGAATCTGGGCAAGCGCATCGGCCTTCCGATCGTCAAATCGGTGGTGACGAGCCTCATCCAGTCGGAGCGCTACGGCACGCCGCTCGGCCAGGCGTTGCGCGTCTTGGCCCAGGAAAACCGCGACATGCGCATGGCGGAAGCCGAGAGACGGGCCGCCGCCTTGCCGCCGAAGCTCACCGTGCCGATGATCCTGTTCTTCCTGCCGGTGATCTTTGTCGTGATTCTCGGGCCGTCGATGATCCTGGTGCTCGCGGCGAACAAGTAGTGTCGGCGGTCCGCCGACGGTTCAACCGGCCGGCTTGTCGGTGAGCTGCTGCCAGGTATTGGGCTGCGCCAGCATCTTCTGCAGATAGGCCATGTTCTCCTCGACCTGATCGGCAGGGAGATCGGCGCTGGCGATCTGGCGGGCTTCGTCGAAGCGTCCCTGCAGGCCGACGACCAGCGCCAGATTCTGCCTCAGCCGCGGCTCCTTCTGGCCGGCCGGCGATGTGGACGCGTCCTTCAGCACCGCCTCGGCCTGTTTGAGATTGCCTTCCAGGGCGTAGGACATTCCGAGATTGTTGAGCACCGCCGCATTGCCGGGCGCGATCTTGAGGGCGCGCTGATAATAGTCGCGTGCCTGCGCGTATCGGCCTTGCTGGTCGAGCGTCGAGCCCATCGCCGAATAGGCTTTCCAGTCGGTGCTGCCCGCGGCGATGGCCTTGCCGAGCACCGCCTGGGCCTGATCCGTCTGTCCGGCCTGGACGAGCTCGCGGCCATAGACGGTCAGAAGCTTCTGGTCGTTCGGATGATATTGCGCCAGCGTGCCGAGCACCTGCAATTGCTGGTCGTTCTGGCCGAGGCCTTTCAGCTGGCCCGCATAGGCAAGGCCGAGCTGCAGATTCTTAGGGTCCGATTGCCAGCGCTCGCCGAGCTTGGCGGTCTCCTTCAGCGAAACGGCCGATGTGCTGCCGGTGGTCAGTGGATCGACGCCGCTGAGCCCGTCCTTGTTCTGGCAGGCGCCGAGCGCCAGGCTCGCGGCGATGAGGAGCGTGCCAAGGCTCAGGCGTCGCGTAAGAGAGGATGAGGGACCCGGCATTCGCCATACTCCGAAATTAGACTGCGGCGATCGGGAAGCTCCGTATCCGCGCTCAGATCTTCATTGTCGGAAACAGACCTCAATAAACCATTAACCATAAGCGGGCTTTGCTTTAGAAGAACTGCCACACACGCTCGCCAAGGATATTCCATGCCAGAGACTTCGCTGCCGCTTCTGCCCGCCAATCGCGCCCCGGGCGCCATTCCCATTGTTCCCGTGACGCTCAAATCCTGGCCGGGCATCGAGCGCGCGCTCGACAAGGCGGCGCGGACCTGGCTCAAGGCCTCGGGATTTGCCGGTCAGCCGGGCCGGCACGCGCTGGTGCCCGACAAGGACGGCAATCTGCATCGGGTCTTTTACGGCACCACCGAGGCGCCGAGAGCGGGCGAGGCTTTCGATTTCGCGCGGCTCGTGCGCGTTCTGCCGGATGCCGCCTATCGCATCGACGGCGCGCTGCCGGATCTGCGCGGCGCCGTGATGGGCTGGCTTTTGGAAACCTATCGTTTCGAGCGCTACCGCAAGGCTTCCGCGCCGCCGCCGCGCCTGGTCTGCCCCGCGGGCCTGGACCGCTCGGCTCTGCTCGCTGCGGCGGAAGCGCATTTCATGGTGCGCGATCTCGTCAACACGCCGTCCGCCGATATGGGCCCCGACGAATTGGAGAAGGCGGCCCGCCAGGTGGCGTCGCGCCACCGCGCCAAGCTTCGCGTCGTTTCGGGTGATCGCCTGCGCCGCGACTTCCCGATGGTGCACACGGTCGGCCAGGCGAGCACGCGCCGGCCGCGGCTCATCGATTTCACCTGGGGACCGGCGCGCGCGCCGAAGGTCACGCTGGTCGGCAAGGGCGTGTGCTTCGACACCGGCGGCCTCGACATCAAGCCGGCCTCCGGCATGCTGACCATGAAGAAGGACATGGGCGGCGCGGCCAATGTGCTGGGGCTTGCCCGGATGATCATGGCGGCGCGGCTCAAGCTGCGCCTGCGCGTGCTCATCCCGGCGGTCGAGAATTCGATCTCCGGCAATGCCTTCCGGCCGGGCGACGTGCTGACCAGCCGCAAGGGCATCAGGGTCGAGATCGGCAACACCGATGCCGAGGGCCGCCTGGTCCTGGGCGACGCCTTGGCGCTTGCCGATGAGGAGAGCCCCGATCTGCTGGTCGACATGGCGACCCTCACCGGGGCGGCGCGCGTGGCGCTCGGACCCGATCTGCCGCCTTTCTATACGGATGACGAGGCATTGGCCGCCGACCTCTCCCGCCATGCCATGGCGGTCAACGACCCCATCTGGCGCATGCCTTTCTGGACGCCTTATTACGCGCTGATCGAATCGAGCATCGCCGAGCTCAACAATGCCGGCGAATCCGGTTTCGCCGGTTCGGTCACCGCCGCTCTGTTCCTCAAGCGCTTCGTCGAGCGGGCGAGGTCCTACGTCCATTTCGACATCTTCGCCTGGACGCCGGCCGCCAAGCCCGGCCGGCCCAAGGGCGGCGAGGCGCAGGCGATCCACGCGCTTTATGAGCTGATCGCAGAGCGTTACGGAAAATAGGCCGGCCGCAAACATGAGCTTGCGGCCTGTGCCGCCCTGAGGCAGAATGAAACGGCTCCGTAACGATCGGAGCGGTAGGTCGGTTTCATGAGCGTCACTCTCTCCGCGGCGCAGGCTCTGCAGCTCTGGCATGACGTGAACCTGCATCTGGTTCGCGACGACGAGCCGGATCTTTCCATGCGGCAGATCACCTTGCTGCTCACGGTTTATCTGGAAGCGCCGCCGCATACGGTGCGCGATCTGGCGAAGAAGCTCGGCGTCTCCAAGCCGGTGATCACAAGGGCGCTCGATTCGCTCGGCAAGATCGAGCTCGTGCAGCGCCGGCGCGACGAGGCCGACCGCCGCAATGTCCTGGTCCAGCGGACGGTGAAGGGCGTCCTCTATCTCGAGCGTCTGGCCGAAACGGTTGGCAAGCTCGCCAAGCAGGTTTAGACCCATTCCCCATGAACAAGCTCGATCCGCGCCGCAACGCTCTTCGTTCCGATTTGGCGGATGCCCGCCTGGGCACCGCTGCGGGCGATGCCCGTCTCGTCGAAGGCGAGGCGCGGGTGGTTGCGGCGCCGGTGCTGTCGCTCCATCGCGAGCCGCGTTTCGACGCACGCATCGACACCCAGGCTTTGCTCGGCGAGCGGGTGCGCGTCTTCGAGACGCGTGAAGGCTGGGCGTGGCTGCAGCTCGAAAAGGATGGTTATGTAGGCTATGCGGCCATGGACGACCTGGCCGCTCCGCCCGCGCCGCCGACGCATCGGGTCGCGGTGCCGTCGACCTTCATGTTTCCCGCTCCCGATATCAAGGCGCAGCCGCCGGTGACGGTCACGCTGAATGCCGAGGTGACGGTGCTGCGCGAGGATGAGCGTTTCGCCCATCTCGCCAATGGCCGCTTTGTCGTCGCCCGCCACCTGAAGCCGCTTGGCGCGGTTGAGCCGGATTTCGTCACGGTGGCGGAAGCTTTTCTCCATGTGCCTTATCTGTGGGGCGGCAAGTCGGTGCTGGGCCTCGACTGCTCAGGCCTGGTCCAGCTCTCGCTCCAGGCGGCGGGGCGAGCCTCGCCGCGCGATTCCGACATGCAGGAGCAGGAACTCGGCCACGCTTTGCCCGTCGACGATTTCGACGGGCTGCGGCGCGGCGATCTCGTCTTCTGGGACGGCCATGTCGGCATCATGGCCGATCAGCGCACATTGCTGCATGCCAACGGCCATTTCATGCAGGTGACGCGCGAGCCGCTGGCCGATGCGGTCGACCGCATCGCCAGGCGCCACGGCAAGATCACCGGGATTAGGCGGATTCAATAGCCGCGGACGCGATCGACGATATTTTCGACCGGCAGGCCCTGCTGATGCCGGCGGATCTGGCGCAGTACATAGGCGGTGATCATCTCGGGATCTGAATCGGCCGCCGAATGGGGTGTCACCGTCACCTTGGGATGAAGCCAGAAGGGGCTTTCTTCGGGCAGAGGCTCGGTGGAAAAGACATCGAGCGTGGCGGCGTGCAGCGCGCCGGAGTCAAGGGCTTCCAGAATATCGCTTTCGACCTGCTGCTTGCCGCGTCCGGCATTGATGATGACCGGGGCACCGAACGGTCCCTTGCGCGACAATTTGCTGATGAGATCACGGTTGATGATGCCCGTCGTCTCCGGCGTATGCGGCAGAAGACACACGAGAATATCGGTTCGTTCCAGGAACGAATCGAATTCTTGCGGGCCGGCGAAGCAGTCGACGCCCGGAATGGATTTGCGGCTGCGGCTCCAGCCGGCCACCTTGAAGCCGAGAAGCCTGAGCTTCTGCGCCGCGTCGCTGCCGAGCACGCCCAGTCCCATCACGCCCACCGACACCGCCGAGGCGGCGCGTTCCGGGAACGGATCCCAGCGTTTCAGGCGCTGGTTCTCGTCATGCCGGCGCTGCTGGCGGTGATGCATCAGCACCTGCAGCACGACATATTCGCTCATCCGCATGGTGAGGTCGGGCTCGGCGATGCGCGCCAGCGGCACATCCTGGGGCAGCGTCGGGTCGCGCAGGACCGCGTCGACCCCGGCCCCCAGCGAGAAGATCAGTTTGAGATTGGGCAGGCTCTTGAGCACGTTGGCGGGCGGCAGCCAGGCGATCGCATAGGTGATGTCCGCGAGCCTGCCCGCTTCCGGCCAGGTCCTGACCTCGAGATCGGGCGCCTGCCGGCGCATTGCGGTCGTCCATTCCTCGACCGGCCAGGAATTGATGAGATAGAGCAGGGCCATGATTATTGCTTGACGATTCCGGAAGGTGCCGTGCGCAGATGCAGCGCCGCGGCGATGAGGGCTTTGGTATAGTCGGTCTGCGGCGCATCGAAGATCTGCGCCGTGGGCCCATGCTCGACGGCGAGCCCGTTGCGCATCACGATCACCTCATTGGCGAGCGCGCGCACAACTTTCAGATCGTGGCTGATGAACATGTAAGCGAGATTATGCGTTTCCTGGATCTGGCGCAGCAGATCGACGATCTGCGCCTGCACCGACATGTCGAGCGCGCTGGTCGGCTCGTCGAGCACGACGAATTTGGGTTGCAGCGCCAGGGCCCGCGCAATGGCGACGCGTTGGCGCTGGCCGCCCGAGAATTCATGCGGATAGCGCTCCATCGTGGAGGGATCGAGACCGACCTCGCTCAGCGCCTGGGCGACGCGGTCGTGCCGTTCGGCCGCACTGAATTCCTTGCCCTGGACGATCAGGCCTTCCTCGACGATCTGGCGGATCGAAAGCCGTGGCGACAGCGACCCGTAAGGGTCCTGGAACACCACCTGCATCTCCTTGCGCAGCGGCCGCATGTCGCGCGCATTGAACCTGTCGATGCGCTGTCCCGCATAAGTGATGGGGCCTTCGGAGGCGATGAGGCGCAGGAGCGCCAGGCCGAGCGTGGTCTTGCCGGAGCCCGATTCGCCGACCACCCCGAGCGTCTGGCCGGCTCTCACCGTGACATCGACGCCGTCGACCGCCTTGATGTGGCCGACCACCTTGCGGAAGAAGCCGCGTTTGATCGGAAACCAGATCTTGAGATTGTCGGCGGACACGACGACCGGCGCCGTCTTATCGGTCCGGGGCGGCTTGCCCTTGGGCTCGGCGGCGAGCAGCATCCTGGTATAGGCGTGCTGCGGATCGGTGAAGACCTTCTCCGTCTCGCCCGCCTCGACGATCTTGCCGCGCTGCATCACGCACACCTTGTTCGCCATGTGCCGGACGATGCCGAGATCATGGGTGATGAGCAGCAGCGCCATCTGCGTTTCGGCCTGGAGCTCCTTCAGGAGCTTCAGGATCTGCGCCTGCACGGTGACGTCGAGCGCCGTGGTCGGCTCGTCGGCGATGAGGAGATCGGGATTGTTGGCGAGCGCCATGGCGATCATCACGCGCTGGCGCTGGCCGCCGGAAAGCTGATGCGGAAAATCCTGCAGCCGCGTCTCGGGATCGCGGATTCCGACCTTGGTGAGGAGGTCGATGATGCGGCTGCGCCGCGCCGCGCCGCCGAGATTTTGGTGCACTTCGAGGATCTCGCCGATCTGACGCTCGACCGTGTGCAGCGGATTGAGCGACGTCATCGGCTCCTGGAAGATCATCGATATGTCGTTGCCGCGTACCTTGCGCAAGGTGTTTTCGTCGGCATGGAGCAGTTCCTGCCCCTTGAAGCGGATTTCGCCGGAAGGATGCGAGGCCGGCGGATAGGGCAGGAGCTTTGTCACTGAAAGGGCGGAGACCGATTTGCCCGATCCCGACTCGCCGACCAGCGCCAGCGTCTCGCCCTTGGCGATGGAGAAGGACACCTGGTCGACCGCGAGCGTCGTCTTGCCGCCCTGGGTGAAGGCGACCGACAGATCCTTGACGTCGAGAAGGGGCTCGCTCATTGGAAGGTTTTCCGCGGATCCAGCGCGTCGCGCACCGCCTCGCCGATGAAGACGAGGAGCGACAGCATGATGGCGAGCACCAGGAAGCCGGTGATGCCGAGCCACGGCGCCTGCAGGTTCTGCTTGCCCTGGTTGAGGAGCTCGCCCAGCGACGGCGAGCCCGGCGGCAGGCCGAAGCCCAGATAATCGAGCGCCGTCAGCGTGGTCACCGAGGCGGCGACGATGAAGGGCATGAAGGTCACGGTGGAGACCAGCGCGTTGGGCAGGAGATGCTTGAACATGATCTTGGTGTTGGACAGCCCGAGCGCCCGCGCCGCCCTGATATATTCGAGATTGCGGCCGCGGAGGAATTCCGCCCTGACCAGCCCGACCAGCGCCGTCCATGAGAACAGCACCATGATGAACAGCAGGATCCAGAAGGTCGGCGTGATGAAGGCGGACAGGATGATGAGCAGATAGAGGCTCGGTATCGCCGTCCAGATGTCGATGAAGCGCTGGAACAGGAGGTCGGTCCAGCCGCCGAAATAGCCCTGCACCGCGCCGGCGGCGATGCCGATGATCGAGGAGAAGAATGCGAGGATGAGTCCGAAGAACACCGATATGCGGAAGCCGTAGATGAGCCGGGCGATGACGTCGCGGCCCTGATCGTCGGTGCCGAGCCAGTTGAGATTGCCGAAGATGCAATTGGGGTCCTGGGCCTTGAGCGGATATTTGGCGCAGGCCTCTTCGCGGCTCATCTGGAAGGCGGGTTTCGACGGCGCCGGGGTCGGCAGCTCGTTGTTGACCGAGTCGTAGGAATAGCGCAGCGGCGGCCAGATCATCCAGCCATTGGCCTTGACCTCGTCCTGGATGAACGGGTCGCGGAAGTCGGTGCGCGCCAGGAAGCCGCCGAATTTCTCCTCCGGATATTCGGTGAAGGTCGGGAACAGGAGCTCGCCCTTGTAGGAGGCGAGGATCGGGCGGTCATTGGTGATGATGGGGGCGAAGACGCTGATCGCGAACAGCACGAGGAATATCCAGAATGACCAATAGCCGCGCTTGTTCACCTGAAACAGGTGCAGGCGCCGCTCGTTCAATCCGGAGAGTTTGATCAGGGGCATCGATTAGAGGCTTCGGGATTCGAAATCGATTCGGGGATCGACGAAGGTGTAGGTGAGATCGCTTATCAGCGCGATGATCAGGCCGACCACCGCGACGATATAGACATTGGCGAAGAATACCGGATAGTCGCGGTTGAGAGCTGCGGTATAGGTGAGAAGGCCGATGCCGTCGAGCGAGAAGATCTGCTCGATGAGCAGCGAGCCGGTGAAGAAGGCGCCGAGGAAGGCGCCGGGAAAGCCGGCGATGACGAGCAGCATCGCATTGCGGAAGACATGGCCGTAGAGCACGCGCCGCTCGGTCAGCCCCTTGGCCCGGGCGGTGACCACATATTGCTTGCGGATCTCGTCGAGGAACGAGTTCTTGGTGAGGAGCGTCGTGGTGGCGAAGCCGCCGATGCCCATGGCGATGAGCGGCAGGACCAGGTGCCAGGCATAGTCGGCGATCTTGCCGAAGAGGGAGAGGTCGGAAAAATTGTCCGAGGTCAGGCCGCGCAGCGGAAACCAAGAGAAATAGCTGCCGCCGGCGAAGACGACGATCAGGAAGATGGCGAGAATGAAGCCCGGAATGGCGTAGCCGACGATGATGACGGCCGAGGTCCAGATGTCGAAATGGCTGCCGTCCTTGACCGCCTTGCGGATGCCCAAGGGTATCGAGACGAAGTTGGTGATGAGGAGCAGCCAGATGCCGAGCGAGATCGACACCGGCATCTTCTCGAGCATCAGGTCCACGACCGGCCTGTCGCGGAAATAGCTGTCGCCGAAATTGAAAGTGAGATAGTTCTTCATCATCAGGAAGAAGCGTTCGGTCGGCGGCTTGTCGAAGCCGAACTGGACTTCGAGCTTCTTGATGAATTCGGGATCGAGACCCTGCGCGCCGCGATATTTGACGGCCATGCCGGCATCGCCGAAGGAGCCGGGCTCGGCGCTCCTGACCCCGGTGTCGCCGCCCTGACCGCCGCCGATCCGGGCCGTCGCATCGACGGCGGTGCCCTGGATCTGGGCGATGATGCGCTCGATCGGCCCGCCCGGCACGAACTGCACGATGGCGAAGGTCATGATCATGATGCCGAACAGGGTCGGGATCATGAGAAGCAAGCGTTTGATGATATAGGCGCCCATTGCTGCCGTCCTACGGCATCGGCCCGAAGGCCGCGCGAGGCCATACGGTGTCCCGATGCATGTATCTAGTTACCACGCTTCAATGTCTTCGCCTTGTCGGCGTTGACCCACCAGGTATCGGTGATCCCTCTGTCATATTCGGGCTTGATTTGGGGCTTTTCGAAGATATCCCAATGTACGATCCAGTGCTCGGCCTTGCCCCAGTTGGGCACCCAGATATGCTCCGCCCTGAGCACCCGGTCGAGGGCGCGCCCGGCATACATCAGCTCCTCGCGCGATTTCGCGGCGATTACCTTGTCGATGAGGCTGTCAACAACGGGAAGCGCTATGCCCGAAAGATTGTAGCTGCCGGTGGCCTTGGCCGCGTCCGAGCTGAATTGCGCCTTGAGCTCGTCGCCGGGAGTCTGGCCGCCGACCAGCCGTACGATATCCACGTCGAAATCGAAGTCCTTCATCCGCTGCTCCTGCTGGGCGGGGTCGATGCCGCGCAGCGTCGCCTCGATGCCGAGGAGCCGCAGATTCTTCGCATAGGGCGCGAGGATCCGCTCGCTGGTCGGGCCGTCGATCAGGAACTCGACGGTGAACTTCTCGCCCTTGGCATTAACGAGCGACGTGCCCTCGCGCTTCCAGCCGGCTTCGGCAAGGAGCTGTGACGCCTGCCTGAGCAGCTTGCGGTCCTGGCCCGAGCCGTCCGAAACCGGCGGGAGATAGGCGTCTTCGAAGACTTCGGGCCGCAGGTCCTTGCGGAACGGCTCCAGGATCTTGAGCTCCTCGGGCGAGGGTTTGCCTTGCGCCATGAGTGCCGAGTTCTCGAAGAAGCTCGTGGTGCGCTTATAGGCGCCGTAGAAGAGATTGGCGTTCATCCATTCGAAGTCGAAAGCGAGACCGAAAGCCTTTCGTACGCGGATGTCCTGGAATTTCTCGCGCCGCATGTTGAAATAGAGGCCCTGCGCGCCGGACGGCGTATTGTCGGGCAGGACTTCCTTGATGAGCCGGCCCTCGGCCACCGATTTGGTGTTGTAGGCGGTGGCCCAGTCGCGCGAGGTGAATTCTTCGTGGAGATCGAGAACACCGGCCTTCAACGCTTCGACGACAGCGGTGCGGTCCTTGAAATACTCGATGCGGACGTCGTCGAAATTATAGCGGCCCTTATTCACCGGCAGGTCGGCGCCCCAATAATCCGGACGCCGGATGTATGAAACATACTGACCTGGCTTGAAGCTGCCGATCTTGTAGGGGCCCGAGCCGAGCGGCGGATCGAGCGTCGTCTTGGTGAAGTCGTGCGTGGCGTAATAGGCCTTGGAGAGGATCGGCAACGCCGCGATACTCAGCGGCAGGTCGCGGGTGTTGTCTCCTTTGAACGAATAGCGGACTTCGTAGGGCGACAGCACGTCGCATTTCTCGGCATCGCGGATGGCCATGCGAATGCGTTCGTCGCCATAGGTGGTGATCAGCCGGAAGCTGTCGCACACATCATCCGCGGTGAGCTTGGAGCCGTCGGAAAAGCGGGCTTCCTCGCGCAACTGGAAGGTGACGCTCTTTTTGTCGGCCGCGATGTCGGCGGTCTTCGCCACGAGGCCATACATGGCATCCGGCTCGTCGGCGGCGCGCACCATCAGCGTGTCGAACAGAAGCCCGATATTCTCAGGCCAGGTGCCTTTGAGAATGAAGCCGTTGAACGAATCGAACGTATCGCGCGCCAGGATGCCCCGGCTCGCCAGCCTGCCGCCTTTCGGCGCATCCGGATTCACATAGTCGAAATGCTTGAAGTCGGGCGGGTATTTGAGATCGCCGAAGGCCGAGATGCCGTGCCGGGGTTCGGCCTGGGCGGTGATGGTGAGAAGGCCGAGCGCCAGGACGGCGGTGAGCGCGGTTCTCATTTATTGGCCGCCGTCTGCTTGGCTTTCTCTTCATCCCACCACCACAAGGACGGGAAGCCGACGCTGTAGGGCGGGTTGGGATCGGGATAGCCGAAGCGGTTCCAATAGGGCAGGAACTGCTCGGCCCGGTAGAAGTCCGGCACCATGTAATAGTTCCACAACAGCACGCGATCGAGCGCCTTGGTGGCGGCGATGAGCTCGGCGCGGCTGTTGGCGAAGATGATGAGATCGATGATCTTGTCGATCACCGGATTCTTGACGCCGATCACATTGCGGCTGCCCTTCTGGTCGGCCGCCGCCGTTCCCCAGAAGTCGCGCTGCTCGTTGCCGGGCGACAGCGACTGGGCGAAGACCGAGGTGATGACGTCGAAATCGAAATCTCGGACCCGGTTCTGATATTGCGCCGAATCGATGGTGCGGATCGTGACCTGGATGCCGAGCCGCTCGAGGCTTGGCTTATAAGCGAGGTTCATGTCCTCGAAGGACGGATCGTCGAGCAGGAATTCCATGGTCATGCGCTCGCCGGTCTTGTCGTTGGTGAGCGCGTTGCCCTTGATCGACCAGCCCGCCTCCTTCAGGAGCTGAACCGCCTTGCGCAGATTGTCGCGGATGTTCTGCGGCGTGCCGTTGACCGGATTCTTGTACTCCGTCGTGAAGACTTCTTCCGGAATCTGGCCCTTGAACTGGTTGAGGATCTCCAGCTCGCGGCCTTGCGGCAGGCCGGTGGCGGCGAGCTCGGAATTCTGGAAATAGCTCTGCGTGCGCTTGTTGTAGTCGCCGAAGGAGAGCACCCGCATGCGGCCTTCGAAATCATAAGCGAGATTGAACGCCTGCCGTACCTTGGGATCGGCGAATTTGGCCCGCCTGGTATTGAAGACGAAGCCCTGCATCTGCTGGGCGTCCTTGGTGAAGAAGGCCTTCTTGATGACATTGCCCTTCTTGAAGGCCGGGAAATCATACTGGGTTTCCCATTCCTTGGTGCCGCCGCCCGTCCTCACATCGAGCTGGTCGCCCTTGAAGGCCTCGAAGATGACGCCGCGGTCGCGGAAATAGATGATTTCGATCTCGTCGAAATTGTCCTGCCCGACATTGACCGGGAGATCGACGCCCCAATAATCCTTGACCCGCTCGAACAGGATGGACTGCCCGGCCTTGAAGCTCTTGATGCGATAGGGGCCGGAGCCGAGCGGCGGCTCGAGCGTCGTATTGTTGATGTCGCGCTGCTTGCCGGACGCATCCTTGCCTTCCCAATAGTGCTTGGGCAAGGCGAAGGTCTGGCCCATGATGCCCGGCAGCTCCCGATTGCCCTTGCTGTCGAAGACGAAGGTGACTTCGTTGGGCCCGGTCTGCTCGGCCTTCTGAACGTTCTTGTAATAGGCCTGGTAGAAGGGATGGGCGCTCTTGAGGAATGTGAAGGCGAAGATGACGTCGTCGACGGTGACGGGCTTGCCGTCGTGCCAGCGCGCCTCCGGTCTGAGCCGGAAGATCACATAGGAATGATCCTCGGGCTGATACATGCTTTCGGCGAGGAGACCATAGGCCGAGGTCACCTCATCGAGGGCGGCCGAGGTGAGCGTTTCGAAGACGGTGCCGGCATAGGCGGCGGGATCGCCCTTGATGATGAAGGGGTTGAAATTATCATAGGAGCCGGTGGTGCCGAGACGGAGCCGGCCGCCTTTCGGCGCATTCGGATTCACATAGTCGAAATGTTTGAAGTCGGCCGGATATTTGAGCTCGCCATAGATATTGTTGCCGTGTCTGAACACCTTCTCCTGCGCCTGGGCCGGCTCGACCGACAGCACCTTGAGGCCGGAGAACGAGCCCAGCCCCAGAAGGGATGCCGTTTTAATCAGGCCACGCCGGGTAAGGATCATCGTTGACGGCTCTTTCGTTGGTTTGGTTTCCCCGAAGATACGCATTCCTGGCCGGAAAGCAAAACCTTGAGCCCCCGCCAAGGCAGTTAAATCTTTGTGAGATTTGCGTTATTTCCGCGGCAAAACGAAGGGGCCGGCGTCTCCGCCGGCCCCTTGAGAAATTAGCTCAATGGATTCAGCCGTTTACGGCGCCGGCAGCGGCTTCGGGCTGTCCGACAGCGTGCGCAGATAAGCGAGCAGGTCGGCGCGCGCCTGATCGCGCTTGATGCCGCCGAAGGTCATCTTGGTCTTGGGCGCGAAGCCCTTCGGATTGGTGATGAACTTGTTGAGGTTCTCGAAGGTCCACTTGTCGGAGGCATGCTCTTTCATCGAATCGGAATAGGCGAATCCCTCATGCGACGCGATCGGGCGCTCGACGACGTCCCAGAGATCCGGACCCGTCTTGTTCGGGCCGCCCTTTTCGAAGGCATGGCAGGCGAGGCACGCCTTGGCCTGGGCCTGGCCCTTGGCCGGGTCGGCCTTGGCGAGGAGGGCGCCCAGCGATTCGGTCGCCGTTTCGCCGCCGCCGGCCTCGCCGCCGCCGCTCTCGGCGACCTCGATGGCATAGCCCTGCTTTTCCGGCTTTTCCGCGTGATAGATCATGCTCTTGGCTTGGCCGAGAGCGAACACCACGAGCGCCGTGGCGAGGACCGCGCCGGCAATTTTATTGAATTCAAAACTGTTCATATTGGTAGGCCGGCTCCCCGGTTCCCTCTATTTCGCTATTCGCCGCGGAAACTAATTGGTTCTCGAATGGCTCGCAATACGTTAAAGCTCGCCTGACCAATTTGCCGCGCCCCGCCTTAACCCCATGATCGAACACCAGAATACCATCGTCATTATTCCCGCCCGGATGGCCTCGACAAGGCTTCCCGGCAAACCTTTGGCCGATATTCATGGCGCCCCCATGATCGTCCATGTGTGGAAACGCGCCATCGAGGCCAATGTCGGGCAGGTCCTGGTGGCCTGCGCCGAGATGGAAATCGCCCGCGCCATCAAGGCGCATGGCGGCGACGCCATCGTCACCGACCCGGCGCTCGCTTCGGGATCGGACCGGATATCGGCGGCGCTCGCCTTGCGCGATCCCGAGCGCCGGTTCCGCTTCATCGTCAATCTGCAGGGCGATCTGCCTACCGTGACGCCGCTCGACGTGCAGCGCTGCCTGGGCGGTCTCGTCAACGAGACGATCGATATCTCGACCATCGCGGCCCCGATCACCGATGCGGCCGATGTCGCCAATCCGAACATCGTCAAGGCGATCGCGCCGTTGAGCGAGGAGCGCGAGGTCGCCTTCGCGCGCGACTTCCAGCGCCTGCCCGGCCCCGAGCTGGGCCCGCGTTTCTGGCATCATATCGGCATCTATGCCTATCGCCGCGAATCGCTCGAGCGCTTCGTCAAGCTGCCGCAGAGCGAGCGCGAGATCGATCGCCGTCTCGAGCAGATGCGCGCTCTCGACAATGGCATGAGCATCGCGGTGGTGCGCGTCGATTCGGTTCCGCTGGGTGTCGACACGCCCGCCGATCTCGAGGCGGCGCGCCAGATGCTGAAGGCGGGCCGCTTTTGATTTTTAAGGACTGAACCAAGATGACATCCAAGATCGCCTATCAGGGCGAGCCCGGCGCCAATTCGCATATTGCCTGCCGCGAAGCCTATCCCGATCACGAAGCGGTGGCCTGCGGCACGTTCGAGGACGCCTTCGCGGCGGTGAAGGAGGGCGAGGTCGATCTCGCCATGATCCCGATCGACAATTCGGTGGCGGGCCGCGTCGCCGACATCCATCATCTGCTCCCCGCCTCCAATCTCTACATCGTCGGCGAGCACTTCCTGCGCGTCCATCACCAGCTCCTCCTGGTGCCGGGCGCCGATCCTTCCGCCCTCCAGTCGGTGCACAGCCATGTCCATGCGCTGGGCCAGTGCCGCAAGGTGATCCGCGCGATGAAATTGAAGCCGGTGGTCGCCGCCGATACGGCAGGCGCGGCGCGCGAGCTGGCGGAAGCGAAGGACAAGAGCCGCGCCGCCATCGCCAGCAAGCTCGCCGCCGAGATCTATGGGCTCGAGGTCCTGAAGGAGAATGTCGAGGACGAGGAGCACAACACCACACGCTTCATCGTGCTCTCCGCCACACCGCATGACGCCGAGCCCGAGGAGGCGCCGGTGGTCACGAGCTTCGTCTTCCGGGTGCGCAACGTGCCGGCGGCGCTCTACAAGGCCATGGGCGGCTTCGCCACCAACGGCGTCAACATGACCAAGCTGGAATCCTATCAGCTCGAGGGCCAGTTCTCAGCGACGCAATTCTATGCCGATGTCGAGGGGCATCCTTCCGAGCGCAATGTCAGGCTGGCGCTCGAGGAGCTGGAATTCTTCACCTCGCATCTGCGCGTGCTGGGCGTCTACAAAGCGAGCCCGTATCGCGCCGAGATCGCCCGCCGCATGTCGGGAATAGGGAAGTAGCATCGGCCCGAAAGCTTACTTCAGCGCCTCGATCAGGATCCTGTGAGCGATGGCCATCGGCGGGGGAACGCTCAAGCCATCCTGATGGCGCTCATCGAGCATCGCCTGCGCTTCGGTGCGTGAGAACCAGCGCGCCTGCTCGATCTCCTTCTCGTCGATCACGATGTCGCGGTTGAGCGCCTCGCCGACGAGCCCGATCATCAGGCTCGAAGGATAGGGCCAGGGCTGGCTCGCCACATAGCGGATGGCGCCGACGCGGATGCCGGTTTCCTCGAAGACCTCGCGGCGCGCCGCTTCCTCGATCGTCTCGCCGGGCTCCATGAAGCCGGCGAGCGCCGAAAAGCGTCCCGTGGGCCACGAGTTCTGCCGGCCGAGCAGGAAATCGTCGCCCGCGCGCACGATGATGATGACCACCGGATCGGTGCGTGGAAAATGGTCGCTCATGCAGTGCGGGCAGTGACGGCGGTAGCCGCCGTCCTTCATCTGCAGCTCATGTCCGCAATTGGAGCAATAGCGGCGGCGCTGATGCCAGTGGAGCAGCGAGCGCGCCTGAGCCAGCATCGCGAGATCGCTGGCCGGAAGCTTCGCCTCGATCGCGAGGCTTCTGAGATCCTGGGCATTGTCGAGGGGCTCCACGGCTTCGCCGGCGAAAACGGCATGGCCGTGAGGATCGATGCCGAGGAAGATGGCGTCCTCGTCGATCGTCGTTTCATAATGGAGAGCGCCCGCCTCGATCCGCACCTTGTCGCCGTTGAGGCGGATGAGCCTTGTCGTGGTCTCGCCGCGTTTCCGGGCGACCCAGTCCGGCTCGCCACGAAAAACGGCGGCTCGATCCAACGAGCCGCCGCAGAATCCTAGAGAACGGGAGCCTGTAGGCGCCCCCGTATCATTCGCCATTGGCAACGCGCCGCGGAGCGGTCGTCTCGGCGGCTTCACGCTCCTTCAGCATCCCGTCGACCACCGTGATGGTCTTTTCGAGATCGCTGATGGCGTCTTCGAGTTCGAGGCGCTGCTTGCGGAGCGCTTCAAGTCTTTCGCGGAACTTGGTCGAGGACACGCGCAGCTGGGTCAGCTGGCCGTCGCGCAGATTGTAGAGATCGAGCATTTCCTTGATCTCTTCGAGCGAGAAGCCGACCTTCTTGCCGCGCAGGATCAGCTGCAGGCGGGCGCGGTCGCGGTAGCTGAACAGACGGGTCCAGCCGCGCCGGTCAGGGTGCAGGAGGCCTTTTTGCTCGTAGAAGCGCAATGTACGCGGAGTTACGTCGAACTCTCTGCAGAGTTCCGTAATGGAATAGGTTCGATCCCGATTCGACCGGTCAGCAACCGTCGACTGAGCCATTTTTGCTCTCCGTTCGTTTTTCGTGCCCTTGGGGGCGATTGCCGTCGCGTCTGAGTATATAGGCAGAGCGAAGCAATTATAACCCCCGGGGCCTTAAATTATGGATAGACAGCACAGAGCTGCCATAGGGGAACCGCATGGCTTAACCATGGGTTGTCTTCTGGGTAAAGACGAAAAAAGGCGAAGGCGTGGCGGCCGGCTTAACGGAAATTTTACCTAAAACATTAACTTTTAGGAGGAGTTAGGGGACGCAATCCGCCATGGGGGTCGAGACGCGGACCAATAGGGTAAAAGCGGGCATGAAGCCGGGTATTCCGTGGAGCGTGAAGGGGATCGACAGCGAGGCGCGCGAGGCGGCCAAGCATGCCGCGCGCCGCTCCGGCATGACTTTGGGTGAATGGCTGAACACCGTCATTCGCGAGCAGGCCGATGACGGCGAGCCCCAGCAGCCGCAGCGCCAGCCCCGTTCGCGCAATGCGATGCAGGACATCCAGGACAAGCTCGACCATCTGTCCGACCAGCTGACCCGCATGGTGCACCGCGAGCAGGATACCGCCGCCGGACGTTATTACGAGCGCGCCCGCCCGGCCCAGGACAATTCGCTCGCCGACATATTGGCGCGCGTCGAGGCCAGCGAGCGCCAGACGGCCGAGAGCTTCGCCCAGGTCGGCGAGCGCCTCGAAAGCTTGGGCGACAAGCTCGCCAAGGATGCCGGCCGGTTCCCCCAGAATCCCGAGGATGTTCCGGGCTACCGCTCGCTCGAGACGGCGGTACGCAACATCGTCGATCACATCGAGATCAGCGAGCGCAAGACGCGCGAGACGCTCAAGGCGGTGCAGGAGCGCCTGCATGAGGTCGCCTATGCCGCGACCGCGCCCATCGACAGCGACCGACTCCTGGCCGACGCACCGGTCATCACCCGGCTCGAAAGCCGCCTTGCCGACCTGACCAGCCGGGTCACCGGCCATCAGGAGGTGATGGAGGAGGATCTGCGCAAGCTGGTCCAGGGCGAGTTCGGCAAGCTCACCCAGCGCCTCGATTCGGTGAAGCAGGCTTCCGAAGCCGCCGCCCAGCGGGCCCAGAACCAGGCGGTGCAGCAGGTCCAGAAGGAGCAGCGCGACTTCGAAGACCGCATGCTCGACTTCCTGAAGCAGCAGCAGGCGGACAATCAGCGCCAGGACGGCGACGACATGAGCCGGCTGCGCGCCGAGATGGAAAGTCTCGGCCAGCGCGTCGACGACCTGAAGGCGGAAGCGGCCTCCGAGCACGATCTGCGCTCCTTGCGCGTGGTGATCGAGCAGCTTTCGGCCAGGGTGGCGCAGGGGCCGGATCTCAGGCCGCTTGCCGATCTCGACCGGCGCCTGACCGATATCACCAAATGGCTGGAGCAGGGACGCGGCGACCAGGTCGGCAATCAGATCGCCGATCTCGAGCAGCGCGTCTTCGATCTCGACAACCGCATCGCCCAGGCGATGCAGCAGGACCAGTCGGCGCAGGCCTGGGCCAATGTCGAGCGGGAGTTCGCCGGCATTTCCGACCGCCTCGCCCATACCGAGCAGCAGCTCCAGCACATCCAGACGCTCGAGCAGTCGATCAACCAGCTCTATCAGAGCATGGAGCAGAGTCAGAGCTGGGCCCGCGACATGGCGGAGGACGCCGCCAACCGCATGGCGAGCCGCCTCATGCAGGAATGGCCTGCCCGGGCCGCGGCGGCCGAGCCGTCGCCCGAACTGCAGGCGCTCGAAAGCGCGCTGGTCACGGTCAGGAACAATTACGAAGCCGCCGATCAGCGCAATCAGGAGACGCTCGGCGCCCTGCATGAGACGCTCGAGCAGATCGTCAACAAGCTGAGTGAGCTCGAGCAGCTGCGCGTCGAGCCCGCGCCGGCCGCGGCCGAGCCCGTCCCGGCCTTTGCGGCGCCTGGACCCGAAATTCCCGCCGAGCCGCCATCGTCGCAGGACTGGCCCGAACTCAAGGTCGAAGCCACGCCGGAACCCTACCGCCCGCTCGATCCGCCGCCGGCGATGGCGGCAGCGGCGGCGGAGCCCACACAGGCCTCCATCCAGGCCGACATGATCGCCGCGGCCCGGCGCGCCGCCCAGGCCGCTTCGTCGCAGCAGACTTCGGATCTCTCGGCGACGGGCTTCCTCGGCCGGAAGAAGACGGCCGAAGCCACGCCGGCGAAGAAGTCCTTGCGCTTCTCGCTTTTCCGCCGGAAGGAAAAGCCGGCTCAGCCGAAGGCCGCCGCGCCTGCCGCCGCCGTCTCCGCCAAGCCCGAGGCGGCGACCAGCGCCAAGCCCGCCGATGCCGGCAAGCGCCGCCGCCTGATCCTGATCGGCCTTCTGGTCCTGGCCGCCGCCTCGGCCCTGGCCTACAACACGCTGATCAAGCCGAAGCCCAAGGCACCCACCACGCCCGCCATCGAGCAGCAGAAGACGGGGGATGCGACGAGCTTCGAGCATCTGAACAGGACGCTCGCCAAGTCGGACGCCATGTTCGGCACCGGCAATTTCGCCAGCTCGCTACCCGGAACCGCGAAGACCGCCGCGGCCGAGATCGCCATCACCGACGCCGACGCCCTGCCGGCCGGCATCGGCACCGAAGCGTTGCGCCAGGCCGCTCTCGACGGCGATGCGCGCGCCGCTTTCATCGTCGCCAGCCGTTTCGCCGAAGGCAAGAACGTGCCTCAAGACCGTGCCGCCGCGGCGCGCTGGTTCGCCGTGGCCGCCGCCAAGGGGCTGGCGCCGGCGCAGTATCGCATGGGCGCCATTCTCGAGCGGGGCACAGGTGTGCAGATCGACATCGAGAAGGCGCGCCAATGGTATGAGCGCGCCGCCGCCGCCGGCAATGTCCGCGCCATGCACAATGCCGCCGTGCTGCTCGCCAATGCGCGCAGCCCCAAGGACAGCTACGAAAAGGCGGCCCGCTGGTTCGCCGAAGCCGCCAATCACAATCTGAAGGACAGCCAGTTCAACATCGCGCTGCTCTATGAGCGCGGCTTGGGCGTCGGCCAGGATCTGGGCGAGGCGCTGTTCTGGTACACGCTCGCGGCCCGCCAGGATGACGCCGATGCCGCCGCCAAGGCCAAGACGCTGGAGAATACGTTGCCGAAGCAGGTGACCCAGCAGGTCAAGGCGCGTCTCGCCGCCTTCGTGCCGAAACGCGATATCGAGGCGGCCAATGTCGTGGCGGTGTCCAATCCCGATTGGCAGGACCGCCCGGTCGCGGCGCCGGCGAAATACGACCTGCCGATGGTGGGCGCCGCGGTCACGGCCGCGGCGGGCGCGGACGATCAGATTCTCGAGGCGCAGCAGCTCCTGAACCGGCTCGGCTTCGACGCCGGCGCCGAGAACGGCGCCATGAGCACCCGCACCAAGAATTCGATCCGCCTGTTCGAACTGCAGTCGGGCATGCGGCTCAGCGGCGAGGTGACGCCGGATCTCCTGGCGAAGCTCAGAGCCAAGCTCGGGTGACGGCCCGGTTTCTGCCGCAAGATCTGGTAAGATAGCCGAGATGCCGGTAGGCCCTCCCATACCGGGGCCGATGCGCGCCATCGCCATCCTGGCCCTCTTGCCGTTTCCAGCCCTTCTGGTCCTGGCGTGGATGTCGCCGGCCGGACTGGCGCCGGCGCTTCTGTCCTATGCCGCGCTGATGGCCGCCATGCTCGGCGGCGCCCATTGGCTGGTGGCGACGGGACCTTTTGGCCGGGCGCGGATCGCCGCCGAAGGCCTTTCCGGCCTGGCTGTGCTGGCAGCCGCCTGGCTGGCGCTCATCGCGCCGGCCTATCTCGGCTTCCTGATCCTGATCGCCGCCTTCTTCCTTCTCATCCTGCGCGACGCGCTGGCCGAGGAGGCCGCCGAGCGGCCGGGCTGGTTCACCCGCTGGCGGGCCTATATCGCGGCGGGCGCCGCGGCGACCTGCGTCCTTGGCGTGTTCCCGGTCCTCATCTGATCCGCCCCGCCGGGAAACGGTGGATCGCCTTGCCGCCGATCATCCATACGTCGAAGCGCCCGTCGGGGAAGATCGCCTGGAAGGGCTCGGCCGAGACGCTCAAGCCGCCGGTGAAGCTGCCATAGGCCGGCATGACGATCCGCCGCTCATGGCCGATGAAGCATTTGCGCCGGAGCGCCCGGCCGCGCTGGGCGAGCGAGGCGGCCGGATGCAGATGGCCGGCGATCTCGAATTCCTCTTCCGCGAGCGCCGCCGGAATATGCCGGAGCGTGATCGGGCCGAGCGCGATCTCTTCGGCGAAATGCCCGCCGAGCGCCTTGGGAGGTGACGGATCGTGATTGCCGGCGAGCCAGATGATGTCGATGCCGCGGGTGAGGCGGGCGAGCTCGGCGACGTCGGTCGGGTCGATGCGTTGATGCGCCTCGTCGTCATGGAAGGAGTCGCCCAGAAGAATGAGGCGCTTGGGCCGCGCCGCCGCGAGCGAGAAGGAAAGATGCTCAAGCGTCGCGCGCGTGTCGTAAGGCGGCAGGTGCACGCCGCGGCGGGCGAGCGAGGAGCCTTTCTCGAGATGGAGGTCGGCGACGAGCAGCGCCTCGAAATCGGGAACATAAAGGGCGCCGGCGAGATCCGGCAGGAGCTCGAGGCCGCCGAGCTCTATGCAGGCCGCTCTAGACAAGGCGCATGGCCTCATCGATGAGTTCATCTTCGGCTTCGGCGAGAAGAGCGTCATCGGCCTCGCCGTAAACGGATTCTCGGCCGATCTCAAGCATGACCGGCACGGCAAGCGGCGACACGGTGTCGAGGGCGCGATGCACGATCTGGCCCCGGATGCGCTTGAGCAGCGCCCCCAGCCGGTGCACGTCGATGAGACCGTCCGCCGCATCGTCCCAGGCGGCGCGCAGCAACAGGTGCTGCGGCTCGTGACGCAGGAGCACGTCATAGATGAGATCGGAATTGACCGTCATCTGCCGCGCCGTCTTCTCCTTGCCGGGCCAGCGCCGTTCGATCAGCCCGGCGATGATGGCGGCGTTGCGGAAAGTGCGCTTCATCAGGTTGGATTCGGCAAGCCAGGCATCGAGATCGTCGCCCAGCATGTCCTCGCCGAAGAGATGGGCGAGATCGAGCCGGCCGGTCGAGATCAGAAGCGACAGGTCGCGCAGGCACCAGACGACGAGGGCGTATTCGGACGCGACGAAACCCATGGGCTGCGCGCCCAATCGCTCGAGCCGGCGGGTCAGCAGCATGCCGAGGGTCTGGTGCGCGAGCCGGCCCTCGAAGGGATAACACACCATGTAGTGGCGCTGCGCCCTGGGAAAGGTCTCGATCAGCATCTGGCGCGGGGATGGGATGATGGACTTCCAGCGCTGCACCGACAGCCAGTCGCGCACCTGGGGCGGCAGCGCCGGCCAGGCCTTGGGGTCGGCCAGCATCTTGCGCACCCGTTCCGCCAGATAGGTCGAAAGAGGAAATTTACCGCCGGCATAAGAGGGGATGGCGGGATCGCTCGCCTGCGTGCGCGAGGCGAGAGCGCCGAATTCGTCGAGTCCCTCGAAGCGCAGCACCTCGCCGCCGAACAGGAAGGTGTCGCCGCCCGAGAGCTGGCTCAGGAACCATTCCTCCATCTCGCCCAGCACCCGCCCGCCGGTGACGACGCGGCGCCCGAGGCGCTTCTTGATGCTGGCGAGACGCACCTTCAGCATCTCCTCCTCGACGATGGTGCCCATATTGAGCCGGTATTGCTGGGCGAGGCGGGGATGGGCGAGGCGAAATTCGCCCTCGCCCCAGGGCTTCAGTTTGGCATAGCGCTCATAGGCCTTGAGCGCATAGCCGCCATTGGTGACGAATTCGACGGCGCGGTCGAAATCAGCGCGCGTGAGGTTGCGATATGTCCAGGCCGTCCTGACCTCGCCATAGAGCTGATCGGGATGGAAGGGGCCGGCGCAGGCGCGGCACATGATATGCTGGGCCAGCACATCGAGCTTGAGGACGGCAGGATACTCGGTGTCCTGGGCGCTCTCGGCGGCGGCCTGGCGCGCCGCCTCGCATTCCAGCACCTCGAAGCGGTTGGAAGGCACCAGCAGAGCCTGCGACGGCTCGTCGAGCCGGTGATTGGACCGGCCGATGCGCTGCAGGAGCCGGCTCGATCCCTTGGGCGCGCCGACATGGATGACCAGATCGACATCGCCCCAGTCGATGCCGAGATCGAGCGTCGAGGTGCACACCACCGCGCGCAATCTGCCCGCTGCCATCGCCGCCTCGACCTTGCGGCGCTGCCCGACATCGAGCGAGCCGTGATGCAGCGCGATCGGCAGATGGTCCTCATTGGCCGACCACAATGCCTGGAAGGTCATCTCGGCCTGGGCGCGCGTATTGACGAAGACGAGCGCCATGCGTGTCTGCTTGATGGCCTCGTAGATTTCCGGGATCGCGTAGCGCGTCATATGGCCGGCCCACGGCACGCGCTCGGCCGATTTGAGAATCTTGATCTGCGGGGCTGCTCCCGCTTTGCCCATCACCAGCTCGGCCAGCCGGTTCTCGCCCTCTTGCGGTGTCAGCCAGGCGCGCAGCGCGTCGGGATCGGCCACGGTGGCGGAAAGCCCGATGCGGCGCACTTGCGGCGCCAGGCTCCGCACCCGCGACAGCGCCAGGGACAGGAGCACGCCGCGTTTCGAGGTGACGAGCGAATGCAATTCGTCGAGCACGATGGCCCTGAGATCCTTCAGCATATGCGCCGCACCCGGGTCGGCGATCAGCAGCGAGACCTGCTCGGGCGTGGTGATCAGGATGTCGGGCGGCTTCTCGCGCTGGCGCTTGCGGCGCGAATGCGGCGTGTCGCCGGTGCGCGTCTCGATGCGGACCGGCAACTGCATCTCGCCGACCGGTGTTTCGAGATTGCGCGCGATGTCGACGGCGAGCGCCTTGAGCGGCGATACATAGAGCGTGTGGATGCCGTTGCGTTGGGGTTCCCGCGTCAGCTCCACCAGGCTCGGCAGGAATCCGGCCAGCGTCTTGCCGCCGCCCGTGGGCGAGATCAGCAGGACATCGAAGCCGGCCTGCGCCTTCTCCAGCACCGCCAGCTGGTGCGGGCGCGGGCTCCAGCCGCGGGCCCGGAACCAGTCGGCAAAGATCTGAGGCAGCCTGGTCGGTCGGTCGTCCATGGCGCAACCATAGCCGGATTTGCCGGCGGGCTGGTGCCAGATTTTGTCAGCAGCGGCCAACTTCCTGACTGTGCGGCACGCGGATTTGCTTTAATAGTCCAGACCCATGCATTCCCCGCAATCGACACCGGTCACGCATAAGGGCGTACTCGCCATCGCTGTGCCGATCATGTTGTCCAATGTGACGCAGCCGATCATCGGCATCGTCAATGCGGCGGTGATCGGGCAATTGCCCGGAGCCTATTATATCGGCGCCATCACGGTCGGCGCCCTGATCTTCAATTTCATCTATTGGGGCTTCGGCTTTCTCAGGCTCGGCACCGGCGGGCTCACCGCCCAGGCGACGGGGCGGGGCGATGCGGCGGAGCTGGTGGCCGTGCTGATCCGCGCTTTGATGATTGCGGTGATCGCCGGCGTGGCGATCATCCTGCTGTCGCCGGTGATCGGAAACGTCACGTTCAGCCTCATCAACGGCTCCGAGGAAGTGGAGAGCCATGCCGCGCGATATTTCTACATTCGCGTCTTCTCCGCTCCCTTCGCGCTGATGGACTTCTGCCTCATCGGCTGGTTCGTCGGCCAGGGCCGTGCCCGCGTCGCCTTTCTCATCCAGATCTATCTCAATCTCACCAATGGCGCCCTGAGCCTGTTCTTCGTCCTGGGGCTCGGCATGACCTCCGACGGCGTGGCGCTCGCCGTTCTCATCGCCGAGGTCACGGCGGCCTTGCTCGGGCTCGCCATCGCTTTCGGGCGGCTCAGGGAAATGGGCGCACGTTTCGAGCGGGCGCGGGTCTTCGACCGGACCAAGCTCATCCGCACTTTCGTCATCAACCGCGACATCATGATAAGGACCGTCTGCCTGGTCCTGGTCTTCTCCTGGTTCACCGCCAGGGGCGCCCAGGCCGGCGACGTCATCGTCTCGGCCAATGCCGTCCTCATGCATTTCTTCGATTTCGCCGCCTTCCTGATCGACGGCTTCGCGCTCGCTACCGAGACGCTGGTCGGACAGGCGGTCGGCGCCCGCGACCGGCGGCGTTTCGACATCGCGATCCGGCTCACCTGGCTGTGGCTGACGCTCACCGGCGTCGCGACCGCGGCGATCATCTGGTTCGGCGGGCCGTTCTTCATCGACTTGATGGCGGCGAATGAAGACGTGCGCGCCACCGCCCGGATCTATCTCTTCTGGGTCGCCCTGACGCCCTTGGCCGGCATCGCCTGCTTCCAGTATGACGGCATCTTCACCGGCGCCACCCAGACCGCCGACATGCGCAACATGATGCTGCTGTCGATGGTGATCACCCTCATCGCCTGGTGGCCGCTCGAGCAATATTACGGCAATCACGGCCTGTGGGCGACGATGATGATCTTCTTCGTGTCGCGCGGCATCCTGTTCGCGCTGCGCATGCCGGCGCTCAGACAGGGTGCCTTTGGGTAAGCCGGCCTATTCCGTTTGATATCTTGCGATGGCGCCGCGCTCGATCGCCGCGGTGACCAGCTTGTCGAGGCCGAGATGGTCGCGCAGCATGGCGAGGAAGCGCAGCTCCTCCTTGCCGACCGCGAGGTCGGAGGCCGCGATCTCGACCGCCAGCGCATAGGCGGTTTCGCGCAGTTTCGGCGTCAGCGCCTCGGCGGCGAGGCCGAACACGGCTTCGAGCCCTTCCTTGTCCTGCAGGATCTCGCCGCATTCCTGGGCCACGTGGGTGAGCTTCTCGGCGTCGAAGGCGCGGAAGATCGGCAATTGCTTGACGATGCGGCCGATCGCCTTGAGTTCGCGGTCGCCGATATCGCCCTGGACTCCGGCGGTGGTGACCATGACATAGATCAAGGCGTGATGCGTGCTGATGGTTTTGGTCACCGGAAACTCCACTGTCTCTCCCGCTTGGCTAGCGGGAGACCGCCCATTTGTCCAGATCAGAGCCATTCGGATATGACGGCCGCATCATCTGGTATCGGCGCCAGGAATGAAATCTATGCCAAGGAAACGACACGAACGCGCTTCACGCGCCGGAAGATTTGGGCGGCAACTATCCGCCGGGCACTTGGATCGTCTATTTCTCGTCGAGTTTCCGCTGTGGTGAGCTGGGGCTTGACGGTGGCGGCTGGGAAGTCGCCATCGATCCCAAATCGCTCAAGATCCTGAAGAGCTTCTACAGCGATCTTTGAAGGGCCGCGAGCTCCCGGATGATTGTCGGGACACTCACGCCCACCATTCGCCCTTGATGACGATGCCATGCGCGGAGATGCGCTTGGTTCCGGCGAGGTGTTCGCCAGTTACGTCGACATAGTCGAACTGGCCGTCATCGACCCTGAGCAAGGTGGCGTCGCCGAGCGCGCCGGGCTTCAGCGTGCCGAGATCGTGCCGCTTGATGGCGCGCGCCGGCGTTTCGGTCGAGGCCCGGATCACGTCGTTGAGACCCATGCCGAGGCAGAGGAATTTCGACATGGTGGTGACGAGGTCGAAGGCCGGCCCGTCGATGCACAGCGCATGCACGTCGGAGGAGATCGTGTCGGGCAGGAAACCGTTGGCCAACATGGCGCGCGCCGTCTTGAAGGCGAAGGAGCCCATGCCATGGCCGATATCGAACAGCACGCCGCGCTTGCGGGCGGCGAGCACCGCGGGCTTGATCGTGCCCTGCGCCGTCACCGGCGCATTGGGGAAGGGACGGAAGGCATGGGTCAGCACGTCGCCGGGACGCAGCCGCGCCAGCACGTCTTCATAGGTCGGCGGCGGCTCGTCGATATGGGCCATCAGCGGCAGGCCTGATTCATGGGCGGCGTCGAGCGCGACATCGAGCGGCGCCACACCCTGGTCGCCCGAGGCATGCCGTCCGACCCGGACCTTGATGCCGATGATCTCGTCCGGGTATTTCGCCGCGACCTCGATGGCGCCCCGGGGATCCATGAGCCGCATGTCCTCGCTCTCGCCCACATGCACCTGGGTCGAGAAGCCATAGATGCCGGCAAACGAGACATGCAGATAGGCATAGATGCGCGAGCGCGCTGGCGCGATCACATGCTTGGCGAAGCCGGCGAAATTGCCGGGGCCGGCCGAGCCGGTATCGACCGAGGTGGTGACGCCGCTTTTCAGCGCATAGAGATCGGGATCGACGCCAAGCGAGGTGCCGCCCCAATAGACGTGGGTGTGGAGGTCGATGAGGCCCGGCGTCACGATGAAGCCGCTCACATCCTTGACGGTCGTCCCGGCATCGCGCTTGAGGCCGGGACCGATGCCCGACACTCTGCCTTGCGCGAAGCCCACTTCGGTGACGGCGTCGAGCGATTGCGACGGGTCGATGATGCGCCCGCCGGTGAGGATGAGGTCGTGAGCCATAGTCTCTGTGCTTTGTTTCAGTGTGGTCGTTTGGGCGGGATGGCGAGCGGCAGCTCGTCGAAGAGGGAGGGCGCAGTGTCGGTCTTTGCGCCCTCGATGGCAAGTATGCGGAATTTGGTCTGGAGTCCGCCCGTCGCCGAGAACCCGCCGGTCTTGCCGCCGGCCGCCAGGATGCGATGGCAGGGCACGATGATCGGATAGGGATTGCGCCCGAGCGCCTGGCCGACCTCGCGGGCGAGATGCAGACCGCCCATTTCCCTGGCGATGTCGCCATAGGTGCGGGTGGCGCCGGGTGGGATGCGCCTTGCGATCTCATAGACCCGGCGGCTGAAGTCCGAAAGGCCGGTCTCGTCGAGCGCAATGTCGGCGAGATCGTCGGACGAGCCCTGGAGCAGCGCCTGGATGCGCCGGATCGCGTCGGCGACATGGGGCGGCGGCGCGCCTTCCTGCGCCTGCGGATGGCGCGCCGTGAACCGCGCCGCGATATCGGCGGTGCTGTCTTCCGGCAGGCTGGCGCCGACGATTCCGTCCGGGCCCCAGGCGATGCCGCAGCGGCCGATGGCGGTGTCGAAGGCGGTGTAGAAAACGGGCTGGCTCATCGAGGACTCTGGATGAAGTCGCGCACCATGTCGATGGCATCGACGAGGCCGACGCGCTCGATGCGCATGCCGGGCGGAAAGGCGGTGCAGAAGCGCGAGGCGAGCCGCGGATCGAGCACGACGAAGGCGCCGCGGTCGCCCTCGCGCCGGATCAGGCGGCCGAAGGCCTGGCGCAGGCGCAGGCGCACGGTCATATCGGTATAGGCCTGGCCGCCAAAGGCCTGCTTGCGGGCGCGCTCGAGAATGGTGGGCGTGCCCCAGGGCACCCGGTCGAGCACGATGAGCCTTAAGGAATCGCCCGGCACGTCGACGCCGTCGCGGACCGCATCGGTGCCGAGGAGGCAGGCATCGCGCTCGGCCCGGAACATGTCGACCAGCGTGCCGGTGTCGATCGGATCGACATGCTGGGCGTAGAGTGGAAGGCCCTTCTGCGCCAGAGGCCGCACCAGCCGCTTATAGACGGCGCGCAGGCGCGAGATGGCGGTGAACAGCCCGAGGCTGCCGCCTTGGGCGCCCAGGAACAATTCGCGATAGGCCGAGGCCAGCTGATCCATGTCCTCGCGATTGACGTCATTGACCACGATGATGCGGCTCGCATTCTTGTAGTCGAAAGGCGATTCATAGCTCACCCGCCTGACCGGATATGGCAGGTGCACCGCACCCGTGCGCATCTCGGCATTGGTCCAGTCTTCCGGCGCCTCGGGCGGCCGGTCCTTGAGTGTCGCGGAGGTGATGACGACGCCGTCGGCGGGCTTCAGCACGACGAGCGCCAGAGGCTCGGTCGGGTCGATCCAGTGGCTGTGCAGGCCGACATCGGCTTCGCGGCCGAACATCTGGTCGACCGAGAACCATTCGACGAAGAGCGGATTGGGCTTGTCGAGCAGCCGCTCGATCATGTCGATCCAGCTGCCGACCATCAATTCGCCGCGCCGCCGCAGCGAGCGCGCCACCGCCTCGATGCGGCCGCGGTCATGGGTCGAAAGCTCGGCCGCTTCGTCGTCGAGCTTCTTGGCGAGCGCATTGGCGAGCGACGCCATCGGGCGCTTGAGGTCGATGAGCGCGGCGGCAAGCTCGCCCGCCGCCGTGGAAAGTCCTTCCACCAGCGGCATGCAGTCGGTTTCGAGCGTCTGGCCGGAATTCTGCTCGGCCCGCGCCAGCACCTGCTGGCGCACCAGAGTGAGGAAGCTTTCGGCGGCGCCTTCCGGCGTGCCGGCCTGGATGCGCCGGGTCCAGCCGGGCCCGGGCAGCGCATAAGCGGCAGTGAGCACGGCATTGAGATGCTTCTCCGCCGTCTCATCATCGCCGACGAGATCGCCGACCCGTTCCTTCAGGCCGCGCCCGCGCCGCCCGGCGGCTTCCGGTCCCCTGAGCCAGCGCCTGAGCTCCGCCGTCTCGAGCGCCGTCAGATGGCCGGAAAACGCCGAGTCCGAGGCATCGAAGAGATGATGGCCTTCATCGAAGACGAGGCGGCGCAAATCCTGCGGCGCGGAGGATTCCTCCTTGGTCTGCGTATAGCCGATGGCCTGGTCGACCGCCGCCTTGCGCAGGACGAGCGCGTGATTGGCGATGACGAGATCGGCCCGCCGCCCCTGCACCATGGCGCGCTCGATGAAGCATTTGCGGTAATGCGGGCAGGCGGCATAGATGCATTCGCCGCGCCGGTCGGTGAGGCCCAGGGATTGCGGCGACAGCGCCCGGTTTTCGCCGTCGAGCGCCACGTCGCTGAAGAGCGGCAGCAGCCAGGAGGGAAAATCGCCGCCCACCATGTCGCCATCGCGGCTTGCCCTGACCCAGCGCGCGACGAGCGTGGCGAGCAGCGCCGAGCGCGGATTGGCCGAGCTCATCTTGGCGAAGGCTTCCTGCAGATTGAGCAGGCAGACATAATTCTCGCGGCCCTTGCGGATCACGATGCGATCGCGCCGCTCGGCCGGATCGGCGACGATGCGCTGGGTCTCCTGGTCGATCTGGCGCTGCAGGTTCTTTGTATAGGTCGACACCCAGACGGGGGCGTTGTTCTTGCGCGCCCACAGCCAGGCGGGCGAGAGATAGCCGAGCGTCTTGCCGAGGCCGGTGCCGGCTTCGGCGAGCAGGATGTTGTTGGAGGCCTCTTCCTCGCGCGGCTGGAAGGCATGGGTCGTGGTCGCGGCATAATCCTTCTGCTCGAGCCGCGTCTCGGCGTCCGCGCCCAGCACCTGGGCGAGGAACTCCTTCGCCTCGTCGGGTGTGATGCCGTGATGCGAGCCGGGCGGCCGTCCGCCATCGTCCTCCCATTCATCGACGCGGTCCCACACATTGAGGCCGGTGACGAAGGTGCCGACATCGAGGCGCGGATTGGCTCTGGTCAGCGCCGACATCACGGCGCGCGCCCAGGGCCAGTTGGCGCGGGCGAGGAACGTGGCGTTTTCGGCGGCCTCGCGGATCAGCGGGTAGTTGGGGCTCGCGAGCCGCCCGATCAGATTGTCGGCGATGGCGCGCAGCAGCTCGGTCTCTTCCATCCGGATGTCGAGACCCAGGGCGCGGGCGAGACCTTTGGGCGTCGGCGTGGCGAAGCGGGCCGGGCAGACGAAGGCGAAGAGCTCGGCGACGTCGACATGCTTCTGCTCGCGCGCCTGGCGGATCACCGCGCGCGGCGCCTCGGCGGCGAAGCCCAGCCGCTCGATGACGAAGGCGGAATGGCAGAGGAGATGCGGCTCGCGGATGAGATGGGTCAGCGCTTCCGCCGCCTCGACCCGCTTATTGGGGCCGAGCTTCAGCGCAATGCCGTCGAGCACGGCGGCGGGCGCCGTCTGGCTCTGCGGGAACAGCAAGGAGGAGGACAAGGACATTGGCCGTGAACATACAGGGATCAAACCGGCCGGTACAGGACAAAGCTCGATTATTCCAGGCATGTTATGTAATTTGAATGGGCTGGAGATATCGGAATGCAGGAAATCGAGCACCGGCGGACGGCTCTTGAATCAGCCGCGGCGCATGGCGGGACAAGCTATGGCGCGCTTGCGCCGCAGCGCTTGCAAGCCGTTCTCCTGGGCGCCGAGCCGACCGCCGCCGAATCGGCCCGGATATTTCAAGCCTTGTCGGAAACGCCTCTCTATCGTCTCGCCACCCTGGCGCGCGAGATCGGTCTTTCCTTCGAAGCGCTGGATCGCCGGTTTACCGTCCTGTTCGGGGCTCGTTTGGAGGATGCGCAGCAGTGGAAGCATGGCGGTCACTGATCCGCCGCGCCATTGCGCGGCTCGAAGCCGTTGGACTTGGGCGGGACGAGTGGACTTGGGGCGGCGGAACTGTCCTGATGTTGCGTCATGCTCACCGGTTCAGCCGCGATGTCGATCTTTTCATCGACGATGTTCAGTATCTTTCCTATCTCTCGCCCCGCCTCACTGATCACCAATCGGCCGATCTGCGGGGTTATAGTGAGCTGGCAAATCATCTGCGGCTCGAATATCCGGAAGGTGAGATCGATTTTCTGGCCGTAGCGCCGGTATTTCCCGATCTGAAGCCGGTCCTCGAACGGGTCGAGGGCGTGGAGGGGCCGGTACGGCTCATGGCGGACAGGGAGATCATTGGGCAGAAACTCTTCTACAGGGCAGCCACTTTCACCGGCAGGGATCTCTATGATTTCGTGGCAGTGACCGGCAGCAGGCCGGCTCTTCTCGAGGATAAGGCCTTGCGGAAACTTGTGTCGGCGCGCCGTGACGCCTTGGCCGCGGCTCTATCTTCGCCAAATTGCGAAAGAGGATACAAGGAGATCGACCGGCCTTCATTGTCGATCTCATTCGCGGCGGCGCGTGATGTTCTGCTCGATTGGCTTGGCCGGGGCGAGGCCGGGGTCGATCCTTGATCAGGATAATGTGATTGATCGCTGCTGGAACCGAATGGGTTATGGCGGCATTTCCTCACCCAAGCGTCAGAGAGGGGCCCGCCATGGACCAGAAATATATCGACCTTTTCGACCGCTATACGCATGGCCAGATGAAACGCCGCGCATTCCTTGAAAGGCTGGCGGTTCTGGCGGGCGGCACCGCCGCGGCCTCGGCCCTGTTGCCGGTGCTCGAGAACAATTACGCCAAGGCCGAAATGATCGCCGAGAGCGACACCCGCATCCTCCCTGAAACCATTACCTATGAATCGACCGTCGGAAAAGTCTCGGGCTATCTCGTCAAGCAGAAGCAGTTTCCCAAGGCCGGCGGCGTCGTCGTCATTTCGGAGAATCGCGGCCTCAATCCGCATATCAAGGATGTGGCGCGGCGGCTCGCCACGGAGGGCTTCCTGGCGCTCGCCCCCGATTATCTGAGCCTCAAGGGCGGCACGCCGGAAGATGCCGACAAGGCGCGCGAGATGATCGGCACGCTGACCCCGGAGGAGACGGTGGCCATGTCGCGGGCCAGCCTCGCGGCTTTGGCGGCGAGGGCCGACTGCACCGGCAAGGTGGCGGCCGTCGGTTTCTGCTGGGGCGGCGGCAAGGTCGGAGAACTCGCGGTGGCGGAGCCGTCTCTGGCGGCGGGCGTCGTCTATTACGGATCGCAGCCCAAGGCCGACCAGGTCGCCAATATCAAGGCGCCCTTGATGCTCCACTATGCCGGGCTCGACGAGCGCATCAATGCCGGCATTCCGGACTTCGAGAAGGCGCTCAAGGACAATGGCAAGTTCTACGAGCTCTTCATGTATGACGGCGCCAACCATGCCTTCAACAACGACACCAACGAGGCGCGCTACGACAAGGACGCCGCCGAGCTGGCCTGGAGCCGCACCGTGGAATTCCTTCGCAAGAACCTCGCCGTTGCCTGAAGTTTAGGCACCAAATCAAAATAGCTCCTCCGCGCTTTTCGCTCTTGCGTCGCGCCTGAGCGCCTGCATCATGGCGCTCTCAAAATCGACAGGAGAGCGAGATGGAGTTCAGGCAGCTTGGCGGCTCGGGGCTGAAGGTCCCGGTGCTCAGCCTCGGAACGGGCACATTCGGCGGCGGCACCGAATTCTTCAAGGCCTGGGGCACGAGCGGTGTGAAGGAGGCGACGAAGCTGGTCAGCATCTGCCTCGAGGCCGGCGTCAACATGTTCGACAGCGCCGATGTCTATTCCAAAGGGCTCGCCGAACAGATCCTCGGCAAGGCGATCAAGGGCCGCCGCGACAAGGTCCTCATTTCGACCAAGGCCACCTTCCGCTTCTCCGACGAGCCGAACGATGTCGGCTCGTCGCGCTCCCACCTCATCAAGCAGGTCGATGGCAGCCTGAAGCGGCTTGGCACCGACTATATCGATCTCTTCCAGCTGCATGGTTTCGACGCCGCGACGCCGGTCGAGGAGACGGTTTCGACGCTCGACGATCTCGTGCGCGCCGGCAAGATCCGCTATGTCGGCTGCTCCAACTTCTCCGGCTGGCATCTGATGAAGTCGCTCGCCGTGTCGGAGCGCTATGGCTATTCGCGTTATGTCGCGCATCAGGCCTATTATTCGCTGATCGGGCGCGACTACGAGCTGGAGCTCATGCCGCTGGCCCTCGACCAGAAGGTCGGCTGCGTGGTGTGGTCGCCTCTGGGCTGGGGCCGCCTGACCGGCAAGCTCCGCCGCGGCGCCGGCCTGCCCAAGCAGAGCCGCCTGCACAAGACCGCCGATAACGGTCCGCCGGTGCCGGACGAATATCTCTACCGGGTCGTCGACGCCCTGGACGAGATCGCCAAGGAGACCGGCAAGACCATTCCGCAGATCGCCATCAACTGGCTTCTGCAGCGGCCGTCGGTGTCCACCGTGATCATCGGCGCCCGCAATGAGGAGCAGTTGCGCCAGAATCTCGGCGCCGTCGGCTGGAACCTCACCCGGGAGCAGGTGGCGAAGCTCGATGCCGCCAGCCTCACCAAGCCGCCATATCCCTATTGGCATCAGCTCGAATTCGTCGAGCGCAACCCCTTCCCGGTCGACCGAGGTTGACGGGGCCCCAGGCGGCTTCTACAGCAAGGGCCCGGCAAATAGCCATTTGCCGGGCCTTTAGCATAGAGCCTTCCTGTTTTGATCGGCTTCGATCAAAACAGGTAAAAGCCTCGGAATCCGTAACCCTATCAGCAAAGACAGGACAATGACCGATCAGCTCCTTCGCGCCGCCGCTCTCGACAGCAAGGCGTGGCCTTTCGAAGAGGCCCGCAAGCTCTTGGAGCGCGTGAAGGGCAAAAAACAGCCGGTCAAGGAAGTCCTGTTCGAGACCGGCTACGGCCCCTCGGGCCTGCCGCATATCGGCACCTTCGGCGAGGTGGCGCGCACCTCCATGGTGCGCCACGCCTTCGAGACCATGTCGGACATCCCGACGCGCCTTCTGTGCTTCTCCGACGACATGGACGGTCTGCGCAAGGTGCCGGACAATATTCCGAACAAGGAGATGGTCGCCCAGCATCTCGGTCGCAAGCTCACCACCATTCCCGATCCCTTCGGCAAATATGAGAGCTTCGGCCATCACAACAACGCCATGCTGCGCCGCTTTCTCGACGCCTATGGCTTCCAGTATGAATTCGCCAGCTCGACCGAATATTACATGTCGGGCCGTTTCGATAAGGCGCTGCTCAGGGCCCTCGAATGCTACGACGAGATCATGGCGATCATGCTGCCGTCGCTGCGCGAGGAGCGCTCGCAGACCTATTCGCCCTTCCTCCCCGTCCATCCGGAATCTGGCGTCGTCATGCAGGTGCCGATCGAAAGCCGCGACGTGAAGGCCGGCACCATCGTCTGGCGCGATCCGGCCTCCGGCAAGGCCTTTGAGACGCCGGTCACCGGCGGCCATTGCAAACTGCAGTGGAAGCCCGACTGGGCGATGCGCTGGTATGCGCTCGATGTCGACTATGAAATGTCGGGCAAGGACCTCATCGACTCGGTCAAGCTCGCCAGCCGCATCTGCAAGGTGCTGGGCGCGCCGCCGCCCGACGGCTTCAATTACGAGCTGTTCCTTGACGAGAAGGGCCAGAAGATATCGAAGTCGAAGGGCAACGGCCTCACCATCGACGAATGGCTGACCTATGCCGATCCGCAGAGCCTGCAGCTCTTCATGTATTCGAAGCCGCGCGAGGCGAAGAAGCTCTATTTCGACGTGATCCCGCGCGCCGTCGACGACTATCAGGCCTTCCTCGACGCCTATGGCCGCCAGGACCAGGCGCAGAAGCTCACCAATCCGGTGTGGCACATCCACGCCGGCTCGCCGCCGGCGCCGGAAGTGCTCGTCTCCGAACAGGGCGGGCGCACCCAGGCGGTTTCCTTCGCGCTCCTCCTTAATCTCGTGGCGGTCGCCAATGCCGAGAGCAAGGATGTGCTGTGGGCCTTCCTCAAGCGCTACGCGCCGTCGGTGTCGCCCGAGACGCATCCGCGTCTCGACGCGCTGGTCGGCTATGCGATCCGCTACTTCCAGGATTTCGTGAAGCCGCAGAAGAAATACCGCCAGGCCACGGCGGACGAGCGTCAGGCGCTGGAGGATCTCTCCGCGGCGCTCGCCGGCTTGCCCAAGGAGGCGACGCCGGAAGAGATCCAGCAGGCTGTCTATGATGTCGGCCGCCGCGATCCCTACAAGACGGTGCAGAAGGACGGCTCGACCGGCGTGTCGCTCGCCTGGTTCAATACCCTCTATCAGGTGCTGCTCGGCGAGGAGAAAGGCCCGCGCTTCGGGTCCTTCGCGGCCTTGTACGGCCTCGATAATACGCGGGCGCTGATCGGCAAGGCGCTGAAAGGCGAGCTTGGCTGAGATTGGCTCAGGAGAATTCCGATGCCGACAGTTGAAGAGTTGCAGAAGAAGCTGGACGATCAGGCCAGGGCCATCGAAGCCCTGGCACTGAGAGTCCGGCAGCTCGAGGACTTCGTGGTCTCCGCCAACGCCGTGAATATTCTGAAGAACAATCTGCCGCCGCGGCGATAGGGCGCCTAGCCGCCTTCGCGGTCGAAGGCGCGCATCATGAAGATGATGACGCCGAGCCAGCTACCATAGGCGATCATCCGGATGAAGCCGATGGCGATCAGATGCAGGTCGTCCGCTGCATAGCAGGCTGCCTTCATGAGGCATTTCTTGCGCGTCAGATAGGCGGGTTCCGGGGCGAATTCGAACCAGCCGAGGAATAAAGCAAACCCGACGAGTATGCCAAAGGGTACGAGGATATACAGCATCACGATGGGTGAAGAGGCGAACTTGCTGGTACGCATTCTTTCTTGAAGGCGCTGCATGGCCCGCGCTTCTTCGCGTGGCATGCAGAGGATGTAGGGTGCATAAGCGAGGAAGGCGATCGCGCCGGCGGTGAGGAAAAGTGTCGTCACCGTCTGTACCTTGTAGAGGACTTCCGCCGCGAGCGGCGGCGTCATTTGCGTCGCGTATTTTCCGACCAGCGGAAAGATCTCATTGCCCCCTGCCGCGATCTGCTTTGTGACGTGCAGGAACAAGGGGTTCTGCGGCGTCGCATAAGTCGCCGCCACGGCGAGGAGTTCGGCAACGACGAGCACGCCGAGGACAATGGCGAAGACAGCCGGCCTATAGCGTTTGAGATAAGGACCTCTCCGTTGCAACTCCGCGTATTTCTGTATCTCCGGATCGCCCTTCACCTGTAGATGGCCGACGAAGCCGATGAAAGCGAGCATGAGCAGGGCGCCGATCCACAACATGCGCATGCCCGACGAGGTCGAGTTGACGGCGAAAACCGGAAATGCCGCCAGGAAAGCGACCGCAACGCCCATTACAAGTTTTGGTGTGAGCGCATTTCCATTGTCATCCGGCATGACGCACTTGGTCTCGGCACCCATGTCCCTCGGTTAGAGGAAATATGTGCCGGCCCGTCGGACATTGTAAGAGGGCTGGCTCGGACTATTTGTCGTGGCCCTTGCCGTTATTGCTCGTGCCGCCGCTGCTGTGAGGCCCGCCATGACCTTTGCCGGGATTGTGAGATTCGCTCGGGCTACCATCATCGGCTTCGCCGCCATTGCCGAAGCCCTTGTTGGACCTTCCCGACTGGCCTGGAGTCTCCCCGGGCGATCCGGGTGGATCAGGCGTGTCCGGTGTGTCCGGGGCGGCTGCCGCCGCCGCGGCTTTCACATTGGGCGAGATCGCTTTGATATTGGGCGTGCGCTGCACCGCGCGGCTGAAGCAGTTGCGCGTGCCCTGCCGGAATTTCGAATTGAGCCGGCTCTGATTGACGACGAGCGGGAAGGCCTCGCCGATATTGAGGCCCTTGTCGATGCCGGCGCTCAAGGCCTGCGGATCGCTGATCTTGCCGCCGCTGGCGACGAGATAGTCGCAGCTGCTGCGCAGCGTCTTGCAATTGCCGCCCCGGCAGAAGCTGACGGCGCCGCGAAACAGGAGGATATAGACGCGGCCGTTCCTGATGGTGAAGTCGAAGGCGGTGCCGCGGATGCCGATCGTGCCATAGGGCGTATTGATCTTGTGGCCGGAAAAAGCGCCGCTGATATAGCGGAAGGCGCCCTTCGACGCCTGGATGCTCGCCTGCTGGATCGACTTGCCGCCCTTGTAGATGGATTTGTCGATGGTCACCGTGGCGGACGGCCCGATGGCGAGCCGGGCCCCGTCATTGAAAATGAACGCGCCGATGCCGGTGGCGTTCGACTTCACGATGTCGTTGAAAAAGACCGGTGACGATTTCTCCAGCACGCGACCGCTGGCGCTGACCGTTGTCGAGGCCTGCACGGTGTTGCCGATGGGCGAAGCCGCTTTTGCCGGGCCGATGACTGCGATGACAACGCCGGACAGCGCAGCCATAAACAGGCGCCAGTTACGCATGACACCTCTCCGATCTGGGCTTCCGCCCGTGCCCTCGGACTTTTAACCTTAGGTTAACTATAAAGACATGTCAAATAACAGATGTCGATCGGCATCCCTGCCTCCGACTTCGAGCGTTCATGGGCCATTGCGCCCTACTGGCTCGCCCAGATGATGCGGGCGATCCAGTCGATGTCCTTCATCTCGATGCTGCGGACTTCTTCGGCCGGATTGAAGGAGGCGAGCTCCACCGTCTTGGCCGACTGGCGGTGGAGGATGCGTGCCATCACCTCGCCATTCGTCATGCGCACGAGCACCCGGTCGCCCTTGCGGATCGACGTCGAGGGCGAGACGATGACGATGTCGCCTTCGCGATAGACGGGCAGGAGGCCTTCGCCCTGGATCTCGACGGCATAGGCGTTCTGGTCGATGACGCCCGGCGCCTCGATCTCGTCCCAGGATGTGCCGGTCGGAAAGCCCGAATCGTCGAAGAAGCCGGGTTTGCCGGCTTGCGAATAGGCGATGAGCGGAATCTGCCGCCGCTTCGGCGGTTGGCCCTTGCGGCCGCTTAGAAGATCGCTGAACTCCTCGATCGAGGCGCCGGAGGCTTCCAGCACGCGCGCGATGCTTTCGGTGGTGGGCCAGCGCGGCCGCCCGTCCGGCCCGTGCCGCTTCGAAGGATTGAAAGACGTGGGATCGAGACCGGCCTTCTTGGCAAGACCCGAGGCCGAGAACCCGTAGCGCTCGGCGATGACATCGATGGCGGTCCAGACTTGCTTATGCGTGAACATGCCGCGCTCCTCGACAATACTTAGGGCGTCCGGTGTGGTTCTGTGTTTTCGCAATTATAGGAATAATACCTTAAGTAAGCCGCTTTGTCGAGTCTCGCCAAAAAGGCGCGTACGCCATGGGTTCCGGAGGCGCTTTTTATGGTCTATGGCTCGGCCGGTTGAGGAGTGTTTATGGCGACGATCTACAAGATTCTGGGCCGCGACGAATGGGAAAAGGCCTTAGGGCAGGGCGTTTTCGAAGGCTCGGCGGTCGACCGGCGGGACGGCTTCATCCATTTTTCCGCCGCCCATCAGCTGCGCGAGACGGTGCGCCGGCATTTTTCCGGGCGCTCCGACCTCATCCTCGCCGCGGTCGACGCGCAGACGCTCGGATCTGAGCTCAAATGGGAAGAATCTCGGGGCGGCGACCTCTTCCCGCATCTATATGCGCCGCTTGCCGTCGCCCATATACGCCATGCCGCCCCCTTGCCTTGGACCGGCGACGGGCATGAATTCCCCGCGGACATTCCCGCATGAGCCTCGCCCGCGGGAGTTTTCCGCTCATCCGCCCGCTGCTGCATGCCTTCGATGCCGAAACGGCGCATCGCCTCACCATCGCCGCGCTGAAGCTGGCGCCCGCGGCGCGGCCAGCCACTTTCGCGCCCGAGCTCGCCACGAAGCTTTTCGGACTCGACTTCGCGCATCCCCTGGGCCTCGCCGCCGGCTTCGACAAGAACGGCGAGGTGCCGGACGCCATGCTGGCGGAAGGCTTGAGCTTCGTCGAAGTGGGCACGGTGACGCCCTTGCCGCAGCAGGGCAATCCGCGCCCACGCCTCTTCCGGCTGAGCGAGGACCAGGGGGTCATCAACCGCATGGGCTTCAACAACGAAGGCCACGCCGCGCTCCGCCGCCGTCTCGAGGCGCGCCGCGCCAGAGGCGGCATCGTCGGCGTCAATATCGGCGCCAACAAGGATGCGGCCGACCGCATCGGCGATTATGTGAAGGGTCTCGAGGCCTTCCGCGATCTGGCGAGCTATCTGACGGTGAACATCTCCTCGCCCAACACGCCGGGCCTGCGCAATCTCCAGTCCAGGGCCGAGCTCGAAACGCTGCTCGGCCGGCTGAATGAAGCGCGGGCGCGCAGGACCGCGCCGCCGCTCCTCGTCAAGATCGCACCCGATCTCGCCGAGGCGGATCTCGACGATATCACGCCGGTTTTCCTGGCCGGAAAGGTGGACGGCGTCATCGTCTCCAACACGACGATCGGCCGGCCGCATCTGCGCTCGCCGCATGGGCGCGAAACCGGCGGATTGTCCGGCAAGCCGCTCTTCGATCTGTCGACCTTCATGCTGGCGCAGCTTCGTCAGCGGCTCGAAGGCCGCATTCCGCTGATCGGCGCCGGCGGCATCGACAGCGCCGATGCCGCTTTCGCCAAGATCGCGGCGGGCGCAAATCTTCTGCAGCTTTATTCGGCGCTGGTCTTCCAGGGACCGGCGCTCATCGCCGCGATCGTCGAAGGGCTCACGGCGAAATGCCGGGCCTCGGGCCTCGCGAGCATCGCCGGGGCGGTGGGGAGCCAGGCCCGCTTCTACCAGAAGCGGCCGGGAATATAGCGCCCGAAGATGCGGGCATAGCTGCCCGATTCCTGCAGCTGGTCGAGCGCATAGTCGAAGGCCTGGCGCAATTCGTCGTCGCCGCGCCGCACCAGGAAGACATAGGGCCGGCTGAACAGCGCGTCGTCGTAATAGGCGCCTTCGATATATTTGCAGCAGTTCTGCGAGGCCTCGCCGCGCATCCAGTAGACGAGCTGCAGCCCGTCGCCGAACAGGAGCTCGACCTTGGCGCCGCGCAGCGCGTCCTCGGCCTCGCCCAGCGTCGGGAAGGGCACGATCTCCGCATCGGCGAAATTGCGCTTGAGCCAAGCCTCGTAGCCGCTGCCGGCGACGACGGCGATACGTTTGCCGTCGAGCTCGTCGGGCGTGATCGTCTTGAGCTCATTGTCCTTGCGCGCCACGAAGCGGCCGATGGCGCGGTAGATCGGGCGCGTCGGCTGGAACTGGCTGAGCGTCTTGTCGTCGAGCCTGAGGCCGGCCACCACGCCGCCGCTGTTGGCGGGACCGCCCGCGAGCTTCTCCCAGGGCATGAGCACGATGCTGCATTTGGTGCGCAATTCGGCGCACACCGCTTCCGCCGTCTCGACCGCGATGCCCTTGGCCTCGCCCGCCGCGCCCGAATAGCTGAAGGGCGCGAAATCATCGTCGACCATGACGATCACCTGCTCGCGCGTGAAGGAGGCGGGCTTGCCGGCGAGATCGATATGCCGGAAGCGCGGCAGAGGCGGCGTCTCCTCGGTCGTGCTCGCCGTGGTGGCGGCCTGCTCCTGCGCCCATACGGAAACCGGCCCCGCCAGGCTTGCGGCGAAGAGGAGAACGAGGAATGCGGTCTTGGTCGCAAGCGAATCCCGGGCCATCGCGCTCACACCTACAACCTCCCTGCGGCAAAAAAAAGCCGCGTCAGACACTCAACAGCTGCTCGATGAACCCGCTGAGGGCGCGGCGATAGCGGCCCGCATCCTGGTGCCAGGACTGCAGGTGGCCCGCATCAGTCCGGATGAAGGTGGTGGGACCGTGGCGTGTGGAAAAAACCGCATCGCTGATGCTCATCGGCACCAGCCGGTCGCCGGCGCCATGGGCGATGAAGAGGGGGCCGGGAAAGGCCGCCACGGCGGCGACGCTGTTGGCGTCGGTCAGCGGCACCGTCAGCTGCAGCGCCAGGAAGCTGTGGACCACCGGCTCGATGGCGGCCGGCAGCGGGAAGCCGAACTGGCTGATCAGGTTGCGGATGATGGCCCGGCTGTCGAGGGCGGGTGAATCGAGCACCAGCGCCACGATGCTTTTCGCCTGCTCGGAATGCATGAGGAACTGCCCGACGATGGCGCCCCCCATCGATTCGCCCACCAGGATGATCCGTGTGATGCCGCGCTGGCGCAGGAAGCTCACCGCGGCGTCGAGATCCCGCCACTCGGTGAGGCCGAAGGCATATTGCCGCTCGAGCGACAAGGGGGCGTCGGCATCGTTGCGGTAGGTGATGAGCAGGACCGGAATGCCGGCCTTGTGCAGCACGGAGAGGTGGCGGTAGCCGTTCTCGCGCAGGCCCGCTATGCCATGGACATAGATGGCGGCGATATTGGCGGCCCCGCCGGCCGGCACCAGCCAGGCCGGCGCCAGGCCGAGCTCGGTTGCGATCTTCACTTCCTCGAAGGAATAGCCGAAGGCCGAATGCGGGTCGCCGCGGAAGCCGATGGCGAAGGGGTTGAGCACCGGGTGCTTGGGCCGCTCCGTCTGAGCCACCGTCAGGAGATCGCGGGCATTATGCGCGATGATCCAGCCGCTGCCGGCGATATAGGCGAGGAAGATCGCGGCGAGGACCGATATGAGGGTGACGAATTTCTTCACGACCGCCGCCGTCGGGCTTGCGTCACATGCGGGCGAGGAGCAGCACCTCGCCGCCTTGTGCGTCGAGCAGATAGAGCTTGCCGCGCCGATCGTCGATCCGCCACTTCCGCGTGTCGCCGAGCGCTTCGAGGAACTTCGCTTCCTGGTCCATGGCGGCGGGCACGCAGGCCATCTTGGTCGAGGCCACGGGGCCGAAGCGAACGCGGTTGCCTGAGATCTCGGCCCTGCCGCTGATCCGGTTGCAGCCGCCGCTGCCCGAGACCCGGCCATCGCGGCCGATCTCGAGCACCGTCTGCAGATTGTCGATCACGCCGCGCCGGCGGATCGATTCGGCCAGCCATTTGCCGCGCGGGTCGCCGGCCTCGTCGCCGCCGCCGGACGCGCGCTCGACCTTGATGTCCGTCTCGTCGCGGCCGCCGGAGAAGACCGTATGGCGGGTGGTCGAGATGAACCACAGTTTGCCGTCGACGGTGATCCGGGCCTGCAGCGCATAGGAGCGGTTGCGACGGATGTCCTTCTCGTCATAACGCAGCCGGTACGGGATGGGCATGCGGTGGCGCGTCTTGACGCGGGTGACGGCCAGGGTTTTCGACGGCGCGTCGGCGAGCGAGACGTCGAGGAGGCGCACTTCCAGCACCGCATGCGGCGGCAGGGCGATCCGTTCGCGATAGGAAACGCTGCCGGTGAGCCGCCTGGTGGCGGCGAAGGCCGTTGAGGCCGGCAGGAGGCTGCCCAGCACGGCGAGCCCGATGAGCTGGCGCCGCGAGACAGGGGTAACGGACTTCCGGTCGCTCATGCCTCTCTCCTTCTCATTCTTCCTATACAGCAAAATAAGGTGGGAAGGTGGCCGGGTGAATTCTGTTGCAATTGTCGCCAATTGCGCCAAGCTCCGCGCCAGATCACGGGACGGCGGACAGTGGCGACGGGGCCGAAAGAGACGGCGCGAGGCGACAGCGGGGACAAGAAGTCCGCGCCGCGCTATGTGCTGCCCACCATTCCCACCACCGCGCAATTGCAGGAAGCCATCCAGCGCCTGACGCCGGCCGAGGCCCAGCAGGCCTTCCGCCATCGCGTGCTGCCGATCGCCTGGGAGCCGGGGGCCACCCGCTATGTCGCCTCGGGCGAGCGCGCCAAGGCCTATGCCGCGGCGCAGGGGCTGACCGTCTCGGCGGTGACCAATGAGCGCACCTTGCTGCGCGAATTGCAGCGCGGCCGCGAGAGCGAGCTCCTCCATCAGGCGGCCGCGGGCCTGAAAGACCGTTTTCCGCAGCATTCGGCGGCCCAGGGCTTCACCGCCGATCAGGCGCTCTGGCTGGTCTTCGGCCTCGGACTCATCGCCTTCGCCGCGATGTGGGACCGCCCGACCGGCGAGGTCGTCCTTTTTTCGGCGATGCTGGCGCTCTTCGCGCTGATGGGAGCGCTCAACATCTGGTGCCTGCTGCCGGTCAAGCTGCCGCCGGCGCCGCCCGCCAATACGGTCTCGGACGATGCTTTGCCCGTCTATACGGTGCTGGTGCCGCTGCTGCGCGAAGCGAAGCTCGCCGAGCGGGTGGTGCAGGTCTTGAGCGCGCTGGACTATCCCAAGGCCAAGCTCGACATCAAGCTGGTGCTCGAGGACAGCGACCGCGCCACGGTCAAGGTCTTCGACGAAATGCGCCTGCCCTTTCACTTCGAAGTGATCGTGGTGCCGAAGCGGGCGCCCGAGACGCGTCACAAGGCGCTGAATTATGCATTGGCCTTCGCCCGCGGCGATCTCCTCGCCATCTATCACGCGGACGACATGCCGCCCGCCGACCAGCTGCGCCGCATGGCCGGCGCCTTCGCGCTGGCGCCCAAGACGGTGGCCTGCCTGCAGGCGAAGCTGGGTTACTACAATCGCGGTGAAAACTGGCTGACGCGCCAGGCCGCCATCGAGCAGGCCTTCCGTTTCGGCCTTCTGTTTCCGCGTCTCGCCCGCTTCGGCGCGCCTCTGCTCTTCGCCGGCGCGGCGAGCCACTACCGCGTCCAGGCGCTGCGCCAGGTCGGCGGCTTCGACGCGCACAATCTGGCGCCGGATTCAGGATTGTCGATGCGCTTCGCCCGCTTCGGCTTTCGCACCGCGCTCGTGCCGACGCTGACGCGCGGCGAGGCGCCCTGCCGCCTCGGCGACTGGCTGGCGCAGCGGGTGCGCGGCATCAAGGGCACGCTGCAGACGGCGCTCGTCAACACGCGCACCCCGCTCAGGATGTGGCGCGATCTCGGCTCGCGCAATTTCCTCATCACCCAGGCGCTGACCGGCGGCGCCATCGTCAGCGCCATGCTGCATCCCTTCTTCCTCATCTGGATCGCCGGCGCCTTCACGCTCGAGGCGATCGGCCGGCCGATGGCGGGCAGGCTCTGGCTGTTCCTGCTGGCGCTTTATGGCATCGTGGCGATTTTCGCCGCTCTCGCCGCGCTCGCGGCCTCCATCCGCGCCACGCTGTTTCTGGGACGCGGCGTCTCCTGGGCCATGGCGCTGCTCACGCTGCCCGTCTATTGGCTGATGATTTCCATCGCCACCTGGATCGCGGTGCTGCAGTTCTTCGCCAAGAAGCGGCGCTGGATCAGGACGGCGCATGGGGTCAGCCGCATCAAGCCGCAAATGACGGCGGCGGCGGAAGCGAAGCCCGTGCCGGCGCCGAAGCCGGCCGCCGCGCCGCCCGTGCCGCAATTGAAGCCGGCCAAATAGAACGGAGTCGTCCATGAGGATCACCCGCCTCGTTCTCTCGATTATCAGTGGGCTGATGATCCTGCTCGGCCTTGTCTGGGTCGGGCAGGGCAGCGGCTACTTCCCCTATCCGGCGACGAGCTTCATGATCAACCAGGCGCCCTGGATCTATTGGGGCCTGCTGCTGGCCGTGGCGGGCGTCGTCCTTTTCGTCATCGCCCGCAGGCTTGGGCGGGGATGAGGTGCCGGAACCTGAAGCGCATCCAAAGGGGGTTGGCGCGCTCCAGGTCCGGCGCGGCGCCTGTCGCCGCCGATCGGATCAGCGGCGGCTGCGCTGGCTGGTGATGAAGAGTGTAACGCCGAACGCCAGGAACGCGGCGATCACCAGGGCCAGATAAAATCCTTCGCTGAACATGGGTCGATCTCGTCGAAATTGAAGGTCACCGACAGCTATAGGGATCCTGCGCTGACGGCATTGATCTGGATCAACCTGCGGCGGCATCCGGATGTTGGCCCATGGCCCAATAGACCCTTGTCGATCGGCTGGCTTAGCTAGGGGCACCATTTCCAGACGGGAGCCCGAGATGCGAACTCACGTAAAAGCAGGTCTTCTGGCGCTTGGCATCGCTGCGGCGGGAGGCTTCGTAACGCAGGTGATAGCCGCCGATGCCATTCCGGTCACGGTCGACAATTTCATCCGCGCCGAATCCGATCTCTATTTCAGCAACGTCGTCAAGGAAGGCGGCCTCGGCAAGTTCTCGCATCGGCGCGAGCCGGCCTCGATCGACAAGCAGACCGTCATCCGCCTCAACCGCGATACGCTCTATTCTTCCGCCGTCTTCGATCTCGACGCCGGACCTGTTGCCGTCACGTTGCCTGATGCGGGTACGCGCTTCATGTCGATGCAGGTGATCAGCCAGGATCACTATGTGCCGGAAGTCGTCTATGGCGCCGGCACCTACAAGATCGATAAGGAGAAAGTCGGCACGCGTTATGCGGTGGTCGGCATCAGGACCCTGGTCGACCCGGCGGATCCGGAAGACGTGAAGAAGGTTCACGCGCTGCAGGACGCGATCAAGGTCGAGCAGGCCAGTGTCGGCAGCTTTGAAATTCCGGCCTGGGACCAGGCGAGTCAGAACAAGATACGCGATGCGCTTCTGGTGCTGGGCTCCACCATTCCCGATTTCAAGAAGGCCTTCGGCACCAAGGCGGAAGTCGATCCCATCCGTCATCTTCTCGGCACCGCGCTGGGCTGGGGCGGCAATCCCGACAAGGACGCGACCTATCTCAATGTCGTGCCCGCCGGCAATGACGGCAAGACCGTCTATTCGCTCGCCGTGAAGGATGTGCCGGTCGACGGCTTCTGGTCGGTCAGCCTCTACGACGCCCAGGGCTATTATGAGAAGAACGACTACAATGCCTATTCCGTCAACAGCGTGACCGCGAGGCGCAACGAGGACGGCTCGGTCGCCATCCAGTTCGGCGGCTGCGACGGCAGGATCCCCAACTGCCTGCCGATCATGACGGGCTGGAACTATACCGTGCGCCTCTACCGGCCCAAAGCCGAGATTCTCGACGGCAGCTGGCAATTCCCCGCGCCGCAACCCAGGCAATAGATGCGAATGCCGGTGACTACATGTCCCGAACGGTGAATGAGCGCGGCTCATCCCTCCGCGCCATCAAACCAAGAAAAGGCGCCCGACCGTGAGGCCGAGCGCAAGTCCAGGGAGGAAACAGCCATGACGGATCATCGCTGTCGCACGATCTGTACCATCCTCGATGCCTGATATGATTGAGAAATATGGAGGGCAGAGGTTAGATTCTCTCCTGTTGTCGATGGCGATCGGCGCTCCCCGGGAACAATTCCCGATACCGGGACTTCCTGCTTGTGGGCTTGATGCAGGTCAAAGCCCGTCTCCGCCACACCGGATAAGATCGAGCCATGGCCGATCGAACTTCACGGGAGTGATCCATGGACAAGCTTTTACTGGTGGCGACCGACGGCACCGAACATTCGAAGACCGCGGTCTCCTATGCCGTGCACCTGGCGAAACAGACGGGCGCCGAACTGGTGGTCGCCCTCGTGAATGTCGCGCTGGGAGGCGTGCGCGGGCCGGTTCTCTATTCGCATGACAACGATGAGGCCGAGAAGATCGTGCATCTCGCCGCCGAGGACGCCCGCCGCGCCGGCGTAAAACTCGTGCGGGAGGTGGTCATCATCAGCCGCGAGGCCGATTCCGGCATCGTGCAATATGCGGATGAGAAGAAGGTGGATCACATCATTGTCGGCACCGGCGACAAGAGCGGCGTCTCGCGCCTCGTGCTGGGCTCGGTCGCCGCGGATATCGCGCGCCGCGCCCATTGCACCGTCACCGTGGCGCGCTGATCAAAAACAAGACGCCCCGCCGGTGACGACGGGGCGCGTCGGGCAAATCGGCTGATTTACCGCATCGTCGGCATGACGAATTCCGAGCCGGCGCGGATGCCGGTCGGCCAGCGGGTCGTGATCGTCTTGAGCTTGGTGTAGAAGCGGATGCCTTCCGGCCCGTGCATGTGGTGGTCGCCGAACAGCGACGACTTCCAGCCGCCGAAGGAATGGAAGGCCATCGGCACCGGAATGGGCACGTTGATGCCCACCATGCCGACCTGGATCTGATGGGCGAATTCGCGCGCCGCATCGCCGTCGCGGGTGAAGATGGCGGTGCCGTTGCCGAATTCATGCTCGTTGATCATGCGGGCGGCGGTCTCGAAATTCGAGACGCGCGCCACCGACAGCACCGGGCCGAAGATCTCTTCCTTGTAGATCTTCATCTGCGGCGTGACATGGTCGAAGAGCGAGCCGCCGAGGAAGTAGCCGTCCTCATAGCCCTGCATCTTGAAGGAGCGGCCGTCGACCACCAGCTTGGCGCCTTCGGCGACGCCCGAGTCGATATAGCCCTTCACCTTGTCCCGATGCGTCTTGGTGACCAGCGGGCCCATTTCGGCTTCGCGGTCGGTGCCGGGGCCGATCTTGAGGCCGCGCACGCGCGGCTCGAGCTTGGCCATCAGCGCTTCGGCCGTCTTGTCGCCGATCGGAACTGCCACCGAGATCGCCATGCAGCGCTCGCCGGCGGCGCCATAGGCGGCGCCCATGAGGGCGTCGACCGCCTGGTCCATGTCGGCGTCGGGCATGATGATCATGTGGTTCTTGGCGCCGCCCAGCGCCTGGCAGCGCTTGCCGGTCCTGGCCGCCGTCTCATAGATGTAGCGCGCGATCGGCGTCGAGCCGACGAAGCTGACGGCGCTGATGTCGGGATGATGGAGCAGGGCGTCGACCGCTTCCTTGTCGCCATGCACGACATTGAAGACGCCGGCCGGCAGGCCCGCTTCCTCGAGCCACTTGGCGAGGAGAAGGGCGGCCGAGGGATCGCGCTCCGACGGCTTCAGGATGAAGCAGTTGCCGGCGGCGAGCGCCACCGGGAACATCCACATCGGCACCATGGCCGGGAAGTTGAACGGCGTGATGCCGGCGACGACGCCGAGCGGCTGGCGCACCGAATGGCTGTCGACGCGGGTGCCGACATTCTCGGTGATCTCGCCCTTGAGGAGGGTCGGGGCGGCGGTGGCGAATTCCACCACTTCCATGCCGCGCTGGATCTCGCCGACGGCGTCCGAAAGGACCTTGCCATGCTCATGGGTGATGACGGCGGCGAGCTCGTTGGTGCGCTCCTCGAGGAGGCGCAGGAACTTGTTGAGGATGCGGGCGCGGCGCAGCGGCGTGGTCGCCGCCCATTCCGGGAAAGCCTTGCGGGCGGTCGCCACCGCCTCGCTGACTTCGGCCGTGGAGGCGAGCCCGACGCGGCCGGACTCCTCGCCGGTGGCCGGGTTGAAGACCGGAGACTGGCGGCCTGAGCGCCCTTCGACTTCGCGGCCGCCGATATAATGAGGAATGTTCTTAGCCATAGGCTTGTCTGCTCCCTGAGAGGTTGTCAGGGCCGCTTATCGGCTTTAGGCTGGTGCACAACAATGGAAGAAACTGCAGCTTCGTTGTGCAAAAATAGAAAACAACCATGGATTGGGACCATATAAGGGTATTTCTGGCGGTGGCGCGGTCCGGGCAGATCCTGGAAGCGGCGCGCCAGCTCAAGGTGAACCACACCACGGTCGGGCGGCAGCTGACGGCGCTCGAGGAGAGCCTCAAGACGAGGCTGCTGGAGCGGCGCACCAATGGCTGCGTGATCACCCCGGCGGGCGAAGTGCTGCTGCGCGCTGCCGAGCGGGTCGAATCCGAGCTCCTGCAGGCGGGTGCGCAGATTTCAGGCGCCGGCGAGGGGCTGACGGGCACGGTCAGGGTCGGGGCGCCCGACGGTCTCGGCAATTATTTCCTGTCGCGCGAGCTGGGCGCGCTCGCCATCGAGCATCCGGGCCTCACCATCCAGCTGGTGCCGCTGCCGCGCACCTTCTCGCTGCCGCGCCGCGAGGCCGATATCGCCGTCACCCTCGACCGCCCGAAGCAGGGCAAGCTCATCGTCAGGAAGCTCACCGACTACACGCTGAGCGTCTATGCGTCGCAGGATTATCTCGCTCGCGCCGCGCCGATCGGAACGCGCGAGGATCTGGCCGGGCATCTCTTCGTCACCCATGTCGAGGATTTCGTCTATAGCCGGGCGCTCGACTATGCGGCCGAGCTCGGCCGCCTGATGAACCGGCATTATGAATGCGGCAGCGTGGTCGCCCAGATGGAGGCGGTGCGCGCCGGCCACGGCATCGGCATCCTTCACGACTACGCGGCGAGCCAGTTCCCCGAGCTGAAGCCATTGCTGCCGGACATCCGCTTCACCCGCACCTATTGGCTGATGTCGCATCCCGACACCCATCACATGCGCCGCGTGTCGGAAGTCTACGGTTTCATCGCCAAGGCGGTGACGGGGGCCAGGACGACCTTCATCCGCCCGGCGGTATGAGCTTGAATTCGCTGGACGCGCGACTTTCTTTTTAGGAATGTTGCGGTGAGCCTGGCCAGCCATGCATGGTGGGCCGGGGCGGTGCGACGGCGATGCGACAGGGACTGGACGATTTCGACGAAAAGCGCGTGGCCGCTATCAGCCGCGACGTCGCCGCGGCGATCGATGCCGCGACCTTCGGCCTGGGCAGCTGGGACGAGGTGCCCTTGACCCTGAGCCGCGCCTTTCCGGGCTCCTTCGGGATTCTCTACAACATGAACTTCCCGGAGAAGCAGTTGAACTATCTCTCCGTCCAGAATACCGAGGCGGTCTTCGCGACGTCGCTCGCCGAGCACTTTGCCTATATCAATCCCTGGGCGCCCTACTGGACATCGGTCAGGAGCACCTTCATCGCCGCGTCCGAGGAAGTGTTTCCCGCCCGCACCTTCGCCAAGTCGGAATTCTACAATGACTGGCTCGTGCCGCAGAACAGGGCCGAAGCCGCCGCCGGCATGAAGATCGTCGGCGAGCGCGACGAGGCGGTGCATCTGCTGCTGCATTTTCCGCTGGCGAGATCCGAGCTCTATGACAAGGTGGGCAAGGAAGTCCTCGGCCGCGTCCGTGGAAATTTCGAGCGGTCGGTCAATCTGGCGCGGCTGCTGCGCGCCGATGTGGAAGGCGCGCTGGCCCGATCGGCGCTGTTGGAGCGCAGCCGCTGCGCCGCGTTCGTCGTCGATGGCGGCCGGCTGCTGCGCGATGCGAATGCCGAGGCCGAGCGGCTGTTGTCCGCGGGCGACGGGGTGGCGGTCCGTCATGGCCGCTGCCATCTCACGGACAAGGAAGCGGATGCGCGTTTCGGCGCGGCGCTGGAGGAGCTCGCGGCGGGCCGTCCGACGAATGCCGCGCGCATCGCCTTCCGCACCGCCGCCGGCGCCTGGCAGGTTTCGCTCGCCGCCCTTCCGCTTCCCGCTGAATCCGGCGCCGTCGCCTCTTTGCTGCCGCCACGTCCGATGGTCCTGGTGCTGGTCGCCGATCTGAAGGCCCGGGCCCCTGCCGCCGGCGATCTCGCCGTCCTGGCGAGTCTCTTCGCGCTGACTCCCGCGGAAATCGCGTTCTGCCGCCGGCTGCTGCTGGGCGAATCGGTGGCCGAGGCCGCCGAGCGGCTTGGCCTCACCGAAGGCACCGCGCGGACAAGGCTGAAGGCCATTCTGCACAAGACCGGCACCACGCGGCAGGGCCAGCTCATGCTGCTGCTGTCGCGGCTCGGATGACCCGGGCGCACTCCCATATGGGAGTGGCCGCCGCCGCGCCGGGTCTTACAAGCTCCTCCGAAAAGGAAGGCAGGTCGATGTTTCCGAATATCCGTATGGCGCCCTGGCTGGCGATCAGCGCCGCTCTGTTCACGAGTCCCGCATTTGCCGCGGGCGATTGCGAGTTCGCCGATCCCGGCAAGACCTTTTCGGTTCAAGGCGCCGTCCTCAATGTCGGCGCCGCGAACGAGATCGTGGGCGAGATGGGCTACAGCAAGGTCGTCGCCATTCAGGACAAGAAGCGCGGCTGCATCGCCTATGTCCAGACCCGCAAGGCGGCGGGCTGCGCCAAGGGCAGGACCGCGACGGCGAAAGGCAAGACCTTCGTCATCCCTTTCACGCCGCTCGTGCTGCCGGGCGCCGACAGCGTCAGATGCCGCTAGCGGGAGGGTGTCACATGAAGAAGGTCCTTCTTGTTCTTCTGTGCGTGACCGCTGCGTCCTCCGCCCAGGCGAAATGTCCGGGCGAGTCCGACGACGGCAAGCGGGTGACGGTCGCCGGCAAGATCTCCTATGCCGACCGCCAGGGCGCCAAATATTTCTTCGGGCTCGAGGAATGCGGGATTCTCGTCCATGCCAACAGCAACGGCAAGGGCGCCTGTAAGCTCGGCCGCAAGCTCACGGTGACGGGGACTTTCTATTCCTGTGACGCCGACTTTTCCGGCTCCTGCATGAAGGAGCTCGGCGACCCCGATGTGATCGAAGCAAGCAAGCTGAGCTGCCGTTGATGGGATCTGGTGACGGAATGACGATATTCAGGAGTCTTTTTCTTCTCGCGGCGCTGCAGGCCGGCATGATCGCTCTCCCCGCACGGGCGGCCGACGAAATCCGCGTCGGCTTCCAGGAGGTCTCGAGCGAGACCGGGCAGCGCCGGGAGCGTTTCGATGCGGCGATCGCGCAGGAGCTGTGCCAATCGATCGGCAAGCCCTGCCGGACGGTCGCGATCAGCACGATGCCCGCCGGGAAGGAGCTGCTCGAGGGGCGGGTGGATGTGCTGGTTTCCTATTTTGACAGTATCACCCGGGACAAAAGACTTGCGGGAACGCGCGACTATGCGCGCATGCCGCTTGCTTTCGTCGTGCGCAAGGACACCGGCTTGAGCGAGATCAGCCCGGCGGCGCTCGTCGGCAGGAAGATCGCTGTCGGTGACATGGTGGGCAAGAGTTTCGTCACCACCAGACTGCCCGGGTCCGTGCTGAGCCCGCGCGGGGATTTTCTCAAGGCTCTCGCCAGCGGCGACGCCGATCTGGCGATAGCGCGGCTCGATGTGGCGGTTTACGAAATCGACAGGGCGTCGGCTGAGTCCTGCTGCGAGATTGTCGAAGTCCTCAATGACGCCGCCACGATCCCTCCCGACGACAGAGCCCTGGTCAGAGAGTCCGACAAGGCGCTCAGGAAGCTGGTCGACAAGACCATCGACGCGATGGAGCGGAGCGGCAAGATCAAGGCTGCCGCCTTGGCCACCTTCGGTTTCGACGTGTCGCCCGGGGCAAAATCGGACAATCCGTATTTCCCCACGGCGCCGCAAAGCTCATGGGAGATCGAGCCGGCGATCGCCGCGCGGGCGGTCAAGCTGATGGTGGGCCGGCGCATGTGCTCCGGTGTCCTGGTCAACGGCCGCGCGGTCTTGACCGCGGCGCATTGCTTCACCAACGAGAAGCTCATCGTCGATGTAAAGCCGCGCCAGGTCGCGCTCTATCAGAATGACAGGAAGCTCGCCCGCAAGGCCGCGCGCATCGTCATCCACCCCGACTATAGCGCCAAGTCGGCCACGACGGCTGCGAGCGACATCGCCCTGCTTCTCCTCGACGACGATGGGTCGACCCTGCCGGCTGTCAGGTTCCTGACCGGGCGCGAAGCGTTTCTGACCGCCGACATGATGGAACTTCTCTTCATCGATGCGGCTCTCTATGGCTATGGCAACCGTGGTGACAAGGACGTGCGGCTTCTGAAGGTCCGGGCAATATTGAGCCTGATGCTGCTGCCGCCCAACTCCTTTCTCGGCCAATCCGAGAAGGTCTTTTTGCGATCGCCGGAATTCTGTCGTGGCGACTCGGGTGGCGGCGTGTTCCTGGCGCCCGGCGGTGTCGTCGGCCCGGACGAACCGCCTTTGCTGCTGGGAATAGCGAGCGCCATCGGGGAAGGGCAGTGTGACGACTTGGGCGAGATCATGCGCGCCGACTACTTTGCCGAGTGGGTGGCGGCCACCCTCAAGGAGCACGGCGCCGACTGACGGCCGACCCATCATATTCATCTGAGTATGATGAAAATTGATAGACATCATACTCCGGTCTGTATAGGTTCCCGCTTGGCGTAAACGAACGAAGCGGGAGCGGGCGATGCGGATTGCGAGGATCTTGGCCGGTCTGGCCATTCTGGCGCTGATTTTTTCCGCAAGCGCGCGCGCCGAGACGACGCTGACCTATTCATCGGCGTCCAATGTCGGCCCGCTCAACCCGCATGCCTATGCGCCGAATGAGATGTTCGCCCAGGCCATGCTGTATGAGCCGCTGGTCAAATATCAGGCCGACGGCACGATCGCGCCCTGGCTCGCGACGGGCTGGACCATCTCCGGCGACGGCCATATCTATACCTTCACCTTGCGCCGGGATGTGAAATTCTCGGACGGCACGGTCTTCGACGCCGCCGCCGTGAAGGCCAATTTTGACACGATCCTGGCGAGCCGCGACCGCCATAGCTGGCTGGAGCTCGCCAATCAGATCAGGAAGACCGAGGTCCTCGATGCCGCGACCTTCCGGCTCACGCTGAAGCAGGCCTATTATCCGGTGCTGCAAGAGCTGGCGCTGATCCGGCCGTTCCGCTTCATTTCGCCGGCGGCCATTCCGGCCGAAGGCACCGCCGACAACATCGTGAGTCCCGTCGGCACCGGCCCGTGGAAGCTCGCCGAGACGAAGCTCGGCGAATATGATCTCTTCGTGCGCAACGAGACCTATTGGGGGCCGAAGCCTGAATTCGACCGCGTTCTGGTCAAGGTCATTCCCGATCCCAACAGCCGCGCCGTCGCCTTCGAGACCGGCGACATCGATCTCATCTATGGGGCGGGGCAGATCTCGCCGGACGTCTTCGCGCGCTTCCAGGCGATGTATCCGGGCAAGGCGAAGGTGTCGCAGCCTGTGGCGACCGAGATGATCGCGCTCAACACGCAGCGCGCGCCGACCAGCGATCTCTTCGTCCGCAAGGCGATCAATCACGCGGTGGACAAGGACGCGATCGTGAACAGCGTCCTCTATGGCACGCAGAAGCGCGCCGATGCTTTGTTCGCGCCCAATTTCCCTTATGCGAATGTGGGGCTCCATCCTTACGCCTATGATCCGGCCAAGGCGGAGGCCCTTCTCGATGAAGCCGGCTGGCGGCGCGCGAAAGGCGAGGACATCCGCGCCAAGGGCAGCGTGAAGCTGCGCGTCGAGCTTTGTTATGTCGGCAACAATGCGCAGCAGAAGGCGATCGCCGAGGTCATCCAGGCCGAGCTGCGCAGGATCGGCATCGACGCCACGCTGGTGGGCGAGGAGGCCAACGCCTTCGAGACGCGCCAGCGCCAGGGCGAGTTCGGCATGATCTTCGGCGAGACCTGGGGCGCGCCCTATGACCCGCATTCCTTCATCAGCTCCATGCGGGTGCCCTCGCATGCCGATTACCAGGCGCAGCTCGGCCTGCCGCTGAAGGGCGAGCTCGACGCCAAGATCGGCGAGGTGCTGGTCACCGTCGATGAAACCAAGCGCCAGCGGCTCTATCGCGACATCCTCACCGCCCTGCATGAAGAGGCGGTCTATCTGCCGCTTGCCTACAGCACCTCGCTGCTGGTGGCGGGGCCCAGGCTCGACGAGGCGGGCTTCGGTCCGTCGGTCTCCGAGATCCCGTTCGAGACCTATCGTCCGGCCAGGTGAGGAGGCGGACCGATGCTGCGTTTCATCCTCGGACGGATCGCGCTGTTGCCGATGATGCTGCTCGGCGTCTCGGCGGTGGTGTTCGTCATGCTGCGTCTGGGCCGCGGCGATCCGGCGCTCGATTATCTCCGCCTGTCGCAGATCCCGCCGACCGATGCGGCGATCGCCAAGGCCCGCCTGCTTCTGGGCCTCGACCGTCCGCTCATCGAGCAGTATCTGACCTGGCTGTGGAATGCGCTCCACCTCGATTTCGGCGTCTCCTATGCGACGCGCCGGCCGGTGCTCGACGAGTTTCTCTATTATCTGCCCGCCACGCTGCAGCTTGCCGCCGTCGCGCTTTTCGTGACGCTGGCGGTCAGCCTGCCGCTCGGCATCTGGGCGGCGCGCCATCCCGACAGGCTGCCCGACCAGATCGTGCGCGCCATCGCCTTCATCGGCGTCTCGATGCCGAATTTCTGGCTGGGCTTCCTGCTGGTGATGGTCTTCTCGGTGTGGCTGGGTGTCCTGCCGCCGCTCGGCAAGGGCGGTATCGAGCATATGCTCATGCCGGTCCTGGCGGTGTCGCTGATGTCGCTCTCGATCAACGCGCGCATGCTGCGCACCAGCATGCTCGAGGCGGGCGGACAGCGGCATGTCCTCTATGCCAGGCTGCGCGGCCTGTCCGAGGCGAGCGTGATGCGCCGGCATGTCCTGCGCAATGCGCTGCTTCCCATCGTCACCGCCACCGGCATGCATGTCGGCGAATTGATCGGCGGCACGCTCGTCGTCGAGAACATCTTCGGCTGGCCGGGCCTCGGCCGCTATGCGGTGTCGGCCATCTATAATCGCGACTTTCCCGTGCTGCAGTGCTTCGTCCTGCTGATGACGCTGATCTTCGTGCTCTGCAATCTCCTCATCGACATTCTTTATGCCTGGCTCGATCCGCGCATCCGGCTCGGGGCCGAGGGCGCCAGATGAGCCTCGAAAACACCATGGCTGCGCCGGTTCTGACCGCGCCGCGCCGCCGCGGCCTCTGGCAGGTGCGTCTCGCCGCGGCGCTCGTCGCCGTGCTCGCGCTTTTCATCGCCGCCGCCCCGCTCATCGCCCCGCATGATCCCGATCTCGTCGATCTCGCGGCCAAGCTTCAGGGCCCGAGCGCCGCCCATTGGCTCGGCACCGATCATCTCGGCCGCGACACGCTGAGCCGGCTCATCCATGCCACGCGGGTCTCGCTCGGCTCCGTCGCCGTCATCCTGCTGCTCGTCCTGGCGCTCGGCATTATGGTCGGCGGCGCGTCCGGCTTCATCGGCGGCCGTTTCGACCGGGCCGTCATGCGCTTCTGCGATGTCTTCCTGACCTTCCCGACCTTCGTCCTGGCGATGTTCATGATCGGCGTGCTCGGCACCGGCATGGTCAATGTCATCGTCGCGGTGGTGCTGTCGCACTGGGCCTGGTATGCGCGCATCGTGCGCGGCCTGGTCCTGTCGATGCGCCAGCGCGACTTCATCGCCGCGGCCGAGATCGCCGGCGCCGGACGTCTGCGCATTTTCATCGAGCATATCATGCCGGGCGTCCTCGCCCAGCTCGTGGTGCTGGCGACGCTCGATATCGGCCATATGATGCTGCATGTCGCCGGCCTGTCCTTCCTCGGGCTGGGCGTCGCCGCGCCGACGCCCGAATGGGGCGTGATGATCAATGATGCGCGCCAGTTCGTCTGGACGCAGCCGCTTCTCGTGCTCTGGCCCGGGATGATGATCCTGGTGAGCGTCATGGCCTTCAACCGGCTCGGCGACGCGCTGCGCGATCACCTCGACCCCGCTTTCAAGGCGGCGCATTGCTGATGGCCAGGATGCTTTCGATCGAGGCTTTGACGCTCGCGACGCGGCGCCATGGCGCGGCTGTCGAGCTGGTGCGCGGGATCGACCTGACGGTTTCGGCCGGCGCGGTGACCGCGCTGGTCGGCGCCAGCGGCTGCGGCAAGTCGCTGACCTGCCTCGGCATCCAGGACAGCCTGCCGCCCGGCGTGACGCGCATCGCCGGCCGCGTGGCGATCGACGGCCAGGCGAAATCGGGGCCCGAGCTGCGCGGCCGGCTGGTGGCGACGGTGCTGCAGAATCCGCGCAGCGCCTTCAATCCGGTGCTGACCATGCGGGCGCATGCGGTCGAGACACTGAAGGCCGTGGACGGATATGACATGGGCGATGCCCGCATCATCGCGGCCTTCGCCGAGGTCGGTCTCGAAGACCCGGCGCGGATGTTGGCTCTTTATCCCTTCCAGATGAGCGGCGGCATGCTGCAGCGGGTGATGATCGCGCTGGCGCTTCTGTCCGGCGCGCCTTTCCTGATCGCCGACGAGCCGACCACCGATCTCGATCTGGTGCTCCAGGCCCATATGCTCGATCTGCTCGCGCGTCTGGTGAAGGAGCGCGGCCTTGGTGTGCTGCTCGTCACCCATGACATGGGCGTGGTCGCGCGCGCCGCCGGCGTCGTCGCCGTGATGGAGGCCGGCCGCATCGTCGAGCGCGGCGGCGTCCGGGACATCTTCGCCAATCCCCGGCATGCGGCGGCCAAGGCCCTCATCGCCGCGCATCTGGCGCTTTACCCTGAGGAGCAGGTGGCATGAGCCTGCTCGCGGCCGAGGCGGTCGGCAAATCCTATCGCTCTGACGCCTGGTTCGCGGCCTCGCCGGTCAAGAGGGTGCTGCACGATGTCGATCTGGAGATCGCGCCCGGCGAATGCGTCGGCCTGCTCGGCCGCAGCGGCTGCGGCAAAAGCACCCTGGCGCGTCTGCTGCTCGGTCTCGAGAAGCCCGATACCGGGCGCATCTTGTTTCGCCGCCGCGGCATTGCCGGCCTCGGCGGCGAAGAGCGGCGCGGCTTCCGCCGTGCCGTCCAGCTCGTCTTCCAGGATTCGATCGGCGCCGTCGATCCGCGCCATACGATCGGCCGTACGGTGAGCGAGCCGCTGCGGCATCTGACCGATCTGAAGGGCGACGCCCGCGCGGCGCGCGTGGCGGAGCTGCTCGCTTTGGTCGGGCTCGACCGCCGCGACGCCGACAGGCTGCCTTGCCAGATGAGCGGCGGCCAGCTGCAGCGCGTCTGCATCGCGCGGGCGCTCGCGGCGAGGCCGGAGCTGATCGTGCTCGACGAGGCGGTCTCCAATCTCGACCTGGTTTTGCAACTGCAGGTTCTCGACCTGCTCGCGCAGCTGCGCCGGCAGCTCGGCACCGCCTTCCTGTTCATCACTCATGATCTGCGCCTGACGCGGCGCCTGTGCGACCGGGTGCTGGTGATGGAGGAGGGCCGGATCGTCGATGCGGCGAAGGACGTGTCGGGCCTTCACCATCCGGCATCGCGGATGCTCAGGGAATCGGTGTTGCCGGCAAGGCCTACTTAACTTTGATATGCATGTGCCGGTGCGGCGTGCTCTCGCCATGGCCGTGGCTGTGCGCCTCCATCTCGACCGGGATCAGCACCAGCTGACCGTGGCGCACGCCGCGTTCGGCGATGACATGCTCGGCGCTGTGCCGGATCTCCCGCGTCGGCCCTTTCATGACGTTGATTTCCATGCAGTTGTCGTGGTCGAGATGGATATGCAGCGTCGAGACCGACAGATGATGGTGGTCATGGAAAGTCTGCACCAGCCGTTTCGACAGCTCGCGGGCCGAGTGATCATAGACATAGATCAGGGCGGCGACGCAGTTGCCGGTTTCCGGCACGCTGACGGTCGCCTCGCGGATGCCGGCGCGCGCCAGGTCGCGGATGGCTTCCGAACGGTTCTGATAGCCCTTCATCTCGATGACGCGATCGAGCTCGCTCATGAGATCGTCGTCCAGGGTGACGGTTACGCGCTGCATCGGCCGGCCTCGCCAGGAAATTGCATGGTGAGGGTTGATCGCAGGCGGAGGACAGTCCGTCAATCGGCTTCGGCGGGGGCTCAGCCGGTGACGATCACATCCATGGGAATGTCATGCGGCTGGGGATGGATGGTCGCGATCCGGGCCTGTTCATAGCCGACGCCGATGATGAGCGGCTTCTTCGGCATCGCCGCCAGCGTGCGGTCGAAGAAGCCGCCGCCATAACCGAGCCGGTAATGCGCCGCATCGAAGCCGACCACCGGCGCGATCACGATGTCGGGATGGACGGCGAGGCCGTGGGCGGGGACGAGGATGTTCCAGACGCCGCGCTCCAGGGGATCGCCGGGCCGCCACAGCCGGTATTCGAGGGGCCGGCCTTTTTCGATGACGACCGGCAAGGCGATATGGCCGCCCCGGGCGAGCACCTGGATGCCCCAGTTGCGTAAGTCGGGCTCGCCGCGGAACGGCCAGTAGGTGCCGACGATGCGGCCGCCCAGCTTGCCGATGGTGCGGTCGAGCCCGGCGGCGATATTGAGCGACAGGGTCTGGCGGATTTCGGGATTGAGCGCGACGCGTTCGTCGATCAGCCGCCGGCGCTCCGCCTTTCTCCAGCTTGCGATGTCGCTCCAGTCGTCCGACCGGGGCGGGGTGGCGCTGAGCGCCGCGGCGCGATCGTGCAGGACGTGCGGAGTGGACGCCTCGATGACGGGGTCAGTTTGC
>JBMOOM010000016.1:130615-159633 GCA_049323275.1 Pseudomonadota bacterium
CCTCCACTATCGACTTCCGGGTTGGCTGACGGCGCCAGGCTGCGCCCCGCGAAACAGGAAGGCAAACGGAATTAAATGCTCTATGAATGCAAAATTATTGCATTGAAGAGGGGCTGATGGATATCGACCGCGCCCGGACGTTTCTGGAGATCGTCCATACCGGCAGCTTCCTGAAGGCCGCGGAGCGCCTGCATGTGACCCAGACCACGGTGAGCGCCCGCATCCGCACGCTGGAGGAGGAACTCGGCCGCCGGCTCTTCACCCGCAACCGCAACGGCGCCGTCCTCACCGCGGCGGGGCGCGAATTCGAGCGTTTCGCCCAGTCCTTCGTGCAGATTTGGGAGCGCGCGCGCCAGCAGCTCAAGAGTCCGCCCGGCCGCACCGGCGCCGTGGCGCTGGGCGGCGAGCTCAGCCTGTGGAGCCCGCTGCTGCTCGACTGGCTCGTCTGGATGAAGCGGCAGCAGCCAAGGATGGCCATCCGCGCTTTTATCGGCATGCCCGATCAGCTGCTGGAGCAGCTGCGCACCGGCGTGCTCGATGTCGCGGTCCTCTATGCGCCGATGATCCTGCCCGGTTTCAAGGTCGAGCTGGTCGAGGAGGAGCAGCTGGTGCTGGTCAGGAGCACGAAGGGTGATGACGCGGCGCGCGATTATGTTCATGTCGACTGGGGCCCCCATTTCGCGGCGCAGGGCGGGCTGGGGCAGGCCGCCTTCGAGGAGCCGGGGCTTCTGGTCGGCTATGGGCCTCTGGGCCTCAACTATATCCTGCGCGCCGGCGGCATGGGATATTTCCGCAAAGGCGCGGTGACGCCGCATCTGCAGGCGGGCGAGCTCGAGCTTGTCGACGGCGCGCCGGAATTCACCTATCCGGCCTATGCCGTCTATCCCGAGCCGGCCGAAGCACGCGCCGATGTGCAGGAAGCCCTGCGCGGCCTCAAGGCGGTGGCGCGCTGAGCAAGCGCTGTCAAGGACTCACGCCGTTGTCATTGTCATCATCGCTGCCGTTCGCCGTCAGGGCGACAACGCCGCCGATGGCGGCCGCGACGCCCACGCCGCCCGCGATCAGCAGCGTTGTGTCAGGCCCCGATCCGGCACCCTGTGCAGGGAGTTGAGCGGCGGTCTGACACGGCGCTGCCGGTGAAACGGTGGTCAGCGACGTCGCGGCGAGCGCCACATCGCAGCCGGCCAGATAATAGCCGATGCTCGCGGAGCCATCTTCGCCGACCATGACCCGGTCGCCCGCGTAAAGCTCGAGCGGCCCCTCCGCCAGGATGAAGCCCGTCCCGCGATTGACATAGACCTTGCCGGCGACATCCTTGAGTTGCCCCATCGGCGACGCCGCCATGGCCGGCCCGACCGCCAAAGCAGCGGCTATCGCCGCGATCGACAAAATGCGCATTGTTCCGTCCTTGAAACGCTGTGACACAGCCCGAATCGCACGATACCGAGCTGCGCCGAAAAATCAACGCTGAGCCGGGGCGATGCCGGAGGGAGAGGTATCTGCCTGAACCTGACAGAATATGGGCAGCACTGCCGTCGGTTCGGAATTGAGCTGACCGAACCGAGATATAGGTGACGTTCCGTACCGGGGACATGGGTAACACTTTCGCCCCAATGCAATTGCATGGGGGAAAGTGTGGATGCCGTGGTCAAGCGCCGGGCAACGGCGCAACAAGGCGCAAGGGACACCCCTTTCCCAGGCTCTGGTCGCCAACGACCCGTGGTGCGCCGACTTCAAAGGCGAGTTCAAGCTCGGCAATGGCTGCTACTGTTACCCCCTCACGGTGAGCGACCAGGCGACGCGCGCCGGCCAGAAACTCGGCATAAAGGAGGTCGACGAGGGTATTTGGCTCGTCTCCTTCATGAGCTATGATCTGGGATATATCGACTTGGAACAGAGAACCTTGCAAACCATCGACAACCCGTTCGGCTCGAGGTTGTCACCCACGTCTTAGGTACACTCTGTTACCTATGTGTCCGGGTCGGACAGGGGGTAACTGGAGCGGGCGAAGGGAATCGAACCCTCGACATACAGCTTGGGAAGCTGTCGTTCTACCACTGAACTACGCCCGCTCAGCCGGCGCGACATTAGACGAGGCGCGGCAAACCTTCAATGTCCCGATTACGGCTTCAACAGCCTCATGCGCCGGGCGGCGCGGCTGCCCGGAAGTCACCCGCGCCCACATGGCAGGGACCGGAGGCGGCCGGGCCGAAGGGAGGTCGACGCGCCGGATGACATAGGCCGGCATCCCTTGCGGCGCGGGGCGAGCGGCGCACCGCCAGCGTCCCGCTCACGCAGCCTTGAGCGCGTCTGGCGCCTCAAGGCCACCAGGCGGCGGATCGCCCGATCTCGAGGAGGACCGAAGCGACCGCCGCAAAGGTTGCGACAGCCGCCAGCCACATCTCGACGACGCCCAGCCGGACATGGGTTCTTGTCCGCACTTCGCGGCCGTCCCAATGCAGCTTGCCGGTCTTCTGGTCGATGCCGAGCAGCGACAGGCCCTCCGTCGAGATCGCGCGTACGTCGGAAGGCCAGTCCGGCGGCGTCTCCTTCGCCATCTTGACCCTTCTTATGTGGTCCCAGTCCGGCATGCTTTTCTCCTTCTGAGGGGTGGAAGTCCTTGGCCTTTACTATGCTGAGAAGACGGGACCCAAATTTCAGAAACCAAGTCCGCCGGCCGCGATGGACCTTGGTCCATCTATGGCGGAAAAGTGAGCCGGTGTTAGGCAAGCGATGGCCTGCCGCGTCGGGCCACGCCGTTCTGGCACGGGCATGAATTCGCGGTATCATATCGTCAAAGGACGATAAGGACGATGGGGGCTTGGGAGGCGGCAATGAGGGCGTATCGGGTCGGGACGATGGGCGTTTGTCTGCGCAACGCCATGCTGCTTGTCCTGGCCGTGATGGTCTCTGGCCTGCTCGCGGTCGAAGGCAAGGCTCAGACCGGGCCGGCGCCGCCGCCCCAGAAGGTGCAGGACCTGCTCCGGCTGATGGGCGATCCCGAGGTGCAGAAATGGGTCGACGCGCAAAAGGCGGCTCAGCCGCAGCCGCCGGCCGGCGCGGCCGTCCCGACCGATGACGGCATGATCTTCACCGCGGCGTTGGCGCGGATACATCAGCACTTCTCCGACCTTGCCGCCGCGATCCCGCGGCTGCCCGACGAGTTCGCCGCGGCGGGCGCCGCCATCGGCACGGCGCTGGAAGGCTATGGCGTCCTCGGCTTCGTGCTGATCCTGGCGGTCTTCATCGCCGCCGGCTTCGCGGCGCAATGGCTGTTCTGGCGCTGGACGGCGAGCTTGCGCGCCTGGATCGCGGCTTCCGAGCTCGAAACCGTGCGCGACCGTCTGACCGCCATGGCGGCGCGGCTCGTCTATGGCGCCGGATCGGTCGCGATGTTCGCTCTCGGCAGCATCGGTGCCTTCCTGGTCTTCAGCTGGCCGCCGCTGCTGCGGCCGATCCTGTTCGGCTATCTTCTGGCGGCGCTGGTCTTCCGGCTGGCGCGCGTCCTGCTCGAATTCCTGTTCTCGCCGCCGGAGCTCGAGGGCTTCGGCGCGGCGGCCCGGTTTCGCGTGCTGCCGGTGTCCGATGCGAGCGCGTCCTTCTGGGTGAAGCGGCTGTCCTATGCGGTGGGCTGGTTCGCCTTCGGCTGGGTCACCGTCATGCTGCTGTCGATGCTGGGCTTCGCTTTGCCGTCGCGCCAGCTTCTGGCCTATGCGCTCGGCCTGGTCCTGCTGATCATGGGCATCGAGGCCGTCTGGCACCGGCCGGTTCGGGCGCCGGCAGAGGACGCGACGCAGGCCAGGATCGGCGCCCGCGCCCGCAACTGGCTGCTGTCGGCCTATTTCCTTCTTCTGTTCGTGCTCTGGGTCGCCGGCGCCATGAAGGCCTTCTGGTTCCTGGCGGTGATTGCGGCGCTGCCGGCGGCGGTGCTGCTGGCGCAGCGCGCGGTGAACAATGTCTTCCGGCCGCCGGGAACGGCGCAGGGCGGCAAGGAGGTTCCGAGCGTGCTGGCGGCGATCGTCGAGCGCGGCGTGCGCGCGGCGCTGGTCATCGCCGCGGTCCTGTTCCTCGCCGACCGGCTGGGCGTCGACTTCACCGCCATGACGGCGCAGGATACCTTCCTCGTCCGCGTGATGCGCGGGGCGCTGAGCGCCATCGTCATCCTCCTGGTGGCGGATTTCACCTGGCATGTGGTCAAGACGCTGATCGACAAGCGCATCGCCGCTGCCGCCGTCCCGGGCGAGCCGGGCACGGAGATCGCGCGGCGCAATTCGCGCATCAGGACCTTGCTGCCGATCATGCGCAACGTCCTGATGATCGTCGTGGCGATCGTGGCGCTGCTGATGGCCCTGTCCTCGCTCGGCGTGCAGATCGCGCCCCTCATCGCTGGCGCCGGCATCGTCGGCGTGGCGATCGGCTTCGGGGCGCAGACGGTGGTCAAGGATGTGATCAGCGGCGTCTTCTATCTGCTCGACGATGCCTTTCGCGTCGGCGAATATATCCAGAGCGGTTCCTACAAGGGCACGGTCGAATCCTTCAGCCTCAGATCGGTGAAGCTGCGGCATCATCGCGGCTATATCTACACCGTGCCGTTCAGCGACCTGGGCGCGGTCCAGAATATGAGCCGCGACTGGGTCATCGAGAAGATCACCTTGACGCTCACCTATGATTCCGACATCGACAAGGCCCGCAAGATCGTCAAGAAAATCGGTCTCGAGCTGGCCCAGGATCCGGAATTCGCCAGCAGCATCATCGAGCCCCTGAAGATGCAGGGCGTCGATCAGTTCGGCGACACCGGCATGCTGATGAAGATGAAGCTCAAGACGCGGCCGGGCGAGCAGTTCGGCATCAAGCGCCGCGCCCTCATGCTGATCAAGCAGGCCTTCGACGAGAACGGCATCAAGATCGCGTTGCCGACCGTGCAGGTCGCCGGCGATGACGAAGCCAAAGCCGCGGCGGCGCTGCGTCTGCGCCAGAAGCAGCAGGCCGATGCCGCGGCGGCGGCCGCGGGTTGAGCCGCTTTACGGCACGAACGGCTTGAAGTGCTTCGACAGCTTGAGGCCCTGGCGCTGGTAGTTCGAGCCGATGCCCTGGCCATAGACCTGGTTCGGCATCTGGGTCAGGGGCTCGTAGATGAGCCGGCCGATGATCTGTCCGTCTTCCAGGATGAACGGCACTTCATGCGAGCGCACTTCGAGCACGGCGCGCGAGCCTTCGCCGCCGCCCGACTGATGGCCGAAGCCCGGATCGAAGAAGCCGGCATAATGGACGCGGAACTCGCCGACCAGCGGATTGAACGGCACCATCTCGGCGGCATGCGTCGGCGGCACCTTCACCGCTTCCTTGGAGGCGAGGATATAGAACTGGTCGGGATCGAGGATGAGCGAGCCCTTCTGCCAGATCGGCTCCCAGTAATCGAGCACGTCGAGGGCGCCCACCTTGTCGACATCGATGAGGCCGGAATGGCGCTTGGCGCGGAAGCCCACCGGTTGGCCGGGCGGCTGCGGCGAAAGGTCGACCGACAGGGCGAGGCCGTTGTCGATATTGGCGTCGGCGGAGGAGATCAGCGCCTCGCTCTCATGCAGCAGCGCGATGATCTCGTCGGAAGCGAGCGGCGGACCGGAGCGGAAGCGGATCTGCGACAGGCGCGAGCCGGTGCGCGCCAGGATGGAGAAGCTCCGCGGTGAGATCTCGGCATAGAGCGGGCCTTCATAGCCCTCCGGGATCTTGTCGAATTCGCGCGCATCGTCGGCGATGACGCGGGTGAAGATGTCGAGCCGCCCGGTCGAGCTCTTGGGATTGGCCGCCGCCGAGATGCGCGACGGCAGCGCCAGGGTTTCGAGCAGCGGCACGATATAGACGCAGCCCGCCTCGAAGACGGCCCCTTGCGCCAGCGAGAATTTGTGCAGCTGCAGGGTCTCGAGGCGCTCCGCCACCCGCTTGCCGGGGCCGGGCAGGAACGAGGCGCGCACCCGATAGGCCCATTCGCCGAGCCTCAGATCGAGGCTCGCCGGCTGGATCTGCCCCTGGGCCAGCGGCCGGCTGGTCCGGATGAAGCCCTTTTCGCAGAAATCGGCGAGCGTCATCGCGGGCAGGATCCCGCGCGGCATTTCGAGGGCGGAAAGCATGGTATTGTGCTGCGGCATGGCGCTATTGAGAGGCTTATCGGGCGTTAGGCAAGCGTAATTTAGCGCGCGATCCGGCGGCAGTGGAAAACCCCGACGCATCGTCTAAACTGGCCCCCATGTATGAGAGCATCACCCGCAACATCCGCGTCACCGTCCAGCCGCGTTATCTGCAGAGCCAGTCGCGCCCCGATGACGATCATTTCGTCTGGGCCTATACGATCACCATCGAGAACCGGGGGCTGGAAATCGTCACCTTGCGCAGCCGCCACTGGCAGATCACCGACGACCGCGGCGGGCGCGAGGAGGTGAAGGGCGAGGGCGTGGTCGGCGAGCAGCCCACCCTGGCGCCCGGCGAGAGCTTCGAATATACCTCCGGCGTCCCGCTCGCGACGCCCTCCGGCATCATGGTCGGGACCTACCAGATGGAGACTTCCGGCGGCGAACTCTTCGATGTCGAGATCCCCGCCTTTTCACTCGATTCCCCGCAATCCCACCGGCAGATCAACTGACTTCTCATGACTGGAACCCGTTTCACGCCACGCGACATGCTGGCTCGCCTCATCGCTTTCGACACCACGAGCCGTGACGGCAACCTGCCGCTCATCGATTTCGTCGAGGCCTATCTCGCGAACTGGGGCATCGAGAGCCTGCGGGTCGATTTCGAGGCCGGCAAGAAGACCAATCTCTATGCCACGATCGGCCCTCGGGATCAGGGCGGCATCGTGCTGTCGGGCCATACCGACGTGGTGCCGGTCGACGGCCAGTCCTGGACCACTAATCCCTTCGAGCTCACCGAGAAGGACGGGCTGCTTTACGGCCGCGGCACGTGTGACATGAAGGGCTTCCTGGCCACCGCGCTCGCGCTGGTGCCGGACTTCAAGGCCGCCAAACTTGAGACGCCGATTCATCTGGCGCTGTCCTGCGATGAAGAGGTCGGCTGCATCGGCGTGCGCCCGCTCGTCGCCTATATCAAGGAGCATCTGCCCAGGCCCAAGGCCGTCATCGTCGGCGAGCCCACTTTGATGAAGGTGGTGAACGCCCATAAGGGAGCGCATACTTTCGCGACCGAGGTGACGGGGCTCGAGGCGCATTCGAGCTGCACCCATCTGGGCGTCAATTCGATCCTGGTGGCGGGCGAGCTTCTCTCCGAGATCGGCCGCATCGCCCAAGACATGCGCGAGCGCGGCGACCCGTCGGGCCGCTTCAACCCGCCCTATACGACCGTGCATGTCGGCCTCATCGAAGGCGGCACCGCCAAGAACATCATTCCGCGCCGCTGCGCCTTCAAATGGGAGACGCGGCTGCTGCCGGGCGCCGATCCGGACGAGGTGCCCGCGCGCTTCAACGCCTTCGCGAAAACGCTCGAGCCGGCGATGCATGAGGTCTCGCCCGAGACGGGCGTGCGCACGGACCGCACCAATGTCGTGCCGGGCCTGCGCCCCGAGCCCGATTCACCCGCCGAGCATCTGGCGCTGCATCTCGCCGAGGCCAACGGCACCGAGGCCGTGTCCTATTGCACCGAGGCCGGCCTCTTCCAGGAGATCGGCATCCCCGCCATCATCTGCGGCCCTGGCTCGATCGAGCAGGCGCACAAGCCGGACGAGTTCATCGCCATCTCCGAAATGGAGAAATGCGAGACCTTCATGCGGAAGCTCATCCGGCACTGCGTGAATTGAGTTCGATCGCGCTCAACTCTCACATTCCGTCATCCCGACGAAAGTCGGAATCCATTTGAATAAGCGCAATCCGGGCAGCGGTCGCCGCGTGGAAGGAGTTTAATGGGTCCCGGCTTTCGCCGGGATGACGGAGATTTTTCTGCAATTGAAGTCAATCATTGCCATCTTGGCGGCGGTATCCCCGAAAGGGTGAAATGCGCGCTCAACTCTCACATTCCGTCATCCCGGCGAAAGCCGGGATCCATTGAATAAGCGCAATCCGGGCAGCGGTCGCCGCGTGGAAGGAATTTAACGGGTTCCGGCTTTTCGCCGGAGTGACGGATTTTTTCGGCAGTTGCGCGGAAAGTCGGTCATCACCATATTGGCGGCAACATTCTTAGTGAGGCCGGCATGACCCTGCTGCTCAACATCCTGTGGTTCATCCTGGGCGGATTTTTCTCCGGCCTCGGCTGGCTGTTGGCCACCGTGCTGATGGCGCTTTCCATCATCGGCATTCCGTTCGTTCGCGCCTGCTTCAACCTGGCGATGTTTTCCTTCTGGCCGTTCGGGCGCGATGTGATCTCGCGCAAGGAGCTCACCGGCCAGGACGATCTCGGCACCGGCACGCTCGGCCTCGTCGGCAACATCATCTGGTTCGTTCTGTGCGGCTGGTGGCTGGCGGTGTGGCACATCACCGCCGCGGTGGCGCTCGGCATCACCATCATCGGCATACCTTTCGCGCTTCAGCATCTGAAGCTGGCGGTCGCCTCGCTGCTGCCGGTCGGCAAGACGGTGGTCGATTACGACACGATCGACCGTGCCCGCGGCCGTGGCAATCCTACGGCTGCGGCTCGGCCTGGGTCGCCGCCGGCTCAACTTCCCCCGGCTCGAACTGGTAGTGCGTAGAGCAGAATTCGCAGGTGACGTCGATCACGCCGTTGGTTTTCATATGGGCGCGATCGTCGTCTGAGAAGCTCTTGAGCAATTCGCCGATCTTGTCGCGCGAGCAGGTGCAGTGGCGCTTGAGCGTCACCGGCGGATAAACCGTCACCCCGTCCTCGTGATAGAGCCGGTAGAGCAGCTCCTCCGGCGTCAGCGTCGGGTCGAGCAGCTCATGGTCCTCGACCGTGTCGAGAAGCAGCCGCGCCTTCACCCAGTGATCGTCCTCGTGCACTTCTTCTTCCACGCCCTCCGGCGCATCGCCGGAATGGAAAGGCTGCGGGCTGATGCCGCCGTCGCGCGGCAGATGCTGCACCATGACGGCGCCGGCGCGCCAGGCCTCGGGCCTGCCGCCGGGCTGCGCCAGGGCGCCCGCGGCGAGCCGGAGCCTGGTCGGAATCTGCTCCGATTGCTGGAAATAGCCGAGCGCCGCCTCGGTCAGCGACACGCCGCCCAGGGCCACGATGCCCTGATAGCGTTCCATGCCCTGGCCCTGGTCGATGGTCATGGCGAGATGGCCCTTGCCGAGCAGCGCCTGCGGCGTCGGTTCCTTGAGGGCCGCCACCTTGCCGGCGTCGAAACGCGCATAGCCGCGGATGCCGTCGGGCGAGGAGAAATCGGCGACCAGCAGGTCGACCGGCCCGTCGCTGTTGGTCTGCAGAATGAATTTGCCGTCGAATTTGAGCGAGGCGCCGAGCATGGCGGTGAGCGCGACGGCTTCCGCGAGCAGTGCGGAGACCGGCGCCGGATAATCATGCTTGTGGAGGATGTCGTCGACCACGGCGCCTAAGCGCACGATGCGTCCGCGCACGCCCAAGGGCTTGATCTCAAAAGGCATAACGAGGTTGTCGGGCCGGTCGGTCATGGTTCTAACGTGTTTCCGCAAGGGCAGCGGCTGCTCGCCCTGTCTACTAAACTGGAATTTATGGCGTCATTCCGCGCCGAGGCAGCGGAGGAGAATGCTTTTCTGGATATGGAGACGGTTCTCGGCTTCGTCAAACACCACCGATTGCGGGCCATCCATCACGTCAGCGGTGACCTCCTCGCCGCGATGGGCGGGCAGGCAATGCATGAACAGCGCATCGGGCCTGGCATTCCGCATCAGGGCGTCGTTCACCTGATAGGGCTTCAGCATATTGTGACGCGCCGCGGCATCGGTGTCGTGCATGGAGACCCACACATCGGCGACGACGCAGGACGCATCCTTTACGGCTTCCTCGGCCGAGGTCGTGACCATGACCTTGCCGCCTTCGCGCCTGGCCCAGCCGACCGCGTCGGCATCGGGCGCCAGTTGCGAAGGGCAGCCGAGCCGCAACTCGCCGCCGAGCTTGGTCATCGCATGGATCCACGAGGTCGCGACATTGTTGCCGTCGCCGACCCAGGCGATGGCGTGCTTGTCGATGCGGCCTCTATGCTCCTCGAAGGTCATGATGTCGGCCATCACCTGGCAGGGATGCGACTTGTTGGTGAGGCCGTTGATGACGGGCACGCTCGCATGCTCGGCGAGCTCCATCAGGTGATCATGCCGCTTGGCGCGGATCATGATCGCATCGACATAACGCGACAGCACGCGCGCGGTGTCGGCGACCGTCTCGCCGCGGCCGAGCTGCATGTCGTTGGCCGAGATGACGAGCACCTCGCCGCCCAGTTGCCGCATCGCCACCTCGAAGGAGACGCGGGTGCGTGTCGAGGGCTGCTGGAAGATCATCGCCAGCATGCGGCCCTTGAGCGGCGCATCCTGCTCGACGGCGCCCTTCGGCCAGCCCTTGCGGGCGTTTTTCATCGCCTGCGAGCGGTCGAGGATCGCCCTGAGCTCGGCCTGGGAAAAATCGGAAATATCGAGAAAATGACGGATGTCGCCGGCCATGATGAAACGCCCTCAGCCGCGCTTGGATTTGAGGGACTGGCAGGCCCGGTCGAGCTTCGCCACCGCTTCCGAGAGATCCTCATCGGTGACGATCAGCGGCGGCAGCAGGCGCACCACATTGTCGCCGGCGGCGATGGTGAGGAGCTGCTGGTCGAGCGCCGCGGCGATCAGATCGGTATTGGGCACCTTGGTCTTGAGACCCATCATCAGCCCGTCGCCGCGGATATCCTCGATGATGTCGGGGTGGCTGTCTTTCAACGCCGCGAGCTTCTGCTTGAGATTGAGGCCGCGCGCCTGGACATGGCTGAGGAAGCCGTCGGCGAGCACCACATCGAGCACCGCATTGGCGACCGCCATGGCGAGCGGATTGCCGCCGAAGGTCGAGCCATGGGTGCCGGCGGTCATGCCCTGGGCCGCGTTTTCGGTGGCGAGACAGGCGCCGACCGGGAAGCCGCCGCCGATGCCCTTGGCGATCGCCATGATGTCGGGTGTGACGCCCGCCCATTCATGGGCGAAGAGCTTGCCGGTACGCCCGACGCCGCATTGCACTTCATCGAGGAGCAGCAGCAGGCCGTGCTCGTCGCAGATCTCGCGCAGCCGCTTCAGCATTTTGGGCGGCACCGGACGCAGGCCGCCTTCGCCCTGGATCGGCTCGATCAGGATGCCGGCGGTGGCTGGCGTGATCGCAGCGAGGAGCGCCTTCTCGTCGCCGAAGGGAACCTGGTCGAAGCCTTCGACCTTGGGCCCGAAGCCCTCGATATATTTGGCCTGGCCGCCCGCCGCGATGGTGGCCAGCGTCCGCCCGTGGAAGGCGCCTTCGAAAGTGACGATGTGGAAGCGTTCGGGATGGCCCTTGGCCGCGTGATATTTGCGCGCCATCTTGATCGAGCATTCGAGCGCCTCGGCGCCCGAATTGGTGAAGAAGACGGTGTCGGCGAAAGTGGCGTCGGTCAGCCTTTTGGCGAGCTTTTCCTGGCCCGGGATCACATAGAGATTGGAGGTGTGCCAGAGCTTCTGGGCCTGTTCGGTCAAGGCCTCGACCAGGCGCGGATGGGCGTGGCCGAGGCTCGTCACCGCGACGCCGGCGCCGAAATCGAGGAATTCCCGCCCGTCTTCCGTATAGACGCGCATGCCCTTGCCGCGGTCGAAGGCGAGCGGCGCGCGCTTATAGGTCGGCAGGACGGGCGTGATCATCGTGTTGGTCCAAATGAAAATGCCGCCACGAGGCTCTGTGGCGGCGCAGCAAATCCCTGGATCAGTTTATATGAGTTCCCTTATCGAGGGTCAATCACACCGCCGGCCGGCCAGAGGGCCTCCCGAGTCAAACCGTCGCACGCCGCCTGAGTCAAACCGCCGCATGGCCCCCCGATTCCTGCGCCTGTTAGGCTTTCTTTAACCACACGGCGCTGGTGGCCACTTTAGGGGAGCGCTCCGGAAGTTGGGGAAAACCTCATAAAGTCCGCGCCGGATTCTTGATGGCGAGTCACGGCATATTGTATGGTTAGGCCATCAAGCTACGAGATGTAGCGTTAATCTTGTCAGTTCTGGGCAAAGGACGCCGGTCATGCGGGACCGGCGAAAGATGAAGGATTCAAAGCGGTGATCAGCGAAATTGGGGCGAGCCACGGAGGCGATAAGATGTCTTGGACCGATGAGCGGGTAGAGCTCTTGAAGCGTCTATGGACGGAAGGCCTGAGCGCCAGCCAGATCGCGGGGCGTCTCGGCAATGGCGTCACGCGCAATGCCGTCATCGGCAAGGTTCACCGGCTCAACCTCTCGGGCCGGGCGCCGCAGCCCAGGAGCTCGGTGCCGCGGCCGCGCCGGGCGCGCGAGCCGAGCCCGCCGGGCCGGGTCACGCCTTCGATCCACCTGCCGACCACCGGCGCCACGGCCCTCAAGCCGACCTTGCGCTCGGAAGTGCAGCCGCGCGCTTTGCCGATGCCGGAACCCCAGCCCCTGCGGCTGGTCGACCTGCCGAAGGACGGCCGCGTCACCATCCTCCATCTCTCCGACAAGACCTGCAAATGGCCGATCGGCGACCCGGGGGCCGAGGATTTCTGCTTCTGCGGTCACAAGCCGCGCGATAGCTCGCCCTATTGCGAATATCACGCGCGGCTCGCCTACCAGCCGCTGCAGGACCGCCGTCACCGCAAGGTGGTCAACGGCTGATCCATAGTTCTCTCTGAGGGACAGAAGCCAGCCTGCTCGGGCTGGCTTCGTTGTTTTCAGTTCAGCGCCCGCCCGAGACATCGAGAATGGCGCCGGTCGTATAGGAGGCGGCGTCGCTGAGCAGCCAGACGATCGCCTCGGCGACCTCGCGCGCGGTGCCGGGGCGGCCCATCGGCGTCGTCACGCCGAGCCGGTGCGCCCGGTCGGGCGCGCCGCCGCTGGCATGGATGTCGGTCTCGATGAGGCCCGGCCGGATCGCATTGACGCGCACGCCTTCGCGGCCGAGTTCCTTGGCGAGACCGACGGTCAGCGTGTCGACAGCGCCTTTCGAGCCGGCATAATCGACATATTCGAGAGGCGAGCCGAGCCGGGCGGCGGCGGATGACAGAAGCACCACCGAGCCGCCCTCGCCGCCGCGGTTCTTCGGCAGGCGCCTGGCGCATTCACGCGCACAGAGATAGGCGCCCAGCACATTGACCTCGAAGATGCGCCTCATCCGCTCCAGGCTCATCTCGGCGAGGGGCGACGCCGGCGCCACGATGCCGGCATTGACGACGACGCCCGACAGTTTGCCGAAGGCGCCTTCGGTCGCCTCGAACATGGCGGCGACGTCTTGCTCCGACGCGACATCGCCTTGGGCGAGAACCGTCTTGCCGCCGGCCTTGCGCACCGCTTCGGCCGTTTCTTCCGCGGCGGCGCGGTTGCCGACATAATTGATGCCGACCGACCAGCCTCTTTCGCCGCACAGGATCGCCGCTTCCCGGCCGATGCCGCGGCTGCCGCCGGTGATGAGGATCGTCTTCGTCATGGGGACTCCTTCCTGGACCGGGCGCGCGCGACCGGCATGATGTGATCGCGGCTCAGTATCGCGAGCGGCAGGTCGAGCGCGAAAGGATCGACCCAGCGGATCTCCTCGATCTCCGCTTGCGCGGCGCAGGCGCCGGTGAGCGGCACAGCGAAGACATCGGCCTCGACCTCGCGGTCCTGCTCATTCGCCGCCGGGGCGCGGAATTTGCCGACATAGAGGGCGTCATCGGGGTTGATCGTCAGCGCGATCTCTTCCTCGAGCTCGCGCGCCAGCGCCGTGGCCGGCAGTTCCCGCGGCTCGATCTTGCCGCCGGGCTGCATGAAGACGCAAGCGCCGCGCTTGCGCACCACGAGCACATGCCCCGCTTCGTTGAAGATGATCGCGGCCGCGATGCGGATGACGTTGGACTGGGCAATGGACATCATCAGTTGAGCTTGCGCTCGACCTGTTCGTTCCATTCGCGGCTGAAGACCTGGGTCTCGCCCTCGAAGGCCTCGATGCGGCCCCAGATGATCCAATGCGTCTTGGTCGCCTCATGGCGCGTATGGGTCTCGACGCGCGTCTGCCAGTCGCCGCGTCCCACTTCCTCGGTCCAATGGGTTTCCATCCGGGCCGACAGGGGATCATCCTGCTTGATGCGGTAGGTCTTCTCGGTGACCGAGCGGATCACCAGCCCATGCGGCTCGATCTCGAAGCGGCCATTGTCGTCCTTCTCCTCGATGACCGTTTCGCCCGTCGCCTCGTCCATGCGCACGACGCGGCTGGCGCTGGGCCTGGCGAGCTCCTTCAGTTTCGCCGCTTCTGCGCCTTCCGCCGCCTTGAAGCTCGGCGCCACCTCATTGGGAATCTCGCGCCGGATCGGCACGAACACCCGCGAGGCGCCGGCATGGACCGTGAGCTTGACGGGTTCCGGCGCCGGCCACATCAGCGGCCAATAGGTCGTCGAGATGGCGACGCGCAATTTATGTCCCTTGCCGATGCGCCAGGCGATGTCGTCGAGCGCGATCTTCACCTTGTAGCGCTTGCCGGGCTCGAGCGCGGAGGGATATTCGCGGCTCACCCTTTGGCAGAGATTCTGCAGCTGGTAGGTGATGCGCGTGACCTCGCCCGTGGGCCACACATCGTTGAGGCGGATGGCCACGAAGGCGACCGGCCGGTCGACCGAGAAGTCGAGCTCGACCGCCGGGCGCCCGACAATATCCATGTCGGCGACGAGGGCGGGGGAATCGAAGGTCAGCGATCCGGCGTCGTCGCGCCTCTGATCGCCCGGAAAGCCCGAGCCGTTGAACATGATGCAATAATCGCCGCCATCGAGGCCGATATCCTGCGGCGACGAGACGGTGAGCGGCGTTTCGGCTTGCGGCAGGCCGCCGATGCCGTCCTCATTCAGGTGCCATTGCTTGATCTCGGTATTGCCGGCATTCCAGATCTCCTCCTTGATCCAGCGGCCGGGCCATGCGTCGGGTCCCTTGGTCGGCTTGATCCCGTCCATCACATAGACGCGGAAGGCGGGGTCGCGCATGACGCCGGTCGGCTCGCCCTTGAGCCAGAAGTCCCACCAGCGCAGCGCCTCCTGCAGGAAGCCGATGCGCGGGCCGACCATCGAGAAATGCGGATATTTATGGATCCACGGGCCGATGATCGCCTTGCAGCTGGTGCGCAGGCCCGACATCAATCGCGGTATGGCGTTGGAATAGGCGTCGTTCCAGCCGCCGACGACGAGGCAGGCGGCTTCGATGGCGCCGAAATCCTCACAGACGCTCGCATGTTTCCAATAGGAATCGCGATGCGGGTGCTGAAGCCACGGCACGATCAGCATCGGCAGGTTCTCGAGCCTGTCCATCCACATCTTTTTCCAGGCCTCGCCGACGATGGCCCGATCGGGCGGGCGGGACGAATAGGCGAGCATGGTGGCGGCCCAGCCCATATGCTCGTTGATGACGCAGCCGCCCTTGTAATGGATGTCGTCCTGATAGCGGTCATCGGTCGAGCACAGGGTCACGATGGCCTTGAGGGCAGGAGGCTTGCGCGCCGCGACCTGCAGGCCGTTGAAGCCGCCCCAGGAGATGCCGATCATGCCGACCTGTCCCGAGCACCAGTTCTGCCGGGTGAGCCAGTCGATCACCTCGAGCGCGTCGTCCTGCTCCTGCTTGGTATATTCGTCGAACAGCAGGCCTTCGGAATCGCCATTGCCGCGCATGTCGACGCGGATCGACGCATAGCCGTGGCCGGCGAAATAGGGATGGGTCAGCGCGTCGCGGATGATCGTGCCGTCGCGCTTGCGATAGGGCAGATATTCGAGGATCGCCGGCACCGGCTTCGTTTCCGCGTCTTCCGGCAGCCACAGCCTGGCCGCGAGCCTTGTGCCATCGGCGAGCGGAATCCAGATATTTTCGATTTCCTTCACCGGACGCGGGAAGGTGGTGACGGTCTGCATGGACGGAGATCCTTCTGGGCGGGCGCGCTACCGAGATAAAGCCCCGGCGCGCGGCTGTCAAAACTCCTAAACCCGGGATGAATGCCGGTTTCAGGACGGGTTCAGTCCGCCCTCTCTATGTTCCACGTCAACTTGAGAGGAGATTTTCCGTGACCAACCGTTTCGCCAATTTTTCCCGCGGCCTGATCGTCGCTTCGGTCGTGATGACCGCTCTTTTCGCCGGCACCGCCGCCAAGGCCGAGGCGCCGCAGTTCAAGCGCGGCCAGATCGTCGACTTCGCGTCGAAGCAGCAGCCCGGCTCGATCGTCATCGTAACCAGGGAGCGCGCCCTTTATTATATATTGGGGGACGGCAAGGCGGTGAAATACAAGGTCGCCACCGCCAAGCGCGGCTTCGAATGGGCCGGCAGCAATACGGTTTCGGCCAAGGTGAAATGGCCCGACTGGCGCCCGCCCGCCCAGATGCGCAAGCGCCGCCCCGATCTGCCGGCCTTCATGGCGGGCGGCCCGGAAAACCCGCTCGGCGCCCGCGCCATCTATCTCGGCAGCACCATCTACCGCATCCATGGCACCAACGAGCCGGCATCGATCGGCAAGGCGGCATCGTCCGGTTGCATCCGCATGCTGAACGCCGATGTCAGCGAGCTGTTCCAGCATGTGAAGATGGGCGCAAAGGTAACCGTCGTCTGACGTCTGGCGAATTGCCAAAATTGCGGGGTGGCTCTGCCGCCCCGCTTTTCATTGCTCTTTCTCTATCGTCAGGAATTTGTCATAAGCAAAGCTGACTGTGCGGGACGCGGGATGCGAAAAAGTGGATACCGGTTTTTCGCGAGAATCCCGCGCCTGATACGAGGAACGATCACGTCTATGAGTTTGGATCGATTCGATCCAAACTCATCGTGATCTGGTGATCCGCTTTGCCGAGTATGATGATCTGGCCTTGGAAAAAGACGAATGGCGCCGCCACCGCGGCGGCCGACCTGCGTGAACGGAATTCCGCTCAGGACGCCATGACAGCCTTGATTGGCGCATTGCCCGATCCGGTGATGCTGCTCGACGATCATGGCGTGGTGCACTCGGCCAACACGCGGGCCAAGGATCTCCTCAATATGGATCCGGTCGGCCAGCATCTGTCCTCGGCCATCCGGGCGCCGGCGATTCTGGAAGCGGTCCAGAACATTCTCGAGCATGGCGGCTCAATGCGGGTCGATTATGAGCTGCATGTGCCGGTGCCGCGCCATTTCGAGGCCTTCATTTCCGCCATGAGCGTCATCGGCCCGGAAGTGGCGGCCCTGGTCCTTCTCAAGGACCTGACCCGCGAGCAGCAGACCGAGCGCATGCGCGCCGATTTCGTAGCCCATGCGAGCCATGAATTGCGGACACCTCTGGCCTCGCTCCTGGGCTTCATCGAGACTTTGCAGGGTGCGGCCAGGAAGGATGAGGTCTCGCGCGAGCGCTTCCTCGCCCTGATGCAGACCCAGGCGCAGCGCATGAAGCGGCTGATCGACGATCTCCTGTCCTTGAGCCGCATCGAGATGAACGCCCATCAGCGTCCGACCGGCACCGCCGATCTCAGCCAGATCGCGCTCCATGTGCGCGATACGCTGGCCGGCCTCGCCCGCGATGCCGGGGTGGAGATCAAGATCGACAGCCCCGAGCCGCTGCCGGTGCGCGGCGATTGGGATGAGCTCGTCCAGGTGATCCAGAATCTGGTCGAGAACGCCATCAAATACGCGGCCAGCGGCAAGCTGATCGAGGTGACCGGAAAGCGGACGGGGGAGGATTGCGAACTGGTGGTGCGCGATTTTGGGCCGGGCATCGCCGAAGAGCATCTGCCGCGCCTGACCGAGCGCTTCTACCGCACCAATGCGCAGGAAAGCCGTTCGCGCGGCGGCACCGGCCTCGGCCTCGCCATCGTCAAGCACATCCTCAACCGCCATCGCGGCAGAATGCGCATCCAGTCGCAGCTGGGCCAGGGCTCGAGCTTTACGATCAGAGTTCCGGCGGCTCCGCCTGAATCAGGATAAATCCAATCATTTCATATAGTTGAATTGTCATATTCCTGTATCCTATGTGTCACATAACACTCATGCGCGATGCCTAATGGAAGCCAGGCGTCACACAGAGGAGACACGAATGAAACGCTTACTTTTGGCCGCCAGCCTTCTGGCCCTGACGGCCGGCATCGCCCAGGCCCGCGACCAGATCCGCATCGTCGGCTCGTCCACGGTCTATCCCTTCACCACGGCCGTTGCCGAGCAGTTCGGCAAGACCTCCGGCATGAAGACCCCGGTGGTCGAATCGACCGGCACCGGCGGCGGCATGAAGCTGTTCTGCGCCGGCATCGGCGCCGACCATCCCGATTTCACCAACGCCTCGCGCCAGATGAAGAAGGGCGAGTTCGAGGATTGCGCCAAGAACGGCGTGACCGACATCGTCGAGATCAAGGTAGGTTTCGACGGCCTGACCGTCGCCAATTCCAAGGCCGGCCCGGACCTGACCTTCACCAAGACCCAGCTGTTCCTGGCGCTCGCCAAGGAAGTGCCGGACAAGGACGGCAAGCTCGTCGCCAACCCCTACAAGACCTGGAAGGACGTCGACGCGTCGCTTCCGGATGAGAAGATCGAAGTTCTGGGCCCGCCGCCCACCTCCGGCACGCGCGACTCGTTCGTCGAGCTCGTGATGGAGAAGGGCGCCGAAGGCATCGACTCGCTGAAGGCCCTGAAGAAATCCGACGCCAAGGCCTTCGAGAAGGTCTGGAAGTCGATCCGTGAGGACGGCGCCTATATCGACGCCGGCGAGAACGACAACCTGATCGTTCAGAAGCTCGAGGCCAACCCGCAGGCGGTCGGCATCTTCGGTTACTCCTTCCTCGAGGAGAACCAGAACAAGATCAAGGGCGCCGCCATCGACGGCAAGTCGCCGAGCTATGAGACGATCGCCAGCGGCGAGTACAAGGTTTCCCGTCCGCTCTTCGTCTACGCGAAGAAGCAGCATGTCGGCACGATCCCCGGCATGGTGGAATTCGTGAAGGAATATGTGTCGGACAAGGCGCTCGGCGAAGATGGTTATCTCGCCAATAAGGGCCTGGTGCCGCTGCCGGGCGACGAGTTCAAGAAGACCAAGGCCGCCGCGGAAGCGATGGAAACGATCAAGGGCGACCAGCTGATGTAGGCTGGCCGTCTGGGGCAGGCATGGGCCCCGGCGCATCGATGCGCAAACGAAGAGTTGGCGTGTTTACCCCGGCGAGGCGTCATCGTTTCGCCAGGGAGCTCGCGGGAGGCGGTCCGCGGATGTACCGGCCGCCTCTGACTCTCTTCCGTACCGAGACCAAGGCCACGAAGACCGTGACACGGCAGGCGAGATAGAACAGGGCGTGTAGATGTCGGGGACGTATTTCGCAATTTTGGCGGTGCTGGTGCTCGCCGCCTTCATCCTGGGCGCCCAGCGCGCCCGCGGCGTGCGCGGCGATCAGGCCGGCGTTCTCCATTCGCTGCCGGCCTATCATGGGCTTTTTGTCGCCGCCGCCGTGCTCACGGTGATGATGGCCGTCTATGTGATCGGCGCTCCCCTGGGCTCGCATTATGTGGTGAGCCAGGGCCTGAGCGCCTTCGATCCTTCCGAGGTCGCCACGCAGCTCCACCGCGATGCGGCTCTGCGCGACATCCAGAACTTCATTGCCGGCATCTATCAGGGCGAGGCCAGCGACAAGCTGAAAACCGCCGCGGCCGCCTATGGCTCGGCAGCGAGCCTCGTCTATTGGGGGCTGAGCGGCCTGGGGGCGCTGGCCGGCGCCGCCGTCATCTTCTGGGGCCTCGGCCGCATCGTTCCCGAGCTGCGCGCCCGCAACCAGTTCGAGCGTTTCGTCAAATATGTGCTGCTCGCCTGTTCGGCGGTGGCCGTCCTCACCACCATCGGCATCGTGCTCTCGGTGGTGTTCGAGGCCATGCATTTCTTCAGCAAGGTTTCGCCGATCGACTTCCTCTTCGGCCTGCAATGGTCGCCGCAGACCGCCATGCGCGCCGACCAGGTCGGTTCCTCCGGCGCCTTCGGCATCATTCCGCTGATCGTCGGCACGCTGCTCATCACCCTCATCGCCATGCTGGTCGCGGGACCGCTCGGCCTGTTCTCGGCGATCTACATGGCCGAATATGCGACGCCGAAGATCCGCGCCGTGGTCAAGCCGATCCTCGAGATCCTGGCCGGCATCCCCACCGTCGTCTTGGGGTTTTTCGCCGCCTTGACGGTGGCGCCGCTCATCCGCGGCTGGGGCCAGTCGCTCGGCCTCGATGTCGCCTCCGAATCCGCCCTCGCCGCCGGTCTGGTGATGGGCATGATGATCATCCCCTTCGTCTCCTCGCTGTCCGACGACGTGATCAACGCCGTGCCGCAGTCCTTGCGCGACGGCTCCTACGCCATGGGCGCCACCAGGTCGGAGACCATCAAGAAGGTGGTGCTTCCGGCCGCTCTGCCCGGCATCGTCTCGGCCTTCATGCTGGCGATCTCGCGCGCCGTCGGCGAGACGATGATCGTGGTGATGGCCGCCGGTCTCGCCGCCAACCTCACCTTCAATCCGCTCGCCGCCGTCACCACCGTCACGGTGCAGATCAAGACGCTTCTGGTCGGCGACCAGGAATTCGACTCGGCCAAGACGCTCTCCGCCTTCGCGCTCGGCCTGGTACTGTTCTTCTTCACCCTCGCTCTGAACTACATCGCGCTCAAGATCGTGCAGAAATACCGGGAACAATATGACTGATACCGCGATCTCCGCCGCTCCCCGCCGCGTCAGCGACAACTCGGCCCTCGTGGCCAAGCGCTATCGCGCCGAGCGCCGCTTCAAATTCTACGGCATCGCCGCCATCGCGGTGACGGCGATCTTCCTGGTGCTGCTCTTCGCCGACATCCTGACGAAAGGCCTGCCGGCCTTCTTCGAGCATCGCCTGGAGCTGCCGGTCACCGTCTCGCAGGAGGCGATCGACCCGCAGAACACCAAGGACCTCAAGGTGATCCGCACCGGCGACTTCGACGCGCCGATCCGCGAGGCTTTCCGCGCCATGTTTCCGGATGTCACCTCGCGCGGCGACCGCAAGAAGCTCATGGGGCTTCTGAGCTCGGGCGCCGCCGATGATTTCCGCGCCATGGTGATGAGCGATCCGACCCTCATCGGCCAGGACATCAAGGTGCCGGTGCTGCTTTCCGACGATGCCGATCAGTATCTGAAGGGCCGCCAGACCGGTGTCGAGAAGATCGCCGGCCAGGGTACTGTCACCGCCACGGCCGACGGCGAGAAGTTCAAGCTGGCGACCGACAAGACGCCGGTGCTGACGGCGGGCGACATCGTGCGCATGAATGGCGGCGCCTTCCGCATCGTTTCCGCCGACAGCGGCGCCTATGTCGCCGAGCAGCTTTCGGCGCCCAAGTCGCTCGACGCCGCGGCTCCCGGGGCCTGGGACATCGTCCGCTTCACCGTGCCTGAGCACAATCGCCGTATCGACGACCAGGAAGCTCTCTGGCTCGAGCAGCTGAAGGAAAAGGGCGTCGCCGAGAACGGCGTCGCCTGGCGCTTCTTCTCCTCGGGCGACTCGCGTGAGCCCGAGCTCGCCGGCATCAGGGGCGCGCTCATGGGATCGATCCTCACCCTTCTGGTGACCCTGTTCCTGTGCCTGCCGATCGGCGTCGCGGCGGCGATCTATCTCGAGGAATTTGCGCCCAAGAACCGCCTGACCCAGGTCATCGAGGTGAACATCAACAACCTCGCGGCGGTGCCATCCATCGTCTTCGGTCTTCTGGGCCTCGCCATGTTCCTCAATTTCTTCGGCCTGCCGCGGTCCGCGCCGGTGGTCGGCGGCCTGGTCCTGGCGCTGCTGGTGTTGCCCACCATCATCATCGCCTCGCGCGCCGCCTTGCGCGCCGTGCCGCCTTCGATCAAGGAAGCGGCCCTGGGCGTCGGCGCCTCGCATCAGCAGGCGATCTTCCATCATGTCCTGCCCTTGGCGATGCCCGGCATCATGACCGGCACCATCATCGGCATGGCCCACGCTCTGGGCGAGACGGCGCCGCTGCTCATGATCGGCATGGTCGCCTTCATCGTCGATATCCCCGGCGGCTTCACCGACGCCGCCACCGCGCTTCCGATCCAGATCTATCTCTGGTCGGACCTGCCGGAAATCGCCTTCCAGTCCAAGACGGCCGGCGCCATCATCGTTCTTCTCGCCTTCCTCTTCGTCATGAATGCCGCCGCCATCCTGTTGCGCAAGCGCTTCGAGCGGCGCTGGTAAGTTATGAAAGGGTCAGCCTCGATGGATACCATGATCAAGACGCCGGTCGCCGGTAACGCGCCGCGTATCGCGCGCGAACGGCCCTTGAAGATCAAGGCGCGCAATGTCGACGTCTATTACGGCGAGAAGCACGCCATCAACGATCTGAGCATCGACATTCCCGACGGGGCCGTCTCGGCCTTCATCGGCCCCTCGGGCTGCGGCAAGTCGACCTTCCTGCGCTCGATCAACCGGATGAACGACACGATTCCGTCCTGCCGCGTCACCGGCAATATCGAGATCGACGGCCGCGACATTTACGACAAGAGCCTCGACGTCGTCCAGTTGCGCGCCCGCATCGGCATGGTGTTCCAGAAGCCCAATCCGTTCCCCAAGTCGATCTACGAGAATGTCGCCTACGGCCCGCGCATCCACGGCTTCGCCAGGAACAAGACCGATCTCGAGGAGATCGTGGTGACGAGCCTCAAGAAGGCCGGTCTCTTCGAGGAAGTGAAGGACCGGCTCGATCATCCGGGCACCGGGCTGTCGGGCGGCCAGCAGCAGCGCCTGTGCATCGCGCGCGCCATCGCCGTCAATCCGGAGGTGATCCTGATGGACGAGCCGTGCTCGGCGCTCGACCCGATCGCCACGGCGCGCATCGAGGAGCTCATCGACGAGCTGCGCCAGAATTTCTGCATCGTCATCGTCACCCATTCGATGCAGCAGGCGGCGCGCGTTTCGCAACTCACCGCGTTTTTCCATCTCGGCAATCTGGTGGAGGTCGGCGATACCGACGACATCTTCACCGCGCCCAAGGACAAGCGCACCCAGGATTACATCACCGGCCGCTTCGGCTGACCGTGGAGTAGAGGACTATGTCGGACCATATCGTCAAAGCCTATGACGAGGACCTCGCCAATCTCAAGACGATGCTCGCCCAGATGGGCGGCCTCGCCGAGGACCATCTCGCCAAGGCCATCGAGGCGCTGGCCAAGCGCGACACCAAGCTCGCCGATATCGTGATCGCGCAGGACGAGAAGATCGACGCCCTCGAGCTGCAGCTCGAGGAGCGCGCCATCCTCACCATCGCCAAGCGCCAGCCCATGGCGCGCGACCTGCGCGAGATCATGGTGGCGATTCGCATCGCTTCCGACCTCGAGCGTATCGGCGATCTCGCCAAGAACATCGCCAAGCGCTCGCATGCCATTTCGGAGGCGCTGCCGCGCAAGCTCGCCACCGGCTTGACCCGCATGGGCCGGCTGTCGCTCGAGCAGCTCAAGGACGTGCTCGACGCCTATACGACGACCGACGACGTCAAGGCGCTCGATGTCTGGCGCAATGACGGCGAGCTCGACGCCCTCTATAATTCGATCTTCCGCGAACTCCTCACCTATATGATGGAGGACCCGCGCATGATCGGGCCTTGCACCCATCTTCTCTTCGGCGCCAAGAATTTCGAGCGCATCGGCGATCACGCCACCAACATAGCGGAGAACATTCACTATCTGGTGTCCGGCCAGCCGATGCGCGAGGAGCGCCCGAAGAAGGACACCACCAGCACCACCGCCTTTGATTCAATGAACGAGCGCTGATGACCGCTTCCATCCTCATCGTCGAAGACGAAGAACCCATCCAGATCCTCCTGACCTATAATCTCCAGGCGGAGGGGTTCCGGGTGCGCGCCACCGCCAATGGCGAGGACACGGCCCATCTCGTCAATGAAGAACGTCCCGATCTCATCCTGCTGGACTGGATGCTGCCGGGCATATCGGGCATCGAGGTCTGCCGCCTGTTGCGCTCGCGTCCCGAAACGCGCGATATACCGGTCATCATGCTGACCGCGCGCGGCGAGGAGAATGAGCGCGTGCGCGGCCTCGCCACCGGCGCCGACGATTACATCGTCAAGCCCTTCTCGGTGCCGGAGCTGCTTGCCCGCATCAAGACGATCCTGCGCCGGGTCAATCCCGACGCCATCGCCGAGCGCCTCAAGGCCGGCGACATCGCGCTCGACCGCCGCACCCGCCGGGTGACGCGCGCCACCCGCGACATCACTCTGTCGCCGACCGAGTTCCGCCTGCTCGAATATCTCATGCAGAGCCCGGGCCGGGTCTATAGCCGCTCGCAGCTTCTCGATGCCGTCTGGGGGCGCGACATCTATGTCGATGAGCGCACCGTCGATGTCCATGTCGGCCGCCTGCGCAAATGCCTGAAACGTGGCCGCGAGATCGACCCGATCCGCACCGTGCGCGGCATGGGCTATTCCTTCGACGAGCGCTTCGGGCGGGGCGGCTGAGGCCGCGCCGGCTTGTGCCCCATCATGACTTCAGGCAAGTCCCAATAACCTCCAGCGCCTCCTCATGGCGTTCCGCGCGCTCCTGCTCGACCGCGGCGAGCAGCGTCGTGAACAGCGCCTGGGCGCGCGGCTGGCCCTTGGCCGCGCCCATCGCCATGGCGCGGATGATCGCCCGGATCATCGGGACGCTCACATGCCGGTCGCCATCATTGATCTTGATGTCGCGATAGGCCTCTTCGAGGATGATCGCCTTTAGGCGTTCCTCATGCGCGGCAGGAATCTTGTTGCGCGCTCCCTTGGGCCTGCCGGCCGGATTCCCGGATCGCCCTTTGATGAAGCGCGTCGCCACCGGTGGCTTGCCATAGCCGACCTCATATTCGGTCGGGCGGGCTGACATGGGTTCGGCTTCCGCGTCGATGCTGTTCATGCTCTCGCCTCCGTGCTGTCTTTTCCTGATTCGGTGTTGAAGCGGTAAGCCGCGGTCTTCGTCTGGGCTTCCCAGCGCTGGATGATCCCATCGCAGCGCCCGGCATCGCTTTCACTCATCATGGCGCCCCGGCCGGATTTGGCGGCTGTCAAGAAGGTCGCTGCGGCCCAGTCCCGATCCTTCCTCGTCGTTGCGCCGGCGGGCCGCGCGATGAGCATCTGGACCTGTTGACCTGCGATCATCGTGTTCACCAGATCGGGTTTCAGGGCGTCGCCGCAGACCAGCCAGTTCGAGCCCAGCCGCCAGATGTCGCCGGCCCGGCAGCGCTTGTGAGAGGGGCCACTCGCCTTGGGTCGGTCTCTCGCTTCGGCCGGCTTGTCGATGATGAGCCCATCGGCCTCGACAAGGGAGAAGCCTGTTTCGAACAGGAGCTCGTCGTCGATGAGCCCGCTGAGCTCCTCGGCGAGGAGCTTCTGATCCCATTCGGCATTGAGAGCCAGCTTGTTGTCGGCGACGACATAAGCGCGTTTCTCCGCCGGGCTCAGATGGTCGAGCCTGAGGCACGGCACCTCGCTGAGGCCGAGCTGCCGCGCCGCCCGCACCCGGCCGTGGCCGGACAGTATCCGGTCGTCCTCATCGATGAGGATCGGATGGGTGAAGCCGAAGCGCCGGATGCTTTGCGCCAGCTGCTTGACCTGCTCGTTCGTGTGAAGACGCGCATTGCGCGGCCAGGCTTTGAGTACCGCGACGGGCAGCATCAGGATGCCGGTCATGTCCTTGTCTCCTCTGCTCACCCCTTCGGGGCGGGTTTCGAATGACGCTGGCATTTCACCTATGCGCGCCCAGCCCGTGACTGCAAGAGGTTTCTTTTTTAAAACAGAATTCGTGTCCGCCGGGTGGCATTCCCTGCTCGCGCCGACCGAGTGCGGCGCGAAAAACATGCTTGGGCTGCGCTGGATCCGGGCCGATGACCAGCCCCGCGAGGCCGTTCTTCGGATTTTGCCTCTTTCTAGCCTGTATCCGTGAAGGGTCGGCCTTGCGTCGTGCCGAAGCGGCGGCGCTGCCGATCGGGAACCCGGTTCCGCCGATACTCCTGACGCATACTGACACGGCATGGTCTCAAGAGAGGTGAAAACCTATATTGAGGTTCTCATGCCGACACCCCGTCCGGAAAGCTGGCTCTATCCGACCGACCGCGGCCTTTATTGCGCCCCGGGCCAGTTCCATATCGATCCGCATCTCCCCGTGGACCGCGCCGTCATCACCCATGGCCATGGCGACCATGCCCGCTCCGGCCACGGCGCGGTGCTCGCCACCCATGAAACCATCGAGATCATGAAGGTTCGCTATGGCGCCGATTGCGCCGCCGGGTTCCAGGCCGCCAATGGCGCCCAGACCATCAATGGCGTCGGGGTGAAGCTGGTGCCGGCGGGGCATATTCTGGGTTCCGCCCAGATCGTGCTCGACTGGCAGGGTTGCCGCGCGGTCGTCTCGGGCGACTATAAGCGCTCGCCCGACCCGACCTGCGCGCCTTTCGAGCTGGTGCCGTGCGATCTCTTCATCACCGAGGCGACCTTCGGCCTGCCGGTCTTCCGCCATGAGCCGGCGGAGAAGGAGGCCCGGCGGCTGCTCGCCTCGATGGCGGCCAATCCCGACCGCACGCATCTCCTCGGCGCCTATAATCTCGGCAAATGCCAGCGCATGATCGCGCTCGCCCGGCAGGCAGGTTACGACCGCCCGATCTATCTGCATGGCGGCCTGCGCAATCTCTGCGATCTTTATGTGAGCCTCGGTGTCGATCTGGGCGAACTTCGCAATGTTCTGGACAGCGAGCCGGCCGAGCTCAAAGGGGCGCTGGTCCTGTGTCCGCCGAGCGCACTGAGCGACCGCTGGTCGCGGCGGCTCGCCGACCCGCTCACCTGCTATGCCTCGGGCTGGATGCGGGTGAAAGGGCGCGCCCGCCAGCATGGCGTGGAGCTGCCGCTGGTGGTGTCCGATCATTGCGACTGGCCGGAGCTTCTCACGACGATCGAGGAGACCGGTGCGGAGGAGATCTGGGTGACCCATGGCCGCGAGGATGCGCTGGTGCATCAGATCGGTCTCATGGGCCGGCGCGGCCGGGCGCTGGCGCTCGTTGGATTCGAAGATGAGGGAGACTGACATCCGCTCTACCCACCGTCATCCCGGCGAAAGCCGGGATCCCCTGAGCTGGTGCAATAGCAGCGGCGTTGCCGGTATGGACGGAACTCAATGGATCCCGGCTTTCGCCGGGAAGACGGATAATGAGAGGGCCGTGGACAACTCTTATCCCTGTGAATGCGAGTATGAATGATGCAGCTTTTCGCCGAGCTTCTCGATCGGCTGGTCTATACGACCGCGCGCAATGCCAAGCTGAAGCTTCTCGAGGACTATTTCAGAGAGGTGCCTGATCCCGACCGCGGCTGGGCGCTCGCGGCGCTGACCGACGGCCTGCCTTTGCGCCTGCCGATCCGCAAGACGCTCGCGACCATTCTCGAGCCGCATGTCGATCCGCTGCTCTATCGCCTGTCGCGCGATTATGTCGGCGACACTGCCGAGACCGTCTCGCTGCTGTGGCCCGATGCCCGCGCCGGCGCGCCGCCGCCCTCGATCGGCGAGGTCGTCGCCGAGGTGAGCGCGGCCTCGTCGCGCGAATTTCCCCGCGTCCTCGAGCGCCTGCTCGACCGGCTCGACGCCAAGGGCCGCTTCGCGCTGCTGAAGCTCCTGTCGGGCGCCCTCAGGGTCGGCGTTTCGGCGCGCCTCGCCAAGACCGCCATCGCCCGGAGCTTCGGGCATGAGGTCGAGGAGATCGAGGAGGTCTGGCATGCGGTCACGCCGCCTTACGGCGACATGTTCGCCTGGCTCGAGGGCAGGGGTGAACGGCCCGATCCCGGCCGCAAGGCGACCTTCCGGCCGGTGATGCTGGCGCATCCGATCGAAGAAGGCGACTGGCAGGGCCTCTCGCCCGATGACATCGCCGCTGAATGGAAGTGGGACGGCATAAGGGTGCAGCTCTCGGCGCGACCCGGCGATGTGCGGCTCTTCTCGCGCGCCGGCGATGACATATCGGGCGCCTTTCCCGATATCGTCCAGGCCTTCGCCCATACGCAAGGCGTCCTCGACGGCGAGCTTCTGGTGCTGCGCGACGGCGCGGTGGCGCCTTTCAACGACCTGCAGCAGCGCCTCAACCGCAAGAGCGTGACGGGCAGGATGCTGCAGGACTATCCCGCCCATATCCGCCTTTATGACATTCTCATCGACGGGGACGAGGATGTGCGCGAGCTGAGCTATCTGAAGCGCCGCGCCAGGCTCGAGGCCTGGTATGAGCGCTTCCTGCCGAGCCTCGCCGATGTCAGCGCGCTGGTGCCCTTCACCGCCTTCAGCGAGCTCGAGGAGAAATGGCGCCAGGCGCGCGAGAACGGCATCGAGGGGCTGATGCTGAAGCGCAAGGACAGCCCCTATCTGGCCGGCCGGCCGAAGGGCCATTGGTACAAATGGAAGCGCGCCGCGCTCACCCTCGATTGCGTGCTGATGTATGCCCAGCGCGGTTCGGGCAAGCGGTCGTCCTATTATTCGGATTACACCTTCGGCGTGTGGAAGACGCCGGACGAGCTGGTGCCGGTCGGCAAGGCCTATTCGGGCTTCACCGATGAGGAGCTGTTGCGCCTCGACCGCTGGATCAGGACCAATACGGTCGAGCGTTTCGGTCCGGTGCGCCAGGTGGCGCCCGGCCTGGTCCTCGAAATCGCCTTCGATGCCGTCCAGCGCTCGGCGCGGCACAAATCGGGCGTCGCCTTGCGGTTTCCGCGCGTGCACCGTATCCGCTGGGACAAGCCGGCGGCGGAGGCCGAGACCCTGGCGGCGGTCACGGCGCTGATCCCGGCCTGACGGGCGCGGGCGTTTCGGGACGGTTTTTGCATTAACATGTCGGAATCGGGCCTCGGCCCGAAACTTGTCGCACGACAAGCGCCGCAAAGCGTCAGAACCATTGACGAGGTGCTGCCCTCATGACAGTTTTGCT
>JBMOOM010000016.1:159643-170651 GCA_049323275.1 Pseudomonadota bacterium
GAAAATAATAAAAACGACACTGGGCTTACTGGACGGTATCGGGGAGGAGATGGCAACCGCGTGCCGATGAGGCAATGAACGCGGAAGCCGTTGTGAGGCGCAGAGACTGCGGCCGCTCCTCGATTTGGAAATGCACCCTTCGAAGGAGACATCCGCAATGAGCGAATTAGAACAAAAACTCAAACTGGCGACCAGCCTTGCCGGCAAGGGCAAGGTCTCCCGCCGCGACTTCATCCAGCTCGCCATGCTGGCGGGCTTCACCGCCGCGGCCGGCAATGCGATGTTCGTCAACGCGGTGCGCGCCGAGCCGAAGAAGGGCGGTTCCGCCCGTTTCGGCCTCGCCCATGGCGCCACCACGGACACGCTGGATCCGGTCGGCTATCCCGACACCTTCACCCAATGCGCCTTCTGGGGCGCCCTGTCGAACAGCCTCACCGAGGTCGACGCCAAGGGCAATGTGGTGCCCGATCTCGCCGAATCCTATGAGCCCTCCGACGGCGCCAAGAAATGGGCGTTCAAGCTGCGCAAGGGCGCCACGTTCCATGACGGCAAGACGGTGACCGCCGACGATGTGGTCGCCTCCTTCCGCCATCACATGGGCGCCGATTCCAAATCGGCGGCGAAGTCGCTGCTCGATCCGATCGCCGACATCAAGGCGGACGGACCGGAGACGGTCATCTTCGAGCTGAAGGACGGCAGCGCCGACTTCCCCTATCTGGCGAGCGACTATCACATCCCGATCATGCCGGTGAAGGACGGCAAGTCGGACTGGCAGTCGGGCGTGCGCACCGGTCCCTTCGTGCTCGAGAAATTCGAGCCGGGCGTGTCGGCCAAGTTCAAGCGCAATCCGAACTACTTCAAGTCGAACCAGCCCTATCTCGACGAGGTCGAGTTCATCGCCATCACCGATGTCGCGGCGCGTACCAATGCGCTGACCACCGGCGACGTCGATTTCATCGGCCGCGCCGACCTGAAGACGCTCGATCTTCTCAAGCGCAACCCCAATGTCGAGATCCTCGAGCTCTCGGGCTACGGCCACTATGTGCTGCCGATGAATACGACCATGGCGCCCTTCGACAACAACGATGTGCGCCTCGCCATGAAATGGGCGATCGACCGCGAGGAGATCCAGAAGAAGATCTTCCTCGACCATGCCACGGTCGGCAACGACAACCCGATCGCCAAGGCGGTCAAATATTCGATCGATCCGGAGCCGAAATACAAATACGATCCGGACAAGGCGAAGTTCCACCTGAAGAAGGCCGGCTACGAGACGCTGAAGGTCGACCTCTCGGTCGCCGACGCGGCCTTCGCCGGCGCCGTCGACGCCGGCGTGCTCATCAAGGAAACGGCCGCCAAATGCGGCATCGACATCAATGTCGTGCGCGAGGCCGAGGACGCCTATTGGGACAATGTCTGGCTCAAGAAGGCGTGGTGCGCCGGCTATTGGAGCGGCCGTCCGACCTGCGACTGGGCCTTCTCCATCGCTTATGCGAAGGACGCCGCCTGGAACGAGACCTTCTGGAAGAACCCGCGCTTCAACGAGCTGCTGGTTCAGGGACGCGCCGAGCTCGACGAGGCCAAGCGCGCCGCCATCTATGCCGAGATGCAGCAGCTCGTGCATGACGACGGCGGCACCATCCTGCTCGTCTTCAATAATTTCGTGACCGCCAATTCCAAGAAGCTCGCGCATGGCGACGTCGCTCCCAACTGGGAGAACGACGGCCTGAAGATCGCCGAGCGCTGGTGGCTTGCGTGATTTAGGTGGTTCCGGGCCGTCCTTCGCGGACGGCCCGGCTTTTGGATTGTGTCGATGCACCCACTTCTGAGAACGGTATTGCAGCGTCTGGGTCTGGGCCTCGTCACGCTCTTCGTCGTGTCTCTCATCATCTTCTCGGCCATCGAGTTCCTGCCCGGCGACTTCGCCAAGGCCATATTGGGCCAGTCGGCGACGCCGGAGACGGTCGAGGCGTTCCAGAAGGAGATCGGCCTCGATAAGCCGGCGCATGAGCGTTACCTCAATTGGATCGGCGGCGTGCTGCAGGGCGATTTCGGCTCGTCCTTCTCCTCGCGCGTCGGCTTCCGCCGCTCCGTGATGGAGATCATCGGCCCCCGGCTCCTGAACACCCTGTTCCTCGCCGGCGTCACGGCGCTGGTCGCCATTCCGCTGGCTCTGGGGCTCGGCCTGCTCGCCGCCCTCTACCGCAACAGCTTCTTCGACCGCGCCGTCAATGCGGCGACGCTCACCACCATCTCCTTCCCGGAGTTCTTCGTCGCCTATATATTGATGCTGTTCCTGGCGGTGAAATTCCCGATCTTCCATTCGCTGTCCAATGTATCGGCGGACATGCCCTTCTTCGAAAGGCTTCAGCGCACCGCCTTGCCGGTCCTCACCCTGACGCTCGTCATCGTCGCCCATATGATGCGCATGACGCGCGCCGCCATCATCAGCCTCCTGGCCAGTCCCTATATCGAGATGGCGCGGCTCAAGGGCGTGTCGCCCGGCCAGATCATCTTGCGCCATGCGCTGCCCAATGCCTGGGCGCCGATCGCCAATGTCATCGCCTTCAACCTGGCCTATCTCGTCGTGGGCGCGGTGGTGGTGGAGGTCGTCTTCGTCTATCCGGGCATCGGCCAGGCCATGGTCGATGCGGTGCGCTCGCGCGACATCCCGGTGGTGCAGGCCTGCGCCCTCATCTTCGCCGTCACCTATATCCTGCTCAATCTCCTGGCCGATGTCATTTCCATCGCCACCAATCCGAGGCTTCTGCATCCGAGATGAGCATGGAACAGACAGCTCAGTCAGCGCCGCAGCGTGTCGTGAAGGCACGGCGCACCATGGCGCAGAATGTGTGGCGGGCCCTGAAGAAGGCGCCCTACAGCGCCTGGTTCGGCATGATCGTCATTGCGATCTATATCTTCGTCGCGCTCTTCGCGCCGCTGATCGCGCCCTATGGCGAGGCCGAGGTGGTGAGCCAGACGCCGTTCGACGTGTGGAGCGCCGCGCATTGGCTGGGCACCGACCAGCTCGGCCGCGACATGTTCACCCGCATCCTCTACGGCGCGCGCAACACGCTCGGCATCGCCCTCGCCACCACCTTGCTGGCTTTCGCCATCGGCGGCGGTCTCGGCATCATCGCCTCGATCTTCCGCGGCTGGGTCGACCAGCTCCTGTCGCGCGCCGTCGACACGCTGATGGCCATACCGCAGCTCATCTTCGCGCTCATCCTGCTGTCGATCTTCGGCTCGTCGGTCAAGAACCTGATCATCATCATCGCGGTGCTCGATTCGACCCGCGTCTTCCGGTTGGCACGCTCGGTGGCGATGAATGTGGTGGTCATGGATTATGTCGAGGCCGCCAAGCTGCGCGGCGAGAAGCTGGGCTGGATCCTGTTCAAGGAAGTCCTGCCCAACATCATGCCGACCATGATCGCCGAATTCGGCCTGCGTTTCTGCTTCGTCTTTCTGACCATCAGCGCCTTGTCGTTCCTGGGGCTGGGCATCCAGCCGCCGACCGCCGACTGGGGCTCGATGGTGCGCGAGAACGCGACGCTCATCACCTACAACGATATCACGCCGCTGATACCGGCAGGCGCCATCGCGCTCCTGACCGTGGCGGTCAATTTCGTCGTCGACTGGTTCCTGCACAAGACAAGCGGATTGCGTGATGAAAAGTGAGCGCACCAAAGGCGAGGTCCTGCTCGAGATCAAGGATCTGAGGATCGAAGGCCAGAGCGATGATGTCTGGCACGAGATCGTCAAGGGCGTCGATCTGACACTCAGGCGCGGCGAGGTGCTGGGCCTCATCGGTGAATCGGGCGCCGGCAAGTCGACCATCGGCCTCGCCGCCATGGGTTTCGCCAGGCCCGGCTGCCGCATCACCGGCGGCAGCATCACCTTCGCCGGCCGGGATCTGCGCAAGGCGAGCGAGGAGGAGCGCCGCGCGCTGCGCGGCTCGCGCATCGCCTATGTGGCGCAAAGCGCCGCGGCTTCCTTCAACCCGGCGCATCGCATCATCGACCAGACGGTCGAGACGGCGGTCGGCCATGATGTGCGCCCGCGCAGCGAGGCGGAAGCCGACGCCAAGGATCTCTATACGAGGCTCAAGCTGCCCAATCCGGCGACGATCGGCAACCGCTATCCGCATCAGGTCTCGGGCGGCCAGCTGCAGCGCGCCATGACCGCCATGGCGATGTCCTGCCGGCCCGACCTCATCATCTTCGACGAGCCGACCACCGCGCTCGACGTCACCACCCAGGTCGACGTGCTGGCGGCGATGCGCGATATCGTCGAGCAGTTCAACACCGCGGCGATCTACATCACCCATGATCTCGCCGTCGTCGCCCAGATGGCGCATCGCATCATGGTGCTGCGTCACGGCAAGCTGGTCGAGGAAGCGCCGACCCGCGAGATGCTGACGCATCCCAAGGAGGCCTATACCAAGACATTGTGGGCGGTGCGCGGCCTCGCCATGCCGGAGCGCACGGCCAAGGACGTGGTGCTGCGCATCCATGATGTCGATGCGAGTTATGGCGGCGTCATCAAGGTCCTGGAGAATGTGACGGTGCAGGTGCCGCGCGGGCGCACCGTGGCGGTCGTCGGCGAGTCGGGCTCCGGCAAGTCGACTTTGGCGCGCGTCATCACCGGGCTTCTGCCGCCGAAGAAGGGCGAGGTCTATTTCAACGGCAAGCCGCTGCCGCGCGCGCTGAAGGATCGCGACAAGGAGACGTTGCGCCGCGTCCAGATGATCTATCAGTCGGCCGACACCGCGCTCAATCCGCGCCAGCGGGTGCGCGACGTGATCGGCCGGCCGCTCGAATTCTATCTCGGCCTCAGAGGCCAGGAGCGTGACCGCAAGGTGGTCGAGCTTCTCGAGCAGATCGAGCTCAGCGAGGACCTGATCGACCGCTTTCCGGGCGAGCTGTCGGGCGGCCAGAAGCAGCGCATCTGCATCGCCCGCGCGCTCGCCGCGGACCCTGAGCTCATCATCTGCGACGAGGTGACTTCCGCCCTCGACCAGATCGTCCAGGAAGGCATCCTCAAGCTGCTGCTCAAACTGCAGAAGGAGACCAATGTCTCCTATCTCTTCATCACCCACGACATCGCCACGGTGCGCGCCATCGCCGATGAGATCGTGGTGATGTATCAGGGCCGCGTGGTGCAGCAGGGCCTCAAGACGGAGGTTCTGTCCCCGCCGCACCCGGCCTATACCGAGCTTCTGCTCTCCTCGGTGCCGCAGATGGACCCCGACTGGCTGACGCACCTCCTCGAGAAGCGCGCCGCCGCCAAAGCGAAGGTGAAGGCTTAGCGCATAGGACCGAAAAGTGCGCAGCGGTTTTCGGACAATCCGATGCGCAGAACAATGAGATAGAGCGCCGGAGCGATTCTATGAGAGCCTCCCGCGCTCTAGCTAGAGCCCTATGGTCTCCACTCAAAGCATGGCGGCCGTCGTCTCGTTTGCGAGCTGAGACCTTTCTTCGGATGTTAGATCGGCTTCGACCATGGGCAGATAGTCCCGGGCATATTGGGTGTCTTGTGCCGCGCTTGCCCTGAGAAGGCGCATCGCTGCGAGCCGATCCTTCTTCGTGCCGGCTCCTTTGTGATAGGCAACGCCCAGCAGATATTGCGCCGTGCGGTTTCCTTGTTGCGCGGCCTGGGTCCACCAATGAACCGCTTGCTCGGGGTCGGGATCACCGCCAAGGCCATCCTTCAGCATGATGCCGAGTCTCGTCTGCGAAGACGCCTCACCCTGCGCTGCTGCCTTACCGTCCCAGTAACGCGCCCGCTCGTAAGCTTCATGCGTTCTTTCGTAAAAGGCGAGCCGGCCGAACTCGGACTGGCAGGTCGGACACTCCCTTTCCGCACCTGCCTGAAACATCCGTGTGGCGCCGGCAATGTCGCCGCTGCCCTTCAGAATATCGCCCAAATAGGCAAATGACTTGCGCACGCTTTTTGCCGTCGACTTCTCGAACCACTTGGCGGCGGTCTCCATGTCCCCCACGCGATAGGCCTCGACGCCGAGATTATGATAGCCATGCGGATCACCTTGATCGGCCGCGCGCTGGAACCACATCAGGACGAGGGGGCTCTCGGGAAAGGTCTTGGAATACCAGGAGCCGAGCTCATTCTGTGATCTGGCGTCGCCGGCCTCCGCGGCCCAGAAGAGAAAGGGCGGCGGACTTGTCGGCGAGGCGCTGGAATCGGCCGGCACTCTCGGCTCCCTTTCGAACTCTGCTCTTTCCGCGGGGGTGAGCTTGCGCTGCAGGCTTTCCAGGCAGATCCGGGCGCCTTCATTTCCCTGGTTGGCGCTGGCCGAATAAAACCGCATGGCCGCGATGCGATCCTCCTTCAGAACGACACCGGTCTCGCAGGCCAGGCCAATCATGAGCTGCGCCTGCGCGTGCCCGTGCTGCGCCGCGGTCATCCACAAAGGAACAGCCTTTTGGGCGGAGCGCTCGACGCCGAGGCCCTCATGGTAGAGACGGGCAAGCCACACATGGGCTTCGATATTGCCTTGCTTGTACGCCCTTACACACCAGTCATGGGCGTTCGGATAGAGCTTTTCGATCTCGCCATCGATGACCAGTCGGGTCATCGCCAGCATCGAAGAGGCGCAGTCCCTCTCAATTCCTCGTTGGTAGATTTCGATCGCTCCGGACATGTCACCCCTCTCCTCGAGCAATCCGCCCAAAGGAAAGAGAGAGTTGGACCAGCCTGCTGCGACGGCCTTGCGAAACCATTCAAAGGCAAGTTCATTGTCTCCAGCCCAGACCGCTTGGACACCCAGATTGTGCATCGCCCTGGGCAGACCCTGAGCCGCAGCGCGCCGAGTCCAAATTCCGACATAGGGCGTGCCGGGGAGATTGGCGCCGTACCAAAGGCCGAGATCGGTCTGCGCTTCCGCATCGCCGGCTTCCGCCGCCATGAGAAGGTCTTTCGGAGGTGTCGGCGTCTCCGGATCGGTCATGGAAGCACGTTCCCGTAGTTACAGTGTCGAGGCGCTGGAACATAATAGAAACGCTCCTTGACTTCATGTCAAGTTTGAAAATTACAACCGCGATGCGTCGCACGCGATTATGATCGGACGCTCTACAGCATCAGCTGATAGCTCGCCGGCACGAAGCGGTAGCCGCCGTCGGCGCTTTTCTCGACGAAGCCGACCGCCGGGAACGGCATGTGATAGCTGGTGAAGGGAATGCGGTCGGCGCTCAGCATGTCGAGCAGCCTGAGGCGCGTCTCGACCGCCTTGTCCTTGTTGGCATCGAAGCTCACATGCCATTTTGGATAGCGCAGCGACAGCACATAGTGATTGCAGAAATCGGCGCCGATGAGCAGGCGCTTGCCGCCGCTTTCGACATGCCAGGCCATGTGGCCGGGCGTATGGCCGAAGGCTTCCACCGCGCGGATGCCGGCCACCGCCTCGCCGTCATTCTTGACGAAGGTCATCTTGTCCTTGAGCGGCACGACATTGGCCTGCACGATCTTGGCGGCATTGGCGGCCGGGCCATTGGCGCGGTCGGGCGACGACCAGAAGGCATATTCGGCCTCGCCGATCACATAACGCGCCCTGGGGGCGAGCGCGGTGCCGTTCTCCATCAGCCCGCCGATGTGATCGGGATGGCAATGGGTGATGACGACGACGTCGATCTGGTCGGGCGAGAAGCCGGCGGCGGCGATCTGGCTGGCCAGATGGCCGGTGGCGGGACGGCCATTGGCGCCATTGCCGCTGTCGAACAAAACGAGTTCCTTGCCGGTATTGACGAGCACCGGCGTGAAACTGTTGACCAGCTTGTCGCCGGGCAGGAAATTGGCTTCCGCCGCGGCCGCCACATCTTCCGGCTTCTGGTTGACGCCGAAGATCTTCTCGGGGTTCGGGGCGACGCGGGTGCCGTCATTGAAAGCGGTGATCTCGAATTCGCCGAGCTTGTAGCGCATATAGGGCGCGCCGACGCTGTTGGTCATCGGTGCGGCGGCGCGGGCGGCCGGTACCATGGCGAGGGGCGAAAGGCCAAGCGCGGCGCTGCCGGCGAGCAAAGTGCGGCGGTCGAGTTGCATCTGCATGTCGGTTTCCTCCGTAGTGATGTGGATAGGTGTTTTACGCTGCCGTTCAGCTTAAAATCCTGGCGATCGCGCGGCTTCACGCTGTTGTGAGCGGCAGAAAGGGGAATAGGGATGACGCCGAAGCCGGCGGTGATGTGGTTTCGCCAGGATCTGCGCCTCGCCGACAATGCGGCGCTCAGGGCCGCCGCTGAGGCTGGACCGCTGATCTGCCTTTATGTGCTTGACGATGTGACGCCGGGCGACTGCGCCTGGGGAGCGGCTTCGCGCTGGTGGTTGCATGGAAGCCTCGATCGCCTCACTGGGGACCTCGCGCGATTCAAACTGCCGCTCATCCTGCGGCGGGGAGCGGCCGATAAGGTCTTGGCGGAGTTGCTGCGCGAGACCGGTGCGGCGTCGCTGCATTTCACCCGCGACTATGCGCCCTGGTCGGGAGCGCTCGAGCAGCGGATAAAGGCCATCGCCACGAAGGCGGGGGCCGACTGCCGACGTTATGGCGGCTTCCTGCTGCATGAGCCAGAGGCGATCCGCACCGGCCAAGGCGCGCCCTATAAGGTCTTCACGCCTTTCTCGCGCGCCTGCTTCGCGGTTGGTGATCCGCGCCCGCCGCGTCCGGCGCCCAAATCTCTCACACCCTGGGACGGTAAGATCAAAAGCGACAAATTGGAGGGCTGGCGGCTTTTGCCGCGCCGGCCCGACTGGTCGACGGGCTTCGCCATCTGGACGCCGGGCGAGCAGGGGGCACGGCGGCGACTCGAAGGCTTCCTTGCCGACGCGCTGGCGAATTATGCCGATGGCCGCGACCGTCCCGATCTCGACCAGACATCCCGCTTGTCGCCGCATCTCCATTGGGGCGAGATCAGCCCGGTCCAGTGCTGGACCGCGATCCGCGGCGCCATGGCCGCCGCCCATGGCCGGCTCGACCGGCCGGGCGAGAAGTTCCTGAGCGAGTTGTTGTGGCGCGAATTTTCCACTCATCTTCTACATCATTGGCCGGATCTGCCCGGCAAGGCGTTCCAGGAGAAATTCGATTCCTTTCCCTGGCGCCATGACCCCAAGGCCTTGCGCGCCTGGCAGCGCGGCGAGACCGGTTATCCGATCGTCGATGCGGGACTGCGCGAATTATGGGCCACGGGCTACATGCACAACCGGGTGCGCATGATCGTCGCGTCCTTCCTCATCAAGGATCTGCTGATCGACTGGCGCCAGGGCGAGAAATGGTTCTGGGACACGCTCGTCGATGCCGATATCGCCAACAATGCCGCGAGCTGGCAATGGGTGGCGGGATCGGGCGCCGATGCGGCGCCTTATTTCCGCATCTTCAATCCGGTCCTGCAGGGCGAGAAATTCGATCCCCAAGGCGTCTATGTGCGCAAATGGTGCTCGGAGCTGCGGGATCTGCCAAATAGCGTCATTCACCGGCCGTGGGACCATAAGGCTGAAGTCAAAAACTACCCGGCCCGTATCGTCGATCACGCCGCGGCGCGCGACCGCGCTTTGGAGGCGCTGAAGAAGCTGAGCTAAAGCGCCGCCAGCATCGGCGCGAGTTTGCCGGCATTCGCGGCGAGATCGAGGAAGGTGTAGCGGTTGCGGATCTCCCGGCAGCGCAGCAGCGCCTGATCGTAGAAGACGCGGGGCAGATGGATCGCTTTCGGCGTGACCTCCGCGCCGGCCGCCTTGAGCACCTTTTCGAGATGATCGGGGGCGAGCGAAATGGCGGCGATCCTTTGGGCGATGTCCGGCCATGACCGGGCGATGCGGTCATTGAGCTGATCGGCCTTTTCGGCGCTGAGGCGCTTGTGGACGAAATCCGCCCAGCAGGAAGGCCCGAGCGTCTCGCCATAGCGGGCGGCGAAGCTCGCCGCGGATTCGCTGTCGGGGCCAAGGCGGGGCGGGCGCTCGAGCATCTCCTGCTGCAGGCGCGCCATCGACAGGGTCGTCACGCCGATCTGCTCGCCGTGATAGACGAGCGGCCGCGCCGGATCGCCCAGCATGTCGATATAATGGCTGATGAGATGCTCGCCCTGGCTCGCCGGCTGGCTGTTGCCATGGATGGCGGTGCCGAATCCCGACAGCACCAGCGTGCGCACCAGCCGCTCCATGGCGGCGAGGTCGCCCGCCATCAGTGCCGCCGACTGGGCGAAGAGCGGCGCCTCGTCGTCCTGGAGGAGCGCATAGGGAAGCAGCCTGTAGGGCTGGTCGAGGAGGAGATGGGCGAGCAGCCAGTCGGCCTGCGAGGTCGCCCGGCACAGGCTGTCGCCGAGGCCGGAGCGGATGAGGCGTTTGGGTGCGGCGGCAAGGATCGCCAGGTCGAAGAAGGCGCCGCGCGGCGCCTGCGCCGCCAGGGATTTCTTGTGGCCATGCACGGTGATGGCGGCATTGACCGAGGTATAGCCGTTCATCGACGGCGCGGTGGCGAAGACGGCATAGGGCTTCTTGTCTTCGGCGCTCGCATATTTGCACAGATCGTTGATGGTGCCCGAGCCGATGGCGATGAGCGCGTCGGCGCCGGTTGTCTCCCGGCGGATCGTGGCCACCGTGTCGTCGTCGGGATGCGGCGCCTCGGGGAGGATGATACTCTGCACCGTGCCCAGGCCGGCGAGCGCCCGCTCCACTCTTCGCCCTAATATCGCATGGGTGGTCCGGTCGCTCACCACCGCGACATGACGGCCGAGATCGAGCGCCTTGACGAGGTCGCGCTCCATGCCGTCGAGCTTGGGCGCGATGACGAGGGAATGCGTGTCGACGCGCTGCTTGCCGAGACCGTCCGGGTCTTCATAGGTGCCGTCGAGAAGCTGGGTGATCTTGTCTGGCGCGGACATTCAGGTGGACTCGCTGGGTTGGGAAAACAGATCTTTGAGCGCGGTGAAAAGCTGCCGGTAGCGTCGATAAGCGTGATCGAGCCGTGCCGCCGCGATCGCGTCGGGCGTCACTATGTCGGACGGCCGTG
>JBMOOM010000017.1:0-21368 GCA_049323275.1 Pseudomonadota bacterium
GCCATGGCGATCGGCGGGCTCATGGGCCTCGTCAACGGCGTCGTGCATGTGAAGCTCAAGACGCCCTCCTTCATGACGACGCTCGGCATTGGCTTCGCCGGGCTCGGCATCGCCACCGCGATCCTGGGCGGGCTCACGGTGCGCATCGCCGATCCGAGCTTCCGCTATCTCTCGCTCGGCCGCTTCCTCGGGGTGCCGATGGCGGTGTGGATCGCCCTGCTCGCCTTTCTCGTGGCGCTGACGATCCAGCAGCGCACCCGCATCGGCGCCTGGATCTATGCGATTGGCACCGATGAGGTGACGGCGCGTTTCGCCGGCATCCCGGTCGACAAGACCCGCATCCTGGTCTTCGCCATCGCCGGCCTGTTCTACGGGCTCGGCGGCGTGCTGGCGGCGGCGCAGTTCGGGCAAGGCCACGCGCTCATCGCGCAGGGCCGGCTCTTCACCACCATCACCGCCGTCGTGGTCGGCGGCACGGCCCTGTCGGGCGGCGTCGGCTCGGTGGTCAATTCGATCATCGGCGTGTTCATCGTCGTCGTGCTCGCCAATGGCATGGTGCTGATGGGCATAGAGCCCTATGTGCAGCAGGGCGTGCAGGGCCTCCTCATCATCGCGGCCGTCGCCCTGGCGCTCGACCGCTCGCGCCTCACCGTGGTCAAATGAACCAGCCCGCCTCCTCCACCACCCCGGCACTCGAAGTCCGCGGTGTCTCCAAGTCGTTTCCCGGCGTCAAGGCTCTCGACAACGTCTCCTTCACCATCGGGCGCAATGAAGTCGTCGGCCTCATCGGCGAGAACGGCGCCGGCAAGACGTCTCTCCTCAAGGTGCTGAACGGCATCTATCAGCCGGATGAAGGCGAGCTCCTGGTCGACGGCAGACCGGTCAGGCTCGCCTCGCCGCGCCAGGCCTTCGACACCGGCATCGCCATGGTGTTCCAGGAGCAGACGATCCTGCCGTCGCTCACCGTGGCGCAGAACATCTTTCTCGGCCGCGAGGAGGAGTTCCTGCGCTTCGGCCTCGTCTCCAAGGCGCGGATGAACGAGGCGGCGGCGGCCGAGCTCAAGAAGGTGCATCTCGACATCCATCCGGGCACGCCCTGCTCCAAGCTCTCCTTCGCCGACCGCCAGATGGTCGAGATCGCCAAGGCGCTGTCGCTCGACAGCCGCATCGCCGGCAACATCACGATCCTGCTCGACGAGCCGACCTCGGTGCTCGAGCGCAAGGAGGTCGAGCTCCTCTTCGCCATCATCGAAGACCTCAAGAAACGCGCCTCGATCGCCTTCATCTCGCACCGGCTCGACGAGGTGCTGGCCGTCTCCGACCGCGTCTATGTCATGCGGGACGGCAGAGTGGTGAAGGAGTTCGACAGCGAAGGCGCGACCGAAAAGGACATGCATCAGCAGATGGTCGGACGTCAGCTCCATAACGAGTATTACCGCGAGGCGCGGCAGAGCCCGTGCGCCGACAAGGTGCTGATCGAGGCCAAGGGCCTGGGCAAGGCCGGCGCCTTCAGGGATGTGAGCTTCGCCTTGCGCGCGGGTGAGGTGCTGGGCATCGCCGGCGTCATCGGCTCGGGGCGCGAGGATCTCGCCCGCTGCCTCGCCGGCCATTCCAAGGCCGACGCCGGGACGCTCGAGGTCAATGGCCGGCGCGCCCGCTTCGCTTCCGTGCCGCAGGCGACGGCGCAGGGCATCGGCCTGGTGCCGGCCGAGCGCAAGGTCGAGGGCCTCGTGGCGCAGTTCAGCGTCGCCGAGAACATGACCCTCGCGGCGCTGCCGAAATTCGTCTCGAAAGGCGTGCTCAATTTCGGCGCCGAGAAGCAGCAGGCCCTGGGCTGGATCGACCGGCTCAAGATCAAGACGCCGTCGCCCGACGCCATGGTCGGCGGCCTGTCGGGCGGCAACCAGCAGAAGGTCGTGCTGGCCAAATGGCGCATCGCCGGCGTCAAGGTGCTGATCCTCGATCATCCGACGCGCGGCATCGATGTCGGCGCCAAGGAGGATGTCTATGAGCTGGTGCGCGACATGACGGCGGAAGGCCTCGCGGTGATCCTGCTCGGCGATACGCTCGAGGAGGTCATCGGCCTGTCGAGCCGCATCCTGGTGATGCGCGACGGCGCGGTCACCGCGAGCTTCGAGTCGCCGCCCGGCGGCAAGCCGACCCAGCTCGATCTCGTGCAGCATATGGTGTGACCTCATGAGCAAGGACCTCAAGGACCGTATCCATACCTATCTGCCGATCGTCTTCCTGATCGTGCTCGTGCTGCTGGTCGGCGCCTATGATCCGAGCTTCTTCTCGCTCGGCAATTTCCTCACCGTGACCGCCGACACGATGACCTTGTTCCTGATGGCCTCGGGCGTCACGCTCGTCATCATGATCGGCGGCATCGACCTGTCGATCCAGGCGGTGGCGTCGATGGCGAGCTGCATTCTCGCCGCCTATCTCGGCCGGTTCGGCATCTGGACCATTCCGCTCGCGGTGCTGGGCGGGGCCGTCGCCGGCCTCACCGGCAGCCTGGTGTCGACGCGCCTGCGCATCCCCTCCTTCATCGCCACGCTGGCGGTGAGCGGCGTCGTGCTGTCGGCCGGCTACTGGTTCTCCGATACGCGCTCGATCAATATCCCGCCCGACCTGTCGGCGAGCTATCTCTCCTGGGCGGTGGGCGAAACGCTCGGCGTGCCGAACGAGATCTGGGTCGGCGTCGTCGTCATGGTGATATTGAGCGTCCTCCTGCAGCTCACGCCTTTCGGCCGGCTCATCCGCGGCATCGGCGCCCAGGAACAGGCGGTCATCGCGTCGGGCATCAATGTCGACCGCATCAAGGTCGCCGCTTACATCCTGTCGGGCACGATGGCGGCGCTGGCCGGCGTCGTCATGGCGGCGCGGCTCGGCTCGGGCTCGCCGACGCTCGCCAATGAGTTCCTGCTGCCCGCCATCGCCGCCATCATCGTCGGCGGCACGGCGATCACCGGCGGCGTCGGCTCGGTGTGGCGCACCTTCGTCGGCGCGCTCATCGTGCAGGTGGTGCGCATCGGCATGACTTTCATGGGCGTCTCGGTCTTCGCCCAGCAGATCGTGTTCGGCGTCATCCTGGTGGCCGCGGTCGCGATCACGCTGGACCGCAGCAAGCTGCTCGTGGTGAAGTGAGGCATGGCGGAAGTCTACGACTACATCATCGTCGGCGGCGGATCGTCGGGCTGCGTGCTGGCCAACCGGCTGTCGGAAGATCCCGGCTGCCGGGTGCTGCTGCTGGAAGCCGGCGGGCGCGACAGCAATCCTTACATCCATATGCCGGTCGGCTTCGCCAAGATGACCACCGGGCCCTTGACCTGGGGCCTCGTCACGGTGCCGCAGAAACACGCCAACAACCGCGAGATCGCCTATGCGCAGGGCCGCGTCATCGGCGGCGGCAGCTCGATCAATGCCGAGATCTATACGCGGGGCCATCCAAGCGACTATGACCGCTGGGCCAATGAGGAAGGCGCCCACGGGTGGTCGTTCAGGGACGTGCAGCCCTATTTCCTGCGCGCCGAGGGAAACGACACGCTGGCCGGTGAGTGGCACAATACCGAGGGCCCGCTCGGCGTCTCCAATATCGCCGCGCCGCAGAAGATGAGCCAGGTTTTCGTCCAGGCCTGCCAGCAATATGGGATGAGCTACAATCCCGACTTCAACGGCGCCCAGCAGGCCGGCACCAGCATCTATCAGACGACGATCCGCAATGCGCGGCGCTGCTCGGCGGCGGTGGCATATCTGAGGCCAATCAAGGACCGCCGGAATCTCACCATCCGCACCGGCTGCCAGGTATCGCGGGTCGCCATCGAGAAAGGCCGCGCCACCGGCGTGCGCAGCTGGCAGAACGGAACCGAGACGACGATCATCGCCGAGCGCGAGGTTCTCGTGGCGTCGGGCGCCATCGGCTCGCCCAAGCTGATGATGCTTTCCGGCATCGGACCGGCCGATCACCTCAAGTCGCTCGGCATCGCGGTCGAGGCGGATGCGCCGGGCGTCGGCGAGAACCTCACCGATCATTACGGCATCGATATCGTCTATGAGCTCGGCGGCCCCTACAGCCTCGACAAATACAACAAGCCGCATTGGATGGCCTGGGCGGGACTGCAATATCTCTTCTTCAAGTCGGGGCCGGTCGCCTCCAATGTCGTCGAGGGCGGCGCCTTCTGGTATTCGGACAGAAAGCTGCCGCGGCCCGACCTGCAATTCCATTTCCTGTGCGGCGCCGGCGTCGAGGCAGGCGTGCCGACGGTGCCGTCGGGCTCGGGGCTGACGCTCAATTCCTACACGCTGCGCCCGAAGAGCCGCGGCAGCGTGCGGCTGCGCTCAGCAAATTACACCGACAAGCCGCTGGTCGATCCGAATTTCCTGGCCGAGCCGGATGATCTGAAGACATCGGTCGAAGGCGTGAGGATCAGCCGCGAGGTGATGCATCAGCCGGCTTTCACGAAATATGTGAAGCGCGAGCATTTTCCCGGCACGGAGGTCAAGACGCAGGCCGATTTCGAGGCCTATGCGCGCCAATATGGCCGCACCTCCTATCACCCGGTGGGCACCTGCCGCATGGGATCGGACGCCAAGGCCGTGGTCGACCCGCAGTTGCGGGTGCGCGGCATCGAGGGATTGCGCATCTGCGACTCTTCCGTGATGCCGAGCCTCATCGGCTCCAACACCAACGCGCCGACCATCATGATCGGTGAGAAGGCGGCGGATCTCATTCGCGGCAACCGGTAAGGCCCGTTCTCATTTCCCTTCTCCTGTTGCGAAGCAATGGGAGAAGGGGAAGCTTGGGTTCAATCCCACTCCGGCGCCCATTTCACCAGGTCCCGCGTCACGATCCGGTAATTCGTCTTCGTCAATTCGCCGATGCGGGCCATGTCGACGCTCGACAACGTGAAATCCATGACGTCGAAATTGGCGCGGATATTGGCGGGCCTGGTCGACATGGTGTTGACGGCGACGCCCATCTGCAGGATCCAGCGCAGCACGATCTGGCCGGGCGAGCGGCCATAGGCCTCGCCCAATTCCTTGAACAGCGGATAGTCGAAGACCTTGCCGCGCGCCACCGAGCAATAGGCGGAAAGCGTGATGCCGGTCTCGGCGGCGCCCGCCAGCAGCTTCGACTGGTCGAGGAGCGGATGGAACTCGACCTGATTCGAGGCGATCGGCGCCGCGACCAGCTTCCTCGCCTCCCGCATCATCGCCACGGTGTAGTTCGACACGGCGATGTTCTTCGCCAGGCCCAGCCGGTGCGCCTCGTCGAGCAGCTCGAGCGAGGGGCGGATGTCGCCGCCGACCGGCGGCCAATGCAGGAACAGCATATCGGCATAATCGAGCCGCAAGTCGGTCAGGCTCTTCTTCACGCTGGGAATGAAGCGGTCCTTGGCGAAATTATCGGGATGCACCTTGGTGGCGACGCACAAGTTTTCGCGCGGCACCGACAGCCTCGCGAGGGCCGCGCCGAGATCGGCCTCGTTGCCATACATCTGCGCCGTGTCGAAGGCGCGGTAGCCGGCCTCGACCGCCGCCTCGACCGCATGGCCGAGCTCCTCGCCCTTCAGCGGATAGGTGCCGAAGACCCGCTCGAAGCCGTTCTGGAAATACATGCTCATGCCTGCTCCTCCCGCCGTCCCGGCCCTTGAACCCGGTCCCGAATATCGCTACAAATAACTATCTGGTTACTTAGGCAAATGCAAGGATGATGGCGGCATGACACGGCGGACGAAGATCAGAAGTGCTGAGGAGGCAGTCGCCTCCATCGCCGACGGCGCCACCGTCGCGGTCAATTCGTCGAGCGGCCTGTGCTGCCCCGATGCGGTGCTGGCGGCGCTCGGCGAGCGCTTCGGCCGCGAGAGCCATCCGCGCGGTCTTCGCATGATCCATCCGATCGCCGCCGGCGACATGTTCGGCACCAAGGGCATCGACCATCTGGCGCAGCACAAGGGCATGATCGACACGATCATCGGCGGCTCTTACCCCTCAGGCCCCTCCGCGGCAGAGCCGCCGGCCATCTGGGGCCTCGTCGGCGCCAACCAGGTCGCCGCCTATAATGTGCCGTCGGGCATCATGTTCGACATCTTGCGCGAGGCGGCGGGCCTGCGTCCGGGCGTCCTCACCAAGGTCGGTCTCGACACATTCGTCGATCCGAGGCTCGAAGGCTGCGCCATGAATGAGCGGGCGCGCGCGAGGCCGATCGTGCATCGCAAGGAATTCGAAGGCGAGGAGTGGCTCTATTTCCCGGCGATCAGGCCCGATGTCGCGATCATCCGCGCCACCACGGCGGATGAGCGCGGCAATCTCACCTTCGAGGAGGAAGGCGCCTATCTCGGCGCCATGGAGCTGGCGCTCGCCGCGCATAATAGCGGCGGCAAGGTCATCGCGCAGGCGAAACGCATCGCCGCCTCGGGCTCGCTCAAGCCGCATGACGTGCGGGTGCCCGGCATGCTCGTCGACTATGTGGTCGAGGCGCCGGAGCAGCTGCAGACGACGGCGACGCCCTACGACCCCGCGATATCGGGCCAGCTGTTCCGGCCGCTCGACACGTTCCGCCTCGGCGAATTCGACATCGCCAAGGTGATCGCGCGGCGCGTCGCCATGGAGCTCAGATCCGGCTGGGCGGTCAATATCGGCTTCGGCATCTCGGCCAATGTGCCGCGCATCTTCATCGAGGAAGGCCGCCATGGCGACGTCACCTGGGTGATCGAGCAAGGCGCCGTCGGCGGCGTCCCCCTGCTCGACTTCAAATTCGGCTGCTCGTCCAATGCCGAGGCCTTCGTCGCCTCGCCGCATCAGTTCACCTACTTTCAGGCGGCGGGCTTCGACGCCTCGCTGCTCTCCTTCCTGCAGATCGACCGCGAGGGCTCGGTCAATGTGTCGAAGCTCAGCGTCCGCCCGCATGTGACGGCGGGCGTCGGCGGTTTCATCGACATCACCGCGCGCGCCAGGAAGATCGTGTTCTCCGGCTATTTCAATGCCGGCGCCAAGCTGTCGGTCGCGAATGGCCGGCTGGTCATCGAGAAGGAAGGCAAGGTCGCCAAGATCGTCGGGAAGGTCGACCAGGTGACCTTCTCGGGTCGGCGCGCGGTGGCGCAGGGCCAGGACATCACCTATGTCACCGAGCGCTGCGTGATGAAGCTGACGCCGTCCGGGCTCGTCATCACCGAGCTGGCGCCCGGCGTCGATCTCGAGCGCGACGTGCTGGCGCAGGCGAAGATCCCGCTCGCCGTCGCCAGGGATGTGAAGCCGATGGCCGCATCGCTCTTCCATGAGGACCGCTTCGGCCTCACGCTGGCGGAAGCCGCGTGATGGAGGGGGTAGGCCTTGCGATCGAGGACAGGATCGCATTCATCACGCTCGACCGGCCGGCCAAGCTCAATGCGCTCGACCGCGCCATGGTCGAAGGCCTGGGCCAGGCCTGCCGCGACATCGAGCATTCGGCGGCGCGGATCGCGATCCTCACCGGCGCGGGCGAGCGGAGCTTCTCGGCGGGCGGCGACATCGGCGCCTGGTCGGCCGACACGCCGGAGGAGTTCGGCCGCTTCTGGGTGCGCGAGGGCCATCTGGTCTTCGACGCCCTGGCGCGGCTGCGCCAGCCTCTGATCGCGGTCATCAATGGCGACTGCCTGGGCGGCGGACTCGAGCTCGCGGCCTGCGCCGACTATCGCATCGCCGAGCGCCATGCGCGGTTCGGCCAGCCGGAAACCGGCCTCGGCATCATTCCCGGCTGGTCCGGCACGCAGCGCGCGGTGCGCCGCTTCGGCCATCAAACCGTGCGGCGCATGGCGCTGTTCGGAGAGATCTTCGCGGCCGAGGAGGCGCGCCTGATCGGTCTCGTCGATCAGCTCTGCGAGAAAGGCGAAGGCCTCGCCACGGCGCGGACGCTTGCCGAGCAGCTCGTCCGGCGCAGCCCGCAGGCGAGCGAGCTCACCAAGATGCTGATCAACGCCGCGGAAGGCGAAGAACGCGAGCGCGTGCTCGATGCGATCGCCGGACAGGTGGCGGCGGGCTCGCGCGATCTGGCGAAGGGGCTGGAGGCATTCAAGGGGAAGAAGACGCCGGAGTTTTGATTATTGTGATTTCCGCCGCACCATCAGCGTATTGACGCCGGACTGGACCGTCTTCGCGTCCTGGTTCGTGACGTCGAACTGAATGGTGAGGAGGCCGCGATCCCTTCGCTTCGTCTCGCGCTTGCCGGTGACGGTCATGCGCACCTTGATCACATCGCCGGGCAGCACGGGTGCAGAGAACTTCAACTCCCAGCCCAAAGACGCCACCGCGGCGAATTGTTCCGGCGCCTGGTTCTTGAGGCCGTCGGCCAGCGACAGGATGAGGAGTCCATGCGCGACACGCTTGGGGAAGCCGTGCCGGGCGGCCCCCTCCTCGCTCATATGGATCTCGAAGCGGTCGCCGGTCAGATCGGCGAAGCGGTCGATGTGATCGGTGGTGATGGCGAGCGATGCTGTTTCGATGACATCGCCGATCTCAATGTCCTCGAAAAAATACAGTACGCTCATGCCGGGACCGGCGCGTCCTCGCGCAGCAGGCCCTTCTGCTTGAGCGTCGCCCAGAATTCGGACGGGATAGGCGCGTCGAACCAGCCGATATTCTGGGCGAGCTGATCGGCGGTGCGCGTACCGGCGCAGAAGGAGGCGACCGCCGGATGGGCGACGACGAATTGCAAGGCGGCCGCGGGCAGCGGGACATCGAAGGACCTGCAGACTTCCTCTATGGCGGCGACGCGTTTCATCACGTGATCGGGGGCCGGCGCATAATTGTATTTGGCGCCGGGCTTGGCGCCGGTCGCCAGAATGCCGGAATTGAAGCCGCCGCCCACCACCACGGCAACGTCGCGCTTCTCGCACAGCGGCAGGAATTCGTCGAGCGCCTCCTGCTCGAGAAGCGTGTAGCGGCCGGCGAGCAGGAAGCAGTCGAAATCATGCCGCTGCAGGGCGGCGTGGCAGACTTCCCATTCATTGACGCCGACGCCGATGGCCTTGACGGCGCCCTGGCGGCGCAGGCCTTCGAGCGCCCGCCAGCAGCCGTCCATCGCCTGCTCGAAAACCGCCGGCTGCTCGGCGCCGCGGGTGAACTTGTCGATGTCGTGGATGAACAGGATCTCGACATGCTCGAGCGCCAGGCGCTGCAGCGAATCCTCGAAGGCGCGCATCGTGCCATCATAGGAATAGTCGAATTCGAGATGATTGGCCGCACCTTGCGTCCAAGGCGTGAAGTCGATCGCCGAGCGGCGTCCCGGCTTCAGCACGCGGCCGACCTTGGTCGAGAGGACATAGTCGTCGCGGTTCTGCCAGCGCAGCGCATGGCCGAGACGGAGCTCGGCGAGACCATGGCCGTAGAAGGGCGCGGTATCGAAATAACGCACCCCCGCCTGCCAGGATTGCGCGATCATCGCCTCGGATGTCGGTTCATCGATCGGGCGGAAGAGATTGCCGATGGGGGCGGTGCCGAAGGAAAAGGCCGTGACGTCGAAACCGGCCCGGCCGAAACGCTTTTTGTCCGAAACCCTCACCGCGATCCTCCCCTGCATCATGTAACCATATAGTTACCCATTACGCCGGCGGGGGTGCGTTGACAAGGCTAGGGCGCCGCATTAATAAGTAACTAGATGGTTATTTAGAGAGGACGGGCCAGCCATGCGGTTGAGCGAGACCCAGATCCAGGTCCGTGACATGGCGCGGCAATTCGCCGACGAGGTGATCCGCCCGATGGCCGAGGCGCTCGACCGCGAGGAGCGCTTTCCCGCCGAGCTCTATAAGCAGATGGGCGAACTGGGCCTGTTCGGCATCGGCGTGCCGGAAGAGATGGGCGGCCCCGGCTTCGACACGCTGACCTATGCGCTGGTGATGGAGGAGTTGTCGCGCGGCTATGCCTCGATCGCCGACCAATGCGGCCTCATCGAGCTGGTGTCGAGTCTCCTAGTCCGCCACGGCACAGCAAAGCAACGGACAAAATGGCTCGCCGGTCTCCTCTGCGCCGATATCAAGCCCGCTTATTGCATCACCGAGCCGGAAGCCGGCACCGATGTGTCGGGCATCCGCACCAGCGCGACACGCGACGGCGATGGCTGGCTCCTCAATGGCGGCAAGATCTGGATCCACAATGCGCCGGTCGCCGATGTCGGCTTCGTGCTGGCGCGCACCGACAAGGATGCCGGCCATCGCGGCATGAGCATCTTCATCGTCGATCTCAACGCGCCGGGCGTCACGCGCGGGCCCAAGGAGCACAAGATGGGCCAGCGGGCGAGCCAGGTCGGCGCCCTCACCTTCTCCGATGTGCGCCTGCCCGCCGATGCGCTGCTCGGCGAGGAAGGCCGCGGCTTCCATATGATGATGAGCGTGCTCGACAAGGGCCGCGTCGGCATCGCCTCGCTCGCCGTCGGCATCGGCCAGGCCGGGCTCGAGGCGGCGCTCGATTACGCCAAGCAGCGCAAGCAGTTCGGCAAGCCGATCGCCGATTTCCAGGGCGTGCAATGGATGCTCGCCGACATCGCCCGCGACGTCGAGGCGGCCCGCCTCCTCGTCCACAGCGCCGCCGCCAAGATCGATGCCGGCGAGGATGCGACACGCTATTGCTCGATGGCCAAATGGTTCGCCTCCGACATGGCGGTGGCGCGCTCGGCCGATGCGGTGCAGATTTTCGGCGGCAGCGGCTATATAAGGGGCTTCGAGGTGGAACGGCTTTATCGCGACGCCAAGATCACGCAGATCTATGAAGGCACCAACCAGATCCAGCGGGCGATCATCGCGCGCGAGCTCCTGAAGAACGGGGCGGCCGCATGACCATGCCGCGCCAGGCCGCCTTCATCACCGGATCGAGCCGCGGCATCGGCCTCGCCATCGCCGAGGCGCTGGCGCAAGCGGGCTTCGACATCGCTCTCAATGGTCCGGCCGTCGATGCCGAGCTGGCGGCGGCGGGCCAGCGCGTGGCGCGGCATGGCGGCAAGGTGGCGACGCTCGTCGCCGATATCGCCGACATCAAGGGCCATGACCGGCTGCTCGACGAGGCCGAGGCGGCGATCGGCCCGCTCTCCACGCTCGTCAACAATGCCGGCGTGTCGGTCCTGTCGCGCGGCGACCTGCTCGATGTCACGGAAGAGAGCTATGACCACTGCATGAAAATCAATGCCAAGGCGATGTTCTTCCTCAGCCAGGCTTTCGCCCGGAGGCTGGTCGAGCGCGACCGCGGCGATGGGCGCTTCTACAGCCTGATCAACGTGACTTCCTCCAATGCGGTCGCCGCAGCGGTGCAGCGCGGCGAATATTGCGCCTCGAAGGCGGCGGCGGCGATGACCTCGAAGGTCTTCGCGGCGCGGCTCGGCCTCGAGAACATCGCCGTCTATGATATCCAGCCTGGTATCATCGACACGGCGATGACCAGCGTCGCCAAGGAGACCTATCAGCGCCGCATCGCCGAGGACGGCCTGACGCTTCTGCCGCGCATGGGCGTGCCGGAGGACGTCGGCCGGATCGCGGCGACCCTGGCCAAGGGCGATCTCCCCTATACGACGGGACAGGTTATTTCAGCCGATGCCGGTATGCTGGTGCAGAGGTTCTAGAGGGATCATGAGATGAAAATCGATCTGCCGGACGACAGAGGCAAGCTCTCGGCCTACTCACTTCTCGGCAAGCCGGTCGAGACGGCGACATTCGACAGGAGCTTCAACCGCGTCGTCTTCTCAGCGGCGCATGTGGTGGCCGATCCCTTCACCGCGACCGATCCGACGGGGCGCGCGGCGATTGACTGGGACAGGACGATGGCCTTTCGCCGGCATCTGGCGGGGCTCGGCCTCGGCATCGCCGAGGCGATGGACACGGCGCAGCGCGGCATGGGCCTCGACTGGCAAGGGGCGCTGGAGCTGGTCCGCCGCACCAGGCAGGAAGTGCCGGACGCGCTGGTGTTCAACGGCGCCGGCACCGATCATCTCGATCCGCGCGACGCCCGCTCGCCCGACGATGTCCGCCGAGCCTATTTCGAGCAGATCGATGCGATCCAGAAAGCCGGCGGGCGCATCATCCTGATGGCGTCGCGGGCGCTCGCCAGGATCGCGAAGTCGCCCGACGACTATATCGCCCTCTATGGCGATGCGCTGGCGCGATGCGACCGGCCGGTCATCCTGCATTGGCTGGGCGAGATGTTCGATCCGGCGCTCGCCGGCTATTGGGGCGGCGAAGATTTCGACAGGACGCTCGCGACGTGCCTCGCCGTCATTGCAGAGAACAAGACCAAGGTCGACGGCATCAAGATCTCGCTCCTCGACAAGGACAAGGAGATCGTGATGCGCCGGCGCCTGCCCGAAGGCGTCAAGATGTATACGGGCGACGACTTCAACTATCCGGAGCTGATCGCCGGCGACGAGCTCGGTTTTTCGCACGCCCTGCTCGGCATCTTCGATCCCCTGGCGCCCGCCGCCGCTTTCGCCATGTCGAAGCTCGCCAAGGGCGACAAGCAAGGCTTCCACAAGGTGCTCGACCCGACCGTGCCGCTGGCACGCCTGATCTTCCGGGCGCCGACGCAGCATTACAAGACGGGCGTCGTCTTCCTCGCCTGGCTCAACGGCTTCCAGGATCATTTCATCATGCTGGGGGGCGCCCAGGCGATGCGGCCGCTGCCCTATTTCACGGACGTTTTCCGGCTCGCCGATGGCTGCGGCCTGCTGCGCGATCCCGATCTCGCGGTACGACGGATGAAATCGCTGCTGGCGGTCTATGGTGTCTGAGTTCCGCTCACTCCTCCCACCGTCATCCCGGCTTGCGCCGCTATCGGATTCACACATCTATGAGAGGGCGCATCTTCCCCTCGCCCCGCTTCAGCGGGGAGAGGGAGGGGCCCAACGCGCAAGCGTTGGGAGGGTGAGGGGCATCCCTGTTACCCTTGACCAATTCAGCCTTCGCAACAGATCCGGTGATCATTCCTGGGCCAAGAGATCGGGCGCCCCTCACCCTCCCATTGCTTCGCAATGGGCCCCTCCCTCTCCCCGCTTCGCGGGGCGAGGCAATCTCGCTCGCCTCATAAGTTGTGTGAATCCGATAGCGGCGAAAGCCGGGATCCCTTGGCCTGTGTCCGCCTTTGCAGCTCTGCCCGGATTGCTCCAACTTGATGGCCCCCGACTTCCGTCGGGGTAACGGAGAGAGGAATGCGTGATTTCAGCCATGATCACTCGGCATTGGCGCTCAATACGGCGACACTCGGGCATAATATCGACGGGCATGGCGCCGGCTGGGCGCCGGAGCGGATCATCGATGAATGCGCCGCGCTCGGGCTGGGCGGGGTCGTCTTCTGGCGGCGCGAGATCGGCAAACGCGCCGTGCAGATCGGCGACCATGCGCGCAAATCCGGCATCAAGGTCGCAGGACTTTGCCGCACGCCCTTTCTCACCGGCCCGCTGGCGCCCAGGCCGAAACAGGCGATGCACGACGATTTCGATGCCGCGATCGACATGGCGGCGGGCCTCGGCGCGGAGGTGCTCACCATCGTGGTCGGCGGCGTCGAGCCCGGCAGCAAGGGATTGAGCGACAGCCTCGACCGCGTGGCGGAGAGCGTGGCGCGCCTGGCGCCGGCCGCCGCGGCGCGCAAGGTCAAGCTGGCGCTCGAGCCGCTGCATCCGGTCTATGGCGGCGACCGCTCCTGCCTCGTCACGCTCAAGGATGCGAATGATCTCTGCGACCGCATCGCTCATCCCTCTGTCGGCATCGCCGTCGATGTCTATCACGTCTGGTGGGATACGAGCCTCGCCCATGAGCTCAAGCGCGCCGGCCAGCGCATTCTCGGCTATCATCTGTGCGACTGGCTCGCCGAGACGCGCGACGTGCTGCTCGACCGCGGCATGATGGGCGACGGCGTCGCCGATCTCAAGGCGATCCGACAGGCCGTCGAAGCCGCCGGCTATCGGGGCCTGTGCGAGGTGGAGATCTTCTCGGCGCGGGACTGGTGGAAGCGCCCGCCGCAGGAGGTGCTGAAGACCTGCATCGAGCGCTTCCGGTCGGCGTGCTGATCAGGCGGCCTCCACCGCCAGGAGATCGAAGCCTTCGATGAGCGCCGCATTGGCGCCGGCGAGCAAGGCATCGACGGTACCGTCGACCGGCGGATAGATGAGCCTGGTGTTGATGAAGCGTTTCAGCGCCTTGCCTTCCTGGCCTGTCCTTTCGATGCGCCGGTCCCAGCCTTTGGTGACGACCGCACCGGAGCGGCCGAGATCGAGACAGGTGAGATATTGCAGCTGCCGGTATGGCTTCGTCGCTTCGCCGAGGAGATCGCGGGCGGCATTCTCTCCCGCGACGCGGCCGAGCTGGCCGGCATGCTGGCAGGATTGCAGCGCGCGGTGGCCGTCGCCCGTATCGGCGGCGGCGGCGTCGCCGGCGACGAAGATCTCCGGCGCTTCGGGCGCGCGCAGCGATGCGTCGACGAGAATGCGGCCGAGCCTGTCGCGCTCACCGGGAATCTGGGTGGTGAAGGACGCGGCGGCCATGCCCGTCGCCAGGGCGACGGCGTCGACGGCCAGCGAACTGCCGTCGGCGAAGATGACGCAGTCCCTCGCCAATCCGGAAATTTGGGCACCCAGCTGCAATTCGATCCGCGCCTCTCTAAGCGCCGCTTCGATCACCGGCCGCGGTCCGGGACCGAGCTCGGGTCCCACGACATCGGCACGGTCGATGAGGACGATGCGCGCGCGCTCACCCAGTTCCTTGCCACCATGCGCGGCGAGCCGGTCGCGCAGCTCGAGCACCAGCTCGATGCCGGTGAAGCCCGCGCCGATCACGGCGATGGTCGGTGCAGCTTTCCGGGCGATGTCGCGGAGGCGTCCATCGAAGGCGATCGCCTCGGCCTGGGTGTCGACCGAAAAGGCCGTTTCGGCGCCCGGCACCGGCGGCCTGCGCATGCGGCTGCCGGTGGCGACGATCAAACGGTCATAGGAAAGGCGCCCGCCATCCGCCAGGGTCACGACCCTGGCCTCGGGATCGAGCCCGGCGGCCTCGCCAGGCATGAATTCGACAGCGACTTTGTCGAGCAGCGGCAGCAGATCGACGCCGAGCGTTTCCGGATTGGCTTCATAGAGGCGCGGGCGAATCTGCAATACCGGCTCTGGCGAGACCAATGCCACGGCCACGCGGTCGCCGGCGCAGCGCCGGGCCGAGACCGCCGCCCAGAAGCCGGCAAATCCGCTGCCGATGACGAGGATCTTCGTCAGACCGGCTGTCCTGTTAGAGGATGTCGCAAGGTTCACTGCCATCATGTTCTCCATCGTGACGAGCTTTCGGAGACAAGACGACGGGGGCGCCTGGTCTGTGACATGCCAAGCACATTTTTTTATGGGCCGCCGCGCCCAGCCCAAGTGAAATTGCCGGCTTGTCCGGGTAAGAGACCGCACAGAAACGAAATTCAGCGATCAATATCCGCAGATGGACGAGATGCCCCGCACCCCGACCCGCATGAGAACCGGCGATCCGGCGCAGCTGCGCCGCCGGCTGCGCGACATCAGAGCGTCGGCGGACTCCGGCAACTGGCATGAGCGGGAGGATGCGGGATACGCGCTCCGCAACCTCCTGGAAGAGGATCCGGCGCAGGTCATCGCCCTGACCCGGGACTGGGTCTCGGATGAGTCCGAGAATGTCCGCCGGGCGGCCTGCCTCGGCTGCCTCATCCGCAAGGCCGCAAACTGGAGCCGTCGCTATGGCCGCCCATCCTCGATCGCCTCGCGCTGCTGATGGCCGACCGGTCCGTCTATGTCCGCAAATGCTGCGGCCCGTTCGTTGTCGGCATTCTCGGCTGGACCTATCCGGAGATCCTCCTGCCCTGGCTGCGGCGCATGGCGGAGCATGACGACGAGCACGTCCGCTGGAATGTCGCTTCGGCCTTCACGCAGACCCTGGGCCGCCGCTTTCCGGACGACGCCGTCACGATCCTGCATCAGCTCGCCGCCGATGAGCGCAAGCTGGCGCGCGGCGCCGTCCGCGCGGCGCTCCGCACCGTCGGCAAGACGCAGGGCGCGGCCGGCGGCGCGGCGATTTCCCTGCTCAGCCGTCTCGATGCAAAGCCGGCGCCCCGAAGCCGAAAGCCCCGATCGGGATAGGATCGAGCGCCGGCAATCAGGTGGCAGGCGCTCCGCGACCTGCAGCTGGACATCGGGGCGCCGGCCTCAGTTCCAGCGCTCGCCGGAGACGATGACGAGGAGAATGAACAACGCATAGAGAATACCCGCCGCGGCGGCCGGGATGACCAGCAGCAGCGCGAGGACGGCATGTCCCTTCCCGCGCAAAGCGAGGCTTCCCACCAGGATGACGAAGCCCGCCGCGAGAATGGCGAGCCACAGGCCGATATTGAAGGAGGATACCGAGCCGTCGGCGAGGCCGGCGAGGAAGAAAGTGACCACGATCGCGGCGACCGCCGCGTTCACGGCCCACAAGATCCAGAATATCACCCGCACGTCTCAGTCCCCATCCATCATCGCAGATGCTCTGGCCCACCGGATATGCGACGGCGGCATTGTGGAGGCCAAGGCGGGGCCCGCGTCAAGAGCCGTTGTCGCCTCCACGTGGATAGCTTTAGAAAAGAGCCCTCATCCGGCCTTCGGCCACCTTCTCCCATTGCTTCGCAACGGGCGAAGGAGAAACGTGGGAGGACTTGCCGCCGTCACATATACATGCGATGGCCCTCCCCCTTATGCCGGGGACCTGGCCTTCCACAGAAGTGCGGCGCCGATGAGCGCCGAGAGGATCGAGGCGGCGAAGACGGCGATCTTGGCGGCGGCGAAATCCTGTGGATCGAGGAAGGCCTGTCCGGCGATGAAGAGCGACATCGTGAAGCCGATGCCGGCGAGGCAGCCGGCGCCCAGGAGCTGGAACCACGAATATTCCTGAGGCTTCACCGCGAGGCCGAGGCGCACCGCGAGCGCGGTGGCGCCGAGCATGCCGATGGGCTTGCCGAGCATCAGCCCCGCCATGATGGCGGCGACCAGCATCTCGCGCCCGCTCAGCACGTCGGCGCTCAGCACCACGCCGGCATTGGCGAGCGCGAAAAGCGGCAGCACGAGATAGCTCGAGCGGGCACCGGCATGCCTGAGCAGACGGTCGGCCGGCGATTCGATGCGGTCATGGATGGCGTCGAGAGCGCGGAGCGCCGGCAGCGATGCGCCATGGCGCAGCACCTCGCCGCCATGCGCGGCCTCGGCGGCGATGATCGTATTCGCCTGCACCATCAGCGCCGACAGATCGGCGGGCTGGCGCGTCGGGATGAACAAGGCCAGGATGACGCCCGCCAGCGTCGCATGCAGGCCGCCGGCATAGACGCAGGCCCAGAGCGCCACGCCCACCAGCACATAAGGCGTCACGCGATAGATATGGGCGCGGTTGAGCGCGGCGAGCACCGCGGTCAGAACGAGCGCGCCGCCGAGATAGAGGAAATTGAGCTCGCCCGAATAAAACAGCGCCACCACGATGATGGCGCCGATATCGTCGACGATTGCCGCGGCGGTGAGGAAGATGCGCAGCTCGACCGGCACGCGGGCGCCCATCATCACGATGATGGCGATGGCGAAGGCGGTGTCGGTGGCCATCGGCACGCCCCAGCCATGCGACCATGGCCCGCTGGGCAGAAGCGCCAGATAGAACAGCGCCGGGACGACCATGCCGCCGATGGCGCCGGCGATGGGCAAGGCCGCCGAGCGCCGCCCGGCCAGATGGCCGACGGTGAATTCGCGTTTGATCTCGAGGCCGACCACCAGGAAGAACACGGTCAGGAGGCCGTCATTCACCCAATGCTGCAGCGACATGCGGAAGGCGCCGTCGCCGATGGTGAGGCCCAGATATTGATGCCAGACGGCCTCGAAGGCGGGACCGAGCGCGGTGTTGGTGAGGACGACCGCGAGCACCGTCGCGAGCAGCAGCAGGATGCCGGCGGACGGCCCCCAATTGGCGAAGTCGAGCGCCGCGGCGCGCACCCGGTGGCCGAGCGTGCCCAGCATCGCATCGAGGAAGGAGCTTTCGTCCCACGGCCCGTCATATTGCCGCCCGTTGATGTAGAAGGTCGGCGTATAGAGGACGCCGCTGGCGCGCGCGCTGGCGATATCGGCATCGACGCGGGCGGCGGCCTTGCGGGCCTCCTCTCCCTCCTGCCCGGCGCGCAGATCGCCGAAACCGAAATCGGCGGCGACGGCGGCGAGATCCTCCTCGGTCAGCACCTCGGAACGGGTCATCAGCTTCACATGCGCGTCCCAGAAGGCCTCCGGGCTCGGCGCAAGCTCGGCGAGCTCGGCGGCGCGCCGCGCCAGATCGCTGCCGGTCACCGGGCGATGGCGGAAGACATAACGCACGCGCTCGCCGAGCTGGTCGCGGATCTCGGCGACGCGCTCATTGGCGGCGCGGCAATAGGGACAGGCATAGCTGCCATATTCGACGAGCGTGATCGGCGCAGCATCGGCGCCGAGAACGTGGTCGCGGCCGCTATCGACGGGCCGATCGAGCCAGTTGGTGACTGCGCCTTGCGACATGACGTGTGCTCCCGGCCAGAAAACGAATCCGGCGGTCAGACTATCGCCTTCGCGGGCCTGCCGCCTATGGTCAAGAGGTCGAACGCGAAGTCGCCTTCGTCCGATAGAGGCTAGATAGAGGGAAAATCGCGAAAATGGCGTTTCCAGGCTTTCGCCGGGATGACGGTCGGGAAGCAACGCCGTTACTTTCGGTTTACGCTCGTCGGGTACGACCAGGAGCCATGGGGGAATCATCATGACCAAAGCTCTTTCGACCTTCGTCCTCGTCGCGCTGCTGACCGCCCTCCTCGCCGCGGCGAGTGTGCTGGCGAGCCGGCAGGGTTATCCGCAGGGCGCGCTCGGCCTGCGCCGGCTCGATGACCTCGCGACCGCGGCGACTTTCGTTCCGCTGGCGGCGATCTATTTCTTCTCGGCTCTGCTGCTGATGATCCTGCCCATGCGCTGGGCGGCCTTCGTCTTCTACAATGCGACCGAGGCGGTGTTCTGGACCGTCGTCGCACTGTTCGCGACGATCGTCGGCGTGCTCGTCGCCCGCGCCGCCTTCGGGCAGACCTCCGTCCTCTGGGCGCTCGCCGACTGGCGCTTCATTTTCCCGCTCGCCGTGGCCGGCTGCCATTTCTTCATCAACGAGCTTGGACGGAATACGCTGCTGCGCGTCCTCGGCTTCGCCGTGTTCCTTGCCGCGACACTCGCCTGCCTGTTCTGGACGTTCCGTTTCTGAAGCGCGGAACACTGCGGCCCGCTTCGCGTTGGCAAATTGCAGCTCATGCAGCGAGGCAGAGACCATGATTTCCGCGGTTCCGGTGACTCATCGGCATATCGACCTCGACGGCATCGGGATCTTCTACCGCGAGGCCGGCGCCGAGGATGCGCCGGTGATCCTGCTGCCGCATGGTTATCCCTGCTCGTCCTACCAGTTCCGCAATTTCATGCCGCGTCTCGCCGACCGCTGGCGGCTCCTGGCGCCGGATTTTCCGGGCTGCGGCTACAGCGACACGCCGCCAGATTTTCCATATGATTTCGACGGCTATGCGGCGTTTCTCGAGCGCTTGGCCGACCGTCTGGGGCTCGACCGCTTCGCGCTCTATCTGCATGATTTCGGTTCGCAGATCGGCCTGCGCCTGGCGATCAGCCAGCCGGAGCGCATCAGCGCGCTGATCATCCAGAACGGCGACATCTATGAGGATGTTCTCGGCCCGAAATATGCCACGCTGAAAGAATACTTCGCCCATCCGACTGCTGAAGGCCGCGCCAGGCTCGGCGAGGCGGTGAGCGAGGACGGCTACAGGGACGAATTCCTGAACGATGTCCGCCCCGACCTGGCGCAGCGCATACCGCCCGATCTGTGGAAGCTGCATTGGGCGCTGACGACGCCGGAGCGGCGCGAAATCGCCATCGGCGTGATCGCCGGCCTGAAGGAAAATCTCGCCTGGTTTCCGCATTACCAGGCCTATCTGCGCAAATACCAGCCGCCGACGCTGATCGTCTGGGGGCCGCAGGACGGGTATATGCCGGCCGCCGCGGCGCGCGCCTATCACCGCGACCTGCCGAATGCCGAGCTGCATCTGCTCGATGGCGGCCATTGGCTGCTCGAGACCCATCTCGATGAGGTCGTCCGTCTCGCCCGGGATTTTCTGGCGCGTGTGCATGAGCGGACGGAGCGGGTCCACTCCGCCGCCCTCACCAGGTGACGTAATCCAGTCCGCGATCGAGCCCATTCCCTGCCGCATGGAGCAGGAGACTCTCCGCGCGGAACGCCGTCACGCCGGCGCCAGGATCACGACCTTGGCGCCGAGCTGGACGCGGTCATAGAGGTGAATGACGTCGATATTGATCAGGCTGATGCAGCCGGCGGTGGTCTTCTTGCCGATGAGCGTCGGCTTGACCGCGCCATGGATGCGGATGACCGTGTCGACTTCGCCCTGATAGAGATACAGCGCCCGGGCGCCCATCGGATTGTCGCGGCCGCCCGGCATGCCGTGGATGTATTTGGCCATGTCGGGGAATTCGGCGAGATGCTCGGGCGTCGGCACCCAGATGGGCCACTTCTCCTTGCGCCCGATCGTCGCCTCGCCATGCCAGGTGCGGCCGGCCTTGCCGACGCCGACGCCGTAACGCGTCGCCTGGCCGTTCCCCTCGATATGGTAGAGAAATTTCGGCCCGGTCTCGACGATGATCGTCCCCGGCGGCTCGTTGGTCGGATAATCCACGGTGCGCCGGCGGAATTTGTAGGGAATTTCCTTGGCGTCGGATTCGAAGACCGGAAACGGCTCGCCCGCCAGCGCCAGCGCGTCACGGCTGCCGGCGGCTAGCCCCGAAGCCAGCGCGGTCGTCACAAAAGCGCGGCGTGAAATCCCCATGGATGAGTCCCCTGTGGCCTTGACGATTCCTAACGTCGCGAGCGGAATAGATCAACAGCCATGACCGTCAGCCGCGCTCAGGCCCGCAAGCCGCCCGGCGGGATCGTCGAAGTGCGGCCGGGCGCCGCGGAGCATGTTCCGGGCTTCGAATGTCCCGGCCGTTGCCGAAGACCTGCGTGGATCTGCCCGGGAGATCGGGCCCGCCATTGGTTAGCGCGCCTTGCCGGCGCATGCAGATATCGGCGGATTCTCCGCTCCTTCCCCTTCTCCCGCTTGCGGCCAGTAAGTGCCCGACAGGGCGGTTGAGGGTGTACGACTCTGCTGAAGCTGATAGAGCACCCTCATCCGGCCTTCGGCCACCTTCTCCCGCACGCGGGCAGGACTGTCCGGGAAAAATTATGGGATGTTGGAGAAAGCGGCGTAAATCACGTAGGTGGAACTCATCTTCAATCGCCGAGACTCAGAATTCAATCTAGATTTTCCCCTTCTCCCGCTTG
>JBMOOM010000018.1:0-166242 GCA_049323275.1 Pseudomonadota bacterium
TCCATCACATCATTGAAGCGATGAATACAGCATCGTTGAGGATGCGCAGGACACGGTATCCCTTCAGTCCGAGATAGGCTGTGCGGCGCGTATCGTAATCTATGTCGTGATCCTCTGAATGGGTGGCGCCATCGACCTCGACGACGAGGGCCGCTTCGCGACAAAGAAAATCGACGGTGAACGGGCCGATCGAATGCTGGCGAATGAACTTATGTCCTTGCAGGCGCCGACCGCGCAGGCCTGACCACAACCTCTCCTCCGCCGGCGTTTGACTCCTGCGTAGACGGCGAGCCTGATCCAGCCGCTTGGGCTCAGTTTGCCGCGTTGTCATGGCGGCACCATACACCCTCATCCGCCCTTCGGGCACCTTCTCCCGCAAGCGGGAGAAGGGAAAAACCAGGGAAGACCTCCCGTTAGATATGTGCATACGATAGCGACGAAAGTCGGGATCTATTTGGATGGCGCCGCTCGCATTCTGAGGGCCTATTGACCCCCGACTTTCGTCGGGGTGACGGCGTTGGGCAGAGTGCGACCGGCCTCACATCTCGAAGGACTGATAGACCAAGTGCGCGAGCGAGACGATGTCCTCGCGACCCGTCTCGCCGGCGATGACGAAGCCCAGCGGCCCGTCGAGCCAGTAGCAGGCCGTGACATTGTCCTTCCGGGTGACCAGGAAGGCCGTCTCCTTGTTGGTCTGATTGGCGGCGACGAAGATGGTGATGCGCCGTTTGGCCTGGTCCTCATACATGAGCTGGGCCGCCGGCTGGGCGCCGGCCGCCAGAAGACGGCCACCCATGAAGGTGTAGCCGCGGGCGGTGAGATCGGGCACGACCAGCTTCTGGCCGATGCGCTTCGACAGCCACGTCGTCAGATGATCGCCGTCGCTGGCGGCGACTTCCACCGCGTGGCGGTTCTCATGCGTGTAGATTTCATGCGCCTCGATGGCGAGGTCGGCGAACTGCCTGGCCTGCGGCGCGCTCATCTGCAGATTGGCGAACCAGCCGGCGCCGGCGCCGATGATCAGGAGCGCCAAAGCGGCGGCGATGGCCCAGGGCGACAAGGTGAAGCCGCGGCGATGGCGGAGCGCCGCCTTGATCTGGGCCGGCACCGGCTCGTCGAGAACCGGATCGAAGGCCTCCTTCAGCCACGCCTTCTGGCGCCGCCAGGCTTCCACCTTGACGCGCGCCTCGAGGTCGTCGGCAAGTCGCTCGTCGAGAGCGCGCGCCTCCGGCCCGGCGATCTCGCCATCCGCATAAGCGTGCAGGGACCAGTCTTCGCTGTGGTTCGGCTCCGTCATTTCACTCGTCTCAAGGAGGGTTTCGCCCCCTCGCCTATCAATTCGCGCAAGGCGCCGCGTGCCCGCGACAAACGCGACATCACGGTTCCCACCGGCACGCCGGTGATCTCGGCGACGTCGCGATAGCTCATATCTTCCAGCGCCACGAGGATCATCACCTCGCGCTGCTGGTCGGGCAGACGGTCGAGCGCGCTCGCCACCTGCACCAGCAATGTCTCGCCCTCCTGGGTGGGCTTCAGCATCACCTCGGGGTCGGAGAGGTCGTCGACCGTCTTGACGATCCCGGCCCGGCGCTCGCGCCTGAGGCCGCTGACATGGATGTTGCGCAGGACGGCATAGAGCCAGGCCCTGAGCGGCCGCGTCGGATCATAGAGATGGCTCTTCACCAGCGCCCGCTCGACACAATCCTGGACGAGATCGTCCGCCAGCGCCGGGTCGCCGGTCAGCGCCCGGGCGAAACGGCGCAGATAGGGTATTTCAGCTGTGAGATCCGTACGGAAGTTCATTTCCGACCTTTAATCCCAGATACAGCGGCCGGCGGTAGTTTATTCCATGGCGCCGGTAGATCACGATCACTTCAGGTCTTTTCGACCTGAAGTGATAAACGTTATCGGAATTCTAAGTAGGCGCGTGATCGGACGGAAAACCGGCATCCACTTTTCCTGATCACGCGCCCGCATGTTCGGAATGACGGCGGCGGATGCTCAGGACGATGAGGGTGATGACCGCGACGGTGGCGACGATCACGCCGGCCTTGAGATATTTGACGCCGAAAGGCACCGCATCCTCGGGCAGGACCTCGAGCACGTAACCCAGGAGGCTCGCGACATAATAGCTGATGGCGGCGATCGAGAGTCCCTCGACCGTCTGCTGCAGGCGCAGCTGCAGCCTGGTGCGCTCGCTCATCGCTTTGAGCAGGTCGCCATTCTGCTCCTCGACATCGATGTCGACGCGGGTGCGCAGCAGGTTGGCGGCATGCATCAGCTTGGCGGAGAGATCGGCCTGGCGGTCCTGCATGCTGAAGCAGGTGCGCAGGGCCGGCATCAGGCGCCGGTCCATGAAGCCGCTGATGGTCTGGTGATCGCCGATCGGCGTCTCGCGCAGCGAGGCGAGCCGGGCGCGCACGATCTCGGCATAGGCCCTGGTGGCGCCGAAGCGGAAGCGCGACTGGCTGGCGCCCGCCTCGAGCTCGCCCGCTACCGCCATCAGGCGCTGCAGCAGCGCCTTATTGGCGGCGAGGCCTTCGCTCTTCGTCATCTCGGCGGTGATGTCGCCGAGCGTCTGCTCGATGCGGCGCACCACCGGCTGGAGACGCTGCGCTTCCGGCAGGCCGAGGAGGCAGAAGGTGCGATAGGTCTCGAGCTCGAGGAGCTGCTGCACGAAGATGCCGGCGCGGATGGTCGACATGCCGCGGTCGAGCACCAGCAGCCGCACGAAGCCGTCGCTCGCCGCCAGGAAGTCGGTGGCGGCGCGCGCATCGCCGGCCTCGGTCTCGAAGGCGACGAGGCTCGCCGGGTCGAACAGCTTCTGCCAGTCGCCGCCATCGGCCTCGGAGAGAAGATGAAGATCGGCCGCCACCAGCAACGGACCCGGCTGCGGCAGCTGCTGCATCGGCTTCTGCAATTCACTGGTCGGACGGCCGAAGGGCGAGCGGTCGTGATTGACGAATTCCCACGTATAGGTGGTGAATTCGGCATGCTGCTCCCAGCGCAGCGCCGAATCCGGAAAGGCGACGCGATAATGTTTCGAGCCGGCGTCGGGACCGCGATGGCCGCGCGCGGCGACGAACTCGCTGAACGCCAGGCGGTCGCGGGCGGCCAGATCGGCGTCGGTCATGAAAGCGAAATGCAGGATGCGCAAAGGCGGCGCGATCGCCGCGAAGGGCCGCGCATGCACCTCGCTCAGAACGGCGCCGCGCAAGGGATGCGGCTCGAGAGTCATCACCTTCCTCCACCAAAAAGCGGAAGCGGCGGAGCATAGTCGGATGATCGCGCCACGGCATGTGTCGCCGGGTCGCAGCCGGATCATCTATGATCTTTGATCAACCGGTCCATTTCTGGCGCATGGTCACCAGTTCCTCGGCGGCAGTCGGATGCAGCGCCATGGTGGCGTCGAAATCGGCCTTGGTGGCCCCCTTCTTGACGGCGATGCCGAGCAGCTGCGCCATCTCGCCGGCATCAGGCCCGACGATATGGCAGCCCAGCACCTTGTCGCTGGCGGCGTCGACGACGAGCTTCATCAGCATGCGCTCGTCGCGGCCCGTCATGGTGTGGCGCATCGGCCGGAAGGTCGTCTTATAGATGTCGATCTTCGGATGAAGCTCGCGCGCCCGCGTCTCGGTCATACCGACGGTGCCGATCTCGGGCTGCGAGAACACCGCGGTCGGCACATTGGCATGATCGACGGCGATGTCGCGGCCGCCGAATACCGTGTCGGCGAAAGCATGGCCCTCGCGGATGGCGACCGGCGTCAGATTGAGCCGGTTGGTGACATCGCCCACCGCATAGATGTTGTCGGTGGTGGTGCGCGAATAGTCGTCAACCTTCACGGCGTAATGGGGGGTGAGCTCGACGCCCGCTTTTTCGAGATCGAGTCCCAGCACATTGGGAATGCGGCCCGTCGCATACATGATCTGGCCGGCGCCGAAGACCGCGCCGTCGATGCAGGTGATGCGGACACCGTCGCCCGATTTCTCGATCCGCTCGACGTCGCAGCGCAGGCGGAATTCGATGCCCTTCTTCTTCATCTCGGCATGAAGATGGTCGCGCAGGTCCTCGTCGAAGCCGCGCAGGATCTTCTCGCCGCGATAGATGAGCACCGTCTCGACGCCGAGATTGTTGAAGATGCCGGCGAATTCGATAGCGATATAGCCGCCGCCGACGATACAGATGCGGCGCGGAAGCTGCTCGAGATGGAAGGCCTCGTTCGAGGTGATGGCGAGCTCGCGGCCCGGAAGATGCAAAGGCACGAAGGGCGTGGCGCCGGTGGCGATGAGGATATATTTGGCCGTGATCTTGCGGCCGTCGGACAACGCGACGGTGTGCCGGTCCTCGAACACGGCGCGCGCCATGATCAGCTCGGCGCCGGCGCTTTCGAGATTGCGGATATAGGCCTTGTTGAGCCGGTCGATCTCCTTGTCCTTGTTGGCGATGAGCGTTTGCCAGTCGAAGGAGACCTTTTCGGTGGTCCAGCCATAGCCCACCGCGTCCTCGAAGGCCTCGGCATAATGGCTCGCATAGACGAAGAGCTTCTTCGGCACGCAGCCGCGGATCACGCAGGTGCCGCCGACGCGGTATTCCTCGGCGACCGCCACCCTGGCGCCATGCTGGGCGGCGATGCGCGCGGCGCGGACACCGCCGGAGCCCGCGCCGATGACGAAGAGATCGTAGTCGTACTGGGTCATTTCGTCAGAGTCTCGACGCCGTTTTCAGTCGCGATGATGGCGATGCTCGCCAGACCGATGAAAAGGCCGTGATCGACGACGCCCGGAATGGAGGAAAGTGCCGCGGCGAGCTTCTCGGGATTTTCGATGCGGCCCAGAGCGCCATCGAGGATGACATTGCCATTGTCGGTGACATAGGGCTTGCCGTCGCGCAGGCGCAAGGTCAGCGGTCCCTTGTTGCCCGACCAGGCGAGCGCCTGATCGATCTTCATGGCGGTGGCCTTGAGGCCGAAGGGCACGACCTCGATCGGCAAGGGGAATTTGCCGAGCGTCGCGACTTTCTTGGTGTCGTCGGCGATGACGATCATCCTGCGCGACGACGAGGCGACGATCTTCTCGCGCAGAAGCGCGCCGCCGCCGCCCTTGATGAGGCGCAGCTCGCCGTCGAGCTCATCGGCGCCGTCGACGGTGACGTCGAGCGCCGGCGTCTCGTCGAGCGTGGTGAGCCTGATGCCGAGGCTTTCGGCCTGCTTGCGCGTCGCCTCCGAGGTCGGCACGCAGAGGAGATCCCAGCCTTGCTTGACCTTGTCGCCCACCGCATCGACGAAATGCTTCGCCGTCGAGCCGGTTCCGAGGCCGAGCTTCATGCCGGACGAGATGTGCGCGATGGCGGCCAGCGCCGCGGCCTTCTTGCGATCGTCAGGGGTCATGGAGCCTCGGCGTGGATGTGAGCGTAGCTTTGTCGGTTTTCCAATTTCCCCCTCTCCCGTCCGCAGGATGGGAGAGGGTGGCCGAAGGCCGGGTGAGGGCTCTTCGCCGAAGTCTCATAGCCTGTTGCAGAAGAGCCCTCATCCGCCCTCCGGGCACCTTCTCCCATTGCTTCGCAACGGGAGAAGGGAAAAGATTTGAAAGGGCTCGCCACTCTTTACGCGCCGAGGCCGCCCATCAGCATGTACTTGATCTCGGTGAATTCCTCGAGGCCGTGGCGCGAGCCTTCGCGGCCGATGCCCGATTCCTTGACGCCGCCGAAGGGCGCCACCTCGGTCGAGATGATGCCTTCATTGATGCCGACCATGCCGTATTCGAGGCCTTCGGCGACGCGCCAGACGCGGCCGATGTCGCGCGAATAGAAGTAGCAGGCGAGGCCGAACTCGGTGTCGTTGGCCATGCGGATCGCTTCTTCCTCGGTCGAGAAGCGGAAGAGCGGCGCCACCGGACCGAAGGTCTCCTCGCGCGCCACCGCCATCTTGGTGGTGACGTCGCGCAGGATCGTCGGCTCGAAGAAATTGCCGCCGAGCTCCTTGCCGCCGACGACGACCTTGGCGCCCTTGCTGACCGCGTCGTCGATATGCTCGCGCACCTTCTTGACCGCGGCTTCGTTGATCAGCGGACCGGTGGTGACGCCCTGCTCGACGCCGTTGCCCACTTTCAGCTTGTTCACGGCTTCGGCGAATTTCGCGGCGAAGGCGTCATAGACCTTGTCCTGCACCAGGATGCGGTTGGCGCAGACGCAGGTCTGGCCGGCATTGCGGTATTTCGAGGCCATGGCGCCCTGCACTGCGGCGTCGAGATCGGCATCGTCGAAGACGATGAAGGGCGCGTTGCCGCCGAGCTCGAGACCGACCTTCTTCACCGTCGAGGCGCATTGCTGCATGAGCAGCTTGCCGATCTCGGTCGAGCCGGTGAAGGTCACGATGCGCACCAGCGGGTTGGAGGTGAGCTCGGCGCCGATCGGGCGGGCCTTGCCGGTGAGAATGTTGAAGACGCCGGCCGGGATGCCGGCGCGCTCGGCGAGCTCGCACAGCGCCAGCGCCGAGAGCGGCGTCTCGCTCGCCGGCTTGCAGACGAAGGTGCAGCCCGCCGCCAGGGCCGGGCCGGCCTTGCGGGTGATCATCGCATTGGGGAAGTTCCACGGCGTGATCGCGGCGACGACGCCGATCGGCTGGCGGATGGTGACGATGCGCGCATTGGGCCAGGGCGAGGGAATGGTCTCGCCATAGATGCGCTTGGCTTCCTCGGCGAAGAACTCGACGAAGGACGCGCCATAGGCGATCTCGCCGCGCGATTCGGCGAGCGGCTTGCCCTGCTCGGCGGTCATGATCTGGGCGAGGTCTTCCTGATTTTCCATCATCAGGTTGAACCATTTGCGCAGGATGGCGGCGCGCTCCTTGGCGGGCTTGGCGCCCCAGGCCTTCTGGGCCTTGCCCGCCGCCTCGATGGCGGCCTTGGCCTCGGCCTGGCCGAGATCCGGCACCGCGGCGATGACTTCCTCGTTCACCGGGTTGGTGACGTCGATGGTTTCCTTGCCCGACACCCACTTGCCGTCGATGTAGCATTTTTCCTTGAGCAGCGACTTGTCCTTGAGGATGTCTTTGAGCGCCTGGGTCTTGCGGATATCCATGATCCCGTCTCCTTGTCCGTTGGAACCGTCTATCCCGTCGGGATGAGGGCTCTATGGGTAAATATGGGGGCGCGAGCCTGAGGCCTTCGCGCCTTCGCGGCGGCGTCTTAGCACAGAGGCGCCGTGAACCGCAAAACCCTAGATCACGATCACTTCAGGTCGAATCGACCTGAAGTGATGTACGTGATCGGAATCTATATTTAGCGCGTGATCGGACGGAAAACCGGCGGCCACTTTTCCCGATCACACGCTAACGCCTCATGGCAGCCGCGCGAGGGCCGCGGCTTGCCAATCCAGGTTCCATTGCCGATAAGGCCCGCCATGACCCGCAAAGCCGTCATCTTCGATCTCGACGGGACCCTCGTCGACACCGCGCCCGATCTGTGGCGCGCCACCAATCATATAATGTCCGAATGCGGACGGCGCGCCGTGACCATCGAGGAGGTCCGGGCCTTTGTCGGCCATGGCGCGCGCAAGCTCATCCAGCGCGGGCTGGCCGCGACGGGTGAGGAATATGACGCGCCGGCGATCGAGCCGCTTTACGAGAAATTCGTCGCCTATTACCGCGACAATATCGCCGTCGGCAGCGTCCCCTTCCCGGGTTGCCTGGCGCTGCTCGACCGGCTCAAGGCCGAAGGAATCAGCCTCGGCGTGTGCACCAACAAGCAGGAAGGCCTGTCGGTGAAGCTCATCGAGACGCTGGGCATGACTTCCTATTTCGACGCCATCATCGGCGCCGACACGATCGGCATCGCCAAGCCCGACCCCGCCCCCTATCGCGAGGCCCTGCGGCGGATGGACCGGCAGGCCGCCCGGTCGCTCCTCATCGGCGACAGCGAGACGGACGTCCTGACCGCCCGGGCGGCCGGGGTTCCGATCGTCGGCGTCACTTTCGGCTACACGCCCCGCCCGATCGCGGAATTCAGCCCCAACAGCATGGTCGACCACTTCGACGAGGCCTATGGACCCATCATGGCGCTGCTAAGCGACTGAAGAATCACGAAATGTAAGGATGGTGGGCGATACTGGACTCGAACCAGTGACCCCTGCGATGTGAACACAGTGCTCTACCAACTGAGCTAATCGCCCGTTCAAAGGGTGCCGCGATATAGAGTCGCCTCCCGGGCAAAGTCAAGTTTGCCGCGCGCGTCGGTCCAGATAGTCCGCAAACTTGTTCTCCTGCCTGGACCCGGCGGGCGGCCCGAGCTGTCTCGCCGCGATTCGCGCCCGGAATCGGCCATCGGACTTCCATAAAGCTCCGCGTCTCTATCAATAACGACCCGACCGTCCCAGGGAGCCGCCGCCCGCCGCCGTCGCCGGACCATCAGCGTTAGCGATTCCTTTACTCGAGGGATACGCAACCTTAAGCTGCATTGACAATCGCAAAAATTGTATTTCGGGTGTTTTTCGAAGGAATTGGCCCTCGGTTAATGTGGCAAACCGGCAACACTCGCCAGGATTCTGACACGGTGCTGCCCAGGTTACTTGACGCTGGAACCCATGGAGAAGATGGTACGCCCATGCACGATTCAGTCGTGCAGCCTTCCAGCACCGGTTTTGTAGGGGATCGGGGGGCCGCTTTAAACACTCCAAGAAGTGGGAGAGATAAATGAAAATGATGAAGTGGGCGCTTCTGGGCGGTGCGGCGGTTGCCGTGACGGCCACGGCTGCTCGCGCTGACGATCTGTCGGCCCTCAAGGCGCAGATCGAACAGCTGCAGTCGCGCGTTTCGCAGCTCGAGGCTCAGCCGCAGGCTTCGATGCCGTCGGGCTATAGCCTCCTTTCGATCCGTGACGGTCAGGGCACCTATGAGGGTGTGCTCCCTGAGCGTTATGCCGATCGCGTCCGTGAAGAATCGGGCTTCACGCTCTCGGTCGTTCCGACGGCTGACGCGGCTCCGGCCGCCGAAGTGTCGGTGTCCGGCGAAATCCGTACCGCCCTGGTCTACACGGATATCGATACCGAAGACTTCGACGACAATCTCGACGTCAAGGTCCGTGGCCGTATCTTCATCAAGGGCAAGGCCGACACGGCTGTCGGTGAAGTCGGTGGCTACTTCCGTCTCCAGGCTGATGGCGGCGGCAACTTCTCGGACTATTCCGAGAACACCAAGATGAACAAGGCCTATGGCTGGTGGAAGTTCGCTCCGGAATGGGAGCTGATGGCCGGCTATAACGACAACACCGCCGCTCTGCAGGTCGGTTGGGACTGGCTCGCGGCTTCCGGCCCGGTGTCGTCCTTCGGCCCGTCGAACATCAACAACGAGCAGATGCGCCTGACCTACACGTCCGGCCCGCTGTCCTTCGCCATCGCGGTCGAAGATGCGGACGCTGGTTCGACGTTCGGCGTGGTGGTCACGAAGGATGTTCTGCCCGGTCCCGTCACGGTCACCAGCGCGGCTGTTGTCGGCGTCGGCCAAGCCGATCGCGCGGACATTCCGGCGATCGAAGGTTACCTGATGTATTCGTCGGACGCCTTTACCGCCCAGCTCGTTGGTCTCTATCAGACCGACGATATCGGCGATAACGACGACTGGGCGATCGGTGGCGGCGCCACGGTTGGTCTCGGTGAGATGTTCCAGCTGACGGCCGGCGCGGTTGTCGGCGAAGGCACCAGCCAGTACGCCAACAACGTCAGCCCGCTGACGGTCGACGAAGAGTTCTGGGGTGCGTCGGTTGGCTTGCTGGCCAACCTCTCGGAAGACACCCGGTTGGAACTGGGCGTCGGCTATGAAGATTATGATGACGCTGGCACGGCCCTCGGCTTCGGCGGCGGCATCTACTGGGATCCGGTCAGCCAGGTCACCCTGGGCATCGGCGCCACCTATATCGATCGCAACGACACCGGTGTGCTCGCCGCGGTTGACGGTCCGGATGTTGGCACCGTTCCTGATCATATCGAAGTCGTTGATGACGAAGACGCTGACAGCCTCGAAGTCTTCTTCGGCACCTGGCTCAGGTTCCCGTAATCGCATTGAGGCTGCTTGGTGCGGGTCGCTCCCGCTTCCCGACACCAAGCTGATTTCCTGCAAGACCCCGTCGCTAAATGCGGCGGGGTTTTTGCTTTGATCTGCGTTCCCTCTGAGAATAGTTATCCCGGTGCAGCGTCACTCCTAGTTATCACTGCGACCTTTCTCCGAAGGCGTGACGATCCACAGGGCGATGACGCTCCGGAGGCTGGATTCAGTTCGCGAAGGATCGACATCCGGTCGTGGAATACGAGTTAGCGCGCAAGGTCGCCCAGTGCGGATATCAACGGCTGCAACTGCTGCTCATAACGCCGCCAGCGCTCAACCGAACTCTTATAGATGGGATTTCTGACTTGCCTGCGGCTGAGCGTCTGAACGGTCGCCCCGCCTTCATGAAAATTCAGGCAGGCTTCGTCCCAAGGCAGGCCTATGAACTCGATCAGTCTACGCGTCTCCGCTTCGAAATCTTCCGTCAGCTTCTCGTAACTGAGTTCATAGATCTGACCTGGCATCAGCGTCTTCCAATGCCCCATGAGACGCGCATACTCACGGTAGTACTGACCGAGATATGTCAGGTCGCGACTGTAATTGTGGCTGTCGTTGAGCGGGTTCTGAAAGCAGGACCAACACGTGTCCATCGGATTGCGCTTGCAATGGATGACTCGGGCTTGCGGCCAAAACAACGCCACCATCCCAAGATTGGCGAAATTATGTGGCATCTTATCCACGATCCGAAGAGCGTTCGGGTCATGGAACTGCAACAGCTTCACATAGCTATCGGCAATGTCCTGCACGGCTTGGTCCGACATCTTACTCAAGCCGGCGAGAAACTCCTTTGCTTCCCAGCCAACGCCGTATTTCAGGGCCTTGGCCAATGCGGTGATGCGCGGTAACTCTCCGGCGCCCGACATCCGGCCATGGCTGGCAATGATCTGCTCGGCAAGAGTTGTGCCGGAGCGCGGCATGCCGACGACGAGGACCGGCAGCGAGCTCGCACTTCCCCGATGGGCATGAGCGCGCATGACATCGGGCGTAAAGGTGGAAACAATACTATCTACCCACTTTCGGAAATGCTCCACATCGTCATCCAGCTTCACTAGACGGTTCGCTTCTTCAAAATGTCTGAAGGCATCCGAATATCGACCCGCCTTCTCATGCATGAAGCCTAGAGAAATATGCAGTATGTTGGCTTCCGGTTTCGAGATATCCGCTCTCTGAAGGCGTTGCTCAGCCTCGGTGATAAGCGGAGCATGGAGATCGATGGGGCGGTTCATCGCCAAATAATAAACTGCCATCGCCGCGTATTTGACCCCGCGCCGGAGTTCATCGAAAAGCGCATCGGCCTCGCTCGGCCTTCCCAAGACATCCAGGCTCTCGCCGATGCCCATTTTGATTCTCTCGTCGTCAGGGCTCAGCGCGCGAGCGCGCTCCAAATAGGGCAATGCAAGTGCGGCTTTGCCAACATGCCTGTAATACTCACCGATCGCCAATAACGTCTCGGTCTGCCTTGGATTGATCAGCAAGGCATTGTGCAGAAACGGCAATGCCAGTTCGATCGCCCGGGCATCGAGATAGAAGCGCCCGACATTATTCAAATAGATGGGGTTCTGCGGCTCGGCCTTGGACGCGAATTCCAAATGTTTCAAGGCCAGAGCACGTTTGTTCTGCTGCTGATAGATGACACCCAGAAGATTATGGACATCCGGCCTCCTGGGATTGTCTCTCAAGAGCTCCAGAGCAGCGGCCTCGGCTTTCGCTAGATCCCGCTGCTGCACCATAACGCCGATGCGCTTTATTGCCTCTATTACGCGATCAGGCTTGCTGAAAATGGATGCGGCAGGCGCCGGCCTCGGACCATGGACTTTCATCTTCGGGACTGTAACTCAACCACAGGAAAGGAGCTATAAGGTAAACCCAAGTGGCGCCATTAACGTCCAAGGAGAGGGATGTGCCGGCCTACATCGGCTCGAAGACGGCGCTGCCGGCCTTGTAGCCGCCCTGCGCCGTCTGGGAGAAGGGCGAGCATTCGGTGCGGGTGCCGCGCGGCAGGAAGCTCGTCGGGTTGAAGGCTTCGCAGAGCGAGCCGTCGCTCGCCTGCCAGATGCCGGACCCCTCGCCCTTGCCATTTTCCTGGTAGCTGAAGGTGCCGTCGCTGTTGAAGGTCGTCGTGCCGGTGCGGTTGACGGGGCGCGTATAGCGGAAGCTGTTGCCCGACAGGACCCGCATGATATCGCCCGCCTTCATCGGCCCGGTGGGCACGGTCGGCGGCGGCGCGGTGACATCGGGGCCGGTGGTCGTTTCGTCGATGCGGGTCGAGCTCGAGCTGCAGGCGCCCAGCAGGAAGGCGGCAAGCGTGATGCCTGCCCAGGCCGACGGACGGGACAGGCGCATCACAGCCCCTCCGCCATGACGACGACCCGCGAGCCGACCGGCGCGCGGCGATAGAGCTCGATGACATTCTGGTTGAGCATGCGGATGCAGCCTGAAGATGCGTTCTTGCCGATCGACATCGGCTCGTTGGTGCCGTGGATTCGGTAGAGCGTGTCGCCGCCATTCTGGAACAGATAAAGCGCCCGGGCGCCGAGCGGATTGTCGGGGCCGCCCGGCATACCGTCCTTCCATTTCGCCTTTTCGGGGCTGCGTTCGATCATGTCCTTGGGCGGCGTCCAGCGCGGCCACATCACCTTGCGGCCGACATCGGCAAGCCCGGCCCAGCGGAAGCCGTCACGGCCGACGGCACAGCCGAAGCGCAGGGCCTGCTGGCCTTCCAGGATGAGGAAGAGCTGGCGCGAGCCGGTATTGATGATGATGGTGCCCGGCCAATGGCGGGTCTGGTAGGGAACGATGGCGCGCCGGAAATCCTTCGGCAGCTTCTTCTCGTCGAAAGGCGGCAGCGGATACGGGTCGTCGAGATCCTGATCGGCCCAGGCCGACGTCGCCACGAGCCCCGTGGGCAAAGCCGAGCCGACCGCCAGGGCGCCCGAGACAAACTTACGCCGCGACAAAACTGATCCGGACACCGTTCTTCCTCCTCAGCCGTTTTTCATTCACTGCATGCGCAGATGGCAAGACTGCGGCACCCGCGCCAGCGTATCGGGCGAAATCCCGCCTTCGCGCTGTATCCTTTTCCTCATCGCCAAAGTCTTCAGCTGTGGCGGGATTTTGCTCTAGAGCCTTTTCGTCCGGGCTTCAATTGCCCGGAAGGGCATGGGCTCATTGCCTAAAATCGCATGCAATGCCTTAACAACTCATCAAGCCTAACCGCTGATTAACGTGAATCAGACGGCACGAAATGATACAGTGGCAGCCGAGATGGGACGGCTTTTCCGCCCCTTATTATTCTCCCCGTCTCTCGACAGCACCCCTATCCCTTTCATGCCCCACACCATGGTGTGGGGCTTTTCCTTGGCCTCGTGCCGGCGATCGGCGGCGGCGAACAGCGCGTCTATTCGGTGCCTGCGGACTGCGGCGCTTTTACCTCTGCTTATTCTCCGCCATGTTATGGGCTCACGGGGCGGAGCCTCGCGTCGTCAGACATTCGACTTGTTCGGCCTGAGCGACACGAAAGCTCCACATGGAGTGGGAAGGACCTGCTCCTTCGGATTTGAGTCGAATTTGAAGGGGCGGGTCTCGTGGGTTGGAGATCCGACATGGCCGACAGGCGGGCCGAAGCGCACAAATCCTATATCGATGTCGAGGTGCTGCAACGCCTGCTCAAGGGGCTCGATTTCATCGTCCTCTGCTTCGCCAGCTTCGTCATCACGCTGGGCGCGGCGCGTCTGCCGGGGACACCCGACAACGACGCGTTCATCGGCTTCTTCGCGCTGGAGCTGGCTCTGCTCTCGATGTTCCTGATGCGCAGCCTCGGCCTTTATGAAATCGCCTCCCTGCGCAGCGGCGTCAGATCCGTCGTGCTTTCCTTCGCCGCCTGTCTCCTGAGCGCCGCCGTCAATCATCTTCTGGTCTGGCTCGGCCTCATCGACCTGCCCTCCACCTGGCTCATCGCCTGGCTCGCCGTGACGGCCGCCTATCTGGTCCTGACGCGCGGCGTCACCGCCCTATGGGCCAGGCCTCTCGATCGCGCCGGCCGCTTCCGCAAACGCATCGCCATCGTCGGCGGGGGCGCCGCGGCGGAAGAAGCCATCGCGACGCTGGAAGGATCGCCCGGACTCGACATCGACATCGTCGGCCTGTTCGACGACCGTTTCGACGACCGTAGCCCGGAAGCGATCCGCGCCCATAAGAAGCTCGGCAAGATCAGCGAGCTCGCCTCCTTCGCGCGCGCGCACCGCGTCGATCTCATCATCGTCGCCATACCGCTGTCGGCCGAAGCGCGGCTCCTGCAGATCCTGAAGCGGCTCTGGGAATTGCCCGTCGACATCCGAATCAGTGGCCAGGCCTCGAAGCTCAAATTGAGCCCGCGCGCCTACACCCATCTCGGCAACCTGCCGCTGCTCGCCGTCTTCGACCGGCCGCTGACCGGCTGGTCGTCCTTCCTCAAATCGGCGATGGACCGCAGCCTGGCCCTCCTCTTCATCGTCGTTTTCTCGCCCGTCCTGGCGCTCACCGCGCTCGCCGTGCGCCTCGACAGCAAGGGCCCGATCCTGTTCAAGCAGCGCCGCTACGGCTTCAACAACGAGCTCATCGAGGTCTATAAATTCCGCTCCATGTATGTCGATAGGAGCGACGCCGACGCCTCCCGGCTGGTCAGCAAGGGCGACCCGCGCGTGACCCCGGTCGGGCGTTTCATCCGCAAGACGTCCCTTGACGAATTGCCTCAGCTTTTCAATGTTTTGAAAGGCGATCTTTCACTGGTCGGGCCGCGCCCGCACGCCACCCAGGCCAAGGCCCAGGAGGCGCTCTACGAGCAGGTCGTCGACGGCTATTTCGCCCGCCACCGGGTGAAGCCCGGCATCACCGGCTGGGCGCAGATCAATGGCTGGCGCGGCGAGACCGACACCAAGGAGAAGATCGAGCAGCGCGTCCTCTACGATCTCGACTATATCGATCAGTGGTCGCTCGGCTTCGACTTCTACATTCTCGCCCGGACCCCCGTGGCGTTGCTCAAAACCCAGAACGCCTATTGAGCGCCGGCCGCCTCTATGCACAGGGGCTAAATCGCTCTTTACCCCGCACGGCAGAGGTATAGACTCCCAACAGCTGCGACTATGCAGCTCTGGGCAACCATCAGAGGGGTTAAGTCATGGATTTCATCATTCAGTTGATCCTTGGCGCGTTGGGCGGCAATGGTGCGGGCGCCGCCGTCAAGAATGCCAGCCTCGGCACCGTCGGCAATTCCGTTGTCGGTGCGATCGGCGGCCTTATCCTCGGTCAAATCCTTCAGAGATATATGGGCATGGACGCCGCCGCCGCCACCGCGACGTCGAGCACCATCATCCAAAGCGTGATCGGCGGCGCCGGCGGCGGCGCCATCCTCACCATCATCGCCGGCCTCGTCAAGAACGCGATGAGCAAAGGCGCTGCCTGAAGAAATCACCAGAACGCGAAACGGGCGCCTGCGGGCGCCCGTTTCATTTACAAAGCAAGTTCGTGGTGGACTCAGATCTGATCGGTGCCGAAGGTATCGCAGGAATTCATATTCCCCGACTCGAGGCCGCGCTTGAACCAGCGCACCCGCTGCTCCGATGAGCCGTGGGTGAAGGATTCGGGCACCACATAGCCTTGCGAGCGGCGCTGCAGGCGGTCGTCGCCGATGGCGGCCGCGGCATTGAGGCCCTCCTCGATATCGCCCTGCTCGAGAATATTGTTGGTGTCGTTGGCCGACTTGGCCCACACGCCGGCGAGGCAGTCGGCCTGCAGCTCCATGCGTACCGAAAGCGAGTTGGCTTCGGCTTCCGAGGACTGCTGGCGCGCCTGGGTGACCTTGGCGGCGATGCCGAGCAGGTTCTGGATATGATGGCCGACCTCATGCGCGATGACATAGGCCTGGGCGAAGTCGCCGGGCGCACCGAGCTTGTTCTTCATGTCCTGGTAGAAGGAGAGGTCGATATAGACCTTGTTGTCGCCCGGGCAATAGAACGGGCCCATGGCCGACTGCGCCATGCCGCAGGCCGACTGCACGAAGCCCGAGAACAGGACAAGAGTCGGCTTCTGATACTGGCGGCCCATTTCCTGGAACTTCTGGGTCCAGACGCGCTCGGTGGACCCCAGCACCCGGGCGACGAAGTCCTTGCCGGCATCGCCGGTCACATCGACCTTGGCCTGGCCGGAAGGCTGTTGCTGCTGCTGGTTCTGGGTGGTGGTCTGGCCGCCCGAAGGAGCCTGCGTCTCGCTCTGCTGCTGGCCTGGGGGCTGCAGCTGGCCGTCGCCGGTGATCATCTGCAGAAGATCCACGCCGAACACGAACTTGGCGATCAGATAGACGGCCACCAGCAGGATGATGGTCTGGAGGCTGAAGCCGCGGCCGCCGCCGCCCATCGGCACCTGGAAGCCGCCGCCCCTGCCGCCGCGCGGGAAGCCGAAGCCGCCGCCCTGGCCCCGGCGATCCTCGATATTGTCGCTGGGCCGTTCATTGTCGAGTCTCATGTCGTCATTGCCTCCTGTCCGATGGTCCCGGGGCTACGCCGTTAAGACGCGGAACCGGGCAAGATCATATACCAGTTTCAGCGCCGGAGTCGCGATGCCTGTCATTTGCGCCAATTCGATGACGGCCCCCAGCAGCGCCTCGAGCTCGGTCGGCCGGCCGGCATCGACATCCTGCAACATGGAGCTGCGATGCGCGCCGACCTTGGCGGCCATGTCGAGGCGCTCCTCGACGCTCACCGGGAAGACGATGCCCAGCGCTTCGCCGACGGCCTGCGCCTCTTTCATCATGGCGGCCAGCACGGCCCGCGTGCCGTCATCGCGGGCCAGGGCCTCGAGCGTGCCGCCGGTCAGGACGCTGACCGGATTGAAGCTGAGATTGCCCCATAATTTGAGCCAGATCTCGTTGCGGATATCGGCCCGGACCGGGCTCTTGACGCCAGCCTGCTCCAGGAGCGCGCTCAGTTTCCGGGCCCGGTCGCTGACCTCGCCGGACGGCTCGCCAATCGTCATGCGATCGCCGAAACCATGAACGACGTGACCGGGAGCGCCGAGCCCGGCCGCCTGCCAGATCACCGCGCCCAGCGCCCGCTCCGGCCCGAGCTTCTTCCACAAGGACCCGCCGGGATCCACGCTTTCGAGAACATGGCCGTCGAACCGCCCGCCATGCCTGTAGAAGTACCACCAGGGCAAGCCGTTCTGGCCGAACAGCAGCACCGTATCCGGCCCGATCAGGGGCGCCAGCGCATCGGCTATCGCCGGCAGGGCATGGCTCTTGAGAGTGAGGAGGACGAAATCCTGAGGCCCCAGCTCGCGCGGATCGTCGGTGACTTTGGGCCGGACCGTATAGGTCTCGCCCGCTTCGGTGACGCGCAGGCCACCGGCCCGCATCGCCTCCAGATGGGCGCCACGCGCCAGGAGCGAAATCTCCGTCATCCCCGCTCTGGCCAGCTTGGCCCCGACGAGGCCCCCGATCGCGCCGGCGCCGAACACGCAAATTCTCGTCATATCCGTAGTTTATGCATAAGGGAGAGGCGCAGCCAGATCATTTGAAGGAAAGCCTGCCTTGAGCTAAGAGGCAGCCATGACCGACCGTCTCGTCATCGCCCTCGCCCAGCTCAATCCGACCGTCGGTGCGGTCACCGCCAATCTCGCCAAGGCGAAGGACACCCATGCCGCCGCCCGCCAGGCCGGCGCCGACCTCGTCCTTTTTCCGGAGCTTTATATCTGCGGCTATCCCCCCGAAGATCTCGTCCTGCGTCCCTCCTTCGTCGCCGCCTGCCGCGCGGCGATCGAGGAACTGGCCGGCGAGACGGCCGATGGACCGGCGATATTGATCGGCCTGCCCTGGCGCGACGGCGCGAAGCTCCACAATGCGGTGGCGCTCCTCGCCAAAGGCAAGATCGAGACGCTGCGCTTCAAGCATGATTTGCCCAATTACGGCGTCTTCGACGAGAAGCGCGTCTTCCATGCCGGTCCTGCCCCGGGCCCGATCAGCTTCAAGGGCGTGCGCCTCGGCGTGCCGATCTGCGAGGACATCTGGACCGAGGAATCCTGCGAGACGCTGGCCGAAACCGGCGCCGAGATTCTCCTCGTCCCCAATGGCTCGCCCTTCGAGCAGAACAAGGACGATACGCGCCTCAATCTGGTGGTGGCGCGCGTGACCGAGACCGGCCTGCCGCTTGCCTATCTGAACCAGGTCGGCGGCCAGGACGAGCTCGTCTTCGACGGCGCCTCCTTCGTCCTCAATGCCGACCGCGGGCTCGCTCTGCAGATGCCGATGTTCGAAGAGGCGCTCGCCATCACCGAATGGATCCGCGGCGCCCAGGGCTGGCAGATGCGTAAAGGCGAGATCGCGCGGCTGCCGGAAAGGGAAGAGGAAACCTGGCTCGCCTGCGTGCTCGGCCTCAAGGACTATGTCGAGAAGAACCGCTTTCTGGGCGTCGTGCTGGGCCTGTCGGGCGGCATCGATTCCGCCGTCGTCGCGGCGATGGCGGTCGATGCGCTGGGGCCCGAGCGCGTCCATTGCGTGATGCTGCCCTATGCCTATACGAGCCGCGACAGCCTCGTCGATGCGGAAGCCTGCGCCGAGGCGCTCGGTGTGCGCTACGACGTGGTGCCGATCAAGGAGCCGGTCGAAGGCTTCCTCTCGGCGCTCAAGCCGCTGTTCGAGGGCCGGAACATCGACACGACCGAGGAGAACATCCAGTCGCGCAGCCGCGGCGTGATCCTGATGGCGATCTCGAACAAATTCGGCTCGATGGTGCTGACCACCGGCAACAAGTCGGAAATGTCGGTCGGCTATGCGACGCTCTATGGCGACATGAATGGCGGCTTCAACCCGATCAAGGACGTCTACAAGACGCAGGTCTACCGCCTGGCGCGCTGGCGCAACGCGAACCGGCCGGAAGGCTTGAAAGGACCAGCCAGAATGGTGATCCCGGAGCGCATCGTCACCAAGGCGCCGACCGCCGAATTGCGCGAGAACCAGACCGACCAGGACACGCTGCCGCCTTATGACGTGCTCGACGACATTCTCTCGGGTCTCGTCGAGGAGGAGCTGCCGGTCGCCGACATCGTCAGGCGCGGCCATCCGGAAGCGCTGGTCAGGCGGGTCCAGCACATGCTTTATGTGGCCGAATACAAGCGCCGGCAGGCGGCGCCCGGGGTCAAGATCACGCGGCGCAATTTCGGCCGCGACCGGCGTTATCCGATCGTCAACGGTTTCAGGGACAGAAGCTGACATGGCTCCCATTCTCCGCTTTGCCCCCTCGCCCACCGGCCGCATCCATATCGGCAATGCGCGCACCGCCATCCTCAACTGGCTGTTCGCGCGCAAATCGGACGGCCAGTTCGTGCTGCGCTATGACGACACCGATGTCGAACGCTCGACGGCGGCCTTCGCGGCGGGCATCGCGCATGATCTCGGCTGGCTCGGCATCGTGCCCGACCGGGTCGAATATCAGTCGAAGCGTTTCGACCGCTACCGCGCGGTGGCCGACGAGCTCAAGGCCGCCGGCCGGCTCTATCCCTGCTATGAGACGGCGGAGGAGCTCGAAAGGCGGCGCAAGCGCCAGCTCGCCCGCCATCAGCCGCCGGTCTATGACCGCGCCGCCCTCAAGCTCACCGACGAGGAGCGCCAGGCGCTCGAGGCCGAGGGCCGCAAGCCGCATTGGCGCTTCAAGCTCGACGGCCGCACTATCGAATGGATCGACCTCATCCGCGGGCCGCAGCATATCGACACGACCAATCTCTCCGATCCGGTGCTGGTGCGCGAGGACGGCAGCTATCTCTACACGCTGCCTTCCGTCGTCGACGACATCGATTTCGGCATCACCCATGTGATCCGCGGCGAGGATCATGTCGTCAACACCGCGGTGCAGATCGAGATCTTCGAGGCGCTCTCCGGCAAGGTCCCGCATTTCGCCCATCACAGCCTGCTCACCGGCGCCGACGGCCAGGGCCTGTCGAAGCGGCTGGGATCATTGTCGATCGCCTCCCTGCGCGAGGAAGGCCTGGAAGCCATGGCGGTGGTGAGCCACGCGGCGCTGCTCGGCACCTCGGATTCGATCCATCCCTGCCTCGACTACAAGGAGCTGATCGACGGCTTCGATCTCGCCAAGCTGTCGCGGGCGCCGGCCCGCTTCGACGACAATGAATTGCGCGGCCTCAATGCGAGGCTGCTGCACATGACGCACTATGCGGCGGTGAAGGACCGGCTCGAGCATGGCGATGAGGCCTTCTGGCTTGCCGTGCGCGGCAACCTCACCCTCTTTGCCGATGTCAAAGACTGGTGGACGATCGTCGCCGGCGAGATCACGCCCCAGATCGCGCCGGAGGAGCGCGCCTTCATCGAAGTCGCGGCCAGGCTGCTGCCGCCCGCCCCGTGGACCGGAGAAACCTGGAAGACCTGGACCGACGCGGTCAAGGCCGAAACCGGCCGCAAGGGCAAGGCGCTGTTCATGCCGCTGCGCCTCGCGCTGACCGGCCTCGACCATGGACCGGAGCTGGCCCTGCTGCTGCCGCTCATCGGCCGCGAGCGGGTCGCAGCGCGACTGACAGGCCAAAACTGATCGGCATTGATCGCCGGCGCAAAAGTCTTAAAACATGCGGGGTTCGCGATTGAGGCAGCCCCCATGATCCTCGTCGGTCAATATGACTCTCCCTATGTGCGGCGCGTCGCGGTGACGCTGCATCACTATCACTTGCGCTTCGAGCGCAACCGGCTATCGGTCTTCCATCCCGGCATGGTCGACATCAACCCGCTCATGCGCATTCCCTCGCTCATCATCGACGGCGACGAGACGCTGCATGACAGCGGCGCCATCATCGACTATCTCGACGAGATGGTCGGCGCGCAGAAGGCGCTGACCCCGCGCAGCGGCGAGGAGCGCCGGCGCGTGCTGCAGGCGATCGCGCTCGCCACCGGCGCCATCGATAAGACGCTCGCCGTCGTTTATGAGCGTCATTTCCACGCCACCGCCGGCATCGCCCATGAATGGACCGTACGCTGCATGGCGCAGCTTTCCGGGGCCCTCGTGCATCTCGATGCGCATGCGGGCGAGCCGTGGTATTTCGGGCGCAAATTCACCCAGGCCGATGTCACGCTCGGCTGCCTCATCGGCTATCTGAAATTGCGCCTGCCGGAAGCCTTTCCGGCGGGCCGTTATCCGCATCTCGAGAAGCTGGCGGAGCGCTGCGAGGCGCTCGATGCTTTCGTCAAGACGAAACCGGCGCCCGACGAGCTGATGCCGACGAAGGTCTGATCAGGCCGCCGGAATCTCAGCCGACGCATCCGGCACCTTGTAGCCTTTGATCACCGCGGGACGCGCCGCAACGGCCTGATACCAGCGCCGCACATTGGGGAAATCCGCAAGGTCGATCTTCTGCCAGGCGAAGCGCGCGATCCATGGGAAGGTCGCGATGTCGACGATCGAATAATCGCCGCACATGAAATCCTGGCTTGCGAGCAGACGGTCGAGGACGCCATACAGGCGCTTCGCCTCGGCGGCGAACCAGGCGTCGGCGAAGGGCGCCTTGCCTTCATTGTAATGGAGAAAATAATGGGCGCGGCCGAGAAACGGGCCGACCGCCGACATCTGCCACATCAGCCATTCATGGATGCGAATGCGCGCCTTGGGCTCGGCCGGATAGAGCTTGCCGGTCTTCTCGCCCAGATAGATGAGGATGGCGCCCGACTCGAAGACGCTCTGGCCATTTTCGCGGTCGATGATGGCCGGGATCTTGTTGTTGGGCGATATCCTGAGGAAGTCGGGCGCGAACTGCTCGTCCTTGCCGATATTGACGGGATGGGTCGCATAGCCGAGCCCCATCTCCTCGAGCGCGATCGAGATTTTGCGCCCGTTGGGCGTGCTCCAGGTGTAGAGATCGATCATAGCAGCCGCACTCCTCCCGCTTGTTCCATCTGGTCCTCGAGCCGCAGGATACGATCATAGGCCTCATCGCCCAACACCGAATGTCCCTCGAGCAGAAGGGCCTCGCGCGCGGCAGCGAGCGCCGGGTCGGCGAAGGCCCTGGCGAGTGCCTGGCGCAAAGGTTCCGGGGCGCGGCCGGACGCCGTGACGAAAGGCAGGCCCGGAACCTTGGGCGCGCGGGTGATCTCGACCAACCCGTCGAGATAATCGGGCCGGTAGCGTCGCGCCAGCGCGACACAGACGGAATCGATCGCACAGATGTCGGCCCTGCCGTCGCGCACCGCGATCATCGATCTGACATGGCCGCCGCTTTCGAGAACCGAGGAGAAGAACTCACCATCCTTCGCAAAGGGCGCGAAGACGAGCTTCAGCGCCAGCATGCCCGACATGGAATCGGGATTGTTGACCGCCGCGCGGCTGCCCTTGAAGTCGGCCAGCGGACGTTTCTCGCGGGCGAAGACGAAACTGCAGTAGTCCGGCCCGTCGCAGCCGTCGGCGCGATAATGCGGAGTCGCCAGGTAGGCGAAGCGGCCGCGGAATTCGTGGGTGAAGGGATAGCCGCAGGTCTGGCTGAAGAACAGGTCGCCCCGGCGCCAGCCGGCGAAGTAGTCGGGATCATGGTCGAGACGCGCGCCCTCCATGCCCATGTGCCGGAGGATGCCGCCGCCCCATTCATCGGTCGCCCAGCGCACTTCCGGCCAGTCATACATGGGCAGCGATATCGTCATCGGACGTCCTTCATCAAAGAGCGGATGTAATTGCCGGTTTCGTTGGGCTGGATGCGGGCATTGCGGATGAGATTGTCGAAATGCCGCGACAGCTCGCGGATATGCTCGGTCGAGGTGAAGACGAAATACATGTCGCCGACATAGAGGGCGGCGCGCATCGGGCCGAACACCGTATAGGGCACGGAGAAGCGCTCGCGATTGTCGAACATGAACCAGCGATAGGCGGGATAGAGCTCGTCGACCAGGCCGGCCGCCTGCTCGAGCTGCGTCAGGCGCTCGGCGGCGTCGAGGCCGCGCCAGATGCCTTCGCCGCGGGCAAAGCCTTCCAGCGCCTGCAGCGGCGAGCACACTTCGATCTCGTGCTCGGTCCGCTTGGCGTGAATGATGCGGGCCCGGGCTATGCCGGCCCAGGCCTTGGCCGCCGTCGCCTCGAGCCGCCCCGTCTCATGCGCGATCACCGCCTCGGTCTTGATCTGGTCGGGCAAGGTCGCCGGGACATAGCGCACCTTGAAGCCCCGGGCCTCCTCATGCCAGCTGAGGAGACGCTCATCGGCGGGACTGCCGGCATCAGGTTCGATCGCCATCTGCGAGACGATGTCGGCCGCCACCTGATCCTGTTGCGAAAGCCCCAGAAGCCAGTCGATCGAGACGGTGTGGCGGGCGGCGATGCGGGCGATCGTCTCGGTGCGCGGCAGCCTGACGTTGACGTCAGACAGGAGCTGCGACAGCGTCGAGCGATCGAGCCCGGCCCGCGCCGCGAATTGCGCCCGCGACAGGCCGGAGCGCTCGATCAGCGCCAGAAGCCGTTGGCGAAAAATGTCCGAGGTGTCGCGCTTCTGCATCGTTTACGATTGTCACCAAATGACGCGCTTGCGTATCAGAATAAACAGATTATGCGCATAATAGCATGGCGGGTAAAGCCCGAGGCGCATATAAACTTGGAACATGTTACCGCCGCGCGAAATCGAGACCGCCAAGCCGCTCAATATCGAGTGGCCGACGGTCGCCCTCATTGCCCTCATGTATGGCCTGCTCGCCCTCCTGATGTGGTTCTTCCATGACCTGCCCTGGTGGCTGGTGCTGCCGGCCGGCGCCTATCTCGTGGCGCTGCACGGCTCGCTCCAGCACGAGGCGCTGCATGGCCATCCGACGCGCAACCGCCTGGTCAACGAGGTCCTGGTGGCGGTCAGCCCGAGCCTCTGGTTCCCCTATCGGCGCTATCGCAAGCTGCATCTCACCCATCACAATGACGAGCATCTGACCGATCCGCGGCTCGATCCCGAATCCTACTATCTGCTGCCCGATCACTGGGCAGGGCTGCCGGCGCCGCTGAAGCAGCTCTACACGATCAACAACACGCTTGCCGGCCGCATGATCCTGGGGCCGATCATCGCCGCCGTCCGCTTCTGGACATCGGAGCTCGCCGCCATCCTCAAGGGCGACCGCGAGATCCTCCAGGCATGGCTGCTGCATATCCCGGCCTGCGCCGTCACCCTGTTCTACGCCCTGTGGGTGTGCGGCATCCCGCTCTGGCAATATGTGCTGCTTTTCGTCTATCCCGGCATCGCCCTGATGCTGGTGCGTTCCTTCTGCGAGCATCAGGCCGCGGAGAATCAAAGCGAGCGCACCATCATCGTCGAAGCGTCGCCCTTCTGGTCGCTGCTTTTCCTCAACAACAACCTGCATGTCGCCCATCACACGCGGCCCAGGCTCGCCTGGTACGAGCTTCCCGCCTATTACCGTGCCGAGCGCGACAGCCTCATCGCCCGCAACAACGGCTATCGTATGAATGGCTATGGCGAGATCTTCCGGCGCTACTTCTTCAAGCCGAAGGAGCCGGTCGCCCATCCGCTCGTCAAATGATTCAACAATCAGTCTACGGAGAAAACCACATATGACCACCGCACATCTACCGAAATCAACCGCCTATGTCGTCGTCGGCATGGGCATGCACGGCATGTCGACGGCCTGGCATCTCGCCATGGAGCTGGAGCGCTCCGGCAAGGGCAAGGGCTCGGACGTCATCCTCATCGACAAGGCAGGACCTGGCGCCGGCGCCACCGGCATCGCCTGCGGCTGCGTGCGCAATCTCTACATGACCTCGCCGATCCACAATATCCTGCGCCATTCGGTCGATGTGTGGGAATCGGACCCGGTCAATTTCGGCTTCCAGCAGGTGGGCTATGTCTCGGTCGGCGAGGGCAACCAGCAGGCCGACTACGAGAAGATGCATAAGAGCCAGAACGCCGCCGGCTACAAGTCGGACATGTATGTGGGCAAGGAAGCCAAGAGCTTCCTCAAGAAGATCTGGCCGGACTTCAACGTCGAGAAGGCCGATGTGGTGCTGCACGAGATTCCGTCGGGCTATGCCGGCACCCACACCGCGGTGCGCGCTCTCAAGGAGAAATGCGACCAGTGGGGCGTGCGCTCCTTCACCGGCATCTCGGTCGAGGGCTACGACATGCAGAACGGCCGCATCACCGGCGTCCTCACCTCAGAAGGCACGATCAAGGCCGATGCGGTGGTGATCTGCGCCGGCGCCTGGATCACCAGGCACTGGGACTGGTTGGGCCTGCCCAACAAGCTCGACATGCGCTATCCCGATGGCGGCGTCGTCAAGGATGCCGACATGTGGACCTACTGGCGCCTGCTCGAAGGCGAGGTGCTCCTGAAGGACGGCCACAAGTACCGCACCGGCGACGACAAGGATCCGCCCGTTCTCCATGTCGAGCTCATGAACACGCCGGTGATCACCGAGGACGGCCACAAATTCCCCGACCAGCACTTCTATATGTATGTGCGCTATGCCGCCGAGCGGGCCGGGGCGCCGGGCGTCCAGGGCGGCACCATCCCGATCAAGATGGGTCCCAAGGCGATGCTCGATCCCTATGGCCACGCCAACGACCTCTATCAGGCCGATCCGTGGTTCAAGGACTACTATATGGCGACGCTCGCCTATCTGTTCGACCAGTTCAAGAACTATGGCAGCCAGTTCAAGCAGCGCCGCAACGGCGGCATCGGCGCCTTCACGCCCGACTCGGTGCCGATCTTCGACTGGGTCGCCGACAATGGCTACATGATCGCCGACTCGAACCACGGCTATAAGATGATCGGCGTCGGTAAGCTCGTCGCCCGCCACCTGGTGTCCGGCAATCCGGTGCCGGAGCTGTCGCCTTTCGCCTTCACCCGCTTCGCCCAGGGCAAGACCTTCGGCGACCGCAATTCCAATTGTCCCTGGGTGTAACCGCCCGGATTAAATCGCCGTAAGAAGCGCGTGACCGGGGAAAGCGCCTATCGGTTTTCCGACAAGGTCACGCGCCAAATCTAATATCGATCACGTTCGTCACTTCAGGCCGTTTAGGGCTGAAGTGACCGTGATCTATCTCTATCTTGCTGTTTTTTTGCCTGAATTCCCTGCTTTTTGCGCTCCGGGGTCCACAACGCGGGACCGGCTCCCGGCCGGTCTCCACAGGAGGAGGGGGCGAATTCTACCCGCCAAATGGGCGTTTTTGGGCGTGTGCGGCGCAAAAACCCTTGAAAATAAGGGTTTTCACGAATCAACGCATGCGCTAGGGCTCGATTCACAGAATTCAGCAAGCAAGGAGCAAATATATGGCTGATGATAAAGTGAAAGTGGTGACGATTCCCCTGTCGAAAGTGGCAGCGGAATTGGCCGAGAAGCATGAGATGTCGAAGAAGGCGTCGACGGAATATCTCGGCGCTTTCGTCGACCTCGTCGTCAAGCACCTCAAGAAGGGCAACAAGGTGCGCGTGACCGGCCTCGGCATCCTGCAGGTCCGCAAGCGTCCGGCGCGCATGGGCCGCAACCCGGCCACCGGCGAAGCCATCAAGATCAAGGCGTCGAAGAAAGTTGCCTTCCGCGCCGCCAAGGAGCTCAAGGAAGCCATCTGAGCTTTCTACGGTCCCGATCCGAAACGGCCTCGTTTACGCGGGGCCGTTTTCGTTTTTAGGCTGTCGAGCGTCGCTTATGCTTGCCTAGCTTGTTTGAATGACCCTATGATCCCGGCCAACAATAAATAAAAATTGGCAAGGTGAGGGATGCTGTTACTGGCTGGCCGACGCCTCGCGTCGATGCTCCTGATCATGATCGTGATCTCGATACTTCTCTTCCTCGCCTTCGAGGGAGACAAGCTGGCGCTCGCCGCGCGGGTCCTCGGTCAATACTCGCCGATGGAAGGCCGCCTCCAGTGGCTCGAGGATAATGGCTACAACCGGCCGCTGGTGGTGCGCTATCTCGGCTGGCTGTTCGGCTTCTTCACCGGCGACTGGAATGTCTCGGCCCAATATAACCGGCCGGTGCTGGAGTTCCTGGCCCCGCGCCTCGCCAACACGGCGATACTGGGCCTGTGCGTCTTCATCATCACGGCGGTCATTTCGCTGATCCTCGGGGTGCTCGCCGGCATCAATGAGGGCGGCCTGCGCGACCGCATCATTTCGGTCGTCTCGGTCATCACGACGTCCTTTCCGGAATTCGCCTCGGGCACATTCCTCGTCGCCATCTTCGTGTTCTGGCTCGACTGGTTTCCGGGCTCATCGTCCTTCACCAACGGCTTCAGCGTGAAGGAACTGGTGCTGCCGGTCACCGTCCTGGTGCTGTTCAACTTCGGCTACTATACCCGCATGACCCGCGCCTCCATGGCCGAGGTCATGACCTCGCAATATGTGCGCACCGCCGTGCTCAAGGGTCTTCCCGCCCAGCGCGTCGTCGTCAAGCATGCCTTGCGCAATGCGCTGATCGCGCCCTTCACCGTCATGATCCTGCAGCTCAACTACCTCTTGTCCGGCATCGTCGTCACCGAGGTGTTCTTCGCCTATGACGGCTTCGCCAAGGCGATGTACGACGCCGCTCTCTTCGGCGACACCTATGTCGTCTCGGCCTGCGCCATGGTCGCGGTGTTCGTGGCGGTCCTGTCGCAGTTCATCTCGGATGTGGGCTACACCTATCTCAATCCGCGCATTCGTTTCGCATAAGGACCAGAGCCCATGACCGCAACGTCCGTGCCAGCGACAGAAATGCCCAAGCGGCGCCCCGTCCTCCTGCGCATGCTGAGATCGATCGCTTTGCTGCGCGAATCCTATGTCGGCATGTTCGGCGCGTTCCTGGTGCTGTTCTGGATCGTCCTCGCGCTGGGCGCCGATCTCCTGCCGCTGCGCGATCCCCTGGCGCAGTCCGCTCCCGACCTGTTGAAACCGGCGCTGTCGGCCGCCCCCGACGGCGGCACCTACTGGCTCGGCACCGACGACAAGGGGCGCGACATCCTCTCGCGCCTCATCTACGGCTCGCGACTGGTGCTGTTCTGGTCGATTCTGGCGACCGCCGTCGCCTATGCGGTGGGCATGCTGCTCGGCGTCATGGCCGGCTATCGCGGCGGCTGGTGGGACGAGATCATCTCCTTCATCGGCAACGTGTTCCTCTCCTTTCCGCCGATGGTCCTTTTCCTCGTCATCCTCACCAATTTCGGTCCGATTTCCCCCCTGGGACAGCATCTAGCCAGCCTCGGCATCGGCAGCACCGCGGTTTCGGGCGTCATCATCATCGTCGCCATCACCTTCGGCACGGCGCCGCAAGTGGCGCGCATCGTGCGCGGCCTGGTGCTCGACCTGAAGACGCGCGACTATGTCGCCGCCGCCGAGGTGCGCGGCGAGACGCCCTTCTATATCATGCTGGTCGAGCTTCTGCCCAATGCGCGCGGCCCCCTGATCGTCGATGCCTGCCTGAGGCTCGGCTATGTGATCATCGCCATCGCGGTGCTCGGCTTCCTCAGCCTCGGCCTGCCGCCGCCCGAACCCGACTGGGGCAAGATGATCGCCGAGGTGCGCGGCTTCGGCGCCATGGCGAGCAATGCGATGATCTGGCCGGCCATGGCCATCTCGTCCCTGGTGCTGGGCCTCAATCTCCTGGCCGACGCCTTGCGCGAAATCTCACTGCGTGACTGAGAGGACGATGACGATGAATGCGACGCAGACACCGGTCCTCGAATGCAAGAACGTCTCGATCTCCTATTTCACGCGCGCCGGCGCCATTCCCGCGGTCTATGACTTCAACCTGACCGTGATGCCGGGTGAGGCGGTCGGCATCGTCGGCGAATCGGGCTGCGGCAAGTCGACGGTGGCGCTCGCCATCATGCAGTATATGGGCCGCAACGGCGCCATCACCGGCGGCGAGATCAAGTTCATGGGGCGCGACATGCGGACCATGTCGCAGGAGGAGCTGCGCAAGATCCGCGGCTCGCAGATCTCGATGGTCTATCAGGAGCCGATGGCCTCGCTCAACCCGTCGCTCCTCATCCGCACCCAGCTCACCGAGGTCCTGGTGATCCACGAGGGCATCAGTGAGGACGCCGCCTATAAGCGCGCCGTCGAAGTGCTCGACGCGGTGCGCCTGCCCGACCCGAACCGCATCATGAACTCCTATCCGCATCAGCTGTCGGGCGGCCAGCAGCAGCGCGTCGTCATCGCCATGGCGCTGCTCTCCAATCCGAAGCTGCTGCTCCTCGACGAGCCCACCACGGCGCTCGACGTGACGGTGGAGGCGGGCGTCGTCGAGCTCATCAAGGACATCTCGAAACGCTTCGGGACGTCGATGATCTATATCTCGCACAATCTCGGCCTCATCCTCGAGACCTGCGACCGCATCTGCGTCATGTATTCGGGTCAGGCCGTCGAGGTCGGCAATGTCCGGCAGGTCTTCGACCATATGCGCCACCCCTATACGCGCGGGCTGTTCTCGTCGATCCCACTGCCGGGCGCCGATCGTTTCGCGCATCCCCTGGTTCCCATCCGCGGACAATTGCCGCTGCCGCGCGACCGGCCGAAAGGCTGCACCTTCGGACCGCGCTGCGATTTCTTCGAGGCCGGGCGCTGCGACAAGCCGATCGCCATGCTCGACATCCAGGGCGATGCGGGCCATCAGGCGCGCTGTGTGCGTTATGACGAGATCGACTGGAAGCGCTATCGGCCCAGGGGCCTGGAAGCCGAGCCGATCGAGCCCGGGCCGCCGGTGCTGCAGATCAGGAACATGAAGAAATACTACGAGATCCGCGACAATTCGATCGCGGCGCTGATCTCGGGAACCAAGTCGCGTTTTGTCAAGGCCAATGAGAAGATCGACTTCGAGGCGCGCGAGGGTGAGACCGTCGCCATTGTCGGCGAATCGGGCTGCGGCAAAAGCACTTTCGCCAAGGTGCTCATGGGCCTCGAGGAATCGAGCGGCGGCGAGGTGCTGGTGAACGGCCTCGAAGTCGGCAACCTGCCCGTCCGCAAGCGCCCGGCCGGCCTCATATCGAGCCTGCAGATCGTCTTCCAGAATCCCTTCGAGACGCTCAATCCGAGCCATTCGGTGGGCTCGCAGATCGCCCGTGTCCTGCGCAAATTCGGCGTCGCCAAGGACCGCGACGAGGCCGAGCGCAAGACCTATGAGCTGCTCGACCTGGTCAAGCTGCCGCGCGAATTCGCCGAACGCAAGCCGCGCCAGCTGTCGGGCGGCCAGAAGCAGCGCATCGGCATCGCCCGCGCTTTCGGCGGCGACGCGGCGGTGGTCGTCGCCGACGAGCCCGTCTCGGCGCTCGACGTCTCGGTGCAGGCGGCGGTGACCGGACTCCTCACCGACATCCAGCGCAAGAAGCGCACGACGCTGGTCTTCATCAGCCACGACCTTTCGGTGGTACGTTATCTCGCCGACCGTATCGTGGTGATGTATCTCGGCCAGATCATGGAACAGGGAACGACGGACGAGGTCTTCTCGCCGCCCTATCATCCCTATACCGAGGCGCTGCTGTCGGCCGTGCCCATCGCCGACACGTCGGTCACCAAAAAGCACATCGTGCTCAAGGGCGAGTTGCCCTCGCCGATGAACCCGCCCTCGGGCTGCCCGTTCCAGACCCGTTGCCCGCGCAAGATCGGCGCCATCTGCGAGACTGAAGTGCCGCCCACCAAGGACATGGGCAACGGCCACATGATCATGTGCCACCTGCCCGACGAGGTCCTGCGCGCCATGGAGCCGGTGATCAAGGTCGGCCGCCACGAAACCGAAGAAAGCAACATCGCCCACTAAGCATGCCCCTCCCCTTGCATCTCAGATCCGCCCTCGAGCAGGCCCGCCTCCTGCGCGCCCGCAAAATCGGCGCCCGCGAGCTTCTCGATCTCGCTTGGGGCCAGGTCGAGAAACTCAATACGTCGCTCAACGCGGTGATCGTCAGCGACATCGTGCGGGCCCGCAAGGCCGCCGCGGCCTCGGACCGTCGCCTCAAGGCGGGCGAGCCCAAAGGCGTCTTCGACGGCGTGCCGATGACCATCAAGGAGAGCTTCGACTGGACCGGCACGCCGACGAGCTGGGGCGATCCGCGCTTCGCCGGCAATGTCGCCAAATCCGACGCCGTGGCGCTCACCCGGCTGACCGATCAGGGCGCCGTCATCTTCGGCAAGACCAATGTGCCGCTGATGCTCGCCGACTGGCAGAGCTTCAATGCCATCTACGGCACGACCAACAATCCGTGGGACGAGACACGCTCACCGGGCGGTTCCTCCGGCGGTTCGGCGGTGGCGCTCGCCACCGGCATGAGCGCCCTCGAGGTCGGCTCCGACATAGGCGCCTCGATCCGCAACCCGGCTCATTATTGCGGCGTCTACGGCCACAAGCCCACCTACGGCATCGTGCCGATGCGCGGCCAGTTCCTTCCCGGCATCGTGACGCCGAGCGACATTTCCGTGGCCGGCCCGATGGCGCGCAGCGCGCGTGACCTGACCGCCATGCTCAAGCTTCTGGCGGGCCCCGACGGCGTCGAGGCGGAAGCCCTCCGGCTCAGGCTGCCGGCGGCGCCGCAGAAGTCGTTCAAGGATTTTCGCGTCGCGGTGATGGCGAGCGATCCGGTGAGCGAGGTCGACCAGCCGGTGCAGGATCTGGTCGGGAAACTCGCCGGGTTCCTGTCAAAAAGAGTGAAGCGCCTGTCGCTGACGGCGCGGCCCGATTTCTCGACCCGCGAGGCCATGGACGTCTATATCCAGCTGCTGCGCTCGGCGACGAGCCGCCGGCAGAGCGATGCCGACTTCGCCTCCAACCGCGCGCTGGCCGACGGTTTCGCGGCGAACGACTCCAGCTATTTCGCCCAGATGACCCGCGCCTATGTCCTGCCGCACCGGTCCTGGCTCATGGCCAATGAGCGGCGCCACCAGATGCGCCTCCTCTGGAACCGCTTCTTCGCCGACTGGGACGTGCTCATCTGCCCGGCGGCGGCCTCGGCCGCCTTCCCGCACGACCAGAAGGGTGAGCGCCACGAGCGGACGATCGCGGTGAACGGGCGGCGGGTCCCGACCACCGACCAGCTGTTCTGGGCCGGCTATTCGGGCGGCTTCTACCTGCCCTCGACCGTCGCCCCGATGGGACTGACCCCGCAGGGCCTGCCGGCCGGGATCCAGATCATCACGAGACAATTCGGCGACCTGACCGCGCTGCGCTTTGCCGAACTCCTGGAACAGGAATATTGCGGTTTCGTGCCGCCGCCGGGTGCTCAGTAGACGGAAATGTGCAACCGCCCTCCCGTCTGGGGCGTAAATTCCATTCACCATTTGCGAATTCGACTGGCGGTGATAGGCTTCTCGAGGGCACGAATGGCTCACATAATCGACGTCCGATCCAACGGGACGCCACGTTCATCTTTTGCAAGGAACCCCCGTTACGGGAGGGAGGAAGAGGACAAATGTCAGACAAAGAGCACATCTGGATTCCGAAGCTCAAGCAGCAGCTCTCCGACAAGAAAATCGACCGGCGCGAATTCGTTCGCTATGCCAGCCTGCTCGGCATGTCGTCGGGCGCGGCCTATATGTGGGCCGGCAAGATCACCGGCCAGCCGCTGGCGCCGCCGGCGATGGCGCAGGACCTGCCGAAGGGCGGCGTCCTCAAGATCGCCCAGCGTATCCCCAAGGTCGACAACCCGCATACTTTCTCCTGGGTCTACGACTCGAATGTGGTCCGCCAGGTCTGCGGCTATCTCACCCGCACCGGCGTCGACAACGTCACCCGCCCGCATCTGTGCGAAAAATGGGAAGCCTCGGAAGACCTCAAGACCTGGACGCTCCACATCAAGAAGGACGCCAAGTGGCATAAGGGCGAGGATTTCACCGCCGAGCATGCGGCGTGGAACATCAAGCACTGCCTCGACCCGAAGGTCGGCTCCTCGGTCGTCGGCCTGATGAAGGGCTACATGCTGAAGGATGTTGATACCGGCACCAAGGACGACAAGGGCAATGCGGTGATGACCACCGAATTGTGGGACGCCAATGCGATCGAGATCAAGGACCCCAAGACACTCGTCCTCAATCTCGCGCAGGCACAGGTCGCGGTGCCCGAGCATCTCTTCCACTATCCCTTCCTGATGCTCGACCCGGCCGAGAACGGCGCCTTCGCCGCGGGCTCGAACGGCACCGAGTCCTTCGAGCTGGTGGAGCTGGAAGTCTCGCGCAAGGCGGTGTTCAAGCGCCGTCCTGACGCGCCGGGCTATCTCGATGAACTGCATTTCATCGATTTGGGCGACAATCCGACGGCGGTGGCCGGCGCCCTCGCCTCCAAGCAGGTCGATGGCATCTATCAGGGCAATATCGAGCAGTTCGACCTCTATAAGGGCATGCCGCATGTCGACATCCACCAGGTCGTGACGGCCCAGACGGGCGTCGCCCGCATGCAGATGACGCAGAAGCCCTTCGACGATCCGAAAGTGCGCAAGGCCATCCGCCTCGCCACCGATCCGGCGAAGTGCCTGCAGATCGCGCATAAGGGGGTGGGCGAAGCGGCCGAGCATCATCACGTGTGCTCTGTGCATCCCGACTATAAGAAGATCGAGCCGCTCGGCTACAAGCCCGAAGAGGCGAAGAAGCTCCTGGCGGAGGCGGGCCATCCGGACGGCATCGACATCGAGATATTCTGCAAGCCCGATCCGTCCTGGGAACAGGCGGCGGTCGAGGCGATGGCGGAACAATGGAAGGCCGGCAATATCCGCGCCAAGATCAATGTCCTGCCGTCGGCTAAATTCTGGGAAGTGTGGACGGAAGTGCCGTTCGGCTTCACCGAGTGGACTCACCGTCCGCTCGGCTTCATGGTGCTGGCCCTCGCCTACCGCACAGGCGTGCCGTGGAACGAGTCGCGCTATTCGAACAAGCAGTTCGACGAATTGTTGAGCAAGGCCGAAGGCACGCTCGACGTCGACAAGCGCCGCGAGATCCTGGGCGAGCTGGAAGCGATCATGCTGGAGGACGGACCGATCACCCAGCCGCTCTGGCGCTCAGTCTATGCCGCCTATGACAAGCGGGTTCAGGGCTTCGAGATCCACCCGACGCTTTACATCTTCGGCGAGCAGCTGGCCATCAAGCCGGCGTAGCCGGCTGCTCAGTGTGCTTCGCAGCGGGGGGAGAAGCCCTACGGTTTCTCCCCCCGCCTTTTCGAGCCGTGGCGGGAATTCGCAGCCGTCCCCGCCGCCCCGATGATCAGACAAGATTGAGATGGAACCTGCGCCGGGCTCGCGGGTTTGGCGCTCATGTCGTCGTGACTTTCATACGAAGCCCGGCGCAGCCCGCATGCCGTAGAGCACCAGGACACGCCGTGGGCATCCTATTTTCGCCAGGAGTGGACTGAGCCCTGTCTCGGGCGCTCACGCATGCCGGGATCGACGCGAGAGCCAGCTCTCGCCCACCGAATCTTCTTGTCGGGCGACAAATGCGCATTCGACAGAGCATCCTTGCGGGGCGGGAGAAGAAGCTGCAGCGCCTGCACAGAGCGGCACGGTTTGCTTTTCCGCAGCGCCATGCCATCGCGATCATCTTCGTCATTGTCCTCATCACCACGGTGGTAAGCGCGGTTGAGCCCCTGGTCCTCAAGGCGCTCATCGATGAACTGGCCGGCGGCAGGGAGAAAAGCGCGATCATCTTCAGCATCGCCCTGATGAGCTTTCTGGCGGTCCTGCGCGAACTGCTCAACGGTGTCGCGAATTGGCTCACCTGGCGCACCCGGATCGGCTTTCAATATGCGCTGTTGGAGGCGACCGTGGGCAAACTTCATAAAATGCCGCTCAGAATCCAGCGCAGCGAAGGAATTGGCGCGGTCATGACCCGGCTCGACCGCAGCATCCAGGGGCTGACAGCGGCCGTGAGCCTCATTCTCTTCAATGTGCTGCCGGCAATCCTGTTTCTGATCATCGTAATCTGGATCATGGCGCATCTGGATTGGCGGCTTGCCGGCCTTGTGCTCGCCTTTGCCCCCATTCCGGCCCTCATCGCCATGCGCGCCGCGCCCGAGCAGGTGGTGCGCGAGCGCTCCCTCCTCGAACGCTGGGCGCACATTTACGCGCGCTTCAACGAGGTCCTGTCCGGCATCGTTACCATGCGCAGCTTCTCGATGGAAGACATGGAGAAGAACCGTTTTCTCCGCGATGTCGAGATGGCGAACCGGCTGGTGGTGCGCGGCGTCGCGACCGATGCAAGCTATAGCGCGGCGAGCAATCTCGTCCTCGCCTCGGCGCGGCTGGCCGCCGTCGGTCTTGGGTCATATCTCGTGCTGCGGGGCGATATCACGCTCGGCACTGTCATCGCCTTTCTCGGTTATATCGGCGGATTGTTCGGACCGGTCCAGGGACTGAGCAATGCCTATTCCGCCTTGCAGCGTGCCTCGGTCTCTCTCGACGAGATATTCCGCATCATGGATGTCCAAGAACACCTGGGCGATTCGCCGGAGGCGGAGGAGCTGGTCCGCGTCGACGGGACGGTAAGCTTCGAGAACGTTCATTTCCGCCATGAACAGGCCGCCAGGCCCATACTCAAAGGCATTTCCTTCTCCGTGGCGGCAGGCCAGACAGTTGCTATCGTCGGGCCGAGCGGCTCGGGGAAAACCACGGTCATGGCGCTGCTCATGCGGTTCTTCGATCCGCTCGAAGGCAGAATCCTGCTTGACGGCCGGGATCTGCGGAAGATCCGGCAGAGCTCGTTGCGGCGCAATATCGGCGTGGTGCTTCAGGACGCGCTGCTGTTCAATGACACCGTACGCGCCAATATCGCCTATGGTCGCCCCGAGGCGAGCGAGACGGAAATAGGCGACGCCGCACGCGCCGCTCATGCCGACAAGTTCATCCGGCTGCTCGCTGAAGGTTATGACACGATCGTGGGCGAGCGCGGTGGCCTGCTTTCGGTCGGCGAACGTCAGCGCGTGACTATCGCGCGCGCCCTGCTGAAGAATCCGCCCATCCTGGTGCTCGATGAGGCCACTTCGGCGCTCGACGCCGAATCCGAGGACGCAGTGCAATCGGCTCTTGAAACACTCATGAAAGACCGTACCACCTTTGTCATCGCCCACCGTCTCACCACCGTCGTCCATGCTGATCAGATCATCGTTCTGCGCGACGGCTACATCACCGAGAGCGGAAGGCACTTCGAATTGATGCGCAAAAACGGCTATTATGCCTCGTTGGTGCGCCTGCAAAGTCGGGGACTTATCCTCAATGAGGGTGAGAAGGAGTAAGACCCGGAACTCAAGGCCGCACTAATTGATCGAAGAACCGCATTTCCAGCGCCCAGGTGTCGGGCGAGAAGATCGCGCCATGGGTGGCGCCCGGAACGACGACCATCTGCTTGGGCTCATTGGCTTTGGCGAAGAGCTTGCGGCCCTCGCCGATCGGGATGACGTGATCCTCATCGCCATGGATGACGAGAAGCGGCGCATGGACTTTGCCGATATAAGCGAATGAATCGAACCTGTCCTTCATGAGCCAGTGGACCGGCAGCCACCAATAGAGCGACGCCGCGATATCGGCGGCCGAATAATAAGGCGCTTCGAGCGCCACCGCGCCGACCCGGCGCTCGGCGGCGAGTTGCACCGCGACGCCGCTGCCCAGCGATTCGCCGACCAGCATGATCGCCTCGGAATTCACCCCTTGCGCGATGAGCCAGTCATAGGCGGCGCGGGCATCTTTCACCAAGCCCGTCTCGGAAGGCTTGCCGGTGCTGGCGCCGTAGCCGCGATAGGACACGAAGAGCACGCCGAAATTGCCGCGTTGATAGGCGGCGAAACGTTCGCTTCGATCGGCGATCTCGCCGCCATTGCCGTGCAGATAGAGAATGACCGGCCGCCCCGGTTTCGGCGCCGCGTACCAGACCTGCAAGGTCTGGGCGTCCTCGGTCACCAGCCGAAGATCCGCCACGCCCTCGAGCCCCAAGGCGGCGGCGGACGATCCCCGATGCGCCGGGAAATATTGATAGCTCCGCTGGCTCGCATACATGAAGAGGGCGGCGGCCAGGTAAAGAAGTATGGCGGCTATCGCCACCAGACGGAGGATCGGAAACACCCCGGCGCTCATGCGTCCTCCACCAGCCGGGCGGGCGAGCCGACATCGCGAGTCCACGCCCAGACGGTGAGCAAAGGGCTGGCGCCGGTGCGGGTCGCATGACTCATGCGCGGCGGATGCCAGATCGTCTCGCCTGGAGCGCGGCTGACAAAAGCGCCGCCATCCTTGCGCCAGTCGCTGGGACCGGTCAGGAGCCAGTAGAGCTCCGGCGCCGGGTGCCAGTGATCGCGATAGAGCCGGCGTGGCCCCAGAAGCAGAAGCCCCAGCAGGAAATCCTCGCCAGGAAAGAACCCGTCGGGCCCGATGATCTCGGCATAGGCATAGTTGTCCATGTAGCCTTCGCCCAACACCTCGTCCCTGTAGCTCGGATTTTGTTTCCAGCGCAGGAACTCGTCGATCTCGGCCAGGGCGGCGGCGACATCGGGGGCCAGAAACATGGAGGTGGCGACGCATTCGGCGAAATGGCGCGTGGCGGGAAGCCGGCGCGCGCCCGGATCGACGGCGGCTGCCGGCGACAGATCCTGGACGGCGAGGCGCGCTTTCACCTCAGCCGTCCCCTCGCCCTTGAGCGCCGTGCGGATGGCGTCGATGACCCAGATGGCGGGACCATAAATGTTGTCGTTCAAATACCCGCCCCCAACAGCGCGGATCGGGAACAGCGGAGTCCGCCCGATCGCGTCCCCGCTTCCAGATTCCGCCCCCTTTAGATCACGAACCCTTAAGGTCGAGACGACCTAAAGCGATAAACGTGATCGAAATCTTATATTGGCGCGTGATCGGACGGAAAACCGGTGTCCACTTTTCCTGATCACGCGCTAGTCACGCAAGGCCGAGCCGACCCCAGGCGACCGCGATCCAAGCCCACCCGGATCGGATCGGCACTTTGTCCATTCCGCGTCGATTCCGAAACGCGAATCGCACCAGTCGGTTAACGGCGCGCTCCCGGCCTCCGTCATAGGAGAGCGTAGACACTCTTCGCCAGCGGCAGCAGGTCGGCGTCATTGACGTCGCGCACCGTGTTGCGCCGCATGGGCGCGTGGGCGGCCGAGGCCATGCGCTCGGCCAGCAGCTCCGGCCGGTCGAGATCCAGTCCGTCACCGGCGAAGCCGACCTTGATGCGCGAGCGCCGCACCAGATCCTCGAAGGCGGCCGCCGCATCGCCATCGGCGCCCATCGACCTCGCCACTTTGGCAAAGGCCTCAGGATTGCCCTCCTTGACCCAGCCGATCGTGGCCAGCATGGCAAGCCCGGTCGCCCGCCCGTGCGGAACCGGCGCCAGTTCGGCCATGGCATGCGAGATATTGTGCGCGAGCGCCGTTCCGCAATTGTCGATGCCGATGCCGGCATAACAGCTGCCGAGCAACAAGGCGCCCCTCGCTTCGAGATCGCCCGGCGCCGTCACCGCCCTCTCCAGGGCTCCCGAAATCAACGCGATCGCCTGGTGGCAATAGAGATCGTTGGCGGCATGGCGATTGCGGTTCGTGCAGGCCTCGATCGCATGGACCAGCGCATCGAGGCCAGTGGCCGCCGTGACCGCGGCCGGCACGCCGGCGGTGAGCTCCGGATCGAGCAGCGCCAATATCGGCTTGAGCTCCGTTCCCCAGGCCCAGACCTTCTGGCCTTCCCTGTTGGTGAAGATGCAGGTGCGCGTCACCTCGGCGCCGGTGCCGGCCGTGGTCGGCACCGCAATGAGCGGCAAGGGATCGGCGGGCAGCGCGGTTTCGCAGAACTGATAGGCCTGGACGTCGCGGCCGGAGACCGCGCAGGCGGCCACGAGCTTGGCCGTGTCGAGCGCCGTGCCGCCGCCAAGCCCGATCACGACCTGGGCGCCGCCCTCCCGCGCCATGACGGCGGCGCGATCGATGTCGCTGTATTTGGGCTCGCCCGTGAAGCCGTCATAGAGGCTCGCTGCATGGCCCGCGTCCGCCAGCAGCCCCGCGAGCCGCGGCGCAACACCCAGGGCGGTCATTGCCGGATCGGCGACGATCATGACGGCCGCCCCGGCGCCGGCGAATCCGCTGACGCGGCCCGGCAACTCGGCCAGCCGGCCATTGCCGAAGACGATTTCAGGAACCGGAGCGAGGGCGAAATTCTGCATTCCAATGCCTCTAGATAGGCATACGGACACGATCAAGCGTCAAACCGCTTCACCCATTCACGGAGCAAGGCCTGCCTTGCGTCCCTCATAGAGCGCCATGACCGCGGTGCGCACGGCGACCGCATCGCCGATGTCGCGATGGCCGATCGACCGCTCATCGAGCGGCGATCACCAGCGAGTGCGCCGCGATACGTTCGGCGGCGCCGCCCATCGCCACCACCGTGGCGCCGTCGCCATGCCGCTCGCTCAGCCCCGCATCAGGCCCAATCCTCGAAGGGGAAGTTGTCCAGCCTTTCGGTGCCGGTCTCGGTGACGACGACCTGGATCTCGAGCTTCACCGTCTCGCCGGCGCGCTTCGAGCCGGTGCAGCTTTCCACGCACAGGCACATTCCGGGGTCGAAGACGCCGTCATAGCCCTTGCCCTGGTCCATATCGACATGGGGCGGGACAGAAGGATATTCGTCGCACAGGCCGACCCCATGCAACGCCACGCTGTAGCGGTTCTCCTGATACTCCTCCGGAATGCGCAGCGACTTGTCGTTGAACTCCCTGAAGGTCATGCCGGGCTTGATGATCGACCAGTTGTGCATGATCTGCTCGAGCGCATAGGCGTAGAGCTCCTTCTGCAGAGGCTTCGGCTTGACGAGACCGACCGTCCATGAGCGCGAAAGATCGGCGCAGTAGCCGTAAGGACCGATCAGATCGGTGTCGAAGGAGAGCATGTCGCCTTCCTTGCCGACATGGGCGGAGCATTCCTTGAACCAGGGATAGGTGCGCTCGCCGATCGCCAGGAGGCGCGTCTCGATCCATTCGCCGCCATTGCGGATATTCTCGTAATGGAGCTCGGCCCAGATCTCGTTCTCCGACTTGCCGGGCAGCGAGTTCTCGCGCATGCGCCACATGCCGGCCTCGCAGACCTTGATCGTCCAGCCCATCAGCGCGAGCTCGTCGGGCGACTTGATCATGCGCGCAGTCTCGGTGAGCTCCTGCCCCTCGACCAGAGTGAGCCCCTTGGCGCGCAGCAGGTCGACACCCAAGGGCTCCATCTTGTCCACGGCGAGGCGTTTGTTGCCGCCGCCATGGCGGCGCATGAGATCGACGATCTCGTCGGCCCATTTGCCGGCGCTTTCGGTGAGCCTGGGCCCGCTTACGAAATAGAACCAGCTGGTGCAGGGCCGGACCTCGTCGACCATCGGCAGGCCTTCGGCCAGATGCAATGCCTGGGCATATTCGAAGCAGATGGTGGGGCCGTCGGCGAAGACCAGCGTGTAACGCGACGGATTATGCATGGTCCAGACCTGCATGTCCGAGCAGTCGGTGGCATAACGGATATTGAGCGGGTCATAGAGCAGGATCGCCGCGCAGTCGTGCTGGATGAGCTTCTGCTTGAGGCGGCCATGGCGATAGGCCCTGACCCGCGCCAAAGTCTCAGGGCTGATCGGGTCCTTCAGCGGCTTGCTGCCGGCATCGAAATTCAGATAGGCCGGCTTGCGGGGATCGCTGAAGACCTTCACGTCCATGGATTTCCTCACGAGGTCAGATTGCGCCAGATGAACATCGCCGTGAACAGGTCGAGATGCGCGCCGCCGCCGTTCTTGAACAGCGTGATATCACCAGGCTTGCGGTTGACGTCATATCCATCGCGGCAGAGCTCGAACAGATCGGCTTCGATATCCTCGCGCGTTATCACGCCGCGGCGCAAGGGATCACCCAAATCACCAGGCTGATCGATGGCGAACCAGCGGCTGTCGACGAAGAGCCGGGCGCGGCGCACCGCCTCGTCGTCGCACTCGCGCATTTCGGGCGTGAAGCCGCCGACGAGATCGAGATGGACGCCGGGCTCGAGCCAGGCGCCCTTGATGACGGGTGTCGTCGCCGATGTGGCGCAGCTGATCAGGTCGGCCTCGCCGGCCACCTCCTCCAGGTCGTCAACGACCCGGGCCTTCACCTCATGCGCCAGCTTCTCGGCCTTGGCGCGGTCGCGGTTCCAGACATAGACCCTCTCTATGCCCGGACGCACCGCGCGGTGCGCATCGATCAGATAGGGCGCGAGGCTGCCGGCGCCGACCATCAGCAGGATGCGGGCATCGGGCCTCGACAGGAGGCGGGCGCCGAGCGCGGAGTCGGCGGCCGTCTTGCGGTAGGTCAGCGCGGTTCCGTCCAGCACGCCCAGCGGCGCGCCGGTCGCCCCGTCGAACAGAGGATAGAGCGCCTGCACCGCCGGCAAATCGCGGTTCCCTGGCAGAACGGTCACCACCTTGGTGCCCATGGCGACGCCCGGCTGCCAGGCCGGCAGGTTGAAAAAGGTCTCCCGGTTGCCGTTCCGCTCCGCATGGATCTCGGAACGGTCGACCTTGGGATCCGGACCTTTGTGGGCTTCCGCCAAAGCGTCACAGAGCTTCGTCCAGTCGCACAGGCGGTGGACGTCTTCGGCGGAGACAAAACGCATCAGGAGATTCCGGGTCCGGTGATTTCGCGCAGCAGCTTCTTATAGATCGCTTCGGTATAGGCCGCATAGTCGTCGGCCGGGATGACGAAATTGCCCTGGCCGCCGACGACATTGTCCTCGAAATATTTGTCGAGCGTCGGCCATTCATTGAGGATGGTCAGTGCATTGATGGTGATGCCCATCTTGACCACCTTGTTGCGCGAGAAGGCGACCGGCAGGCCGATATTGTTGCGCCCGTCGGACGAGACGTCGATCACCTGGCGCAGGCTGGGCGGCGCCTGCGGAAAGAGGCTGGCGGCATATTCGAGCGCCATCGAGATGGAGGTACCGCCCTCGGCCAGGCGGCGCGGGATTTCGGCGAGCGAGGCGCCCAGCCGGTCGGCGTCCCTGTCGCTGGCGATGATCATCCACGGGATGATCACCATCTGATTGGCCTCGTCCGACCATTGCATGGCGAGGACGGCGATCCGCCCATTCGGCCCCTTGGTGATCGCCTCCTTGACCTCGGGCCGCCTGAAGGCCTCGCCGAGACCCTGCATCTGCAGGCGGAACTCATTGGCATCGACACTGAAGGAACAATCGATGGCGAGGACCAGCGCCAGGTCGACCTCGGGTTGCTGGGCATAAAGAGGAGTGCGACCGGGGGCGGCTACCCAGGTCAGGCCAAGCAGCAGGCACAAAAGCGCCAGCAGACGACGTACGGGCATCAGAACCTCGATTCGCGGCCAATGCCACCAGCCATCCGATCTTATGGCCAGCTTTGCGGCCGGGTAAAGACGCAAAGCGCTCACCCTTTCGGCTGCTGACAAAGCCGGGCGTCTCCGGAACCGGCCGCGGGCCGGCTCTGGGCTCATGGCGGGTGTGACCCTGGCGGGCTTGACGCGGGCCTCCTAAAGCCCGACATCTGGGGGCATGAATACGCCCGTCGCGCGTCCTGTCGCTTCCGGGCCGGCTCTGGTTGACCCCTTCGGCCGGCATGTGACCTATCTGCGCGTGTCGGTGACCGACCGTTGCGACTTCCGCTGTGTCTATTGCATGGCGGAGGACATGACCTTCCTGCCCAAGAAGGATCTGCTCACCCTCGAGGAGCTCGAGCGAGTCTGCGCCGCCTTCATCGGGCGCGGCGTGCGCAAGATCAGGCTCACCGGCGGCGAGCCGCTGGTGCGCCGCAATGTCATGTCGCTGATCGAAAATCTCGGCCGGCATGTGAAAGCGGGCGCCCTCGAGGAGCTGACGCTGACCACCAATGGCAGCCAGCTCGCCCGCTACGCCACGGAACTCGTGGATCACGGCGTCCGCCGCATCAATGTGTCGGTCGATACGCTGGACGAGCAGAAATTCCGCGCCATCACCCGCTGGGGCGATCTCGCCAAGGTGAAGGACGGCATCGCCGCGGCCCAGAAGGCGGGGCTCGCCATCAAGATCAATGCGGTGGCGCTCAAGGGCGTCAATGACGACGAGATCCCGGAAATGATCCGCTGGGCCCATGGCGAAGGCATGGACCTGACGCTGATCGAGACCATGCCGCTCGGCGACATCGACGGCGACCGCACCGAGCAGTATCTGCCGCTGTCGGTGCTGCGCGCCCAGCTGATGGACCAGTTCACTTTCGCCGACATCCCCTACAAGACCGGCGGGCCGGCGCGTTATGTCGAGGTCAAGGAGACCGGCGGACGGCTTGGCTTCATCACCCCGCTCACCCATAATTTCTGCGAGAGCTGCAATCGGGTGCGCCTCACCTGCACCGGCACGCTCTTCATGTGTCTGGGACAGGAGGACGCCGCCGATCTGCGCGCGCCCTTGCGCGCTTCCGGCGACGATAGCCTCCTCAACACGGCGATCGGCGAAGCGATCTCGCGCAAGCCCAAGGGCCATGACTTCATCATCGACCGCCGCCACAACAAGCCGGCCTTGTCGCGCCATATGAGCGTGACCGGCGGCTGAGCCGTCATATCAACGAAGACCAGCCGCGCCAGAGCTCGGGATGCGTTTCGACCCGGGACGCAAGCCGCGCGGCGAAATCCGTCGTCGCCTCCAGTATAGCCGCGCGGCGTTCCGGGCTCTTCATCATCAACGGCCGGCCGATGCTCACCGTGAAATCGGGCGCCGCCGGAGAGGGGCGCGTGAAGACCGGCAGAATGGGACAGCCCCGCTTGAAGGCCAGCGCCGGCGCGCCGATCGCCAATTGCAGCCTTCCATTCAGGAAGGGGACCTGAACCAGCGTCCGCCCCTCATAGGCGCAGGCGAGGAGCGAAACGAGCCCGTTCTCCCCCAGACGCTGCTCCAGCCGGCGTCGTGTGTCGTCCGGATTGTCGCGGTCGAGCACGACAAATTCGCGCACATGGCGATTGCCTGCTCTCGTATGTATCGGGTTGAGGCATCGCACGCCGAAACGTGTCGAGGAGAAGCCATGCTCCGGGCGGATCGCATGGGTGAGCGGATGTCCCAGCGCATGAAACGCCTGACGGGCCACCTCGCTGGCGAACACGAAGTCGGCGATCCAGATGACGGCGCCGCGCCCCTCGGCCAGCGCTTCGGCGACATGTTCCCTTCCTTCAACCGCAATCTCATAAACGGCTTTGCCGCCGAGCTGCCGGATGAAGAAAGCGAGCGAGATCATCTTCTGCTCGAGCTGCCGGCGGCGCAAGGCATCCGCCTCCTCGCGCGAAACTCCTCCACGCGCGACGAAGCTGTCGAGCGTCGCTTCCTGCCGAAAGCCGGACGGCAACAGCTTCGCCATACGCGTCGCCACGGCACGCAGCCGGGCTGCCGGCAGGATCGATGCGACCGGCGTTGCCGCGAGCGCACCGAGGGCCAGCAGATCACCCGGTCCGAAGATCTGGCGATCGACCGGCGGCAGGAGGCGCGTGACGATCCGCGCCTCTTGTGGATCGGACAGGCGAACATCGGACGGCGATCCGCCTTTCGCACAAAGCGAATTGTTCGCAGATACTGCAAAATCGGACATGACAAGACCTCCAGGAACATAGCGATCTCGCGCGCAACGAAACGCTGCGCGCGCCGGATGCTATGCGGCCCTGGGAGGTCTCTCGCAGGGTGACTGCTCGAAGGGAATGAGGCGGCCGAGCGACACGGCGCGGCGGGAAATCGTGACCGGCATGACGAACAACGATGCCGCGGCCGATGTCATTCCCGGTCCGGAACAGGTGACAGAGGCACAGCAGGAGTTTTGGTCTCCCTGCTTGTCGTGACTCTCATTGCCGCTGTCGCGATGGCCGGTGCCTTGCGCACAGTCCGGCTGCGCCGCAAGGACGATCTGCGTCCGGGCATGCGGCGCCGACAGAGCCGCGCCCTCCGGCGCGATCGACGCCGTCGATACTTCCAGACCGAGGAGACAAAGGAAGGCAAGGACCGCGACAATCCCGCCGAGCCAGGAAACGCATATACGGAAACGCGCAGCCATTGACTTCAATCTATACCCACGTTCCAAAAAGACGGCAGTCCGCCCATGTACCAGGATGGTCCATCAGCAATTCCCGCACGCAGGAATTGTGCCAGACGAATCGCGAGACGGCCGCTTCTTTCCGAGTGTTCTTTAGCCGGGATTTCCGGCAAATTGACTGACAAATCGCAGCATGCCTACCTTTCTCTCCCCGATCCGGACGGTGACCTGACGTGACAACAAGAAACGTGCGCTTTCAATTGGCGGACCTCGAAAAGCCGGCCCGCATCCTGATCGACCGCTGGGGCATTCCGCATATCAAGGCCGAGACCAAGGCCGATCTCTTTTTCGCGCAGGGCTTCAATATCGCGCGCGACCGGCTATGGCAGATCGATCTGTGGCGCAAGCGCGGCCTGGGCCTTCTCGCCGCCGACTTCGGACCCGGCTATCTGGCGCAGGATCAGGCGGCGCGGCTATTTCTCTATCGCGGCGACATGGCCGCCGAATGGCGTTCCTATGCCGAGGATGCGCGGGAAATCTGCACCGCCTTTGTCGGCGGCATCAACGCCTTCATCGCCGCGATCGGTCGCAATGAAGCGCCGCTGCCGCCCGAATTCACCGTGATGGGAACTGAGCCGCAGCGCTGGGCGCCCGAAGATGTGGTGCGCATCAGGAGCCACGGCCTCACCGGCAACGCGCAATCCGAGATCGCCCGCGCCGTGCTGTTGGCCGCCGGCCAGGATGGCGCCGATCGCTTGCGCCAGGAGCGCCTGCCCGACCTCCCGCTCGACAATCCGGGCCAGGTCGACCTGGCGCAGATCCCGGCACACCTCATCGATCTCCTGAGACTCGCCAGCGCCCCGGTCTCCTTCTCGCCCGAAAGGCTTGCGGCGCGGCTCGAGGATGCCTGGCGCTGGTCGGCCTTCGATGATTTCGGCGTCACCCGCGACAACCGGCCGGAAGGCTCGAACAGCTGGGTGGTCCATGGCGGCAGAACATCCACCGGACGGCCGATCCTCGCCAGCGATCCGCATCGGGTGCTGAGCCTGCCCTCGATCCGTTATCTGGCGCATCTTTCGGGCCCCGGCATCGAGGCGATCGGCGCCGGCGAGCCGTGCCTGCCCGGCATCTCGATCGGCCACAATGAACGCATCGCCTTCGGCCTCACCATCTTCAATGCCGACCAGGAGGACGTCTATGTCCACGAGACCGATCCGAAGGATCCGTTGAGCTATCGCCATGGCGACGGCTTCGAGCGGATGACGGCGCGGGTCGAGCGTTTCGAGGTCAAGGGCGCGGCGACGCAGGAGCAGACGCAGTACTTCACCCGCCATGGGCCGGTCGTCTTCGCCGATCCGGGCAAGAGGCTCGCCATCGCCGTACGCTCGGTCTGGGGAGAGCCCGGCGCCGCGCCTTATCTCGCCAGCCTCTCCACCATGCGGGCCGGCAATTTCGCCGAATTCGACCAGGCGCTGGCGCGCTGGAAGACACCGTCGGTGAACAAGACCTATGCCGATGTCGACGGCCATATCGCCTGGACGCCCGCCGGCTATGTGCCGCGCCGCCGCGGCTGGTCCGGCATGCTGCCGGTGCCGGGCGCGGGAGGCTTCGAATGGGCGGGCAATCTCGAACGCGCCGAGATGCCGAGGCTGGTCGATCCGGAGGCCGGCTTCGTCGCCACCGCCAATGAGTTCAACCTGCCCGCGGATTGGGACCACGAGGGCAAACCCGTCGGCTTCGAATGGACCGAAGGCGCCCGCGCCGAGCGCATCCGCGAGGTTCTCGGCGCGATCCCGATCCACAGCCTTGCGGACTCGCGGAAGCTGCAGACCGATATCGTCTCCATTCCCGCGCTGAGGCTCCAGCGCCTGCTGACGCCGCTCTCGCCGCAGGACACCGATGCCCGCCAAGCCCGCGCGCTGATCCTCGACTGGAACGGCGAGATGAACGCCGGCAGCCCGGCGGCGGCGATCTACGGCCTGTGGTGGCTGAAGCATCTGCGGCCGGCCGTCATAGAGGCGATGGCGCCCATGCTCGGCCTCAACCGCGATATTGTCGGCATCGCCCACGCCGATGCCATTCTGGCCGCTCTCGAAAAAGATGGCGCCGGATTGGCGCCCGTGATGGCGGCCTCTCTCGCCACGGCCTGGCGCGAAGCGCAGGAACTCATGGGCGCCGAACCGTCGCGCTGGAACTGGGGCCGGCTGCATCAGATGCTGTTCCGCAGCCCGGTCGCGGCCATCGCCGGGTCGGGCTTCTCCGTCGGCCCCTTTGCGATGGGCGGCGACGGGTCGACGCCCATGCATACGAGCCCGCGTGTCGCCGACTGGCGGATTACGTCCGGCGCCTCGGTGCGCCTGGTGATGGAAGTCGGCGACTGGGACAGGAGCCTGTGCATCAACACGCCCGGCCAGTCGGGTGATCCGGGCTCGCCGCATTATGACGATCTGGCGGCCTTGTGGGCCAAGGGCGACTACGTCCCCCTGCTCTTCAGCCCGGAAGCGGTGGAAGCGGCCGCCGAGACGCTGATCGACCTGGTTCCCATGTGAGCGACCACGCGCTCAAGGCCGGCCTCTATATGATCCTGGCCATGGCCAGCTTCACCGCCGGCGACACCATGACCAAGCTCCTGGCCGGACAGGTGCCGGTCGGCGAGATCATCCTCATCCGCGGCATGGTCGCCACGGCCATCATCGTCATCGTCTGCATCAGGCAGGGCGTTCTCATCCATGCCGCCCAGGCCTTCAAGCGCACCATCCTGGCGCGCAGCCTCAGCGACATGGCCGGCACCTTGCTGTTCATCACCGCCCTCATGCATCTGCCGATCGCCAATCTCACCGCCATCATGCAGGCGGTGCCGCTGCTGGTGATCGGCTTCGCCGCCTTGTTTCTCGGCGAAAAGGTGGGGCCGCGCCGCATCCTCGCCATCCTGGTCGGCCTCACCGGCGTGCTGTTCATCGTCAAGCCGTCGCCTTCGAGCTTCACCTTCTATGACGGCCTGTCGCTCGGCCTCATCGTCACGGTGGCGCTGCGCGACATCTTCACGCGCAAGCTCACCATCGACGTGCCGACGATGATCGTGGCCTTCGGCAATGCGGTCATCGTGATGCTGAGCGGGCTGGCGCTCTATCCTTTCGAGGACTGGGTCATGCCGACCTCGCGTCATCTCCTGATCATCTTCTGCGGCGGCATCTTCCTCACCATCGGCTATGTCGCGATGGTGCTCACCATACGGCTCGGCGACATCGCCTCGACCGCCATCTACCGCTATACGGTGGTGATCTTCGCCCTCATCTCCGGCGTCTTCGTCTTCGGCGAGATGCCCGACCGCTGGGTATTCCTCGGCATCGCGCTCATCGTCGTCTCCGGCATCTACGCGCTGGTCCGAGAGATGAGACCTAATGATAGCGCCAGAAGGCAATCGCCGTGAGTGTGATGCTCCAGGCGAGAATGCCCCAGCGCACCCAATGCTGCGGCACGGCGCGCGCCACCTTGATCATCAGATAGCCGCCAAGAAAGGCGCCCGCCATCATGACGAGCGAGGGCAGCCAGCGGATGACGCCGGCATGGGCGAAGAGCGCGATGCCGATCAGGGTGATGAGGGTGATGGTGGCGTTGCGGATGGAATTCGCCTCATGGATGTCCTCATGGCCGAACATCGCATAGAGCGCGAGCAGCACGACGCCCATGCCGAGGCCGAAATAGCCGCCATAGACATAAACGATGAATTCGAGCGCGAAGGACAGCCAGAGCCAGCGCTTGCCGTCGAAATTGTGCCGTCGCTCGAGCCAGCGCTTGATCGTCGGCGCCAGCGCGAAGGAGACGGTCGAAAAGGTCAGGAGCCAGGGAATGGCAACGCGGAAGGAGGCCTCGCCCAGCCCCAGCAGCGCCAGCGACCCCAGCGCGCCGCCGATGCCCGCCAGCGCCAGCCTGGGCTTGAGATGGAGGGTCGGGCGGCGCAATTCATGACGATAGCCATAGAGGCTTGCGACATTGGCCGGCAGCAGCGCCACGAAATTCGAGGCGTTGGCCTCGATCTCCGACATGCCGGCGGCCACCAGAAGGGGAAAGGTCATGAAACCGGCCCCGCCGGCGAGCACGTTGATGCATCCGGCCAATACGCCGCCCGCGAACAATAACGCCATTTCCTGCCAGCCCATCCGGTTTACCCTGATTTTCCAAGCGCTTCCTGTCAAAGATAAACTTTGTAGAATGACGCAAGAAGCCATGCTTCCCAGGCGTATGAGAGATGTGGCGTCGGCAAAACTTTCCGCTACAGTAGGACGGGAATCGCCGCCCCAACCAATTGAGAAAGAGGCATATATGCGCAGCCAGCTGATGGCCGTTGCGACCGCAAGCCCCCCCTTCGAATTGCGCACCGAGGATGTGATCGAAGAAGCGACGCGGATTTTCGCGGGACGGCACCGGGATTTCGAGCGCATGATGCCGGTCTTCGCCAATACCGGCATCAGGCGGCGGCAATCCGTCAGGCCTTATAGCTGGTTCCGCGCCGAGCAAGGCTGGCCGGAGCGGACCGAGGCCTATATCGAGGGCGCCACGGAACTCTTCCGCAAGGCGGCCGGCGAAGCCCTCGCCCAGGCCGGCATGGAGGCCGGCGAGATCGACACGATCGTGACGGTGAGCTCGACCGGCGTCGCCACGCCCTCGATCGAGGCGCGGGTGATGCACGGCATGGGCTTCCACAAGAATGTGAGCCGCATTCCCGTCTTCGGCCTGGGCTGCGCCGGCGGCACCACCGGGCTCTCGCTCGCCGCCCGTCTCGCCCAGACTCCGGCCTCGAATGTGCTCCTCGTCGTCATCGAGCTGTGCACCCTCGCCTTCCGGCCCGACGAGATGACCAAGTCCAACATCATCGCGACCGCCCTGTTCGGCGACGGCGCGGCGGCCTGCGTGCTGTCGGGCAAAAAGAAGGACGGGCTCGCGGCCATCGAGTTTTCCGGCGAGCACAGCTGGCCCGACACGCTGGACATCATGGGATGGCGCATGGACCCGCAGGGCTTCGGCGCCATCTTCTCGCAGCGCATCCCCGATTTCGTCACCCAGGAGCTGCGCGCCGCGGCCGACGGCTTCCTCGGGCGCAACGGTCTCGCCGTCGACGATATCGGCCAGTTCGTCTTCCATCCGGGCGGCGCCAAGGTGATCTCGGCGCTCGAGCAGGTCTTCCATCTCGACCAGGGCACGCTCGAGACCGAGCGCAAGGTCCTTGCCGATCACGGCAACATGTCGGCCCCGACGGTGCTGTTCGTGCTGAACGAGGCGCTGAAGAAACCCTTCACAGGACGGCGCTTCGTCAGCGCTCTCGGGCCGGGCTTCACCTCCAGCTTCGCCACCATGGTGAGCTGACCGTCGTGATCTGGCTCAATATCGCGATGCTGGCGCTGGTCACGCTGCAGCGCCTGGTCGAGCTTTATATCGCTCAGCGCAACACCAGGCGGCTGTTGGCGCGCGGCGCCTATGAGGCGGGCAGCGGCCATTACTGGGTGATCGTCGTCTTCCATGCCGCTTGGCTCATCGGCCTGTGGATCCTGGCGCGCGACAATCCGGTCAACTGGACCTGGCTTTTCATCTTCCTCGCCATCGAGGCGATGCGCGGCTGGGTCGTGGCCGCGCTCGGCGAGCGCTGGACGACGCGGATCATCGTGCTGCCGGGCGAGCCGCTGGTGGCGCGCGGACCCTATCGCTTCCTGCGCCATCCCAATTATCTCGTGGTGGCGCTCGAGATCTTCGTTCTGCCGATGGTATTCGGCATGTACTGGTACGCGATCGCCGGCACGATCATCAACGGCGCGATCCTCTATTGGCGCATTCGGGTGGAGGAAGAGACCTTCAAGGAAGCAGCGCCGCCGCGGGAGAGCTGATCTTTTGCCGTCTCAAGGGCGGCCATGACGGGCGCGGAAGGGTTAAAACGGCCGCCGCGCCCGCATCGCCTGGGTGAGCGTGCCTTCGTCGAGATAATCGAGCTCGCCGCCGACCGGCACGCCATGAGCGAGCCTGGAAGTCGCGATATTGAGATCCTTGAGCCGGTCGATGATGTAATGCGCCGTCGTCTGGCCCTCGACCGTCGCGTTGACCGCGAGCACCACTTCCTTGACGCCTTCATGCCCGGCGCGCTCGACGAGGCGGGCAATCGAGAGATCTTCGGGACGGATGCCTTCCACCGCCGACAAGGTGCCGCCGAGCACATGATAGAGGCCGCTCCAGGCGCCGGCGCGCTCGAGCGCCCAAAGATCGCCGACCTCCTCGACCACGCAGATCACGCTCCTGTCGCGGCGCGGATCGTGGCACAGAGTGCAGGGATCGTTGGTGTCGACATTGCCGCATTCGGAGCAGATCGTCACCTTGTCGCGCGCTTCCTCCATCGCGGTGGTGAGCGGCACCAGGAGCTTCTCGCGGTTCTTGATCAGATGCAAAGCGGCGCGGCGCGCCGAGCGCGGACCCAGCCCCGGCAATTTTGCCAGGACCTGGATCAGGCGTTCGATCTCGGGGCCGGTGGTGCGCCGCATGGACGGCTCAGAACGGAAGCTGGAATCCGGGCGGCAGCGGCAGCCCGCCGGTGATCGACTTCATCTCCTCGGCCACCATCTGCTCGACCCGGTTCTTGGCGTCGGCATGGGCGGCGGCGATGAGGTCCTCGAGAATCTCCTTCTCTTCCGGCTTGAGCAGGCTCGGATCGATATCGGCACCGGTGAGCGCGCCCTTGCCGTTGAGCGTCACCTTGACCAGGCCGCCGCCCGACTGGCCGGTCACCGCCATCTGGCCGAGCTTCGTCTGCATGTCCTGCATCCGGCCCTGCATCTCCTGCACCTGCTTCATCATGGCGCCAAGATTTTTCATCGCTCGTCCGTGTCCTTCTCAATCTGCATATCATCGACGGGGGTGACGGCGCTTTCGAAATCGCGCACATCGACGATCTCGGCACCGGGGAAACGTTTGAGGATCGCCTGGACATCGGGATGCTCGCGGGTCTCGCGATAGACCGTGTCCTTCTTATCCTGGCGCTGCTGGGCGAGCGGCTTCTCGCCGCCATCGCGCGAGACGAGCACCATCCAGCGCTGGCCCGTCCATTCATTGAGCTTGCGGCCGAGCTCGTTGACGAGGCCCGGCGGCGCCGAGGCCTCGAGCGCCACCTCGATCTGGCCGGGACCCACCCTGATGTGCCGCATCAGGTTCTCGATCTGGTTCTTAAGCCTGATGTCGCGCTTCTCGCCGACATAGGCGGCGACGTCGCTCAAATGCGCAAAGGGCCGCGTTTCGGTGCTGCGTTCCTGCGGCGGGTCGCCGGCAGGCTCGGAGGCAACCGCCAGCTGGCCGTAGTCGACCGGCGGACCATTGTCGGGCTCGCGCTCCATGCGCGGCGCCGGCCTCGCTTCGCGCGGCGGCGGCGCACCTTCGCGCACCATCCGCACAAGGTCATCTCCCGATGGGAGCCCTGCCGCATAAGCGAGCCGGATCAGCACCATTTCCGCCGCCATCAGCTGGTCGGAATGAAGCTCGATCTCCTTGAGACCCTTCAAGAGCATTTGCCAGGCGCGCGTCAGATGCGGCATCGAGATCTTGGCCGCGTGCTCCTGGCCGCGCTGGCGCTCGGTCTCGCTGCGCGACGCATCGCCCGACGCCTTGGGCGCCACCTTGAGGCGCGTCACCCAATGCACATAATCGGCAAGGTCGCTCAATATCGTGTGGGGATCGCCGCCCGCCTCGTGCTGGGTCTCGATCTCCTTGATGGCGGTCGCCGCATCGCCCGCCATGACGGCGTCGAAAAGCTCGATCACTCGGGTGCGGTCGATGAGGCCCAGCATGGCGCCGACCTCGGCCGCCTTCACCGTCTCGCTGCCATAGGCGATGGCTTGGTCGAGCAGCGACAGGCCGTCGCGCGCCGAGCCTTCGGCGGCGCGCGCGATCATGCGCAGCGCATCGTCCTCGATCGCCACCGATTCCTCTTTCGCCACCTTGGCGAAGAGCTGCATCAGCACCTCGGCATCCATGCGGCGCAGGTCGAAGCGCTGGCAGCGCGACAGGATGGTGACCGGAACTTTCCGGATCTCGGTCGTGGCGAAAATGAATTTCACATGCGGCGGCGGCTCTTCCAGCGTCTTCAGCAACGCGTTGAAGGCGTTCTTCGACAGCATGTGGACTTCGTCGATGATATAGACCTTGTAGCGCGCCTGGATCGGGGCGTAGCGCACGCCTTCGATGATCTCGCGCACATCGTCGACGCCGGTATTGGAGGCGGCGTCCATCTCGATCACGTCGATATGGCGCGATTCGAGGATCGCCTCGCAGTCGGGCGTCACTTCCGGCATCTCGATCGAGGGACCGCCCGGATAATTGAGGGCGCGGGCGATGAGCCGCGCGGTGGTGGTCTTGCCGACGCCGCGCACGCCGGTCAGCATATAGGCCTGGGCGATGCGGCCGGTGGCGAAGGCGTTGGACAGCGTGCGCACCACCGCCTCCTGGCCGATCAGGTCGGCGAAGATCCGCGGGCGATATTTTCGGGCGAGAACGCGATAACCGTGGGCGCTCGCGCCGCTTGCTTCTTCGGTCACTGGCGAGCCTGCCGGTCTGTTCCAAGGGCGTTTTCTTGAGAACTTCTGCAAAGCGCTCAAGGCGGGAGGCTGGACGGGCAACCCGTACCAAACTCGTTAGGGCTGCTTCCTTCCGGACCTGACCCGGTTGGCGAGCGACACGTCCGCCGCCAACCTCCCGCCGCCTATATCGGGCCTCGTCGGCCAAAAGGCAAGCCTGTCGGAAATGTCACGGAAAGCCAGTTGACTCACCGTCACACAGGCCTGCTATCCTCACCACAGTGCGGCGCCTTAAGAGCCAATCAACAGGGGATAAAATACCATGAAACTCTCGATTCTAGGACTGGCCGCCGCTGGGGCGGTGGCCATCCTGCTGCAGACCGGCATCTCGGCCCAGTCCTCCAAGGCGGCGGCAGCTGAAACCTGCATCAAGACCAATGTGACGCTGCATGTGAAGCGCTGCGGCGCCGAAGCGGCGCATGCCAGCGCCTCCTCCGGCGGGTCCGCGGCCGAACCGACGGTCACGCCGACGGCCGGCCCGGCGCCATCGTCCTGCATCAAGACCAATGTCGCCAAGCACGTGAAGCGCTGCCCGGCCTGATCCGGTAATACGAGTTCCGAGAGCCCTTTCCGGCCCGCCGGAAAGGGCTTTTACGTTTCGGGAACCGGCGCATTGACCCCTTCCCGGCCTTCGCCTATCTGAGCGGCATGGCCAAGCGCGACCTCATCATCCTGCCCGATCCCCTGCTCCGCACCGTCTCCAAACCGGTCAAGGCGGTCGACCAGGCGACGCGCAAGCTCATGGATGACATGCTGGAGACCATGTATGACGCGCCCGGCATAGGGCTCGCCGCGGTCCAGATCGGGGTTCCCCAGCGCGTGGTGGTGATCGATATCTCCAAGGAAGGCGAGGAGAAGCAGCCGCTGTTCCTGGTCAATCCCGAGGTCACCTGGTCGAGCCCGGAAGAGTCGGATTACGAGGAAGGCTGCCTGTCGATCCCGGAATTCTTCGACATGGTGACGCGGCCCAAGGAGGTCACGGTGCGTTATCTCGACCGTCAGGGAGAGGCCAAGGAGATGCAGTGCGCGGGTGTGCTGGCGACCTGCGTGCAGCATGAGATCGACCATCTCAATGGCGTCCTGTTCATCGATTATATTTCCAAGCTGAAGCGCGACCGGGTGGTGAAGAAGTTCACCAAGGCGCAGAAGCTTGCGCGCGGCGGAGCCTGAGGCGTTGCGGCTCGTCTTCATGGGCACGCCCGATTTCGCGGTGCCCACGCTTGCCGCCCTTCTCGATGCCGGCCACAAGATCGTCGCCGTCTATTCGCAGCCGCCGCGTCCGGCCGGCCGCGGCATGGCGGAGAAGCTGACGCCGGTGCATCACTATGCGCTCACCCACGATCTCGAAGTCCACACGCCTTTGAGCCTCAAAGGCGAGGAGGAGCAGAAGCGCTTTCGCGGCCACCGGGCCGATGCGGCGATCGTCGTCGCCTATGGCCTCCTGCTGCCCAAGCCGATTCTGGAAGCGCCGCGGCTCGGCTGCTTCAATGTCCATGCCTCGCTCCTGCCGCGCTGGCGGGGCGCGGCGCCGATCCAGCGCGCGATCATGGCGGGCGACGCGGAAACCGGCGTCACCATCATGCGGATGGAGGAGGGCCTCGATACCGGGCCGATGTGCCTTACGGACCGCGGCCCCATCTCGGCCACGACCACCGCCGGCACCCTGCATGACAGCCTCATGCATCTGGGGGCCGGCCTCATGGTCGAGGCGCTCGAGCAGCTCGCCGCCGAGACGCTCGATTGCCGGCCGCAGCCCGATCAGGGTGTGACCTATGCCAGGAAAATCGACAAGGCCGAGAGCGAGATCGACTTCGGCAAGCCGGCATCTGAGGTCCGCAATCATATTCACGGGCTGGCGCCCTTTCCAGGCGCCTGGTTCCTGCTCGACCAGGAAAGCCGGACCTTCCGCATCAAGGTGCATCTCTGCGAAATTGTCGATGGTAAAGGTCAGCCCGGCGAGGTGATCGACGACAAGCTCACCATCGCCTGCGGCGACGGCGCCGTCCGCCTCCTCAGCCTGCAGCGCGAAGGCAAGAGCGCGATGGGGGTCGAGGAGTTCCTGCGCGGCTTCTCGGTGCCGAGAGGAACCGTGATCGGGTAGCTTGTCCGGTCCCTCTGGCAATCGTGGGCGCAGTCATGCAATTGGAGAAATTCAGTCGGGAGGTCGGCGTACGACGGCAGAGAAATTGAAAATATCCCTGTATTTTCTCTGTTTCGGCGTGATCGCGACCCGGACTATTCAGGCCCGTCGGCAGCGACACTCCCCACCGGCACATCGACCTTGACCGCGCCGGCTTTTTCAAACGTCAACGTCACCGCGAGATGCTCGCCCTTTTTCAACGGTGCTTTCAGGCCCGTCAGCATCACATGCATCTTCTTGGGGCCGAGCGTCACCGTCTCCTTGGGGGCGATGGTGATCGCCTCGAGATGGCGCATGCTCACCACGCCATTCTCCTCGACATTCTCATGCAGCATGGCCATCTGCGCGGCATCGGTCTGGACCGCGGTGAGCTTGTCGGCGGCGTCGCCGTCATTGCGGATGGTGAAATAGATCGCCCCCGACTTGGCGGCCGGCGTGGCCGAGGCGCGCGCGAAGGCGCCGGTGACCATCATGTCACCGGCATGCGCGGCCGTCACGAAAGACACGGCGGCGGCGATGGTCAAACCGATAGCGGCGGCAAGCTCTAAGACAAGACTGCGCATGAAGCACCTCGTGCCCTGAATATGCGGCTGCGATATGGGCACGATTGTGGAAGAACGGCAGCGGCTAACGGTCGCGCGCCTCCAGCCGGCGGTCCTCTTGCGTGGCGGGAATCCACCATTCCCGCCCGCGCGGCGTTTCGATGTATTCGGGCCAGGGGAAGTCGATGGGCGGCGCATAGTCGCACCAGGGCCTGGCGTCGCCGGCCTTTGCGAGGCGCTCGGCATGCTCAACCTTGGCGCGCTGGAGCGCCTCCTTGTCCATCATCAGATCGAGGATGGTGCCGGCGATCGTCTTCGCCGCCGTCTTCACGGTCGGATCGATGGTGGCGGGAATGCCGCCCAGCGCGTTCATCACCCAGTCGGGATAGGCGAAGCCCGCCGGCGCCTTCAGCGTGGCGCGGCCGACATAGAAACGCACCGCCGGCGCATGCCAGGTCATGTCTGTATAGTCGTCCGACGTGTAATGCGTCTGCCACGCGGGAATCGTCCGGCGGATCCTGCGCTCGGCCTCTTGCGGCGCAATGAGCTGCTCGATCTCGGCAATGAAAGGCTTGTCCATCGGCTGGAGCTTCAGCTCCTTCTGGATCGCCTGCGCCACCTTGATCGCGTCCGCGCCATAGGACGGCGCGCCGGCCCGCTCCATATTGCGATAAGTAATATCGGCCATGGCATGGTTGGCGAGGCCGGGCCGCGATTTCGACACCCAATGCTTGCGCACCGTGCAATGGGCGGCAAGGGCTGCGCTCTCGGCATTGCGGTCGAGCACCGAAAAGATGTTCTCCAGCATGGCGCGGTCGGGGGTGCGCGCGGCATATAGAATCTGCGCCATCTGGGCGGCGAGATTGTCGGCCGTCGCCTGGCCGCTCGCCAGGATCGTCTCATTCAGCGTCCAGGTGCCGGTATGCGGCAGCATATGGTCGCGCATCATCTTGGAAAGCGTATACATGGCGACGACGGCATCATTGGCGCCCGGCGCCCGGGCCGCCGTATGCGCCGCCGGGATCGGTCCCTTCACCGCATCGGCCAGCCAGGTCTCCGGCCGCTCGCACAGGAACTCATAGATCGCCGCATAATAGGGGCCGCAATGCGTATCCCACCGGCAGGTGTTGCAATAGGGCAGCATGTAGAAGGGATGGAAGGACAGGAGCGCATCGAGCCCGTCATAATAGCCCTTTGCGGCGTGGATCGGCTTCGATCCCCTCACCTTCTCGGCGGGCTCGCCCATGAAGCGGATGGTGCCGGTCACGCCATGCTTCTCCATCGCCGCCTTGGCGGCGAGTGCGCCGACGAAGGATCCCATGCCGAGGGCCGAATGCGGATCGGTATGGCCGCCGGCGAAACGCGACAGGCCTTGGCGCGGCGCCCGATAGGTGTCGGCAACCTGGCAATTGCCCGGCACCGCGTCATATTCGGCATAGGCCATGACGGTCGGCCCCTGGCCGTTCGACCAGGTGGCGGAGAATGCCGTCGGCATGCCGCCCGAACCGGCCTCGACGGCGAAGCCTTCCTCCTTGAGCTTCGCCACATACCATTCGGCGGAGCGGTATTCGCGCCAGGCCGTCTCGGCGAGCGACCAGATGTGGAAATTCCATTGCGACCAGTCGCGCTGCCGCTCATCGACGAAGGCAAAAGCGGTCCGGGTTTCGGCGGAGATCATTCTGAATGTTCCTTTCAGCGCAAAGCGTCGGCGAGCTTCCTGATCGAGACGTCGATCACGGCTTCATCGAAGCCCGCATAACCGAGAAGCAATCCCTGGCGGAAGGGCCTGCCGGCGAAGAAGTCGGAGAGCGCCGGCGCCAGCAGGCCGATCCTGGCGGCGCGTTTCGCCGCCTCGCGATCGTCCATGCCGTTCTCGAGCGTGCAGATGAGATGCATGCCGGCGGGTTCGGGCGCGGTCGCGAGCACGCCTTTCGCGTGGCGCTCGATGGCGTCGCGCAAGGCGGCCTGCCGCTTGGTATAGAGGCGGCGCATGCGCCGGATATGCACCGCATAATGGCCGAGGCGCATGAAATCGGCGAGCACCGGCTGCAGGAAAAGCGAGACGCGGGCGCCGCGCTCGCGCATCACCGCCGACATGTCGTTGATGAGATTGTGCGGCACCACGAGATAACCGATGCGCAGGCCCGGCAGCATGGTCTTGGAGAAGGAGCCCAGCGAGATCACGACGCCCGCATCGTCGACGCCCATCAAGGCCGGCAGCGGCTTGCCGTGATAGCGATATTCGCTGTCGTAATCGTCCTCGATGATCCAGGTCTTGTGCTGGCGCGCCCAATCGAGCAGCGCGAGGCGGCGGGCGAGCGGCATGGTCATGCCGAGCGGATAATGGCGGGCGGGCGTCACCACCGCGGCGCGCGCATCCTTCGGTCCCTTGGTGATGTCGAGCCCGTCGGCATCGACCGCGATCGGCGCCGTCTTGAAGCCGAGCTCGGTGAAGGTGCGGCGGATCAGGACGTAACCCGGCTCCTCGATGATCACCTTGTCGCCGCGCTTGAGGATGCTCTGGGCCAGGAGCTCGAGCGCTTCGCCGGCACCGCTGGTGATCACCACCTGCTCGGGCGCGCAGCGCATGCCGCGAAAGGCACGCAGATGATCGGCGATCGCCAGCCGCAAGGGCGCCCACCCCAAGGGGTCGGGCGAGGCCAGGAGCTCACGCACCGGGTTGCGCCAAGTCTTGAGCATCAGCTTGGCCCAGATTTCATGGGGAAACAGCGCCAGCTCCGGGGCGGCGGGCTGGAAGGGACGCACGTCGTCGGGACGCGGCAGGGCCGCCTCCGCCACCGGCGTCACCTGCTGGGCGGCGCGCAGCACATGATCGGGAAGATCGGGCGCCACGAAGACACCGGAGCCATGCCGGCCCTCGGCATAACCCTCGGCGATGAGCTCATCGACCGCCGCCACCACGGTGGCGCGCGACACGCCGAGCTCCTCGGCATAGATGCGGCTCGAAGGCAGGCGCGCGCCGGGCGCGATGGCCTGCGCCAGGATCAGCCGTTTGAGCTCCGAGGCGAGCTGGCGGTGCAGCGGTTCGCGGTCGGCGCGGTCGAGGCTGATGCTCGCCAGCGCGGCCTCGCCGAAAGTGGACTGTCGCTCTCTTCTTGATGTGGCTCTTTTCATCAGTCCACTTTTGCCACATGCATCGCCGCCTGAACAGAGCCATGTCGTGAAGGGCGGATCATGCTGACCGAAGAAATGAAGTCGATCATCGCGGCCTATCCGTTGGGCTTCGTCGCCAGCGTCAATCGCGACGGCACGCCCAATCTCTCGCCCAAAGGCACCTTCGTCGCGCTCAACGACAAGCAGCTGGTCTTCGGCCATATCCGTTCGCCCGGCACGATGGGCAATATCGCCGAGCGCCCGGTCGTCGAGATCAATTTCCTCGACGTGCTTTCGCGCAAGGCGGTGAGGGTTCGCGGCCGCGCCTTCATGTTCCGCCACAGCGCGCCCGAATTTCCCGACCTCTTCGCCGCACTTTCCGGCTGGAAAGGTTACACCGAGATCATGAAAGCCGTCGTGCGTGTCGATATCGACACCGCCAGCCTCATTCTGTCACCGGCTTATGACCTCGGCCACACAGAAGCCCAATTGCGCGAACAGTACAAAGCGAAATTCGCATCGCTTTAGCGCTTTCTCACCTTGACGCGACCGGAAGCGCGCCAGACTATGGGGGTCAGGGTTTGCGCAAATTCCTTCGCTGGGTGGCCATCGTCATCTTCGGGCTTGCTCTTTTCATCTTCGCCAACAACACCACTCTCCTGTCCCCCGCCGATGACGGCAAGCCGACATTGCTCGCCCATCGCGGTGTCGCGCAGCGCTATTCGCCGGAAGGAATCACCAACGATACCTGCACGGCGGCGCGCATCCTGCCCCCAAAGAATGATTACCTCGAGAATACCATCGCCTCGATGAAGGCGGCCTATGATGCCGGCGCCGACATCGTCGAATTCGATATCCATCCGACCACCGACGGACAATTCGCCGTCTTTCACGACTGGACGCTCGACTGCCGCACCAATGGCAAAGGCGTCACGCGCGAGCACAGCATGGCCGAGCTCAAGGCGCTCGACATCGGTTACGGCTACACCGCCGATGGCGGCAAGACCTATCCCTTCCGCGGCAAAGGAGTCGGCCTCATGCCGACGCTCGACGAAGTCCTCGCGGCTTTTCCCGACAAGCAACTGATCATCAATGTGAAGAGCAACGATCCCAAGGAAGGTGAATCGCTTGCCGCCGTGCTGGCAAAGCTCAGCCCCGAACGCCACAAGGCCATCATCGTCTATGGCGGCGACCGCCCGGTGATGGAGATGAAGAAGCGCCTGCCGGACGTCACCGTGTTTTCGCAAGAATCGCTGAAGGCGTGTCTTTATCCTTATATCGCCTATGGCTGGACCGGCATCCTGCCCGGTGCCTGCCACGACACAGCTTTGCTCGTGCCGATCAATGTCGCGCCCTGGCTGTGGGGCTGGCCCAACCGCTTCCTCGACCGCATGGAAGACGCAGGCACCCAGGTCTTCGCGCTCGGCCCCATGCGCAAGGGCGACGGCACCGCCGGAATCGATTCGCTCGAAGAGCTGGATGAGCTGCCTCAGGATTATTCCGGCGCCATCTGGACGAATGAGATCGGCCTCATCGCCGACAAGCTGCGGGTCGAGGGACGGCTTTGAATCGGCCTGCCCGTTGACAGACCACCTGAATCCGATCAGTAATGGCCTTAGAATATATTATATATTTCTAAGGCCACTTGATGCTCATTTCGGTTCACCAGACCACCACCGGTCCCGACCTCGCCGCCAATGCCCGCTTCGTCGCGGCTGAGATCGCCCGCGCCGCTGCGGCTGGTGCGGTGCTCGCCTGCTTCCCCGAAGCGGTCAACATCCTGCGCGGCCATCAGCCGGACCTGCGTGACAGCATGCCGGCGGAAGGCCATTGCCCGGTGCTCGCCGCGGCCTCGGCCGCCGCCCGGACGCATGGGCTCCATGTCCATCTGGGCTCGATCCTGATCCGCCTCGCTTCGGGCAAGATGCTCAATCGCGGCTATCTCCTGGGACCGGACGGCGCGACACTCGCCACCTATGACAAGATCCATCTCTTCGACGCCGATCTCGATGACGGCTCGCGGCCCGAATCGGAGTTGTTCGACTGCGGCAGCGAAAGCGCTGTGGTCGAGACGCCAGTCGGCCGGCTCGGCCTGTCGATCTGCTTCGACCTGCGCTTCTCGCATCTCTTCGTGGCGCTCGCCGAAGCCGGCGCCGACATCATCCTGGTGCCGTCGTCCTTCTCGACGGTCACCGGCCCCGTCCACTGGCTGCCGCTGCTCAAGGCGCGCGCCATCGAGACCGGCTGCTATGTGATTGCCGCGGCGCAATGCGGCGCGCATGAGCCGCCGCTCGTCACCCATGGCCACAGCGTCGCCATCTCGCCCTGGGGCGAGGTGCTCTGCCAGGCCGGCAACAGCCCGTCCATGCTGCTCTTCGAGGCGGACCTCGCCGCGGTGCGCGAGGCGCGGCGGCGCATTCCGACATTGGCATTGCGCAAGCCGCTGACTGTGCGAAAGATCGCTGCCACCGCCACCGTCTGAAGGAGTCGCTGAAGAATGCCATTGCCGGGTCCGGAAACCGCCAGCAGCTTCGCCAATGCGCAGGACCTGGCCTATAGCGCGATCCGCAACTGGATCTTCAACGGGCCGCTGAAGCCCGGCGAAATCATCCGCGATGTCGATGTCGCCAACCTGCTCGGCATCAGCCGCACGCCGGTGCGTGAAGCCATCATCCGCCTGGCGCAGGAAGGGCTCATCGATTTCGGCAAGGGCCGCAAGACGCGGGTCAGCATCCCCAATGTGGCGCGGGCGCCGGATCTCTATCGCATCGGCGGCACGCTGGACGGACTCGCCGCCGAATGGGCGACGCCGAAGCTCACCGCGGCCCATCTCGATGAGATGCGCGCCTGCCATGCCGCGATGAATGACGAGAAGGATGCCGGGCGCCTCGTCACCCTCGATCTCGAGCTCCATGCCGTTTTCCGCGCCCTCGCCGGCGAGGTGCTGAGCGGCATGCTGGAAGGCATCGAGATGGAGATCGGCCGTTTCGAGCGGCTCGCCTTCGACGATGTCCAGATCCGCAATCTTACCTGGGGCGATCACCGCCTCATCATCGACGCCTTCGCCTCGGGCGATCCGCAAGCCGCGTCGCTTGCGGTGAGGCAGAACTGGCTCAATGCCTGGAACCGGCTCGAGCACCGGCTGCGCGCCGCCAAAGGCTGATCGGCAGAACAAATCCTCGGAAAAGTGTTTTCAGATCACGATACAGGCTTGCTCGGACATATGAAGTGTATAATATATTTCATATCGAAGGATCATCAATAACATCCACCCAAGGGGAAACGTCGATGGGTTATTTCTCTCAAATCAAGCACTTGCCGCATGTTTCAGCGGTCGCGGCCCTGCTCGCTCTGGGCGCGTCGCCGGCCGCCGCGGATGCCCAGAATGGCGTGCTGCGCGTCGGCACGAGCTTCAGTTGCTCGTCCCTCAATCCCTATACGACGACGCAATCTTCCTGCCTCGCGGCCCTCAGGCTGATGTATCCCTCGCTCGGCCAGGCGTCCGGCAGCGACGTCCTGCCCGATCTCGCGACATCGTGGAGCAGCGACGACAAGGGCGTGGTCTGGACCTTCAAGCTCAAGACCGGACAATGGAGCGACGGCAAGCCGCTGACCGCCAAGGATGCCGCCTTCACCTTCAACATGCTGCTCAAGCACGTGAACGGCCCGACGGCGCGGCGCGCCCGCGCCATCGCCACTGTCGAGAAGGCGGAAGCGCCCGACGATCAGACGCTGGTCATCACCTTCAAGCAGCCGACCTCCAACGCGGTCGGCCGTCTCGCCCAGATACTCATCTTACCCGAACATGTCTGGGCGCCACTGGCTGAAGGTGACGGCGCCAAGATCGCCACCTTCGCCAATGACGCGCCGGTCGTGGGCGGTCCCTTCAAGCTCGCCCGTTTCGCCGCCGACCAGATCATCCTGCTCGAAGCCAATGGCGACTATTTCGGCGAGGCCCCGGCGCTCAAGGGCGTCGGCATTCAGTTCTTCACCGACTCGACCTCGATGGTGCAGGCGCTGGTCAACAAGCAGCTCGATCTCGTGACGCCGCTGCCCGTCACCTCCGTCGAAGCGGTCAAGAAAGCGGGCATCACCGTCGCCAGCTATCCAGGCCTGCGCTTCCACAGCTGGCTGTTCAACAGCTCGGAGAACCAGAAGGCCTTCCCCGAGATCCGCGACATCAAGCTGCGCCAGGCCTTCGCCCATGCGATCGACCGCCAGAAGATCGCCGAGGTCGCCTATCTGGGCTTCGCCACGCCGGGCGATTCGATGGTGCCGAAAGTCACCGGCGACTGGTCCAATCCGAAAGTCGTGCCGGAGAAATTCGATCTCGCTCTCGCCAACAAACTGCTCGACGAAGCGGGCTACGCCAAGGGCGCCGACGGCTGGCGCACCGTCAATGGCCGCAAGATGAGCTACAAAGTGCTGATCCCCGCCAATGTCGAGGGCGCCGAAGGCCTGCGCGCGCTCGAGATCGTCACCGCCGACTTCAAGCAGATCGGCGTCGAGCTCGTCACCGAGCAGAGCGACAACGCCACCATCGCCGCGGCGATCACCGGACCGGACAACACATTCGCCGAGGCCACCATCGCGCAATGGGGCTGGATCCCGCAAATGGATCCGGACTTCATCCTCTCGGTCGTGCTGTGCAGCCAGATCGGCGGCCTCTCCGAGACGGCCTACTGCAACAAGGATTATGACGCCCTCTATGACGCGCAGGCCAAGGAGGTCGATCCCGGGAAGCGCAAGGCGACGGTGTGGCAGATGCAGGAGATCCTCGAGCGCGACCGCCCCTATATCGTCACGGTCCAGCAGAACAATGTCGAGGCCTATGCGCCGGGCTGGTCGGGCTTCATCGAGAATCCGATCGGTTTCCTCGACTACACCTCCAACCGGCCCTTCATGAGCATGAAGCCGGAAAATTGAAGGACCTGCCGTTTGCACTCTTCTAACCGGGCTTTTGCGTTCATCCGATGACCAGCCGTTCGCGCTATCTCCTCGGCAAGATCGGCATCGCCGTCTTCGGCATCTTCGCCACGCTGACGCTCAACTTCTTCCTGTTCCGCGTGCTGCCGGGCGACGCCATCTCCAACATGGCGCGGGTGCCGGGCGGCTCGGTCGAGCTCAAGGAAGCGCTGATGCGCCAGTTCGGCCTCGATAAGCCGCTCTGGGGCCAATATCTCGATTATCTGGCGCAGATCGCGCAAGGCAATCTCGGCGTCTCCTATTCATCGCTGCGCCCGGTGACGGACGAGGTGCTGCGGGCGCTCGGCAATACCGTGCCGATGACCCTGCTCGGCATCCTCGTCGCCATCCTGGTCGGCGTCACCACCGGCATCATCGCCGCCTGGAAACACGATACGGCGGTCGACAATACGATCTCCAATATCGCCACCGTCATCTATTCGGCGCCGACCCAATGGATCGCCATCATGCTGGTGCTGGCCTTCGCCGGCTATCTGCCGGTCTCGGGCGCCTCCGATCCCTTCGCCTTCGCCAGCGACTTCTGGTCGATCCTGGCCGACCGCCTGAAGCATATGATCCTGCCGTCGCTGACCCTGGCGCTCGCCACTTTCGGACAATACACCCTGGTCACCCGTTCGGCGGTGCTCGCCACGCTTGGCGAGGACTATGTCAGCGCCGCCAAGGCGCAAGGCTACCCGGTCAGCCGCATCCTCGCTTATCAGGCGCTGCCCAATGCGCTGGTGCCGGTCGTGACGCTCATCGCGCTCTCGGCCGGCACCGTGATCGGCGGATCGGTCGTGGTCGAGACGGCCTTCTCCTGGCCCGGCATCGGCCGCGCCATGTATGACGCCATCGTGCAGCGCGATTATCCGATGCTGCAGGGAGCCCTGCTCGTCGTCACCATCGTGGTAATCCTGGTCAATCTCCTGGCCGATCTCGTCAATATGAAGCTCGATCCGAGGATCGTCGAATGAAGCTCAAAGCGGCGATCACCATCCTGGGCCTCTTCCTTCTGGCCGCCCTCTCGGGCCCGATCTTGGGCCTCGATCCCGGACCCATCGACGTCAAGCGCCTCTTCGCGGCACCTTCGGCGCAGAACTGGCTCGGCAGCGACGATGCCGGACGCGACGTCCTGATCCAGCTCGTCATAGGCGCCTTGCCGTCGCTGGTCGTCGGGCTTTCGGCGGCGGCGGTCGCCATCCTCATCGGCGGCACGGTCGGCATTCTCGCCGGCTATTCGCGCGGCTGGCTCGATCTCGTGCTCCTGCGCATCATGGACTATTTCATCGTCGTTCCGGCGCTGCCCTTCGCCATGGTGATCACCGCCATCTGGGGACCGGGCCTCGGCCATATGATCGTGGTGATCGGCATTCTCCTGTGGTCGACGACGGCGCGCGTCGTGCGCGCGCAGGTCAAATCCGGACGCGAACGCCTTTATGTGCAGCGCGCCCGGGCGCTCGGCGCCAGCCATCTGCATATATTGCTGCGCCATATCCTGCCGCAGGTGCTGCCGCTCATCGGCACCACCGGCTCGCTCGCCGTGGCGCTCGCCATCCTCACCCAGGCGGCGCTCGAATTCTTCGGTCTCGCCGGCACCGGCATTCTCTCCTGGGGCACGATGATTCGCTTCGCCTTCCAGCGCGACGCGATGCTGAACGATGCCTGGTGGGTCGTGGTGCCGCCGGGCCTGTGCATCTGCCTCGTCATCACCGCCTGCTACTGGCTGGCCCAGAGCCTCGAGCAAAGGCTCAATCCACGCCTCCACACCACCGACCTGCGCCTGCGCTCCTTCGCCCTGCGCGCGCCCGCGGCGGAGAAAAGCTGATGCCGGCGATCGAAGTCGAGAATCTCAATGTATGGATGCAGGCCGGCGACGGCCGCATCATCCACGCCGTCAAGAATGCCAGCCTCGCGCTCGGCGACGGCGGACAACTGGCGATCATCGGGGAATCCGGCAGCGGCAAGTCGACCTTGCTGATGGCGTTGCTCGGCCTCCTGCCGCCCAATGCCAGCGTATCGGGACGTGTCATCGTGAATGGCGTCGATGTGCTCGAAGGCCCCGCGCCGGCGCTCGCCGGATTGCGCTGGCGCGAGGCGGCCATGGTGTTCCAGGCCTCGTCCAATCCGCTCAGTCCCGTGCACATGATCGGACAGCAGCTGACGCGGCTTCTCGTTTTTCACGGCTTCGATCAGAAGCGCGCCAAGGCCCGCATGCGGGAGCTTCTCGACATGGTGCGCCTGCCCGCCCAATGCGAACAGCTCTATCCGCATCAGCTGTCGGGCGGGATGCGCCAGCGCGTCGTCATCGCCTTCGCGCTCGCCTGCCGGCCGAAGATCCTGCTCGCCGACGAGCCGACGACGGCGCTCGACCCGATCGTCCAGGCCGAGATCATCGATCTCATCCTGGCGTTGCGCCAGTCGCTCGATCTGGCGCTGGTGCTGGTCAGTCATGACCTGGCGCTGGTCGGGCGCATGCAGGGCGAGCTCGCGGTGATGCTGGCGGGCGAGATCGTCGAATACGGCCCGGTGAGCCAGTTGATGACGAAGCCCAAACACCCGCATCTGCGCACGCTGCTCGCGGCATTGCCGGATTTCGGCTTGGTGGAGCAGCCGGCATGAGCGCCCTTCTCGAACTCAATTCCGTGCGCGTGGAATTTACGGCACGCGGCATTTTCGGCGACGGTCCGCGCGTCGTCGCGGTCGATGATGCGAGCCTCACTGTCGGGCGCGGCGAGATCGTGGCGCTGATCGGCGCCTCGGGCTCCGGCAAGACGACGACCATGCGCGCCGCTCTCGGCCTGCAACCAATCAATTCGGGCGAAATTCTGCTTTCCGGCCAGGCGCTGGGCAAGATGACCGGCCGCGCCCACAAGGATCTCCGCCGGCGCGTGCAGCTCATCTTCCAGGACCCGACCGAAGCGCTCAACCCGCGCATGACGGTCGAAGAGATCATGCGCGAGGGCCTGAGCATCCATCATATCGGCGCAACCGTGGCCGAAAGGCGAAAATTGATCGCCGAATCTCTGGGTTTCGTCGGCCTCACCCCGCCCGGCGACTTCCTCGCCCGCCATCCGCACCGGCTTTCCGGCGGGCAGCGCCAGCGCGTGGCCATCGCCGCGGCTCTCGTTCTCTCGCCCGATCTGCTCATCGCCGACGAGCCGGTCTCGATGCTCGATCCGTCGATCCGCGCCGGCATTCTCGATCTCTTCGCCAGATTGCGGACCGAACGCCAGATGAGCACGCTGATGGTGACGCATGATCTGCCGTCGGCCTATCACCTCGCCGACCGCGTCTATGTGATGAACAAGGGGCGCATCGTCGAGCACGGCGCAACGCGGGCCGTCTTCCGGGCGCCGCGCCACGACTACACGAAGACCTTGATCCGGGCGGCAAGCGGGCGGCCGGTCGCATGACGATCAGCCGTCCGCATCCCATCCGCGTTCCGGCGGCCGCGCATCAGTTCGTCTTCGACCCGGATGCCGAGCCGGTGCTGCATATCCGCTCCGGCGACACTATCCTGGTCGAAACGCTCGACTGCTTCTCCGGCCGCCTGACCGCCGACAGTCCGCTCCTGCGGGACGATCCTGATGTGCTCGAACATGTCGGAGGACGCTACAATCCGGTGAACCGGCCGATCTTCGTCGCCGAGGCCGAGCCCGGCGATGTTCTCGCGGTCGATATCATCGACATCGCGCTCGGCGCCCGGCAGGGTTTCGGGGCGACCCATGTGGCGCATGACTGGGCGCGGCAATTCGCAGACGAGAGTTTCGCCGACCGCGTCGCGCCGGCGACAATCATCGCCCGGCTCAAGGGCGAGACGGTCATGGTTCCTTTCGGCGACAGGCTCGTCACCTGTCGCGCGCGGCCGATGATCGGGACGATCGGAACCGCGCCGGCGCAATTGATCAGCTCGCTGCTCTATGGCGCGTCGCATGGCGGCAATCTCGATTGTCCGCTCATCCGCCCCGGCGCCACCCTATATCTTCCCGTCAATGTGCCGGGCGCCCTGCTTTCCCTGGGCGATGTGCACGCTTTGATGGGCGACGGCGAGATCACCGGCACCGCGCTCGAGACCAGCGCCGACGTTACGATCCGGGTACGGGTGGAGAAGAACCGGCGAATGTCACTCGCGACCCCTCGCCTGAGCGATGACGAGCGGCTGGGCTCGCTCGGCTGCTCGGCGCGCGGGAGCCTGCAGACGAATATCCACATCGCCGTGCGTGATCTCGTGCTCAGCCTCGAACAGACCTTCGGGCTTTCAGCCGGTGATGCGCTGCAGCTGTTCAATCTCTTCGGGCGGATCACCGTCAACCAGGCCGTCGGCTCCGACGCGGAGGGCTGGTCGAGCGTGCTCGTGCATATAATGAAAGGCGATATCGAGCGCGTGTTGCCTTCTACTTCGCCATCGCCGGCATCGCGGCATTCATGAAGCCGCGATAGAGCGTTCGCGCATTGGCGATGAAGCCCGGCATCAGCGGCTCGGCCTCCTTGGCCAGGCCCTGCAGCGCATTGGGCCCACGCACCTTGGCGAGCGCAGCCTCATAGGCCGGCACCTTGCCCCAGTCCGGTATGGTCGAAGGCTCGAGCTCGACATGATATTGCATCGAATAAGTATGCCGGCCGATGCGCATCGCCTGGATCGCGCAGACATCGGAACGGGCCAGGACAACCGCATCGTCCGGCGCCTGGGCCACCTTCACGCTGTGCCACTGCAAAGCCTTCATCTGATGCGGCAGCGTTGAGAAGACCGGATCGCCCCTGCCGGCCTCGGTCAGCTCGATATCGAGAATTCCAACTTCCGGCGGGCGCTGCGGTCCGCAGGTGCCGCCCAGCGCATCGGCGAGAAGCTGATGGCCAAGACATACGCCGAGGAAAGGCCGTTTCAGTTCCCGCACCCATTTACGGATGGCGCGCTTCTCGGGGATGAGCCAGGGATGCTCCTCGACATCCCAAACATCCATCGGCCCACCCATGACCCACAGCATGTCATAGGCCTCGAGCGGCGGGATGACGCCGCCCTCATCCAACTCGACGGCGTCCCAACCGATGCCGTCCTCCTTCAGGAAGCTGCGCAGGACGGCGGGATGCTCGCAAGCGAGATGCTGGAAGACGAGGAGTTTCATGACGCCAGTCTAACGCCGGAGAACGTGATCGTTCAATAGAGCTTCGCGCGGGCGATCCGCTTGCTGTCCCCGAACATCGCCGAAGGCTTCAGGCGCGCATGGACGACGTAACGCAGGGGCCCGCCGAGCTTGCCGTCCAAAGGCCAGCAGGTGGCGAGCGCCAGATTGTAGCCGACGGCGCCGGCGTCGATCTCCGACTGGTCCCAGCGTACGATTTCGGCTCCCATCATTTCGTAAGTGAAGGTGATGCCGTCGTCACGCGTCACCTTGATCTCGTCTCCTACCTTGAGATCCCCGAGGAAACGGAAATGCGTGTCGCGATGAGCGGCGAACACCGCCGTGCCGCGCTCGCCGGGTTTTGGCGTCTGCGCGAGATGCCCCGGACCGAAGGCCAGCGCCTGGCCGCTGCCGCCGGCCAAGGCGATCGCGGAAGCCTGAAGGCGCGGCACGGCAATGCGCGCGACCGGCCAGGTATCGGCCCAGCTCCACGGCTTGACCGGCTTGCCAGTGGCAACGCTCTCTGCAAACGCGCGATCGAGCAGGATCTGCGCCAGCCCGGCCTTGGCCTTGATCCACAGGCCTTCGCCCAGAAGAGCGACGCCGAGCACGGCGCAGAGCAGAGACAGCGCCAAAAACAGCCTTGGGCTGGTCTCGCGGGCTTCAGCCCCGCTTCCCTCCCCGGACTCTCGCCCGGAGAGGGAGAGCGCGCCGATCGCCGTCCGTATTCCGTTCTGTTCGGCCGCCGCCTTCGCCATCCGGCGCCGAAGCTCCTCGAGGGCTTTCCTGGCGCGGCGCGAACGCCGCATCCAGAAGACCGGCATCCGGTCGATCCCGCTGCTCATGCGAGCCTCGCGCGCCGGCTGAGGAACGCGAAGATGAGCGCCAGCACCGAGAGCAGCGCGCCCAGGAGCATGAGCAGCTCCGACGGCGTCGCGGTCTGCGGCAGGTCGACCGTCTTCACCGCATTCACGTCATGGGCGATCGGCGCCTTGTTCATCGCGATCAATGTCACATCGAGCTTAGCGTCGCGCTGAAGCACTTGCGGCGCCTGCTCCTTGCCGAACACCTTGTCGTAGTCCCAGCCGGCCGGCAGGTTGAGCGGGATGTCGGCGCGGCTGAGCGTCTCGTCGGGCCGGCGCGACGGCGTCTTGTCCACGGCGACGAGGCTCGACACGCGGCTGACCAGATGATGCTCGAGAGCCAGCGCCAGGATGAGCTTGTCGGCCACATCGGGCGTGATCGCGCCCAGGGTCTGCGCCACTTCGGCGTCGTCGATCTTGCGCCGCGCCCAGAGCTTGGCGATGCCCGTGCCCACCTGCGCGTCGGCGAGCGGCAGGCGCGTCTGCCAATCGCGTCCGGCGATCTTGGCGACGAGCGTCAAGGCGCCTGTGCGTTCCGGCATCTTCATCAGGAAAAGCACGGGCTCGCCCTGATAGATGTCGGGCAGCATGGCGGGCGTCACTTCCACCGACGCCTGATCGAAGCTCACCTTCAGATTGGTGACGGCGGGTTTTTCGAGCTTGGCGAAGAGCTCGCGCATGCGGTCCTCGACCTGGCCGCCCTCACCGATCATCGCATAGCTGCCGCGGCCAAGTTCGGCGGCGCGCGTCATCAGATAGGAATTCGGCGCCGAGCCGATGCCCACCATGAAGACGCGCGAGCGGCCGCGCATGGCGCCCAGGATGTCGAACATCTCCTGCTCATTGGCGATGGCGCCGTCGGTGATGAACACGACCTGGCGGAGCGTGCTCTCATCGTCGGGCCGCGCGTCGCGCAGGGCAGCGCGCAGAGGCGGGATCATCTCGGTGCCGCCCGAGGCTTCGAGCCGACCGACGAAATTCTTCGCCGTTTCGACATTGGCCCGGTCGGCCATCACGGTGTCGGGGAAGAGAATGTCCATCGTATCGTCGAACCGGATGACATTGAACCGGTCGGCGGGATCGAGCCGGCCGAGCGCATAGAGAAGGCTCGCTTTCGCCTGCGACAGGGACGGGCCGCCCATCGAGCCGGAATTGTCGATGACGAAGACGACGTCGCGCGGCAGGCGCCTCTCGGACGCGGTCGCGGCCGGCGGCGTCACATAGACGAGGGCATAGTCATTGTCGTTCACTCTTTCGCGGAAAAGGCCGATCTCGGGCGCGGCACCCTGCGCCGGCTTCCAGGTGAGCTCGAAATCACGATCGGCGAATTCGGACCGCGACAGTGTGATGACCTTGCCGCCCTCAGGCGCAGGTGTCGCGAGCACGTCGTGATAGGAACTCGTGACGTCGCCCAGCGCGAAGCCGGGATTGAGATGCACGGTGAGCGTCAGGGGATTGACGGGAGCCGCCTTGCGCGGATCGAGCACCGGCGGGGTGATCCGGTCACGGTCGGGAATGCTGTCCTTGACCGTATAATACTGCGCATCCTCCGACAGCACGATCTTCGGGTCGGGCACGTAACGCGGCGCCACGACGGTCGGCAGCCTCAGAGAGAACAGGCCGCCCGACTGGGCCACCGCCTCCTGATATTCGATCTGGATGACGATGGTCTCACGGGGACCGATATTGGCGACCTGGTTGGTGAAGACATTGGCGCGCTCCTGGTCGAGCAGCGCCGCCTTCTGGCCCTTGGCCTTCGCCTCTTCGTAGATTTGCTTGGCTTCGCGGCGTTCCTTGATGTCGCCAACAATGACGCGGTCGCCGATCACCATCTTGAGCGTGTCGACGGCGGCCTTCTCCGACAGCGGAAACACATAGGTGCCTTCGATCCAGCCGTCGGTCGGGTTCATGAATTTCTGGGTGACGCGCGTGCGGGCGATGGGCCCGGTCACAGTGATGTCGAAATCGGTGGCGACCCGGGGCGCCTCGACATATTTCCCGGGCTCGTTGGTGGAAAGCAGCAGGGCGCCCGTGCCCATTTGCGCGGGCGTGACGAGGCCGGCGGCGGCGCTGAGCGTCATGGCGATGACACCCAGCAGGGTCAGCAACAATCGGTACATGGTGTTTCCGCTCCTTGACGGCCCACCCGCTCCGGGTGATCCGTGGCTCCATCATGTGGGGCGGGTCGAGCCTGCGCCGCGAGCGGGCAATCCGCCCTTCTTCGGTCGCGCCTTGCCGCTATGCGGCAGAGCTTGCCTTGTTTTGGACAGGTCCTTGTGAGAATGTACGGGTTTGTACGGCTTCCTTCTCCTTAAGGTTTCACCTGCCCGATGACCGACCAGACCCTCTCGGCTGATGAGAACGACGCCGTGGCGGATTTGGTGCGCGAGGCCCTCGCCCGCCGCCGCATCACGAGGCAGTTTCTGGCCGATCAGGCGAAGATCAGCCTCTCGACCCTGGAGAAGGCGCTGTCCGGACAACGGCCCTTCACGCTGGCCAGTATCGTCAGGCTCGAAGCGGCGCTCGGTCTGCCCCTCCGGCGGGCGACACCCGCCAAGCTCGCGGCGGCCTCGCGCTTCACCGGCATCGCGCCTGAAGATCTGGGTTCCTATGCGAGACCGGCGGTGTCGTGGATCGAGGGCGACTATGTGACGATCCGGCCCTCCTTCTCCAATCCCGATTCCATCTATGCCTATCTGACCTGCATCGCGTGGCACGAGGAGAAGTCACATCTCACCTTCAAGGAGAGCGAGCGGGTCGATGCCGCCTTCACCCAGGACGGCAATGTGTCGATCCCGCACCAGTCGGGCTATATCTATCTCATCACCAATAAGCTGGGGCAGTATCGTTTCGTCATCGTCTCGCGCCCGACCATTGCGGGCGAGATGTTCGGCATATTGACGACGCTACAGTCGGGCCGCGGCATGCACCTGACCCCTGTCGCGACCCCGATCATCCTCGTTCCGGCCAAGACGCTCGGCGGCGCTCCCGCTTATGGCCGCGTCGAAAAGGGCCATTCGTTCTACGCCAAGTACAGGGCCTATGTGACCCGCGCCCTGGAAGAGCCCTTCGCGCTTTTCGTCGCGAAGTAGCCGCTCAACTCCAGCCGACGATTTCCAGCAGCCAGTGCAGGCCATAGGCCAGGCCGCCCGCCGCCGGGAAGGTCAGGATCCAGGCCCAGACGATGCGCTCGATCACCGTCCATTTGAGGGCGCGTGAGGACTTGGCGAAGCCGACGCCCATGATCGCCGTCGAGATGCTGTGGGTGGTCGAGACGGGCATGCCGAAATGCGCCGCCACGGTGAGGATCGTGGCCGAGCTCGTCTCGGCGGCGAAGCCATGGATCGGATGCAGCTTCACCATCTTGTGGCCGAGCGTCTTGATGATGCGCCAGCCGCCGGCCGCGGTGCCCGCCGCCATCACCAGCGCGCAGGAGACGATGATCCAGCTGTCGATGCCGTCCTTGCCGGCATCGGGCTCGAGGAAGCGGGCCCATTCCGGCAGGCCCTGAAGCGCGCCGGCGCTTTCGGCGCCGAGCAGAGCGAGCGCGATGATGCCCATTGTCTTCTGCGCGTCATTGCGGCCGTGGGCGAGGCCCATATAGGCGGCGGAAGCGAGCTGCGCCTTGCCGAAGACGGCATTGACCCAGACCGGCCGCGCCAGCCGCCCCAACAGCCCGCCGGCCTTGGCCATGCCGGCGATCAGCGCCCACAGGCTCACCATCATGATGATGCCGAGCGTGAAGCCGGCGATCGGCGAGGTCACCATAGGGAGCAGCACCTTCCACAGAAGGCCTTCGTTCTTCGTCCAGTCGCCGACGGTCCTGGACCAGATCAATGCGGCCCAGTTGTTGTCGGCGGCGGCCAGGGCGGCGCCGCACAGGCCTCCGATCAGAGCATGCGAAGACGATGAGGGAAGACCGCGCCACCAGGTGAAGAGATTCCAGATGATGCCGCCCAGAAGCGCGCAGAGGATCACCTGCAAGGTGACATTGACCACCTCCGTGTCGACGAGGCCGGAGGAAATGGTCTTCGCCACCGCCGTGCCCCAGAAGGCGCCGATCAGATTGGTGACGGCGGCCAATATGATGGCTTGGCCCGGCGACAGAACCTTGGTGGCGACCACGGTGGCGATGGAATTGGCGGTGTCGTGGAAGCCGTTGATGAATTCGAAGACCAGCGCCATCAGCACGACGGTCAGGACGAGGATCAGCATGATGCGTGCCGTCAGCTGTTCTTCAACGCGACTTGGTAGACGATGGCGCCCGCGTCGCGGCAGCGGTCGATCGCCTTTTCGAGGATCTCGAAGAATTCCTTGAGCAGGAACATGCGGGCGCCATCGAGATCGCCCGAATAGAGCTCGCGATAGAGCTCGAGCAGCAGTCGGTCGGCCTCGGTCTCGATCGCATGCAGGCGGTCGTCCAGCGATTTGATCGTCTCCAGCTTGAGCTTCGGCAGCTCGCGCACCATGTCGAGCACGATCTGCGTCGCCTTCTCCAGCATGGCGGCGCGCGGCGCGAAGTCGACGCCTTCGAGGCGATGCGCGGCGAAAGTGTAGCGGTCGGCGAAGCGCTCGACCTGCTTCGATATCTTATAGAGGGCGACGCGCAGCTCCTCGATATCCTCGCGCTCGATAGGCGTGATGAAGCTGTCGACCAGCGCCTGGCTGATCCTGTTGGTCGCCTCCCGCTGGTGGTGGCGGGCGAGCTTGATCGCATCCAGCCCCTGCTCGCCCGAGGCGGTGTTCAGCATCTCGTGCAGGGCCTTGGCGCTTTCATGCGCCGACACCGCCGCGGCGTCCAGATGCTCATAAAACTGCTTGCCGGAGCCGAAAATCGTCTGAAGGGAGAACATCGCTAGGTCCTTGAAAGGGGTGAGATAATAAACACTTTCATGGCCGTCCTTACTTGGCGTCGACAAGCTTGAACAGCACGAAACTGGTCGGCTCCACGTCTTTTTTGGTCCGGTCGGTGACGATGAGGAAGAGGCTGTCGGAAAGGCGGGCCAGGCCCTCGAAATTATCGGCCAGCAGCGGATCAGGCTTGGCCGCAAGGTCAGGGGCGGCGCACGGCTTATCCACCGGACAGAAGGCGAGATCGACATAGCGCAAATGCCCTCTACGCGGGCCGCCCTTTTCCTCAGCGGTGCGTTCCAGCACCAACAGATTGCCGTCGGGCATCGTCTCGATCGCCTTCAGCCGGCCATCGGGCTGGGCAGATTCGAAAGCCCATGTCGCCCCGTCTCCGGCATAGATCTTATGCAGCGTCCCGGGCTCGCCGCGCAAGGGCCGCTCCGGGGCGGTCAGAACACCGTGGGTCTTCTCGAAGGCAACGGCTTCGAGCCGGCTGTTCTTCTTGGCGTAGTTGCCGGCGTCCCCCAGAGGACCCGGCAATGCGACATCGGCGATCCACTTCCCTTGCGGCGTGAAGCGGGCGACCGCCGGACCGTCCTCGAAGGCGATGAGAAGCTCACTGTCGCCGGGCTTGCCGTCATCGCCGTTGAGCGCCGCCAGCCCCTCGGCATTGGTCACCGTCTTGCCGCCGGAAGGCGCCGCCAGCGGCGCCGAATAGACGTGCTCGATCGCAGCGACCTTGTCGCCTTCGAGCCTAAGACGGAAATGATGCAGGACCCCGCCGTCGGAAACCGCATAGAGAAGCTTTTCGTCGGCATCCCAGGCCAGGCCTGACAACTCGTCGACCCGCACGCCGTCCTTGCCCGTCGCCGGGATCTCGGTCTTGCTCAGCGCCTGCAGCACCGGCTCGGCGGCGGCCGGCGTCATGAGAAGAGCGGCGAGAGCGAGGCCGCCCAGGATCGATTTGTGCTTCTGTATCATTTCAGCAACTCCATTGAGAGAGGCGAAAGACCGGGGCTTGCAAGCTTGCGCAAGACCGGCAGGAAACGGTTATGCTTGGTGCCGCGATCGAGCAGCGCGATCGCGGTGCAGTATTTCGAGCAGTGTTTGGTCGGATGCTGATGCACGGCGCGCAACACTCGATCGGCAAGACCGTTGCCGCGCGCCGACTTCGTCTCGAGGATGAAGTGATCGTCGTCGACCGCATAATAGGAGCGCATGTCGTAAAAGCGCAGGCCGCTGTCGATCGTCATACGCTCACCGCCCTCTTTCGCCACCAGCGTCATGCGGACATAGCGCATGTCGATGACGCGCTGCAGCTCATGGGGGGAAGGCTGACGATAAAGCTCCTGATAGACATGGTGGACGAAAGCGAGCGCCTCCTCGTCCAGCCGGCCGAATTTTTCCGGCGCATAGGGCAGCCGCTTCTTCACCGTCACGCCGCGCTTGTCCTTGAGCTTGACCTCGACGAAGCACAGCGCCGCGTCGAGATATTTGCGGATGCGCACCTTCACCCGCCGGCGCCGGCCCTGGTGATGATCGAAATAGCTGCGCCGGTCGTGATTGTCGAAGTAGCAGGTCTCGTAGGTGAAGGCGCGGCGACCGGCGATCTCGAGGATGTCGAAGTGCCGGGCGAGCTCAGCGGCTGCGGAGCGCAGCACACCGCGCTTCACCACATATTTGTTGTCGAGCCGTTCCAGCATTTCCGCCCGGGCGTTGAGGGTCGCAAGGCCGATCGGATCGAAGCCCTGCTCCAGCGACGGGTCAGCGTGTGCGATAATAGACATTGAGCCTCGCCATTTCGGTGATGTAGTCGAGCTGAAGCACCTGGTAGGACAGGACCGCGACGCCGAGGCGTTCCGACAATTCAGCGCGCATGGCGATGGGGTCGGCCAGAAGATCGGTATTGATCTTGTCGAGCGTGACTTTCGCGCCGGAGACCGATTGCAGAATCCTCGGATGATCGATGACATAGGCGCCGGCCAGGACGAAGGCCACCGCCAGAGTGGCGAAAGGCACCGTCGTTCCGTGCACCGAGGTGATGACGGCGATGGCGACGGCGCCGAAGAAATACGTCATCTCGGTCTTGGTCAGCGGCTCGGAGCGCAAGGTGAAGAGCGCCAGTATGGCGAACAGGCCGAAGCCCGCGGCCACGCTGAAATTCACCGAGGAGAGGATGGTCAGCACCGCGAAGATGAAAACATTGAACAAGGCGGCGGCGGTGACCAGCTCCTTGTCGCGATAGCGGCGATAATAAAGACCGAAGACGAGCACGCTCATCCCGGCGAGATTCAAGCCTATCCTCACCGCTTGCGATAGGACCGGATCCTGAAGGACCTGTTGAAGCGTGGATATGGACATCTGAACTCCTGCTCTTGCTCACGCGTTTCGGCCGCGCGAGGAGAAGAACGGAGCATTCAGGGTTCTATTCCCGGCCATCGGCCGATTATGACGGCCGAATGACATTTTTTTAAAGACGCATGCCTCGGGAATGACATGACCATCATCCCCTCGGCTCAACGTAACCCCGGGTTATTCCGGTCGTTTCCGGAATGAAACCCTCAACGCCCGACCGCCGCCAGGATGCGCACCCAGCTGCGGATCCCGCGCTGGAAGCTGGTGAGATTGTACTTCTCGTTCGGACTGTGCAGCGCGTCGTCATTGAGGCCGAAGCCGACCAGCACGCTGTCCATGCCGAGGATATCCTTGAAATAGCGCACGATCGGGATCGAGCCGCCGGAGCCGATGAGCGCCGTGTCGCGTTTCCACTCCTCCTTCAGAGCCTGGGCCGTCTTGCGGATCAAGGGCGAGGTCTCGGCGATCTCGGTCGCCGGGCTTCCCGAGCCATAGGCGGCGAACTCGATCTTGCAGTCCTTCGGCACCTCGGCCTTGGCGAAGGCGCGAAAGGCCTTCAGGATCTTCTGCGGGTTCTGCTTGCCGACCAGGCGGAAGGTCAGCTTGGCATGCGCCTCGGAGGGGATGACGGTCTTGGTGCCGGCGCCGGTATAGCCGCCCCATATGCCGTTCACCTCGGCGGTCGGGCGCGCCCAGACCTGCTCCAGCACGCCTTTGCCCTTCTCGCCCGCCGGCACCGATAGGCCGACCTCCTTCAGGAACTTCTTGTCCGAGAAGTTGAGCTTGCCCCATTGCGCCTTCATCTCCGTGGGAAGATCGCCGACCCCGTCATAGAAACCCGGAATGGTGACTTTGCCGTTCTTGTCGTGGAGCTTCGACAGGAGCTTGGAGAGAACACGCAGCGGATTGGCGGCAGGCCCGCCATAGGCCCCGGAATGAAGATCGACGCGGGGGCCGGTGATGGTGATCTCGTCCTTGACCATGCCGCGCAGCCTGGTCGTGATGGCCGGCGTCTTCGCGTCCCACATGTTGGTGTCACAGACGAAGGCGGCGTCGCAGGCGAGCTCGGCCTTATTCTCCTTCAGGAACGGAATGAGGCTCGGCGAGCCCGATTCCTCCTCGCCCTCGATCAGGATCGTCGCCCTGATCGGCAGCGTCCCGGTCTCGGTGATCCAGGCCCGCATCGCCTCGACGAAGGTCAGGAGCTGGCCCTTGTCGTCGGCGGTGCCGCGGCCATAGAGGCGCACCACGCCGTCCTTGCCGGTGCGCTTCTGAGGCTCGAAGGGCGGCGTCGTCCATTTGTCGAGCGGATCGGGCGGCTGGACGTCGTAGTGGCCGTAGAAGAGAAAATGCGGGAGCCTGGCGGGAGCGTCCTTGGGCTCGAAATGCGCCACCACCATCGGATGGCCGGGCGTGTCGCGCAATGAGGCCTGGAAGCCCAGAGCGGACAGGTCGGCGACGATGCGCTCGGCGGCGCGGCGGCAGTCGGCCTTATAGGCCGGGTCGGTCGAGATCGAGGGAATGCGGACCAGATCGAACAGGCGGTCGAGACTCTGGTCGAGCGTCCGGTCGGCGGCGCCGAGGACGGCGGTGATGTCGGTCATGATTTGGGACGCTCCTGTTGTTCGGCGAGGCCGGCAATGATGCGGGCCCAGCTCCTGATGCCTTTGCGGAAACTGTTCAGATCGTATTTCTCATTGGGACTGTGGGCGCCGTCATCGTCGCGCCCGAAGCCGACCAGGAGGCTGTCGATCTTGAGCAGCGACTTGAAGGTGCCGACCACCGGGATCGAGGCGCCCTCGGCCATGAGGACCGGCTCGCGGCCCCATTCCTGCTTGAGGGCGCCCTGCGCCAGGCGCACCCAGGGGCTGGTCTCGGCCACCGTGACCGCCATCGAGTCGCCGCCCTCCGACTTGTAGCGGACGCGGCAGTCGGCCGGCAGCCGCTCCTTGACGAACTGGCGCAGGCCCTTGCGGATCTGGGCCGGGGTCTGGCGGCCGACCAGACGGAAAGTGAGCTTGGCCATGGCCTCGGCGGGCAGCACCGTCTTGGAGCCGGCGCCGGTATAGCCCGAATAGATGCCGTTGATCTCGGCGGTGGGCCGGCTCCAGATCTGCTCATAGACCGGATAGCCCTTCTCGCCGGCCGGGATCGAGAGGCCGACGCCCTTCAGATATTTATTCTCGGGGAAATTGAGCGACTTCCACTGCCGGCGGGTCGAGGCCGGCACCGGGTCGACGCCGTCATAGAAGCCCGGCAGCGTCACCTTGCCATTGCGGTCATGCAACTCGCCGAGAATTTTGGTCAGGACCCTGATCGGGTTGCGGGCGGCGCCGCCGTAATAGCCAGAATGCAGGTCCTTGGAGGGGCCTGAAATGACGATCTCCTCGGCGATGCAGCCGCGCAGGCGGGTCGTGATGGCCGGAGTCCTGGCGTCCCACATGCCGGTATCGCAGATGAAGACGACATCGGATTTGAGCCGGGCGCGGTTCTCGGCGACATAGCGGTCGAGATGGGTCGAATCGCCCTCTTCGTCGCCCTCGAGCAGCACGGTGAGATGGAAAGGCAGGCTGCCTCGGGCGGCGATCCAGGCCCGGCTGGCCTCCAGGAACGTCATAAGTTGGCCCTTGTCGTCGCAAGCGCCGCGGGCATAAATGCGGCTCTCACCATCCGCACCCTTGCGCAATCGGGGCTCGAAAGGCGGGCTCTCCCACAGGTCGAGCGGGTCGGGTGGCTGAACATCGTAATGGCCGTAGAACAGGATGCGAGGCGCATGGGACGGCAGGCCCTTGGGCGCATATTCAGCCACGACGACCGGCTGACCGCTGGTCTTGTCGAGGCGCGCCGTGAGGCCCATGCCGGCAAGCATCCGCTTCAGCCATGCCGCCGCGTCACGGCAGGCACCGTGAAAGGCCGGATCGGTGCCGACCGAAGGGAATCTGAGCAGCTCGAAAAGGCGCGCGACACTTTCGTCCAGGGCGCCGTCGATGCCCTGCAAAACATCATCAATATTCTTCATCTACAAGACCTGGAGGATAATTTTCCGAAGCGGGATACCATGCAGTCTCTCATGCGCCACAATCCTTCGGCAAGGGCCGCGGAATGACGCAAGCGGCTGCCACCTTCTCCCTCCCCCGCGACAGCCTGCAGGCGCATGAGCCGAGCCAGCGGCTGACCCGCTTCCAGCGCCGCGGCTATCAGCGCTACCTGATCCTGCGTCAGAACGTCGACCTCAACTTCTTCTGGACCCGGCGCTGGTTCTTCATTTCCATGCTGGTCGGCTTCCTCCTGATGGTCGCGCCGACGCCCGACGGGCTGACCGAGGAAGGCCAGATCGTGCTCGCCATGTCGGTGATGGCGACCATCCTGTTCGTCACCGAGGCGGTGCCGCTGCCCACCGTGCCGCTTCTCATCATCATCGGCCAGGTGGTCCTCCTCAAGGTCGATCCGACCAAGGTGGCGCAGAGCCTGATGACCGATTCGGTGTTGTTCATCATGGGCTCGCTGATGCTGGCCGTCGCCATCGTCAAGCAGCGCCTGGACAAGCGCATCGCCTGGGCGATCGTGCAGATGACCGGCACCAACGTCTATTGGATCAGCTTCGGCATCACCGCGGTCTGCGGCGCCATCGCCGCCTTCATCGGCGAGCACACCGTCGCCGCGATGATGCTTCCGGTCGGCGTGACGCTGATCACGCTCACCTCGCAGGACCCCAAGAAGGTCCACAATCTCGCCGCCGTCATCCTGTTCTCGATCGCCTATGGCTGTTCGATCGCCGGCGTCGCGACACCCTCCGGCGGAGCGCGCAACGCCATCATCATCTCCTATTGGAAGGACCTGTTCTACGACCCCCTGAGCCCCGAGACCCGGCGCTATCTCATGGATTACCTGACCTGGGCGATCTATGCCTTCCCGATGTTCCTGATCCGCCTGCCGATCGTGGCGGCGATCCTGGTCTTCACCTTCAAGCCGGAGACGACCGACATGTCGCGCGCCGTCTCCAGACTCCGGACCCAGGTCATCATGGACGGGCCGCTCAAGCCGTCGGGCTGGCTCACCATCCTGATCTTCTGCCTCACCATCCTGGGCTGGATCTTCCTGTCGGAGCAATTGGGCCTCGGCGTCATCGCGCTGCTCGGCGTCGCGGCCTTCCTGGTCTTCGGCCTGGTGCGCTGGGAGGACATCAATTCCGGCGTCAACTGGGGCGTCGTCCTGCTATACGCTGCCGCCATCTCGCTCGGCGTCGAAATGACCGAGACCGGGGCCGCCGACTGGGTCGCCAAGAGCTTCCTCGATCTCCTCGAGAATATCGGAGCCGGCAGCGGGCTCGGCTTCAACACCGCCATCTCGCTCCTGACCATCGGCGTGTCGAACACGATGACCGCCGGCGCCGCCGTTGCGGTGCTCGGCCCGATCGTGCTCAACACCGCCCATGTCGCGGGTCAGGATCCGATCATTGTCGGCTTCGTCACCGCCATCTCGTCGGCTTTCGGCTATCTGACGCCGGCGGCGCAGCCCGCCTTCACCATCATCTATGCTTCCGGTTACCTCAAGGGACGCGACTTCTTCACCGTCGGCTCGCGCATGATGATCATCTCGGTCATCATCCTTCTGGCGCTCGCAAGCCTTTATTGGCCCTTCATCGCGCGTTAGACTTGGCATCGGCGAGAGAGGAATCGGTCCGTCTTGAAGACGCTGTTCACACGCACCAAGCTCAGCGACCGGCAGGAACGCGCGGTCCAGAAGACGCTGCACAATCTGCGCCAGCAGCGGCGCAACCGCTTCCGCATCCTCGCCTGCATCGACGGCACCGAGGAATCCTTCATCACCGTCACCTTCGCGGCCCGCCTCGCGGTCAACGAGGAATGCGACATCATCGTCCTCTATGTGCGCCCGATCGACCAGGCCTTGTGGTCGGGCGGCCTGCAATTGCGCCTGGCGCGGCAGAACATGATGGAATCGGGCTTCGAGCTGCCCGGCGTGCGCGACCTCAAGCGGTCGCTGGATATCCTGAAGGAAGAAGGCATCGACGTCGAAAGCTGGCCGCAGGAAGCGAGCCACCAGGATGCCTGGGGCGACCCCGCCGGCGACACCAAGGTCGAGTACAAGAGCCCCAAGGGGCAAAGCGTCGTGCTCAAGCTCAAGACGGCGCCGGACGCCGCCCATGGCATCCTCGATCAGTATGAGCTCGGCCCCTATAATCTGATGATCCTCGGCGAGCCGTCGCGCTGGCGCAGCGAGTTCAAGGCCTGGTTCGGCACCGGCGTCGTCCAGGAAGTGGTGACGCATGCCTCCTGCTCGGTGCTGGTGGCGCGCCCCAGCCTCGACAAGGAAGGCTTCTTCATCTGCACCGACGGCTCGTCGCGCTCCATGCAGGCGGTGCGCCGGGCCGCCGTTCTCGCCCATATGCAGGGCGCCTCGATCACGCTCTTCTCCGTGGCTCCCAACGAGGCGGCGAGGCCCGCGGCGGAAGAAGCCGTCGCCAATGCCAAGGCGCTGCTCAAGGCGATGAAGATCACCGTGACCGACACGCGCACCGCGGTCGGCGACACGGTCGAGGAAATCATCGAGACCGGGTCGAGCTACCGGATCATCGTGGTGACGGATGAAGGCCGCTCGCGGCTCGAACGCATCTTCAAGGGATCGACGGCGAGCCAGGTGGTGCGCAGCGCGCGCACCAGCGTGCTCGACGTCAGATAAGGTGAGGTCCGCCGATGTCGGAATACACGCTTCACTGCTTCGGCGAATCGGGCAACGCCTACAAGGCGGCGCTGATGCTCGAGCTTTCCCGCTGCGACTGGTCGCCGGTCTGGGTCGACTATTTCAACGGCGAGACCCGCGGGACGGCGTTCCGCGCCGGCGCCAACGAAATGGGCGAGGTCCCGATTCTCGGCCACAAGGGACTGAGGCTGACGCAGTCCGGCGTCATCCTGGACTACCTCGCCGAGCAGACGCGGAAATTCGGAGCCAAGAGCGAAGACGAGCGGCGCGAGATCTGGCGCTGGATCCTGTTCGACAACCACAAATTCACGAGCTACCTGGCGACGCTCAGATTCATGCTCACCTTCGCCAAGACCGGCGAGACGCCGGTCACCGAATTCCTGCGGCCCCGGGTGCTCTCGGCGCTGCAGATCGTCGACCGGCATCTGGCGAACCAGCCCTTCATCGTCGGCAAGCGCGCCACGATCGCCGATCTGTCCCTATGCAGCTATCTGTTCTATGGCGAGGAAATGCCGGTGCCGCTCGAAGAGCACATCCATGTCATGAAATGGCTCGACCGCATCAGGGCGCTTCCCGGCTGGAAGCCCCCCTATGAGCTGATGCCGCGCGGCGCGTGAGCGCCGGTCAGTTCTGCCCGGGCGACATCGCGTCGAGATATTCCTCGAGATGCTCGAGATTCTCGAAGCGCATCCAGCCATCGTCGGTTTCCGCCTCGACGGTGCCGTCGGAAAGAACGCGCGCCGGGCGGCCGCGGATCAGCCGCTCCTCGACGACGAAGAGCTGCGTATCCTCGACTTCCTCGGTCGCTTCGGCGGCGGCGACTTCGGCGGCCGGCTCCGCGGCCGGCGGCTCGGTCGTGGTCGTGACGGCGGCCGGCTCCGGCTCTTCGTTCAAGACCTGCTTCAACTCGTTGTTCGCCTTGTCGATGGCGGCGATCGTCTCGCGCGTTTCGGCGACGGCGCGGTCGGTGCTCACGCGCGATTCCTCGACCAGCTTCTCGAACTTGCTCACTGACGAAGCGGGCTCGGGAGTGGGCACGGTGAAGGGCGGCGGCGTTCCGGCTTCGGCGCCGAACTCGGATGCGACGGCGACCGTGGCGGCGGTGGCGACCTGGGCGCCATCCTGGCCGGACAGCCAGGCGCGCAGCTCACGCGTGGCGGCATTCGTCTTGTCCAGGGCGACGATGACGCCGCCCAGGCCGACCAGGCCGAGGCCTCCCACCAGCAACACGGCGGCGACGTCATAGGTCAGTCCACGGACCTGCATCTCGCCAGGAGAAACATTGATGAGCGCCCCCAACACCGCGCCTGCTGCGGCGACGATGATGCCCAGGATGATCATCAGTTTCGACATGGTTGGCCCCTTCCCGACTGCTAGATTCGACCAATTAATGCGAACATATGGTAAATCTTGCGTTACCGGCCGCTAATAGCAAGCTTAATCGACCTCGACGGGATTAGTCCTCGATCACGATACGCGGGGCTTTCGGGCGGGTTCCGGCCTCGATTCCGGCCCATACGTCTTCGGCGATCTTGCGGAAGATGGCGGCGTGCGGACCGTCCGGCAGGGTGGCGACGATGGGCTCGCCGGCATCGGAGCGCGCCCGCATCTCCATGTCGAGCGGCACCTCGCCGAGAAACGGCACGCCGAGCCTCATGGCCTCCTCGCGCGCGCCGCCATGGCCGAATATCTCATGGCGCTCGCCGCATTTGGTACAGATGAAGTAGCTCATATTCTCGATGATCCCGAGCACCGGCACGCTGACTTTCCGGAACATATTGAGGCCCTTGCGGGCATCGAGCAGCGCCAGGTCCTGCGGCGTCGACACGATGACGGCGCCCGACAGCGGGGTCTGCTGCGCCAGGGTGAGCTGCGCGTCGCCGGTTCCCGGCGGCATGTCGACGATCATGACGTCTATCTCTCCCCAGGTCACATCGCGCAGCATCTGCATCAGGGCCGACATCACCATCGGACCGCGCCAGATCATCGGCGTGTCCTCGGGAACCAGGAAGCCCATCGACATCACCTTCAGACCATAGGCCTCCATCGGCTGCATGAGCTTGCCTTCCATGTCGGCGGCCTTGGGCTTGCCCATGATGCCGAGGAGCTTCGGCAGCGACGGCCCATAGACGTCGGCATCGAGAACGGCGACCCGCAGGCCATTGGCCTTGAGCGCCAGCGCCAGGTTGACGGCCATGGTCGATTTGCCGACGCCGCCCTTGCCGGAAGCCACCGCCACGATATGGCGCAGGCCCGGAATGCCAGCCTTCAGATTGGCGGTCTTTGGCGGCGCCTGCTTGCGCTCGGCGGTCAGGGCCACCATCGCCTTCTCGACGCCCGGCAGGCTCGCGACGATGCGCTCCGCCTCGCGGCGCAGGGGCTCCATGGCGGGCATGTTGGACTGGTCGGCGGTGATCGCGAACATCACCCGGTTATTGGCGATGACGATGTCGCTGATGAGCCCCGCCTCGACGATGCTGCGCCCGCCGCCGGGGACGGAGAGCTTGCCGAGGGCCGTCAGAATCTGGTCGCGTGTAATCTGTTCCATCAGTTTCGCTTAGAGCAATTTGAGCCAAAGATAAAAGACCAAAGTCAGCTCGCCCCATGCCCGGGAAAGAGGTCCGCCACGTCCTTGCGCAGCACCGGCAGGAGCTCCTCGGCAAACCAGGGATTGCGGTTGAGCCAGGCATTGTTGCGCCAGGAAGGATGCGGCAGCGGCAATATGCGCGGGGTGAGCGCATAGGACTGCCGCCAGTTGCGCACGGCGGCGGTCAGGTCGGCGCCGGCGAGCTCGCCCAGATGCCAGAGCTGCGCCGGTCGGCCGAGACATACGATCAGCTCGACGTTTCTCAGACGCGCCAGCAGTGTCGCCCGCCAGGCCGGCGCACATTCGGGACGCGGCGGCAGATCGCCGCCCTTGGCGTCCTGGCCCGGAAAGCAGAATCCCATCGGAACAAGCGCAACCTTGCGTTCATCATAAAAGAGAGTTTCGTCCATGCCGAGCCATTGCCGCAGCCTGACGCCGGAGGGATCGGTGAAGGGCCGCCCCGAGGCATGGACACGGGTTCCCGGCGCCTGTCCGGCGATCAGCAGCTTCGCCGTCGAGCTCGCCTGGAAAACCGGACGCGGCGCATGCGGCAGAGGCCGGCCTCTGGGCGCGTCGACACAGATGCGGCAGGCCCGCATACGGGCGCTCAGTTTCTGAAAGCTCTCAGGCATAGTTAATACATAAGCGCATTTTTAGCGTTTTCACGAAGAGGCTTTTAAGCCGCTTTCCGTATCCTGCGCCACGGGACGACGAAAGCGTATCTCCGCCGGCGCGGAGCCACGCTCCACACTGGGTGATATCAAAGGCCGCCATGCAGACAACGGATGCAATGACCGCTCCCGCCGCGCTGACCGACGACGTCGGCATCGCCGATGGCGAGACCCTTCCGTGGGAGCGCGATCTTCTCACTCTGTTCGTCCAGAACCAGATCAGGGTCGTCATCGCCCTGCCGTTCTTCGCCGCGCTTTTCGCGCTGATGACGCTGCAATGGACGCCCTGGCACCAGTCACTGGCCTGGCTCGGCAGCGCGCTCGGCTGCCAGATCATCCAATATGTCCTGTGCCGCATCTATCTCAGGGCGCAGCCCAAGAAATCGCAGTTCACCGAGTGGCTCGGCATCCTGACGGCGAGCGAGTTCCTCACCGCCGCCTGCTGGTCGGCCCCCCTTTTCCTGCTGTGGGACAATGCCAGCGACCTGCAGCACATCTACATCGTCGCCAGCCTCATCGCGATGGTCGCCGCGCGCATCATGATCTCGGCGAACTTCATGCCGATCATCATCGCCGGCACCGGCCTCATGACCTTCGCGCTGGCGCTGCGCTGCCTCACCGAGTCCGGCTATCTCTATGCGGGCCTCGGGGCGCTCGCCATCGGCTGCCAGATCTTTTTCGTGCTCGTCGCCCGCAAGCTCCAGGAGACGGCGCGCGACATGCTGATCTTCAAGGCGCAGAAGGAAGAGCTCGTCAGCAAGCTCATGGCCGAGCGTGACCGTTCCGAAATCGCCAGGGCCGAGGCGCTGCGCGAGAAGCTGCGCGCCGAAGAGGCGAGCAAGGCCAAGTCGCAGTTCCTCGCCACCATGAGCCATGAGCTGCGCACGCCGCTCAACGCCATTCTCGGCTTCTCGGAAATCATCGGCCGAGAGATGTTCGGCCGCCACGAGGTCGCCGCCTACAAGACCTATGCCAACGACATCCACGACTCCGGCAGCTACCTCCTGAGCCTCGTCAACGACATCCTCGACCTGACCCGCATCGAGGCGGGCCGGCGCGATCTCAATGCCGAGCCGCTCGTCCTCGCCGAGACGCTCGACGACGTGAAGAACTTCGTCTCCTTCAAGCTCACCGAAAAATCGCAGACGCTCGATTTCGACATCCCGGCGAACCTGCCGAAGGTCATGGCGGATCGCCGCGCGGTTCGGCAGATCTGGATCAATCTCCTGTCGAACGCCGCGAAATTCTCGCCCAATGGCGGCCGCATCAATGTCAGGGTCCGCCTGCGCGACGGCGGCGATATCGCGGTCAGCGTCATCGACAACGGGCCCGGCATGCCGGAAGAGGAAATCGCCACTGCGATGGAGGCCTTCTCGCGCGGCTCGCTGGCGGTGAAGAAAGCGGTCGACGGCGCCGGCCTCGGGCTCCCCATCGTCAAGGGCCTGATCACCCTGCATGGCGGCTCGTTCGTGCTGCGCAGCAAGCCGGGCCTCGGCACCGAGGCGACGGTGCTCTTCCCGGCAGCCCGGGTGATGAGCGGACCGCGCGCCGGCGTCGTCGCCGAGCCCGCCGCCGCCTCGCCCAGCCAGCGCAAGCTCATCGCCATCACCGGCTGATCTTCCGCTGTAAATAACAGCAACGATTTACAGCAGTTTACAGCAGATATCAGCGGCTTACAGCGGGCTAACCGAAATTCGCGGGAACAGCGGCGCCGCCCGGACCCGAACCATCCGACGGCCGCGACCGGGAATGCAAGCCCCCGGATTCTTGGGTTTGGCGGGTGATCGGACGGAACACCGGCGTCCACTGTTCCTGATCACGCGCTATCCTTCCTTGTCGCTCACCCCGGCGCTCTCGAAGGTCGCCATGCCGTTGTGCAGGTCGGCCGACGCCTTGACGAGCGCCGCCGCCAGAGCGGCCCCCGAGCCTTCGCCCAGGCGCATGCCGAGATCGAGCAAGGGCTCCTGGCCCAGGCGGCGCAGGAGCTCGCGATGGGCAGGCTCGGCCGAGCGATGCGCGGCCATGCAGTGGTCGAGGGCCGAGGCGTCGATCGCATGCAGGATGGCGGCCGCCGCACTCGCCACATAGCCATCGATCAGCACGGGCACCTTGGAATGGCGCGCCGCCAGCATCGCCCCCGCCATGGCGGCGAGCTCGCGGCCGCCCAAGCGGCGCAGCACCTCGAGCGGATCCTTCAGATGGCCCTCATGAAAAGCGACGGCGCGGCGCACCGCATCGGCCTTGCGCCTGAGCCCTTCCCCATCGACGCCGGTGCCCGGCCCCACCCAGTCCTCGGCCCGGCCGCCATAAAGCGCGTGGCAGATGGCAGCGGCGACGGTCGTGTTGCCGATGCCCATCTCGCCGATGCACAGAAGATCGGCGCCGCCCGCCACCGCCTCCATGCCGTAAGCCATGGTCGCGGCGCATTCGGCCTCCTCCATCGCCGCCGCGCCGGTGATGTCGCGGGTCGGCGTCTCGAGCGCCAGCTCGAAGACCTTGAGGCCCAGATCGAAGCTCTTGCAGATCTGGTTCACCGCAGCGCCGCCGGCCTGGAAATTGGCCACCATCTGGCTGGTGACGGCCTGGGGATAGGCGGCCACGCCCTGGTCGACCACGCCGTGATTGCCGGCGAAGACCGCCACCACCGGGCGCTCCACCCGGGGGGCGTGACGGCCTTGCCAGCGCGCCAGCCAGACGGCGATCTCCTCCATCCGGCCGAGCGCCCCCGGCGGCTTGGTCAACCTTGCGTCACGCGCTCTGACCGCCTCGGCCGCCTCCTCATCGGGCTCCGGCATATCCTCGAGCAGGCGGCGGATATCGTCAAAGGGCAGGCCGGTGGTCGCGTTCATCTTTTTTTCCTGTCGTGGCGTGTCGGGAATGTTGCGAAGCTCATAGCCGCCGAATAATGACTACGCCATGGCTTCGCGTAGCTCCGGAACCGACATTGTGAGAGGCTGGGCCGCCGATCTTGCGGCCTCCCTCGGCTTCCTGACGCGCCTGCCGATGCCGTCCGGCCTGCCTTTCACGACGCTCGCCGACGCGATGCGGGCCTTTCCCTGGGCCGGCGCCCTGATCGGGGCGGCGGCGGGTCTCCTGCTCGCTTTCCTGGCCGCCATCGGGCTACCGGACCTCGCCGCGGCCGGCCTGACGCTCGCCGCGCTCGCCGCCGCGACCGGGGCGCTGCATGAAGACGGCCTCGCCGACACGGCCGACGGCTTCGGCGGCGGCCGCACGCTCGAGCGCAAGCTCGCCATCATGCGCGACAGCCATATCGGCGCCTATGGCGTGCTGGCGCTCGTCCTCGGCCTGCTGGTCAAGGCTGGAGCCCTCGCAGCGCTCGCCGGCGCCCCCGCCCTCCACGGCGTGGCGCTGCTCGCCGCCAGCGGGGCGGCATCGCGCGCCGCCGTGGTCTGGTTCATGGCCTCGACACCGCCCGCCCGTTCGGACGGCGTCGCCCAGGCCGCCGGCCAGCCTTCCGACTTCACCGCCCGGAGCGCTCTCATCTCGGGCGGCGTCATCGCGCTTTTTCTTCTCCTCCTGACCCTGGGCCTCGTCCCGGCGCTCCTGATCATCGGCGCCGGCGCCCTGGCGGCTTCCCTCTTCCGGCTCGTGAGCCTGCGCCAGATCGGCGGCCACAGCGGCGATGCCTGCGGCGCGCTGCAGTTCGTGAGCGAGACGGCGATGATTGTCGCGGCCGCGGCAAGCCTTTCTTAACCACAGACTCCGACGGCACTTCCGCCTTTACCGCTCCTTGATCAGAGGCAACGCAAGACAGGGACATTGCGCTTCACCGTCGTCGAGGAACGATGATCTGGATCACCGGCTTCGCTTTGCTGACCGCCCTTCTGACGGCCCTGCGCCTCATCAGCCGGCGCGGCCTGGTCTTGCCGATCATCGCGGCGCTCACCGTCGCCACCTGGATCGCTGCCTATGACGAGCGGCGCCCGGTGCAGGGCCTCAGGCCGACGCTCGACATGCCGCAGCTTCTCAGCGCGACCGAGCTCAAGGCCGACCGCAACGGCCACTACATCACCGAGGCGGATATCAACGGCACCGCGATCCTGGTCATGGTCGATACCGGCGCCACCGGCGTGGCGCTGTCCTATGAGGACGCCGAGAAAGCGGGCCTGCGACCGCGCGGGCTCGATTTCGACATCCCGATCAACACCGCCAATGGCGTGGTGAAGGCCGCCCGCGTCACGCTGCGCCGCGTCGAGGTGGACAATGTCCGGGTGCGCGACGTGGACGGGCTGGTGCTGCCGGAAGGCGCAATGCGGGGATCGCTGCTCGGCATGAGCTTTCTCGGCCGCCTGTCCAGCTTCAAGATCGAGAACGGCGTGCTGTATCTCAGGGATTAGCCCAAAACCCTTGCAGGACATGGCGCTTTCCAGCAGAACGGTGCCGTTTTTCAAACCTGCGGCCCCTTCGGACGAGCTTATCCTGACCTCATGAACGCACTGACATCGCAAGAGATCGAGACACCCTGCGTCAAGGTGTGCGTGATCGACCCGGAGACGGGATTTTGCGTCGGCTGCGGCAGGACGCGCGGGGAAATCGGAGGCTGGCTCGGCATGACTTCGGCCGAACGGCTTCAGATCATGTCCGCCTTGCCGGAGCGGGTCAGCACGCTCACATTGCGCAAACGCCGGAAAGGCGGGCGACGGGGACGATTGGGTCTCGAATAGTATCGAGTTGCACTGTTCGAAAATTCCCTTATCTTAGCGCCGTCGCAGCCGGGTGGCTGTGAAGGAGTGGAGGACGAATATGCCGGTTGGCACGGTTAAATGGTTCAACACCACCAAGGGCTTCGGCTTTATCCAGCCGGAGAGTGGGGGCGCTGACGTGTTTGTACATATTTCGGCAGTGCAGCGCTCGGGTTTGACCGGGCTCAATGAAGGCCAGAAAATCTCCTTCGAGCTGCAACAGGATCCCAAGCGGGGCAAGAGTTCCGCCGTCAATCTCAAGCCGCTTTAAGTACGACTTGGACTTAGACGGCAAAGTCCTCGCGCTTTGCCGGATTTTTCTGAGCGCCGCCTCGGCCTCAATCACATAGCGAGACCGCAATCCAACCCGAAAGCCTGGCTTCTGCGGCGATGATGGCTTGCGTCTCATAGCAGTCCGCGGATTTGCCGCCCGGACTCGCCAGTACAGTTTCAGGACGCCTCTGCCCTTGAACTGGAACGAAGACCGCTTCGGCCTCGCCGGGACGCGGTATCCGGCCGGCCGTCGGCGTGAAGGACGACACTGTCGCCGCCACCGCGGCGCAATCATAGCGCCCGCGCGAACCCATCAGACGAATGATCTCGCCGCCGCCATCGGCCGCGAAGACATCGATGATGCGCAGGTCGACGTCCTCCTCGCGCCCCTTGTCGAGGCAGGCCCGGAAGCCCGGGGCATAATCGATCACCCGTTCCGACCAATGCGGCTTGCGCCCGAGGAGCGCTGCCAGCGTCGTCAGCTCCCGCCAGGTGAGTTCGACCTGGCAGGCGACGACCCCACCCGCCTTGTCCACCATCGGACTTTGATTCAGGGCGGTGCATTCGGCCGTGCGCCAGGCCCGGAACGCGTCCTCGGCGGAGGAAGCCTGGCTGCCGCCATCCGGCGCGGTGGGCGTCTGGATGTTGACGGCGGCGAGCGACGTCTCGAAGGCGCGCGCGGTGATCGCATAGACCGTGTCGGCGGCGGCGAAGAGATTGTCATAACAGGAGGCGAAGGACTGGCCGCGCGCCGTGCAGGCCTTGACCGCATCGCCGGGCAGATGCGGTCCCGCGAAGAGGCGATTGAGCAGAACCAATATCGCGATCCGCTGGGTGAGGCGCTTCTGATAGCAGGCGGCGGCTTTGCCGGCCTGGGCGCAATCGTCGAGAGCCGCCTCCCATTCGTCATTCGCCGCCTGGAGCTCGCTGCGGAAGGCCTGATGCATCGGCGCCCTGGCCAGCAGCGCCTCGCGCGCCGCCAATTCGTCATTGAGCGCCATCAGCGCGGGATCGGTGCAGACGAGGCTCGTCCCCAGCTCGCAGGAAACGCTGGCCCCGGCAGGCGGGACGAAGCCGATGCCGGCGAGCAGCATCGCCGCAAAGAAGCGAACCATTGTTTCAGAACTGAACGGCGAGATTGGCTTCGCCGGCATAGCTGTCGGTCTCATCGACGATGAGGCCCGCGGTCTCGCCGGTAAGCACCAGCTGAACATTGCTGGCGAGATTGAGATTGAGGCCCAGTTGAAGGCGCAGATCCGCCTGCTCGTCGATGCTGTCGGTTCCGAGACCATCGGTATGTGTCTCATTGAGGAAGGTGTAGTCGAGAAAGGCGCCGGCCCACGGCTCGACCGATGTCGAATCCGAAAGCGCGAAGGTGTGGCCCAGCACCGTTCCGCCGGTGAGCACGCCGGTCTCGAAGGTCTGCGCAGGATTGATGTCGTTGGTGTATTCGTCCTGCCATTCCTTCGACCAGGCGAGCGTCGCGGAAGGCGACAGCCGCGTGGTGCCGAAATACCAGTAGCCGGTGAGGGCGCCCGACAATTGCAAGCGGTCCGAATCCGTCTCGCCCGAGCCGAAGCCCGCATAATCGACCTCGGTCTCGATGCCGCTATACAGCGCGATGCCGCTGAAGACGATATTCGGCGTCACGGTGATGCCGGTATAGGCGCCGCCGCCAAAGCCTTCGGTGGTCTGCTCGATGGGCAGAATGCCGCCGGTCTTGAGGCGCGAATCCTCGTATGACCCGATGAGCCCGAGCACGACGCGATCGCTCAGCCGGTAATCGATGCCGGCCATGCCATTGATCAGCGGCCCCTTGCTGTCGTCGAGATCGTTGCTGCCTTCGATCCAGCTGTATTTACCGTCGATCCAGGCGTTCCATTTTCTCTGGAGGGCCGGGGCCGCCACCACATCGGCCGTGGGCTCGACGGTGATGCCGCCGCCGGAGAGGCGGGCCGCGACCTCTTCCGGTCTCTCGAGCAGGAGCCCGGCCGGCTCCGGCTCGGTCTCGCCTTGACCGACGAGCTCGCCGGCGACGACGCGGCGGACGATATCCGACACATTGATCAGCGAACGATAATTGACGACGGGTTTCAGGCAGCCGGTGACTTCGCTGTTCGAGACTTCGTTCTCACCGGAAATGCTCTCACAGGATTGCGCCCGCGCCTCGCCCGTCAGCAACGGTGTCAAAAACAGCAAAGCCCCCGAAAGAGCGAAGAGTGAAACTTGCCTTGTCATGCCCCGGTCCAGCAAACCACGCCCGTCTTCGGGCATTAACACCCGTTCGGGGCCCTGTGGCAAGCCAAGATCACTCCGCCGCCATGAGGCGGTGCGCCTGCTCCGCGACCGCCGCCAGGGCCTGATCGACGATCTCGATGCCGGCGCCGCGGCGATGCGCGTTTTCCGACAGGACCCGGCGCCAGGCCCGCCCGCCCGGCTCGCCGTGAAAGAGGCCCAGAATATGCCGGGTCATGCGGGCGAGCCCCGGCTGGCGGGCCAGCTCCGCGGCAAAATAGGGCTTCATGCGCTCGACGACATCGGCCCGGGTGAGATCGGAGGCCGGTGCGCCGAACAGGCGCTGGTCCACCTCGGAGAGAATCCACGGCGTATGATAGGCGGCGCGGCCGAGCATGACGCCGTCGACATGGGCCAGATGCGCCTCGGCCTCGTCGAGGGTGAGAATGCCGCCATTGATGACGATGACGAGGCCCGGCCAGGCCTTCTTGATCCGGTACACGCGCTCGTAATTGAGCGGCGGCACCTCTCTGTTCTCCTTGGGCGACAGGCCCTGGAGCCAAGCCTTGCGGGCATGGATGACGAAGGTCGAGCAGCCTGTCGCCGAAACGGTACGGATGAACCGGTCGAGATCCTCGTCCTCGTCCTGGTCGTCGATGCCGATCCGGCACTTGACCGTGACGGGAATGCGGACAGCATCGCGCATCGCCGCCACGCAGTCGGCGACGAGCGCCGGCTCGGCCATCAGGCAGGCGCCGAAACGGCCGTCCTGGACCCGGTCCGACGGGCAGCCGACATTGAGATTGACCTCGCAATAGCCGAAATCCTCGCCCCAGCGGGCGGCCTCCGCCAGGAGCTGCGGATCGCTGCCGCCGATCTGAAGCGCCACCGGCTGCTCGCGCGGGTCGAAGCCGATGAGGCGTTCACGGTCGCCATGGCGGATAGCCTGGGCCGTCACCATCTCGGTGTAAAGCAAGGCGTGGCGCGTCATCTGGCGGTGGAAGAACCTGCAGGTCCTGTCCGACCAGTCCATCATCGGGGCGACGGAGAAGATTTTATCCTTCTGTTTCAAAAACCTGACCTCATCCATCAGGAACAAAAAGTGCTCGCGCGCCCAGAACAGCACACGGTTAGCGGGGTTTATTCCTGTTCCGCTCCTCGCCGCATACCGGCCAAGCGTTTCGCACGAGGAGTGCGCACGGATACATGTAACCGTCAAGCCGTCATCTTGCCCCTGACGCTTTGCGCCTCGACCAAGCACATGATCGGGAAAGGTGGGCGCCGTTCATTTCCGGACCCGGGGTGAAAAGCCCGCATGGCGGCGGATTGCAAACGGCAGAACAAACCACAGCACGGCAAACACGCTAAAGAGCCCGAGGGCTATACCCGCACTGACAAGACCTCGGCCCACGAGGGCGACACCTACGATATAGACATCCAGAGAGATCGCGGATGCCAGCGGGACCATGGCGACGGCGATAAGCCTGGAGGCAAAGGATATGAAGAACGAGGAGACGGTGGTCTGCTCGGCCAAGCGGTGATAGGCAGCGGGCGTCATGATTATCGCGATAGCCACCGTGACGAGGACTATTGCACCATAATGCAGCTGTTGCTCCAGGGTCGGCAGGGAATGAAAGGACTGATTGAAGACCGCAATGAGCTGGAATCCAAAGAGGGCCTGAATGCCGGGAAGCACCATTCGAGCTTCCTCGACAATTTCCTGCGCGATTGCCTCTGCACTCAGCTTCTTTTCCATAACGATCTATCAGATGCCCGCCGGGCTAACGCTTCTCGAGGAAGAGATGCCGTGCCTTCTTCACAAGGCGGCGGGCTCCCTTTGGGCCGACGTCTCCAATACATTCGAATTTCTTGTCGAAGAGGCGATTGTAGTTCGTAAAGAATCCCTTGATGTCCTCCAGTATGTGAGGACCCAGGTCACTCAGCCGGCGCGCGCTGTCATGGACCCGGGCATTCTCGGCGAGCGCGATCAATCTGTCATTGCGCACCCAGTCGCCGCCCTTCGGCTTCTGACGAGCTTCGATGGCGCCGAGGGGACGCGCTTTCAGAGCGCAGCCGGGCATGGCCGGCGCATCCATCAAAACCAGGACATCCAGCGGATCGCCGTCGGCGGCCATCGTCGACGGCACGAAACCAAAGTCAAAGGGGAAAACCATGCCCACGGGCAGTACCTTGGACAATTCGAAGATATCATTTTCGGGATCGTAGCTATACTTGTTTCGGCTGCCCCGGGGCGTTTCGATGACCACGATCAAAGCACCGGATTTCTCATCATAGGGCTCCCGATCCAGAAGCAACCCACCGCGCACCATGTTGATTTCTCGCGTTCAAATCACTGGCCGGCGCGCGTGTCGGACCTGAGCCGCCCGGACACTGCCGCAATCAAGCGACCAGTCGGCCGCAGCGCGCCCAAGATAATGGCTTCCCAACAAGCTTGGTTCCAGAATAGTTCCACGCCGTGGGCAGGCGCGGCCATTTTTGCCGCGTGCCAAGTTGAAGCCCCCGCCAGCCATCGCCTCACCCCAGTTCCTTCTGATCGACCCGGCTCAGGGGGCTGACAGCCGGCGCGTTGAGCGCCTGGCCGTCCGGGGCAAAATGCGAGCCGTGGCAAGGGCAATCCCAGCATTGTTCGAAGGAATTCCAGCGAATGAGGCAGCCGACATGCGTGCAACTCGCCGAACACACATGAAGCTTGCCCCGTCGGTCCCGGCAGACGGCAAGTTTTTCGAGGCCCCTCCTCACGATGGCGCCATTGCCCGCCGCCAATCTGCGCGCGACGGAGATTTCGCCGGGGCCCAGATAGCCGAGCATGTTCTTCGCGACCGCCGCGTTGTCGGAAACATAGCGCCCAATGGCTTGCAGCGATTTGCGCGACGGCCGGTACACATTTGTCCAGCTGGACGTTCCGCCGCGGATAAGCTTCGCCAGAAGCAATCCGGCCACCACGCCGTGCGTCAGTCCCTGGCCGGAATCGCCGGTCGCCAAGTAGATGCGTTTTTGTCCGGGCGAGAGTCCGATATGGGCGGTATAATCGATCGGATCGAGAAATTGACCGGACCAGCGGTATCTGACCTCCCGTGCCTCGGGGAAGCGCACGCGCATCCACCTTTCGAGCTTGCGGAAACGCGCTTCCGCGTCATCGGCCTCACCGGTACGATGGTCCTCGCCACCGACGATGAGGACATCGGTTCTGCCTTTCGGCTGCAGCCGCACATAGTGGTAAGGGTCCAGCGTATCCCAATAGAGAGCGTCGTTGATCCGCCGCTTCGGCACCTCGGCACCGATCACATAGGTTCTATAGGGTGTCTGCTTGGAATGAACGGCAAGCTTCGGATCGATGGGCGAATTGGTGGCGATCACTGCTCGGCGGGCGGTGACCTCAGCGCCGTTGGACAAGCGCAATCGGACATGACGAGAGCTTTCCTCAACAGCCGTCACGCAACTATGAGCAAAGATCAGCCCGCCTCTTCTACGAATGGCCCTGTAAAGGCCGTTCAGATACTTGACCGGATGAAAGCGCGCCTGTTGGGGAAAACACAGGCCATGGCGGGTCTTGAGGCGCTTCAGCTCTTCCGTCGAGGCCTGTCGCACTTCCTTGTATCCAAGCCGATGGCAGGCTTCCAATTCCTTCTGCAGCAGATCGGGCTTGGTATGGCCGGCCAGTCCCAGGAAGCCATCCAGTCGGCGGAAATCGCAGGCAATGCTCTCCCGGGCGACGATGGCCTCGATACGGTCGACCGCAGCCCTCTGACTCTCATAATGGAGCCTGGCGGCATGCCGGCCTCGCCGCGCGATGACCTCGCCATACAGATCATCGCTCTGAAAGCTCAAATGTGCGCTGGTGCGGGAAGTCATTTCACGGCCCAACACCCCGCGATCGATGAGAATCACCGACATGCCCTTGAGCGTCAGCTCATAGGCCGCCGAGGCCCCGCATATGCCAGCCCCGACTATCGCAACCTCCGTGCGTCGAGGGCCATCCAGAGGCGGCGCCCGATATGCCGGAATGCTCATCCAGAGAGAGCGCGATCTTTCGAGGACGGCGTTGCTGGTCGTGCGCATCTGAACCGCTGATCGCCGCACGGGTACTGGGGCTCCTTGCGGCTTGGGTTAGGGCGGCGAGCCCCCTCGCGCCGTTGTGGCGGGAAGGTGCAGCCCGGGGGCCGGATTCCTATAATTGGAAAACCCGCGTCGAGTTCCATTTCGCCCCGCCGCGCGACCGAGCGTGCGCAAACTGGAACAAATTACACTCGCAGCCATTTCCATCCGCAACCCTCACAAAAAGGATTTCTGCCATGGCGATGGATTCTCTGGAGGCCCTGTTCGAAGACACCCTGCGCGACATGTATTACGCGGAAAAGAAGCTCACCAAGATACTGCCGAAGATGGCCAAGAAGGCAACCACGAAGGAGCTTTCAGAGGCCTTCACCTCGCATGCCGAGGAAACCGCCGGTCAGGTGGATCGTATCGAGCAGGTCTTCAAGATGCTCGACAAGACTCCGCGGGCCAAAAAATGCGAGGCCCTGGAGGGCCTGTCGGCCGAAGGCGACCATGTGATGGAAGAGGCCGAGGTCGAGAGCGTGATGGATGCCGGCCTCATTGCCAGCGCCCAGGCAGTCGAACACTACGAAATCGCGCGCTACGGCGCCCTGATCGCGTGGGCGAACGAGCTCGAATTGACGGATGCCGCGGACCTGCTGACCGAAAGCCTCGAAGAGGAAAAAGCGGCAGACGAGAAACTGAACAGCCTTGCCGAAACCGTCAATCCCATGGCCGCACAGAAGGAAGCGGCATAGGCATTCGAGCCCGCCAGACCCTTGGCGGGCTTTTTCCATTCGGAGATCTCAATGGCCCACAATCCGAGCGGCGTCATACCCACAGACATCCAGGACGGCATCAAGGAACTGGAGACTCATCGAACCATCGGCCTCACACGGATGGAGTCGGCCGGTACGAGGAACGAGCGCCCGGAAAGCGACGCTGCGGCGCCGGAGCACGCCGCGCGATATGAAGTCGTCATAGCGTCCATGAACAACGGCCTGGACGGCGGGCAAGGCGTGGTCGAGGGCGATGTGGAGATCGTCGAGTATCTGAACGGCGAATATGTGAGCTCAGTAAGAATCACCAGCTCCGCCATTGTCGCGCCGGACACACCGCTCAATCTCATCGAAGACCGGCTGCTCAACTCGGCCCGAGAAACGATCCTTCGGCTCGCGGCTCTGTCCCAAACCGACCTGCGTTCCGCAGTCGATGCGACGAAAGAGGATCAGGATCAGGCGTATCAATAGGAGCCCAGCATGTCGGACCACCCTGAAAACGACCAATCCAATGCAGCCGATAATTATGACGCCACAAGAGACCCGCGTACCGGTCGCCCTCCGGAGCCCGCCGAAGCTCAAAAGCTCGCCAGGGAGCATCACGAGAATCGAGCGAATGACCAGCTCGACGAAGACGGGCTCGGTGAAGCGGATGGCGCGTCAGGCATAGAGGGTCAGCAACCCGCCCGGATGACCTCTCCCGAGGAAGACCACAGCGAGAAAGACGCCGTTGACGCGCTGGTGCAAGAAGGTTTCACGCGAGAGCGGGCCGAAGAGCTGGTGAGCGCGCATGGCGTCAACTGGGAGACGCTGAAAGCGGCCGCGTTTGCACAGGACAACTACGAACCCAAATAGACTTCACGCATCAGCTTGCTCCGACGCGCGTATCCACCTGCGACGCGGGCAGCCCGCACGCTCCTGAAGCTCTTCCCGTTTTGATCGAATCGCAGCGATTGGATCAAACGGGAAATGGCCTCAAAATCTGAAGCCATTTCTCGTCGCCAAAGTCGGGCAACTGGCTGGAAGCCCTAGCCGTTATAGGTCGGCAATGCTTTCAATGTCTCCTTATCCGAATTGACATATACCCGGACGTCGTCGCCTTTTTCGTTGCGTATTATATTGACCTCATCGAGGCCCACGGCGATGCGGTGCTCTCCCATTCCCAGGAACCCGCCAATATCCAGAACAAGCTGCTTCACGCTTCCATCGGGATTAAGGATCAGCTTGTCGACTTCGCCAACATCTTCATCGTTCGCGCCATAGACACGCGCGCCGGTCAAAGTCTCGGATGTGAGTTCCGTGGTCTCGCTTTGCCGATATCCTTCCCGGGTGACGTCCGGCCTAACCAGCGCAGTCCGCGTGCCGGACGTGGAAGATGTCGTCGAGCCGCCGGTGGTCCCGGTCGTATTCTGTGCGGATGTATAGGGCGGCGCGTCCGTGAGCATCTGCTTGTTTGCGTTGATCACCAGGAAATAGTCATCGGGATCATCGCCGTTCCTGACGAATTTGACTTGCTTCATGGGGACGGCAATGTCTTTTTCCCCGATGCCAAGGAAGCCACCCACGCCCACAATGACAGCCCTCACCTCTCCTTCGCGGCTCAGGATGACCTCGTTGATCTCTCCGATATCGTCCCACTCTTTCTCACTGCCCGGCTTCGCGGCCGTGTCGGGAGCGAGGTCGCGTTCGGTCGCATAGACGCGCATTCCGATGAACTTGGATGCCCGAATGTCCGTCTGCTGTTGCTGATAGGTCGCGATAGCCGGCGTATTGGCTGCATGGCCCGCGCCGGCCAGCAGAAGTAATGTCAGAGCTGTGGTTGCCAGAAGCTGCTTCATGTGAAAATTCCTCATTTGGAGCCTGCTCCGCCCTGCGCAGGATCTCGCCCGCTCGAGACGCCGACGCTGCAGAACATCGCGATTTTGCTGGGACTGCAACCTCGCGCCCCTGGCGCGAGTTCCTATTCCGGTGATCAGTCCCGCCCGGCCCCATATCTGCGGAGGCCATGCCGCCCTGACCGCCTATGGCGGTTCCACCGCGGCGGCATAACGGCGCTCCACCAGTGTCCGCATCCGTTTGCGCGTCGCCATGGGATCGGTATTGTCCTCGAGCTTCCCGGCTTCATCGGCGAGGTCATCATCCTTGATCGCATCGCGAAACCACCGGGTATAGTCACCACGATGGAGATGATGCAGCCAAGTCTCGTCGTCAACGCCGTCAGCCATCTGAAGGAAGATCATGAGATTATGCGCCCGGAGCTTCAAGGCGCCGGTGGGCCCCCGGAAATAGAAGCTCTTGTCTTCGCCGAGCTGGCCCTCCGCATATTTGCGGGTATGCCGTTGATGCTCCTGCTGCGGACGATCGACGCCGATCCACCGGGGAGGACTGCCCGAGGAGCGCTCCCAGAACAGCACCTGCTCCTCCCGGCCGGGCGGGGGAAGCTCGGGCATCGGTGAACCTGCCGCTCGACAGAAGCTCGCTATGACCTGGCCCGCCTTCGGCCCGACGCCGATCACCGTCTGCACCCCGGCCAACGCCTTCGGCCGCATCGCCTCCGGATGCACGGTGACATAGATCGCGGCTGAAAGCGGATCCGGCAGGATGCCATCGACGGTTTCCGAGTCCGCCGGCAGCATCTGGTGCGCCTCGTCGATGACGAGCCAATGCGGCCGGGCAATCCTGCCGCGCAACTGCTGAATCCGCGACAGGAGGTCGGCGAAGAAATTCGGCCGTTCCTCGACCGGCAATCCCAGCATGCTGACCACGAGGATCCGATCGACCGGCTTGCGCAGGATATCGAGAATCTCATCGACCACGGGTGCGCGTTGCGCATCGCCCAGAACGATCGATTCCGGCATATCTTCATAATCGCCTTCCGGGTCGAATACGCAAATCTGGAATCCCTGGCCGGCGAGCTTCTCCATAATGGCGGTGGCGAGGGTTGATTTGCCGATGCCGGAAGAGCCCGCGATGAGGACGGCCCCATGTTCCGGCCGCAGCATGGCGGTTCCGTCCTCGCCGAGCCTGATCTTGCGGCGGGCGGCGGCGCGATCGGTATAACCCCGCTCGTCGGCCAACAGGGCATCGATCACCTCTGTCACGCCGGCGCCGTGGTCAGCCCCCGCAATCACATCGGCCGTTTCCTTGACCGCATCGAGTGCATTGGCGACCGCGACCGCGCAGCCGCTCGCAGTGAGAAAGGCATGGTCATTCTCGGCATCGCCGATGCCAAGCACATTGAGGGGAGATAGCTCCAGCGTATCGAGCGCTGCCGCCAGACCCGTCGCCTTGTTGACGCCGGGCGGAAGCACCATAACGGCTCCCTTGTTGAAGATGATCTGCCACTCGAGCCCGAGCTCGCGGATGCATTCCAGGGCCGTCGCTTCATGCGGCTCCCAGGTGGCCACGATGCCGCGGCCGACCGACAGAGGCTCGACGCCCCCCCGCCGGAGCGCCTCCACAAGCTCCGCCGGCGGCGGGGGCGCCACCAGCCGTTCCTCCTTGCGTTCGGGGAAATAGAGGAGCGATCCGTTCTCGGCCACGACGATGTCGAAGAGATCCAACCGGTCGAAGACGCTTTTCAGATCCGGCAATTCCCGACCGGTGACCATGATCAGCTTCCGGCCGCTGGCCTTCAGCCGCCGCAAGGCGGCTATCGTGGCCTCATCAACGCTGCCGTGGTGCGCCAATGTGCCGTCATAGTCGGTGGCAATCGCGATCAGGTACATGCCTGAGGTAAACCCACGCCGGCATCCCGGGTTCCTCCGGCAAGTTCAAGCAGCTAGCTTCCGACACCCGCGTCAATGACCGCGATCGCGTCGACCTCGATGAGGTAGCCCGGGGACATTACCGCCACCCCAACCACCACATTCGCCGGTTTATGGTCGCCAAACAGCGAAATCTGGGCTGCTTCGATGATCGGAACATGCTCGTCGCGCTCATAGCCGACAATGTAAATCGTAATCTTGCAAACCTGATCGGGCCGGGCCCCGGCCGCCCTGAGCGCCCGACCGAGATTGCCGAATGCCAGGCGCGCCTGCGCCGCAAAGTCGCCGCGCCCGACGAGCTTGCCGTTCATGTGTTCGGGCTGCTGACCCGAAACGAATACCATCCTGGATCCCGTCGCCACGACAACCTGCGTGTACATTTCGGGGACTGGCAGATCAGCCGGGTTGATGAGTTCGAGCGGCATGACTTGTCTGTGACCTCTCTGCTCGAATGCATGGAGATATCACCTAAACCGAACGTCTCCACATTCCAAGTGGATCAAGATCCGTCAGATCCAGCCTCGCTGTCCAGCTGTAAATATCCGGGGAAATCAGCGATTCGTCCTTCGGGCTCCCATCGGCTTGTAAGCCGTCACCTTGATCTCGATGCGGCAGTCGAACATGAAATCGATGCGGAAGATCGAGCGGGTCGGCTGGTTCTGCGTGAAGAACTCGCCATAGGCGCGGTTCATCTCGTGGAAATCGCGCGGGTCGCGCAGCCAGACCGACGTGTCGACGACGTCGGCCAGCGTGCAGCCGGCGTCCTTCAGGCTCGCCTCGATATTGCGCAAGGTGGCGCGCGTCTCATCCGCCATGCTGCGCGGCGGCAGCTTGTTGCCGTCGCTGACGACGAGGCCCTTCCTGTCATAGACAACATCGGCGGGATCGAAACCGTGATCGCCCTGCGCCGAGGTGAAGACGAAATCGCCGGCGCGCATCGCCAGCGAGATGGGGAAACCCGGCTCACTGCCATAACCCTGGACCAGCGGTCGCCTGGCTTTCCTGGTCTTCTTGACCGTTTTCGCCTTGTTGACCGTCTTTGCTTTCTTCGCTGTCCGTGCCATCGTTTCCCCCGTTCAGTGATCCGCCAGCGCAAAGCCGCTGGTGTCTATACTCGCCGCATTTCCCGTCACCAAGGCCGCCATGACCTCGCCCGAGCCGCAGCCCATGGTCCAGCCGAGATGGCCGTGACCGGCGGCGATGAAGAGATTGGCGATCGGCGCGCGTCCGAGAATGGGCGTGCCGCTCGGCGTCACCGGCCTGACGCCGGCCCAGTATTTCGACGTCTTGGGATCGACGCAGCGAGCGAAATCCGGAAACACGCTGACGACATTGTTGACGATGGCCTGGCAGCGCGCCGGGCTCGGCACCGTGTCATGGGAGGCGACCTCGGCCGACCCCGACACGCGCATGCGGTCGCCCAGCGGCACCAGGCCGAAGATGCGGCCGTCATCGATGACCGGCAGCGTCGGCCGGTCGGGCCAGGCCTCACCCGGCACCGTGATGGTGACGCCCTTGACCGGATAGATCGGCGCGCGGATGCCGACCTGCCTCAGCAGCAGCGGCGTGAAGCTGCCCATGGCCACGACAAACCGGTCGGCCCGCATCGCGCCGCGGCTGGTGGCGACGGCGGTGATGCCGTTGCTGTCCCGCTCGAGGCCCTGGACCATCGTATCATAATGGAAAACGACGCCGAGCTCGGCGCAACGCTTCGCCAGCGCGGTCGTGAATTTGTGGCAGTCGCCGATCTCATCGCGCGGAAAATAGATGCCGCCGACGAGGCTCCCGGCGGTCGCCTGCAAGGCCGGCACCCGGCGCACACATTCCGCCACATCGGCTTCGGCGAAAGTGAGGCCGGAGCCGGAGAGGAATTTCGCCGTCGCGATGCCCGAGGCGAGCGACTGCGCATTGGTATAGATCTTGAGCACGCCGTGGGTGCGCAGATCGTAATCGATGTCGGTTTCGGCGCGGATCTGCTGCAGCATCGCCAGGCTGTGCAGCGCGAGCCGCAGATTGACCAGGGTATTGCGGCGGAAGCGCTCCTCGGTGCAATTGGCCATGAATTTCAGGCCCCACTGCCACATTTTCGGGATAGCGCCATAGCGCACGAGCAGCGGCGCATTCTCCTGGCCGAGCCATTTCAGGACCTTGAGCGGCATGCCCGGCTGCGACCAGGGCTCGACCTCGCTCGCATGGATGACGCCGCCATTGCCGAAGCTGGTTTCCAGCGCCGCCCCCGGCTGACGCTCGACCACCTCGACCTCGACGCCGTGGCGGGCGAGAAAATAGGCCGTCGCCGTCCCCACGACGCCCGCCCCCAGCACGATCACTTTCATGAAGTTGCTCCCTCAGCGCGGCTCATTCAGCGTCCCCGGGCATCGACCGGCCAGATCTCGACCAGCATGTCGCCGCGCACGCAATGATAGCGGTCATAGAGATTGATGGTCGGGTCGCAATGCGGCGCCAGAAACTCGACGACATCGCCGATCGCGAGCCTGCCGCTCTTGGCATCATAGGCGACGCCGCCATGCTCGTCGCCCATCAGCCGGTAGCTGGCACCGGCGAGCTCAGGCTTCGTCACCAGCGGCGGGCCGCCTTCCGTTGCGAATGATTTATAGCCGGCATTGACGATGGCCAGCCCATCGCGATTGGCGCTCACCACCGAGGTCTGGACGAAAAGTGCCGCGGCGAACGGCGAGCCGCCGCCGGCCGTCATGGCGATCTCGAGATATTCGCGGTCCATGAAGGGATAGGAGCCGGCCTGCACCTCCGTATAGACATGGCCGTCGGGATCGATGTCGAATGTCCCCGTCCCTCCGCCCGTGACGATCGCCGGCGCCAGTCCCTCGGTCTTCAGATGATCGAGCAGACCCTTGACGCGCACCATCTGCGCCGCCGCCGCCGCCTTGCGGTCGGCATGGGCCGGGATGTGCTGGAGATGACCGTAATAGGCCTGGACGCCGGCGTAACGCAGATGGGCCGAAGACGTGATCCGGCGCGCCAAGGCGGCGGCCGCCTCGACGCTCGTCGTCCCGGTGCGGCCCTGGCCGACATCGAATTCGACGACGAGCGCCAAGGTCTGGCCGGTGGCGGCGCAAGCCCGCGCCAGGGCGTCCACATTGTCCGGATTGTCGACGACGACGAGGAGGCCCTTGCTCCTGCCGTTGAGCGCCATGAGCCGGTCGATCATCGTTTGGGTCACCACGGGCGAGGTGATGAGAAGATTGTCAATGCCGCCTGCGGCCAGCACCTCCGCTTCGCCCAATGTCGCGCAGCATATGCCGATGGCGCCCGCCGCCACCTGTCGGCGCGCGATCTCGATCGACTTGGCGCCCTTGCTGTGCGGCCTGAGATTGATGCCGGCCTTCTTCGCATGCGCCGCCATGGTCGCGATATTGCGCTCGAGCACATCGAGATCGAGCAGCAGCGCCGGCGTGCTGAGCTGCCGGCGCCCGCCTTTCACGCCGATGAATTTCGCATTCGGTCCAAGTGTCGTGTTCATGTCATTCACCCATCTCAATCAAAGCGATGCCGTAGGCGCCGATCTCGATCGCACGGCCGATGCGAGTGGCCTTCTGTTTGTCCAGGAAATCCGGCGCGGTGGCCGCGGCGGCGAAAGTCTCTTCATCGAGGCGGCGCAAATTTCCACCTTCCGGCAGCGTCACGCGCTGCGTCTCGCCGGTCAGATTGGCGAGCCACAGGACGATGCGGCCCCTTGCGTCGCGGCAGCCGAGAGCCCTGACCCGCGCCGGATCGGAAGAGACCGTCCCGGCGACGGCGCGGCCCGCCGTCCGGGCGAGCCCCCGCACCACGTGATAGATCGGATAGAGACTGTGCTGGTCGCCGCCTTCGACGATGCCGAGATCGCCGGTGAGAGCCGCCGGCGTGACGGCGGCGACGCCATTATGGGCAGCTTCGGCAATGGCGCCCAATGTCCAGGCGGCGGCGAAGAGGCCGCGCTGGCGCGGATCGCGGCGCACCAGCGTGCGCCGCGTATTGTCGGGATTGGACGCCGGCTCGCCATAGGGGCCGCTGTCGAGACCGAGGCTCAGAGCGATGAGCCGATAGGGCATGGCGCCGGCAAAGGCCCGTACCGTCCGCGCCATCGCCGGCAGGGTCTCGAGATTCTCCATCATCGTGCGATCGTCCGCGGCATGGACGACGCTCGCGGCGATATGGGTGATGTAGTCGATGAGACCGAAAGGCGGCCAGTTGCGGTTGAGCTCGGCAAAGAAGCCGAATGTGCCGCCGCCGATCGTCATGTTCGGAAAGACATCGCGCGCTGCGCCGTAAACAGCAGCCATCAGCGCCAGATCGGGCGGCGGTGGGCCGGGCACGAGGCGCAGGCGATCCTCGGCAATGGCGACCGCGATCGATTCCGGCTGCACACCTGACTGGCGCAGCATTCCGGCAAAGTCCGAGAGCTCGCGCGCCGGGTCACGCCGGCACGGGACCACGAGCTCGAGCGCCAGATGCGCGCCCGTCGCACGCGCCAATTCGCCGAATTGCCGCAAGTGGCCGACATCGTGACCGGCGCGCGGATCGAAGCGGGCATTGACGAGCCCTATGCCGGCCAAACGCCCCAGATCGGCGGCAGGTGTCGTCTCGGCGCCGGCCCGCAGGCCGATGGCCGGCATCCGCGCCTGACTGTCGGCACAGGCGATCTCGACGGGGCGAGTGCCCTTCGCCGTAGATGAGGCGCCGGACCCTCCGGAAAATGTCAAGGTCACGCTCTGCGTGACGTCGCTGCCGCCGGCAAGCTTGTAGGGAAAAGGCAGAGCGAGCGGGCGCACATAGGTCTTGAAGGAAGCATCGAGCCAGTTGCGGTGATCCTCCATCTCCCATGTGTCGCCTTCCATCCGGCAGGCCGCCCGGAGACCGGGGGCGACCTCATGGGCGAGGCTCCTGATGTCGAGAAAGCACTGCTCGGGATCGATAAGATCGGGGAACCGCGCCTGCCGCGTCTCGCCATTGGTGTGGGTGATCTCGACCGGCCGGCCGGCGACGCCGGCCAGAGGGTGAAGAACGACGAAGCCGGTCCGGTTGGTGAGGAAATCCGCCTGCGGCCGGGCGGTGCCGGTGAAGCGCAATGTCCCGTCCGCCGCGCCCGATATCTCGGCAGCCCAGGGCAATTCGCCATCGGCGCTGCGGCAGAGCGCATCGAAGGTGACGCGAAAGCCCGTCTCGCCCTGCTCCACCACCAGATTGGTGATGAGCGGCTCGGGCGTGTCCCAATTGCGGTCGCGCACCAGCCAGGCAATGGCGCGCAGCACTTCGACATCGCCATGCCTGATCCAGCGCAGCGCGCCATTCTCGAGCGTCGCCGACAGCGGGCCCGCCGTAAGTGTGATCTGCTCGGGAACAGGCTGCGACGTGCCGAAGAGCGCTATCGATCGTTCAACCATCGGTCGTCCCGGTCGAAGTGAGAAGAAGCATGGAATCCTCCTCGAAGGGCGGCGTCAGGATCACGGCGCCTTTCGCCCGCAAGGTTCCGCCGGAGACGCGCCGGCCGCTTGCCGGGTCGAACCATTCGACGGCGAGCCACGGCCCTTTCAGGCGATCGAGCTGAACTTCCACCGGCCGATGGACCGGCAGATAGGCCGCGCCCACGCGTCCGTCGGCGGTGCGGGCCGCCGTCACCCTGTCGAGGCCGCGCGCCTCGCCGAGCCCGCCCGAAACCAGCTCGCGGTCGAGATCGGGCACGAATTCGCTCCATGGCAGAGCGCGGAAGAAGTGGCCCCAAAGCGCCATGGCCCGGGACGCCGGCAGGTCGAGGGCCGTCTGCCAGCCCTCGCCGAACAGCCAGATCGGATGATTGCCCATGCAATGGCCGTTGCCGCCGCACATCACCGACCAATAGGCCTGGCGGCGGATCTGCTGGGCCGTGGCATTGTGCTCGCTCTCATAGGTCGACTCGATCAGGAAGAAGGGCATCACCGGCCGGCGCTGCCAGTCCTCATGCAGCATGCGATGCACGATGCCGTAGGTGTAGGTGATATTGAGATCGAGCCAGTCGGCATCGGGGAAAGTGTCGGCGGCCGAATATTCCGGATGGGTGTGGCCGGTCATGAGCGTGGCGACACCGGCGTCGCGCAGGCCATGGGCCACCGCATCGAGGCCGGCCCGAGTCTTCTCCGGATGCCAGTCGCCGCCGATGCACCAGACGATATTGGCGAAGCGGCCGAAGCGGCGGCCGAGATACCGGCCATAGGCATGGCAGCCTTCCGGCCCGGTCGCGACGATCTCCTCGTACCAGCCATCGAGATGGCGCGAGATGCCCGGCCCGCGGTCGCGTATATAGCCGATATAGGCCGGCGCCAGTATGATGCAGAAGCCGCGCTGGGCCGCCGCCTCGAGCACCTTCTCGGCCGCATCGAAATAAGCATCATTGGGCGTCGAAAGATCGCCCGGCGTGGAGAAGGGCTCGCGTCCGGCGCGGTCGCGCGGCGGGTCCTGCGAATAGAGATGCTCGATCAGGTTGACGATGAGCGTGTTGAAGCCCTTGGCCTTGCGGTCATCGAGATAATGCAGGGCGTCGGCGTAATCGACATTGGCGATGAGCGACCAGGCCGCATCGCCCTGGATCAGGAAAGGCTTGCCGTCGGCATCGAGCAGACGGCGCCGGTCGGCGGAGATCGTCAAGGGATAGCGCGCCGCGGCGGCGGGGCCGGCCGCCAGCACATGTCCCAATGCCGGCTCGAGCGGATGAACCTTGTGATGGCGATGCATCTCTCATCCCTCCTTGTTGACGACCATTCTATTCCCCGCCGCGTCGAAGAAACTGAGCCGCGCCGGCGGCAGGCGCAGGGCGACCCGTTCGCCTTCTTTTGCCCGCGACGCGCCATCGACCCTGGCCGTCACGACGGCGCCGGCTTGCGTCGTCAGGCGCAAATAGGCGTCGGGGCCGACGCGCTCCACCGCATCGACCGCAGCGGCGAGACCGTCCCTGCTCCCCGCCTCGGCGATCTCGACATGCTCGGGACGGATGCCGAGCGTCGCCTCGCCCGGCGTGACGCGCGCCGGCACGGCGATGTCGAAGGCGCCGCGGAACTGCGCTCCGCCGATGTGGCCCTTGAACAGGTTCATCGGCGGGCTGCCGACGAAGGTCGCGACGAAGGTGTTGGCGGGCGTCGCATAGATCTCGGCCGGCGTGCCCACCTGCTGGACGACACCCCCTTTCATGAGCACGATGCGGTTGGCCATGGTCATGGCCTCGACCTGGTCATGAGTCACATACAGCGTCGTGCGCCCCACCCGCTTATGCAGGCGGACGAGCTCGGCGCGCATCTCAACCCTGAGCAGCGCGTCGAGATTGGACAGAGGCTCATCCATCAGGAACACATAAGGCTCGCGCACGATGGCGCGGCCAAGCGCCACGCGCTGGCGCTGCCCGCCCGACAGCTCATCGGGAAACCGGTCGAGCTGGGCGTCGAGCTGCAGAAGGCTTGCCGCCTCCTTCACCTTGGCGGCAACGATGTCGCGCGCGATGCCGCTCATCTTGAGCGGGAAGCCCATATTCTCCCTGACCGTCATATGCGGATAGAGCGCGTAGTTCTGGAACACCATGGCGACGTCGCGCTCGGCGGACTTCAGATAATTGGCGAGCCGCCCGGCAATATGAATCTCGCCATGCGAAAGCTCGTCGAGACCGGCGATCAGCTTGAGCAAGGTGCTCTTGCCGCAGCCCGAGGGCCCCAGCAAAGCGATGAACTCGCCCGGCGCCACGGTGAGATCGACGCGGTCCAGCACCGTCACCTTGCCGTAATGCTTGGCGACCTCGATGAGCTCGATGGCGGGTCCGCTATAGGTGTCGGTCGGGGTCAAGGCAGCATCCTATTGTTTCAAAGCGCCGGCCAGCGAGCGCGCCAGGAACTGGCGCTGCAGCACGAAGAAGAAGAGACCGATCGGCACCAGCGACATCACGGCGGAAGCCGACCACAGGCCGTAATTGGCGCCGCCATGGGCGCGCAGAGCGGCGATGCCGACGGTGAGCACCTGCAGCTCATCGCTGGTCGTGGCGATCAGGGGCCAGGTGAAGCTCATGAACTGGTCGGTGAAGATGATGACCGCCAGCACGACCAGGCCCGGCTTGATCAGCGGCAGGACGATGCGCCAATAGATGGCGAACTCGCCCAGGCCGTCGAGGCGGGCGGCGTTTTCGAGATCGCGCGGCAGGCCCAGAATGAATTGCCGCATCAATATGGCGCCGAGCGGATTGGCGAGCGGCGGCAGGATCAGCGCCAGATAGGTGTTGATGAGGCCGAGCGACGACACCATCGACCACAGCGGCACGATGAGCGCGCCTATCGGCACCATCAGGAGAATGACCATCAGCAGGAAGACGAGGCGCCGGCCGGTGAATTCGATCTTGGCGAGCGCATAGCCGGCCATGGAGTCGAGAAAGACCTTCAGCACCGTGACGGTCGTCGCGACGAAGAGCGTGTTGAACATCCAGCGCAGGAAGCCGGTGTTCCACAGGAGATCCTGATAATTGCCGAGATAGGGCGGGATCGGCAGGAGCTTCGGCGGATAGCTGAAGATCTCGGTGCTGTCCTTCAGCGAGGCGAGCAGCACGTAATAGAAGGGCGCCACCAGGATGAAGGCGATGAGCCCCAGGACGAGATGGCGGCCGAATTCCCGCCGTCGCCTCTGCCTCATGCGGATGCGCGCGTGCTGTTCGGGCGTCATCAGTCGCCTCCCCGCCGGCCGCGCAGCAGCCGCATCTGGACAAGGGTCAGGAGCAGGATCGTGACGATGAGGACGAGCGAGATCGCCGAGGCGACGCCGATCTTATTGGTGGCGCCGAACATATAGAGCCATACCCTGTAGATGACCGTCGTCGTCGCGGTGCCGGGGCCGCCGCTGGTGAGGACGAGGGCCGTGTCGAAAACCTGCAGGCCCCAGATCGTCGCCACGACGACGGCGAAGAAGATGATCCGGCGCATCAGCGGCAGGGTCAGGTAGCGCAGGCGCGCGAAGGCCGAAGCGCCGTCGAGCTCGGCCGCCTGATAGAGCTCCTTCGGCAGCCCGATGATGGCGGCGACGAAGAACAAGGCCCAGTAGCCGACATTGCGCCAGACATCAAGGATCGCCAGCACGGTCAGGGCATGATCGGCGCCGAGCCAGACGACCGGCTTGCCGCCCAGAGCGCGCACCACCCCGTTGAACAGGCCGAAATCGACATTGGTCATGAAGAGCCAGATGAGCGCCGCGACCACGCCCGGCACGAGAACCGGGAAGTAGATGAGGAAGCGATAGATCGAGCCGCCGCGCTCGATGCGCGCCAAGAGGAGAGCGATGGCGAGCGCGCCGATCAGGATCAACGGCACCGAGATCAGAGCGAAGACCAGCGTGTTGGTGACCGAGGCCGAGGCGCCGACGATGTCGGGAAGATCGATGAAATTCTTGAGGCCGACGAACTTCGTCTCGCCGGCGAGGCCGCCCGAGCGCAGGCTCCACCACACCGTGCCGAGAACGGGGAGCACGAGGAAGATCACGAAACACAGGAACATGGGCGCCAAGAATACCCAGCCGAGGAACTCGCGCCTGAGCCGCATCCTGCGGCGCAAGCGCTTGTGCTCTTCGGATGCGAGGCGCAGCCGGCCGCCCGGCGCCGCCGGCATGACCCTGGCATCAAGGTCCATTCGGATGTCCCTCTCAGGCTTCGTGCGTCAGAGGCCGACTTCGTGGATGACGATCTTCTCGACATTGGCCACGGCTTCGGCCGGCGTCACCTTGCCGGTATAGCAATTCTGGATCTCCGCCTCCGCCAGGCCCTCGACCGTCGCCCATTGCGGGAAATTCTCCAGGCCCACCGCATGTTTTTCGAACAAGGGCAGCGCCTCGGCGAGCTGCGGCACGGCATTGGTGCCATAGCCGCTCTGGGCGGCGTCGATGCGCGCCGGATAGGTGCCGGAATTGTCCGCCCAATAGGCGTCATTGGCGCCATTCGTCCAGAAGGTGATCACTTCCCACATCAGGTCCTGGTCGGGCGATTTGGCATTGACCATGTAATAGGTGACGTCGTTGAAATTCACCTGCGACACCGGCCCCGGCGGATAGGGCAAGAGCTTCCAGTCGAAGGGCACTTTCTTGGGCAGCACCGTGGTGCCGGCCAGGTCCGACGACAGGATGGCGAGCTTGCCCGCGGCGAAGGCCGCCGGCGCCGCGTCATAGCTGTAGGTGCCGAGCGGCGGCGCGATGCCTTTCTTGAAGAGATCGGCCATCTGCTCGGTCACCTTGACGACGTCCGGCAGGTTCACATTGGGCTTCTTGAGATCGGGCGTGAGATAGGAGCCGCCGGCCGAGCGCAGGCGCTGATACCATTCGCCATAGCCGCCGAGCTGGATGCCGATGCCGAGCCCATAGGTCTCGCCTTCCTTTGTCATCCTGGCGATGCAATCGGCGAATGCGTCCCAGCTGTCGATGAAGCTCGCATCGTGGCCCGCCTCCCTGACCTTGTCCATGTTCACGAACAAGGCATCCTCGACATGCCAGCTGATCGGCAGGCCGAGCAGCTTGGGACCATAGCTCTCGGTGCGCTCCCAATAGAGATATTTGGCCTTCTCGGCGGCGAAGGCCGGGTCGTTGATGCGCGCCGTCAGATCGGCGAAACCGGTGCCCGCCTGATAATCGGGATAGGAGCTCTCGGTCGTCATGTAGATGTCGTGGCCGCCGCCGGCGACCGAGGCGCCGATCTCCTGCGCGGCGGTCCCCCACTGATAGAGGCGGAAATCGAAAGTAACGTCGGGATGAAGCACATTGAAGGCTTCGGCGATGTGCTTGTGATGCGCGATCTCGCCTTCCGACCACGGGCCGACCAGGAAGCGGACATGGCCCTTGAGGCTCTTGGCGGCGGCATAGGCCGGGCGGAAGTCGGCCGCGATCGACGCCACGGCGGCGGTCGAAAGACCAAGTTGCAGGAGGCCCATGACAAAGCCGCGGCGCGACAGCCCGCCCGTCTGATGGGCCTCGGAAAGCGCAGAGATTTGCCGGTGAATTCGTCGATTCATGACACGTGTCTCCATCCCTGTTGAGTGCCGCCGGATGACGTTTTTTCGTCTCCGCAAGCTTATGTACTGATCATGAGTACAATTTACTTATAGATCGCCGGAAGCGCGGCTGTCAATCAGGAATCCCGGATTTATGGCGCAATTGCATTGGATCGCGGCTCCCGATAAGCTACAGGACTCGAGAATGTACCAACATAGAAACAATGCGGTGCTTGGATGAGCGAATGGTATTCGGGCTGGCCCGTCCGGCGTGACGACGTGGCCACCTCGCTCGCCGACACCCTGGAAGAAGCGATCCGCAGCGGCAGGCTCCTGCCCGGCGCGCAACTACCCACCCATCGCGAATTATCGAAGCGCCTGGGGGTGGCGGTCAGCACCGTGTCACGTGCCTATGCCGAGGCCGGGCGGCGCGGCTTGATCGGCGGCACGGTCGGGCGCGGCACATTCGTCCTGGCGACCGACAAGGAGAACGACCTCATCTCCAATCGCGAGGTGCTGCGCCCGCTCGAGCGCCTCTATCTGCCGCTGATGCAGCGCGAGGACGCGATCAATCTCAGCCTCAACGAGCCTTTGTCGACCGGCACCGGCGAGCGCCTGCGCACGGCGCTCAAGGCCGTCGCCAAGAAGCGCGACCTCGACGATCTCGCGCATTACCAGCCGCCGCAAGGCCAGATGGAGCATCGCGTCGCCGGCGCCGCCTGGCTGCGCGAGCTCGGTGTCGAGGCGCCGGCCGACGACATCTATGCGGTCTCGGGCGGACAGACGGCGCTCATGACCATCTTCCTGGCACTGGCACGGCCGGGCGACACGGTGCTGACCGAGGAGCTGACATGGCCCGGGGCGCTGTCGGTCGGCCGCCTCACCGGCATCCGCCTGATGCCGGTCGCGATCGACGCGGAAGGCCTCGTGCCGGAAGCCTTTGAGGCCGCCTGCCGCAGCCATCAGCCGCGCTTCGTCTATACGATGCCGACGCTGCACAACCCGACCATGGCGACGGCGAGCCTCGCCCGGCGCCAGGAGATCGTGCGGATCGCGCGTGAATACAACGTGCTGATCGTCGAGGATGACGCCTATGGCTTCCTGGTGGAGCCGCGCGTCACGCCCTATTGCCAATTGGCGCGCGACATCACCATCTATCTCACCAGCCTGTCGAAATCGATCGCGCCGACCTTGCGCATCGGCTTCATGGCCGTGCCGCCGCGCCTGCACAAATCCATGCGCGCCTCGACGCGGGCGACGACCGCCATGGTGTCGCCCCTGCTGCTCGAGCTGACGACGCATCTGATCAACAGCGGCGCCGGCCGCGAGGCGATCGAATTCCAGACCAAGGCGGCGCGCCACCGCCAGGAGATCGCCGCGTCGATCCTGGGCCTCGCCCGCCCGGCGCCGGCCTCGCTGCATTACTGGCTGAAGCTGCCGGCCGATATGAGGAGCGCCGTCTTCGTCGCTGACGCCTTGGCGCGCGGCGTCGCCGTGACGCCCGGCGACGCGTTCTCGGTCGTGCCGGGCCAGGATCCCGGCGGCGTGCGCCTGTGCCTGTGCAGCGAAGCGAGCGAGGCCCGCGTCAAGCAGGCGCTCACCATCCTCACTGAACTGGTGCATGCCGATCACGCGGCGGCGCTGCCGATTGTTTGAGCTCAGCAAGCGTCCCCAGCACTCCCCTTCTCCCGCTTGCGGGAGAAGGCGGCCGAAGGCCGGATGAGGGTGCTCCCTCAACCGTCGCGTAGTCCGCTGAGAATTGAAGGATCTTGTTATTTTGTCCTCCTGAGAAACTGTCGCGCTGAACCGACACCCTCATCCGCCCTATCGGGCACCTTCTCCCGCAAGCGGGAGAAGGGGGAATATTCGGACACGCGATCGCGCCGGGATGACAGAAAAAATCAGAAATGAATCGTGCCCTGCATATAAAGGGCGCAGCGGCCGGCGAGCCGCACCTCATCACCCTGCAAGGCGCAATGCAATTCGCCGCCGCGCGGTGAGAGCTGCAGCGCCACATGCTCGCTCCGGCCGAGGCGCTGCGACCAATAGGGCACCAGCGCCAGATGCGCCGAGCCGCAGACCGGATCTTCCGGCAGCCCCTCCTTCGGCGCGAAAGCCCGCGAGACGAACTCACTCGCCCTTCCGGGCGCGGTGACGATGACGCCATCGCGGTCGAGCTTCATCAGCTCGGCCATATCGGGCGCCAGGCCCGCCACTGTCTCCTCGCTGTCGAGAATGGCGAAATACTGATTCTGATTGACGCGCACTTCGCGCAAAGGGACGCCGAGAGCGGTGGCGAGCGCCGGCGGCGCCTCGCAACGCGCGGCCGGCAGAGCGGGCAGTGTGATGGCGAGCAGATCGTCGCCGAGGCTCGCCACTTTGAGCGCGCCGCTCCGGCGTTGCAGTACCGCCTGCGTGAGACCGGGCCTCAGGATGCGCAAGACCACATGGGCCGCGGCGAGCGAGGCATGCCCCACGAGGCTCAATTCGCCGATCGACATGAAATAGCGGATTTCGAAATGAGAGCCGCGATCGACCAGGAAGGCGATGACGGCGCCGGTGTGCTCAGCCGTGATCGCCCGCAGCAGCCCGTCCTCCGGCCAATCGTCGAGGCAGCATACGAGAGCCGGGTTGCCCGCGAAGACATGGGTGGCAAAGGCATCGATCTGGAAGACATCACATTTCATGGGTCGCCGGTCCTGTTGAGAACATTGTCATGCTTTGAGGGCAATTATCGCCCATCCAACTTCATTCACGGAATTTTGTGATTGATACGTTGACAGATGAGAGTTTTGTCATCTAATTTGACTTTGTACCGATTATCGGTACATACTACAAGAACAAACAGCAGGGAGGCTGAAATGACCGCACGGCTTGGCGGATTACTGGCGCTCGCAGCGAGCACTCTCTTCTTTCCGGCATTCGCCCATGGCGAAGACGGCGCGCCGCGGAAAGGCGGCACGCTCACCATGGCGCGCGACAGCGAGCCCTTGACGCTCAATCCCATCGGCGCCGGCGACAATGGCTCGATCTTCATGATCGTGCAGGTTTTCGACACGCTGGTCGAAACCACCGACGCCGCGCTGCCGCAGCCAGCCCTCGCCACAAGCTGGACCGTGTCGGACGATGCGAAGACCTGGACCTTCGCGCTGCGCGAGGGCGTGAAATTCTCCAATGGCGATCCGCTCACCTGCGACGACGTGAAATTCTCGATCGACCGTTTCGCCGATCCCAAGGTCAATACCAGCTATGGCGGCTTCGGCGCCGCCATCGCCAAGACCGAATGCGCGAGCCCCTCTTCCTTCATCGTCACGCTCAAGGCGCCGCAGGGCGCTTTCCTCGATTATCTCTCGACCTTCATTCCCTCGATCATCCCCAAGGCCGTCTACGAGAAGATGGGCGACAAGGCCTTCAGCGAGAAGCCGGTCGGCTCGGGCCCGTTCATGGTCAAGGAATGGGTGCGCGGCCAGCGCCTGGTGCTCGAGCGCAACCCGCATTACTGGAAGAACGGCCAGCCCTATCTCGACCAGATCGTCATCGACTACGTGCCCGATGAAAACACCCGCATGCTCAAGGTCGAATCGAACGAAGCGCAGATCGCGACCGAGGTTCCCTATGCGCAGATCGAGCGCGTCGCGGCGCTTGCTCATGCCGATGTCCGGATCGAGAATGTCATGGCGTGGGATGCCGTCTGGTTCAACAGCCGCAAGGCGCCGTTCAATGACCCGCAGGTCATCCAGGCGCTGAATTACGCCACGCCCAAGGAAGCGATGCTCAAGACCCTGATGCATGGCGCGGGCGACGTCGCCAACCACGTCATCGCCAGGGTCAAATACTGGGACCCGTCGGTTCCGGCCTATCCCTATGACCTCGCCAAGGCGAAGGAGGCCCTGGCCAAGTCGAAGAGCCCGCAAGGCTTCGCCTTCTCCTGCCTCATCGTGGCGGGCGATCAGTTCGAATTGCAGCAGGCGCAGATCCTGCAGTCCGAATGGGCGAAGATCGGCGTCACCATGGAAATCCAGGCGGTCGACACCGGCACGATCTGGACGCGCTGGGGCAGCGGCGATGAAAACTGCTTCACCTTCACCGGCGCCGGCCTGTCGAGCGATGCGCTTTCCGACGACAATCTCGCTGTCGTCTTCTTCGACTATACCGGCGGGATCCAGTCCTTCTGGACCGGCTGGGACAACAAGGAGGCCATCGCGCTGGTCAAGGAGGCCGACGGCACCATCGACGAGGAGAAGCGCAAGGCCGCCTTCCACAAATTGCAGCGCCTGGCGATGGCGGAATACCCCGCCGTGCCCCTGTTCTTCATCAAGGCGCGCACCGCCGTTTCTGACAAGGTGAAGGGCTTCAAGACCCTGCCGGTCAAATGGTGGAATCTCGAAGACGTGTGGCTGGCGCCCTGATCCACGCCGGAGACGCTCATCTTGTCGCTTATTGCCTTTGCGGGACGGCGGCTGGCGCAAGCCATCCCCGTCCTCCTCATCATCACGGTCGCTTCCTTCTCGGTGATCCATCTGGTTCCGGGCGATCCGGCGCGCGTGATGCTGGGCTCGCGCGCCACCGATGACGCGGTCGAGGTGCTGCGCCAGCAGCTCGGCCTCGACAAGCCGCTCATCACGCAATATCTCGACTTTCTCGGCAATGCGCTGCGGCTCGATTTCGGCGATTCCCTGTTCCAGCGCGCCGCCATCGGCCCCATCGTGGCGGCGCGCGCCGTGCACAGCCTGGCGCTGGTCGCCTATGCCGTGCTGATCTCGCTGATCATCGCGGTGCCGCTCGCGCTTCTTTCCGCCATAAGGCGCAACCTTCTCCCCGATCACCTCGTGCGGGCGCTGACAACGCTTGCCTTCTGCATGCCGTCCTTCTGGACGGCCCTCCTCCTGGTGCTGCTGTTCAGCATCCGGCTCAAATTCTTTCCCACTTCGGGCCTGGGTGACACCCCGCAAGCGTATCTGGCCAGCCTGACGCTGCCCGCGGTCAGCATCGGCCTCTATCTCACGCCCATCCTGCTGCGCAGCCTGCGCGCCAGCCTCATCCAGACGCTCGGCGCCGAATTCGTCGAGGCGGCCCGCGCCAGGGGCTTCGGCGAGGCGCGCATTCTCTTCAAGCATGTGCTGCGCAATTCGCTCATCGCCATGCTCACCATTCTCGGCATCAATGTCGGCTTTCTCATCTCGGGCGCCGTCATCGTCGAGAATGTGTTCTCCATACCGGGGCTCGGCTCGCTGATGGTCGCGGCCATCGTCCAGCGCGACTATCCGGTGATCGTCGCCCTGACGCTCGTCTTCGGCGTCGTCGTGGTCGCCGCCAATTTCCTGGTCGATCTCTCCTATGCGCTCATCGATCCGAGGATCCGGCAATGAGGCCGCCACCGCCCGGCATAGAAGACGCCGCCTGGTTCAGGCTCACGCGGCGTGCGCGGCTCGACCGCCGTTGGGCCACGATCTCGCTCTATACGGGGCTCGCGATCGTCACGCTCATCGCCGGCCTGAGCATCGCCGCCCCCTATCTCGGCCTCCGGGATCCGACGGCGACCGATCTCATGAACGCCGTGCAGCCGCCGTCGCTCGCCTTCCCGTTCGGCACCGACGATCTCGGCCGCGACATCTTCGCCCGTGTCCTCTATGCCGGCCGCGTCGATCTCGTCTTCGGCATCGTCGTCACTTATGTCTCGCTGGTCATCGGCCTCAGCGTCGGCGCAATCTCCGGCTATTTCGGCGGGCTGGTCGACACGATCATCATGCGCGTCGTCGATCTGGTGATCTCCTTCCCCTTCATCATCCTGATCCTCACCATCGCCGCCATCGTCGGACCGGGACTGGCCGGCGCCTATATCGGCGTGATCGCGGTGAGCTGGGCGCTCTATGCGCGGCTGACGCGCGGCGAGATGCTGGCCATCCGCCGGCGCGAATTCATCCTCAATGCCGAGACGCTGGGCTACAGCACGCCGCGCGTCGTCTTCGTGCATGCGCTGCCCAATCTGCTGCGCGCCAATCTCGTCTATTCGATGTCGGATATCGTCCTCAATATTCTCACCCTCGCCGCCCTCTCCTATCTGGGCCTCGGCGTGGCGCCGCCGACGCCCGAATGGGGGGAAATGATCGCTCAAGGCCAGAAGAACCTCTTCAATGCCTGGTGGATTTCCACCTTGCCCGGGCTCGTCATCGTGCTGGCCGGCGTCGGCTTCAGCCTGATCGGCGACGGGCTCGCCGACCGGCTGGATGAAAGCGGACGCTGATGCAGGCGACATCCTCCCCCTCTCCCCTGCTCGCGGCGCGCGATCTCTCGGTCGGGCTGGTCAACCGGCATGGCGCCTTTCTCGCGACCAACCGCGTGTCGCTCGAGGTCCATGCCGGACAAAGCATCGGGCTTCTGGGCGAGTCGGGCTGCGGCAAGAGCATCACCTTGCGGGCCCTGCTCGGGCTCGTCCCGCATCCGGGCGAGATCGTCGGCGGCAGCGTCACCTGGAAAGGTCGTGACTGGCGCAGCCTGAGCCGCGGCGAGATCAAGCGCATCCGCGGCAAGGACATCGCCATGATCTTCCAGGATCCGGCCTCCTGCCTCAATCCGGTGTTCACCATCGGCGACCAGGTGACCGAGACTCTGCGTCTCAAGCTCTCGCTCGACGGCAAGGCGGCGCGGGAGATGGCGCGCGATCTCCTCGACCAGGTCGGGATCCCGGCGCCGGAGGAGCGCCTGCGGCTCCATCCGCATCAGCTTTCGGGCGGCATGCGCCAGCGGGTGATGATCGCCATGGCGATCGCGACCGAGCCCGACCTGCTGCTCGCCGATGAGCCGACGACGGCGCTCGACGTCACCATCCAGGACCAGATCCTGACCCTGCTGGCGCGGCTCAAGGAGCGCAACCGCATGGCGATGATCCTGGTCTCGCATGATGTCGGCGTGGTGGCGCAGAATTGCGATTTCATCGCCGTCATGTATGCCGGACACATCGTCGAATGGGGGCCGGCGGCCGACGTGCTCAGGACGCCGCGCCATCCCTATACGAGGGGCCTCCTCGCGGCGATCCCACGGATCGAGGTGGGAGGCCAGAGGCGGCCCTTGCAGACCATCGCCGGCGCGCCGCCGACGCCGGGCGAATTGCCCGAAGGCTGCCCGTTCCGGCAGCGCTGCCCGTCGGCGCTCGCCGAATGCGCGACGACACCGGTAACTCTCGACCGCAGGCCGCCGGACCACGGGTCGGCCTGCCCCATCGTGATGTGAGGGCCGATGATCGAAACTCCTCTTCTGAGCGTCACCGGCCTGCATAAGAGCTTCGGCGGCCGGCCGTCGCTGGCGCGGCTGCTGCGCGGCAAGCCAGCACGACGTTTGACCGCGCTCGACGATGTCTCGCTCACGCTCGGGCGCAACGAGGTGCTGGGGATCGTCGGTGAATCGGGCAGCGGCAAATCGACCATCGCGCGCTGCATTACCCGCCTCGAAAGACCGGATCAGGGCGAAATCACCTTCGGCGGCCAGGATGTGTGGCAGGCGCGCGGCGCGGCGTTGAAGGGAATCCGCAAGGATCTGCAGATGATCTATCAGGATCCCTATGGCGCGCTCAATCCGCGCATGAGCATCGGCTGCGCCATCGCCGAGCCGGCGCTCGTGCATGGGCTCATCGCCAAGGACGGCGCCCGGGCGCTCGCTTTTGAGCTGCTCGACCGCGTCGGCCTGCCCCGGTCGGCGGCCGAGCTGACGCCGCGCGCCCTTTCCGGCGGGCAGCGCCAGCGGGTCGCCATCGCCCGCGCCCTGGCCCTCAAGCCCAGGGTGATCATCGCCGATGAGGCAGTGAGCGCGCTCGACGCCTCGGTCCAGGCGCAGATCCTCAATCTGTTCGGCGAGCTCATGCGCGATCTTTCCCTGAGCATGATCTTCATCTCGCATCAGCTCTCGGTCATCGCCCATCTGGCCGACCGCGTGGCCGTCATGTATCTCGGCCGCATCGTCGAGACTGGCGCCACGGCCGATGTGTTCGCCCGTCCGCGCCATCCTTACACGGCGGCGCTCCTCAAGGCGCATCCGCATATCGAGGCCGGACGATCGAAAGCGCCGGCGCTCACCGGTGAAATCCCCTCGGCCTATGCGATCCCCGAAGGCTGCCGGTTCAACACGCGCTGCCGCTATGCCGAAGCGCGCTGCCGCGTGAGCGATCCGCCGGCCGCGGCTTTCGCGCAAGGCCACGCGGCCTGGTGCCATGTCCTGCCCGATCTCGAAACTCACGCCAACATCTAGGAGGAAGACGATGTATCCGATCAACTATTCGAAATTCGCCTATTACAAGGTCGAGCCCGACGATCTCGATTCGGTCGCGCCCAAGCCCATCGAATTCCTGGGCGGCGGCCTGCATCGCATGGTGGGCGTCGGCATCGAGGAGCCCTGCTGCCAGGTCGTTTATGAGGACTTCTTCCCGGGGCATGAATATAAGTGGACGACCTGGGTGGATCAGATCGATTTCGTGACCTCGGGCAAGGCCGAGATCACCTATCATCAGCCGCCATCGCTCAAGGAGAATCGCACCGTGCTGGTCGAGGCGCCCTGCATCTACCTCATCCCGCGCGGCACGCCGCTGGTCTGGAAAGTCATCGGCGACGAGGTCTTCCGGCACTTCTCCTTCGATGTGCCGCATCCGCTCTTTCCCTCCGATCTCGCCAAGAGCGTCAAGGCGAAGCGCGCCGCCGGGCAGAAATAAGGAACACCATCCATGAAGATCATTGCCGACCGTTTCAAAGGGCGCCGCGCCGCCGTCACCGGCGCCAGCGCCGGCATCGGGCGCGCCACGGCCCTGCGGCTCGCCGCCGAAGGAGCCCGCGTCGGGCTCATCGCGAGGCGGCGCGAGCCCCTCGAGGAAGTGGCCCGCGAGATCCGCAGCCAGGGCGGCGAAGCGCTCGTCCTCCCGGCCGACGGATCGGTCGAAAGCGAGATCGGGGCCGCGATGGACGAGGCGGCGAAGGCCTGGGGCGGGCTCGACATCATCGTCTCCAATGCCGGCATCGAGCTTCTGGGCCAGGACGACCGCGTCGACCGTCTCGAACGCTCGATCTGGGACAAGCTCATCACCACCAACCTCACCGGCCAGTTCCTCGCCTGCAAGCATGGCGCGCGGCATCTGCTCAAGGCGGGCGGCGGCGCCATCGTCTGCCTCGGCTCCAATTGCGCCTATCTCGGCATGGCGACCAACGAGCCCGCCTACAGCGCCAGCAAAGGCGGCGTGCTGGCGATGATGAAGGTCATGGCCATCGACTATGCGCGGCTCGGCATCAGGGTGAACATGGTCATCCCCGGCTTCATCGACACGCCGATGAACGCGCCGGTCATGACGGACACCAAGGAGCTCGCTTATTGGAGCAACCAGATCCCGCTCGGCCGCCCCGGCAGCGCGGAGGAATGCGCGTCCGCCATTCTGTGGCTCGCCTCCGATGAAGCGAGCTACTGCATCGGCACGACGCTCGTCGTGGATGGCGGACAGGCGTCCATCTGAATTCAATCCTTCGGTCTTCCCAATGCCAGGGCGATGAGGCTCTCCGCGGTTCCCTTCAGCGTCTGCTTGATCAGGTTCCGCTGCGCCTCATCCTTCACCGCCGAGAGATCGATCGTGATCGAATCGACCACCGCGCTGTTGTCGAGAAGCTCGGCCTGTCCCGGATGCGCGGCGAGATAGGCGGCGAGGAATTCGCCGCGCTCGGCCGGCGACAGGTGGCAGACCGCGATGAGCTGATGGACATAATGTGACGGGAGGGGCACCGAATATTTCGGGTTGGTGATTTGGGACACGAAGCTGCGGTTGGTCCCGATGGCGTCGGAAATGCGCTTGCGCAGCCCCGAAGGGCGCTTCTCCAGATAGCCCCGAAGCAGTTCCTTATAGGCGGCGACGAGTTCCGCCTGGCGCTGAATGCCGTTCATGCGCCATCATCCCCCATCGGCCCGGCGGTCGACAAGCCCCCGGTCGCCCGCGGCGGGGCTTGCCGTCGCGGCCTGCCAGTTTGTAGGGTCGGCGCCACTACAGCCATGATGGCCTGATTCCCTCCCCCGAAAGCTCTCGTCGTGATCGAAGAAAGACAAAAACACTCCATCGGGATGCGCGAGTTCGTTGCGCTCATGGCCATGCTGTCGGCCCTCGATGCGTTGTCCATCGACGCGATGCTGCCCGCCTTGCAGGATATCGGCCGGGAATTCGCCGTGGCGCGGGAAAACGACACCCAGCTCGTCGTCTCCACGGTGTTCTTCGGCTTCGCGATCGGCCAGCTCTTCGCAGGGCCCTTGTCCGACAGCTTCGGCCGCAAGCGCATCGCCTATATCGGGCTTGCGATCTATCTGGCGGGATCGCTCTGCGCCATGCTCGCGGTCAGCTTTCCCATGCTGCTCGGGGCCCGCGTGCTGCAAGGCATCGGCGCCTCCATACCCTATGTGCTGAGCACGGCGATCGTACGCGACCAGTATGAGGGCCGCGCCATGGCGCGCATCATGTCCTTCATCGTGATGGTCTTCATTCTCGTTCCGATGATCGCGCCGGCCATGGGCCAGGCGGTGCTTTTCCTCTTCGACTGGCGCGGAATCTTCGCCTGCTATCTGGGGCTCGGCATCCTGACCTCAGTCTGGTTCGCGCTGCGCCAGCCGGAAACGCTGAAGGAAGCCGACTGGCATCCGTTCTCGATCAGCCGGATATTCTGGACGGCGCTGAAGATCTGCACCACCCGCGTCACGCTCGGCTACATCCTGGCGCAAGGCTTCATCATCGGGGCCTTCATCGGCTATCTCTCGACCGCGCAGCAGATATTCCAGGTCCAATACGGCCTCGGCGCCCTCTTCCCGGCATTCTTCGCGACGCTTGCCGCTTCGCTCGGCCTCGCCTCCTTCCTCAACGGCAAGCTCGTCCTCCGGCTCGGCATGCTGCGCATCTGCAAGATCGCGCTGACGGTCATGATCGCCGTATCCGCCGCCTTCGCTCTCATCGCGTTTGGCTTCGACGGCCATCCGCCGCTCTGGGCGCTGATGCTCTATCTCGCCACGACCTTCTCCTGCGTCGGCATGCTGTTCGGCAATCTCTATGCGGCCGCCATGGAACCACTGGGGCATGTGGCCGGAATCGGCGCCTCGGTGGTCGGATCGCTCGCCACCCTGATCTCGCTGCCGCTCGCGACGCTCGTCGGCCAGTCCTATGACGGATCGGTGCTGCCGCTGATATCGGGCTTCGCCATTCTCGGGGGCTTCGCCATGCTTGCGGTGTTCTGGGGCGAGGCCGGCAAACCTTATGTGACCAGGCAAGGCGACTGACCCCCGATCAATTGCGAGGCCAAACATGCCGTGATAGATTTGTCCGCGGTTTCGTATCGCCTCATCGCGATACATCGCACATAAGTCCTCTGCGCATTTCGGCGATGCGCCCTGCGATCGTCAGATAGCGGAGGTTAATTTGACGTTTCGACATCTGAGCCGGCGTCTCTTTGCGTCGCATAGCGTATTGGCCGCATGGGCCGGCATACAGGCGCTAACTTCCGATAGAAGCAGCCACGCGGCTCGGACGGAGCGCCCTGAGAATTCCGCAGGCGCCATCAAATCCGATTTCCGTCATCGGCTTCTCGCGCATGACGCCGATCTCGGACCCGAAATCCAGTCGGTTCTCGATGAAATAAGCGCGCCCGCCAAGGTGATATTCCCGCCGGCGGACTACATGGCGCGAGCACGGGACATCTCGTCCTATTTCTTCGCCAATACCCGCCGGGGCACCTATTCGTCGATAGAGCTGAACAAGTCGCACGTCATCTTCGACGGCTTTGCGGCGACCCTGCGCGCTAAGGGACGGCCGCATCCGGACGCCAATGACATACAGCCTGTCATGGCGACGTCCAAAAATGTCGATGTCGGCACGCTGGTCGATATCGGCTTTCTGGGCCTCGCCTTCGACACCAATAATGACGACGACAAGATCAACTCGAATCAGCGCGCCCCCTATCTCATGGGCATAGACGGGCTGAAATTCCTCTCGACCATCTGCCATTCCAGCGGCGCACGGCGCGGCTCCGGGCCGTACCTCCACAACAACCACAACGTCCAGATCATCGGCCATCGCCACCAGAAGGTGACGAGCGGCGGCAACCGGCGATACAACCGGAATCTGGTGGAGGTCGGTGGAATCTACAGTGATTACTCCGAGGCGATCGACCTCGACGGCATCAACTGGCAGGTCGTCCACGACGCCATGGTCTTCGAGAGCGTCAACCGCAAGTCGCAGGCGCTCGATGCGAACTCCGTCGTAAACGGCGTGTTCGCCAATATGGCGGTGAAGCTCACCGGCCAGTTCATCAATATCAATCATAAGAACACGACGCCGCCCACCTTCGCGCAATATGTGGTGCCCGCCTGGGCGGCCAAAACCCGTTACGCAATCGGCGAAAGGTCGACCAATGGCGGCAAGGAGTATGTCGTCACCACGGGCGGCATTTCCGCACAGTCCGGCGGTCCGACCGGCACGGGCTACGCCATCGCGGACGGAACGGCCATGTGGCGCTACGTGCAGCAGAATCCTTCCACCGTCACGCCGTCGCAGCGCGTCGTCGTCAGCAATATCGTCGGCGAGCAGATCGGCAACGCCAGGAATCCGGTGATCGCGATCGGCACACAGTGGAACAGCCCTCATCCCGGCACAAGATGCGAACATGACATCATCTTCAACAACTTCATGTTCGAGGACACATCGTATTTCGCGGTGAATGAGGCATCGAACCTCACTCTCGACAATTTCTATATGGGGAAGGTCATCGTACCGGCGTCGGCCGCGGCACTTTACATGTTCTCGGCCACCTCCGACGACGATCAGATCGCCTGGTCGGATCTCGACGTCGTCCTGAAATATGGAACGGTCAGGAGCAGCCAGCGGGGCATCCTGCGCGCCAACAAGCCGCGCCGGATCGTCATCGACCATCTGCGCGGCTGCGATCTTCAGACCCTGGCTAATGGCGAACCCGATGTTCACATCACCGGTCTCGAGGCGCGCGGCGCCCATGTCGAAATCGACGGACTCGACATTCCCGGGAATATGGTGATCAGCGGCAAATCCGATCGCATCGACAAGTGGGCCGCCGGCACGGCCTATGTGCAGAACAAGGTCGTCAGCAACGGCGGAAGATATTATCGCTGCCGCACAGGCGGCATCTCAGCGGGCGCCGGCGGACCGGCAGCACCGACCGCGGCAATAGCCGATGGAACCTGCGTCTGGGAGTGGATGCCGGAGCCCTATACAATCCTCTGGGGCAAGCGCAATCAATTGCGCGGCACGCTCACGCTCGAGGGCGATGCCCACCGATTCATCCATGGCGAGAATGTCCACTGCCCCCTGCCTGATCTGGAAAGGACGGGCAGCACCGTTCGTGTGCTCTATATCGCCCGACGGCGCTGCACCATCGCCCGGGCGACCTTGGTCATCGCCGAAAATGTGCCGGCCGACATGGAGAATTTTCGGACCGTGCAACTGAAGCGTCGGAGAGAACGCTCCGCGGTCACGCTATCCACCTTCACCACAACTTCCGGCTGGCGCGCTTTTGAGCAAATCGATTGCGGGCTCGATGCGGGAGCAGCCTTGGAAATCGGCGACGTGGTCTATTTCGAGACGACGGCAACGGGACTTGGCACGACATTGATTGGCATGTGCCTTTCATTGGCCGTAGTGGAATATTGACATTCGACGCACAGGATGAGGGAGCGATGAACAGAGATCATGCGAAAGTCTACTTTGACAAGCCTCACGATCGACTCGTCTATATCGGACGACCGGCCGATGAGGATTTCTGGGACAGACAATGGGCCGAGAATATTGATGAAAATGCGATCAAACGCGCCGATCCCTTCGTTGTCCATTGGACAGCGAAGCTGCTTTCGAAGGGCTCACATGTTCTCGATGCGGGCTGCGGCATTGCAAATACGGTCTGGGGCCTGAAGGAGGCGGGCTTCAACGCCTTTGGCATCGATTATGCCCCGCGGACCGTCGAGGTCATCAATAGACTGGCGCCCGAACTCAACGTCCAGCGCGCCGATGTACGGCAACTTCCATTTCCGGACGGCTGTTTTGATGGCGTCTGGTCCCTGGGAGTCGTTGAACACTTCATCGAAGGCTATCGCGATATACTCGATGAGATGGCGCGGGTGCTCAAGCCGGGCGGGCTGGCATTTGTCACCATTCCGTCGATCTCGCCGCTGCGTCGTCTGAAGATCACATTGGGCACCTATCCCCAGTTCGACGGGAATTTCACCAACTTCTATCAATTTGTCATGAGTCCCGAAGTGGTGCGGGCGGCGTTTGCCGAGGCTGGATGGAAATATATCACGGGAATGTCCCGCGGCGGGTTCAAAGGGCTGAAGGATGAGGCAGGACCGCTCCGCCCGTTGCTTCAGTCGTTATATGACAGGAAATCAAAAGCCGCGCGACTGACGAGAGCAGGCTTGAATCGCCTTCTGGCGCCGGCGAGCTTTCATACGCGCCTCTACGTGTTTGGCCGCGAATAGAGCATCGGGCGAGCTCTCGACCGGCGATTTCGTTCACTCCTGATCCGACGTGCTTGCCTCTGCGACAGCTCGACCCGGGTCCTTCATTCGCCACACGATGATACAGAGGCAAAGGGCGACGGCGACGCTGCAACAGAGATAGGCAAGTGCCACCAGCGTAATATGGCCGGTGGTGGATGCGAGGGCGATCAGGGCCAAATAGACCAGACCGGCCAAGCCACTGATCGCCAAAGCCAGGGCGGTGCGGTCTGCCGAATAGAGCAAGGGCATCCCCGTCCTCACGACTATTTCGAAGGGAAGTGCGGCGCAGAATATGACGGCAGGCAGCAGGGCCGCCGCGTATTCGGGAGGAAATGCGATCGGGATGAGGCCGACCATTCCGATGGCTACCGCAGAGGCCAGGACGGCTCCGATCGCAAAGGAAAACAGGAGAAATCTCAGGCCGAAGCGGCGCAACATGCCGTCCCCGGCGAAACGCAGCTGTGCGAAAACCGGATAGGCCAGCTGCGTCAGCACCGCGAGCAGCCTGATCAGCTTCAGCGTCGTGTCCTTGGCCAATCTGTATATCGCGACACCCTCACTGTTCATGAGGTATCCAATGACGACCGTGTCGAATTCCTGCAAGGAGCTGGACAAGGACGCAAGATGCGTGGCGACCGCAAACCGGAACGAACGCCGGAATCGGCCGGGGTCCCACGGCGCGAATATCGGCAAGAGCCGGCGCGCCGACAATTCCCGAACGCACCTTATGGCCGGCCAGGCGCTCATCAGAAACTGGTGCGCTGCCCAGATCAGCGCGACCCAGAACAGGTCTCCGCCCAGATAAAGCACGACCAGGAGTGCTGCCGCCTTCACTATGCTCAAATAGACCGGAGGCCAGGCGAGCGGACCCGTTATTGAGTATATGCGGAGAACGGAGGCCGCCGTTCCGCCGAACTTCGCCAGATTCACGCCGGCAAAAAGCAGCAGCAGCCAGGGTGGCGCCTCAACCAGCCCGTAAAATCCGTTGACATAGATGGTCAGAAGGCTGGCCGTGACGGCCATAGCTATGCCGATCACATCCACGACGAGCGAGCGGCCCAAAGCCGCCCGAAACTCTCGATCCTCCTTTTTTGCAATGTGCTCGCTGCCGAAGCGCGTAAACGCGTTCCAGCCCTGCAGCCCGAATATTCGGCCGACGAGAAACATGGCCGATTGCGCCAGCAGCATCGCGCCCAGCTCCGCGGGAGAAACGATGCGGGCAGATATCGCGAAGGCGATCAGGCCGAAAACAGCGGCGATGCCGCCGCCCAGAGATACGATCGCCGAGTCGGAAATCAGCCTCACCAGTTGCTGACGCAGCCAACCCGAAGGTGCCAACCTGTCGAGAATCTTCCTCATCGTTTCATGCAGCTAAGCAGAACGCCCGGGATGAGCATGGCGAAGCGCTCCGTAAGCGGCTCTGGCCCCATAGATCGCGACTCCCGCAATGGCTTTCGCCAGAAAGCGTGGTGACCGGTACCGCCCACGGACGAAGCCGTTCACATGAGTCGCATAAAGCAGCGCCATGGGATAGGCGTCACGCGCTTTAAGCTTGTTTATATTATTCGTCATCCCGCCGGCCAGGTATAGTTTGCGGCCGATCGCCACGTCACGGCAGATCACATCGTAACGAAGGGCCAGCCGCGACCAGATCAGCGAGGTCGGCACGCGCCGGAACCTTCCCCTGCCGTCATAAATGACAGCCTTGAGCGCATCGGCCAGCACAAGCTCCTTCTTGTCGCCGCGCACGCCATGGTCGGCGCGCAGAGCGAGGAAATTCGACTGCGCGATCATCGGGAATGGGTCACCAATCCGATCCCCACGCTCGCCGACGAGGTGATAGATATAGCCGACGGCCCGGTCGGGAAGCGGATGCGCGCAGTCGTCAAGAACGGCCTGGAGTCCCTCATGGCTCAGCGTGTCATCATCGTCGAATATCAGAATAAAGCGGCCGCGCGCCTGCCGGCAGGCACTGAGCATGGCATTGGCACGTCCGCCATTGGGGCCGTTCGACGCCACCAGCCGCGTATCGGAGATGGTCGCGAGTTCTTCGATCGTGCCATCGGTCGAGCCGTCGACATGGACGCATATCTCGAACGCCCCCGGCATGGCGAGAAGGTGACGGACCAGTGCCGCCACGCGTTCGCGCCGATTGTAGGTCGGAATGCAAATGCTCAGGATGATTTCGCTCGGCGGCATCAGCTGGCCTGTCGCAAGGGTTTCTGGATGAAGACGACGAGCAGCCTGGCGAGCACGGAAGTGACGACCACCATGATCAGAATCTGCCGGAAGAAGGAGAACATGTTGTCTAGGCCATTCCTGTAGGTATAGACCGCGATGACCGAGCCGGTCACGGCCACGAACACCTTCGGCGCGCCGGACAACCGCTCGTAATATCGGTCACAAAGGACAAGCGACGACGCGTAGAGAACCGCAAAGCCCGCCACCATGGGAAATCCGCCGACGCTCCAGGCATGCGCCCAGTAATTGCCCGCGACACCATAGGTCACGGTAAAGGGCAGCATCTCCGTAATGCGCAGATTGTACAGGTTGGTTTCGATGCCGAAGAACGACGGCGCGACCAGAAACTGCCCCAGGAGGCTCATGACGAATTCGGCGGGCGCGAAAGATAGATTCGCCTCCATGGCGAAGTCGATGTGATTATAGGTGACGAAAGGCTCGAAGCCGAGGATGACGGTCGCCATGTTTTCCGGCAACAGCGCGTCCGTCAGGATGGACAGGTCGCCCGCCTTGGCGCTCAGATAGACGGGCTTTCCGAAAAGGATCAACGAAACCAGGACAAGGCCCGCGACGATGAATGTCGGACGGAACAATGTCCAGATGTCCTTGCGGCCGTAGGACCACACGATGGCGAAGGACACGATGGTAATGCCCAGCATGGTCCGGTCGCCGCGCAGGAACAACACTGCCAGCAGCATGAAGAGGCCGATCTGGGTCTTGGTGCTGCCTGAGAATGTTGCGGCGACGATACCGAGCGGCACGGTCCATTTCCATAAGAGCGTCAGAAGTCCGTCGCTCTGCAGCTCGCGCTGATCGAGGAAGAACAACAGTCCGGAGGTCGCCGACAGATAAGCATATCCGCAGAGGCCTAGGATCAGCGAGGCGACCGCGAAACGGTGCATTCTGGCCCGCTCTCTCCTGGCGACGAGAAGGTTGGTCGCCGGCATCGGCCGCGCCGCTGCAGGGACATCCCGCGAAGGCCAATTCCGCGACCTCGTCACGGAGGCGTTATTCGCATATGGCCCGCTTCGCTGTCCCGGAAGGACGACGGGCGGCGCGCGCCTGGCCTTCCGCGCCACGGCGACCAGCAATGTGGCCGCGACGGCGGCCCAGGCCGTGAACATGACGAAGCCGGCCTCCAGCCCCGCCGGCGCCAGATAGCGCAGATCGTTGCTTTCATAGGAAAACAGGGTCTTGAGCTGGAGGACCGCGGGTATGCTGTAGACGAAAAAGACGCCGAGCCCCGCCATGACAAAAGTGAAGGGACCATGTCCCCTATAGGCAATGACGAAGGTCAAGGCGATTACCGCGATGAGCAGCCCGGTCATCATCGCAGGCCGCCCTCCGGCGGGATGTGGGCGCCGGCAAGCATTGTGTCCAGAAACGCTTCGGGGGTTTGGAGAACGTCCGGGCCATCATGATCCCGCTTCGGCAGATCGGCGCCGAGCGCCCGGGCCAGCGCCTCCGCATCATGCGGCACGACATGGACACGGTGGTCACGGTCGAGATCGCCCGCACAATCGGTGACCACGACACGCTTCACACCGCAGGCCAGCATCTCGTTCACGACATTCGGAAATCCCTCCTTGTGCGACGTCAGGAGCCCCAGATCGGCGGCCGCCATGCAGGGATAAGGATTAACCAGGGCACCGGTGAAAATGACGTCCTCGCCCAGCGACAATGACGCGGCGTGCGCCTTCACCGCCGACAGCAGTGGACCATCGCCGATCATCACAAGGCCGAAGCGCCCGCGAAGCCTCGCCAGCGTATCAATGGCCAGGATCGGATTCTTGATCTCGATCATCCGCCCGCACCACACGATATGCGGCCGGGCCTTCAGACGATGGGCCATGCCTTCCGGCAAAGGCGCCTGCGCCAATTCACGGATGGTCGCGACGTCCACCGGATTGAAGATCACCTTGAGCTTGCCGCTGAGACGGCCGCCGGTATTGTCATCCACCGACTTGCGCATGCGCTCGGTCTGGCAGACGATGAGATCCTGACCGCCATAGAGGCGATAGAGGGCGCGAATGGCCCGCCCTTTCCAACCGAAATCCCTGTCGAAGATCACCGTGGATTCACGGCCGACGAGGATGTCCGCCTTGAGAATCCCGATCTTGCGCAGGAAACTGCACACGGCATTGACGTAGGTGTTCGAACTCAGGACCAGCTTGTAGCGGTGCCGACCCAGTACGCCGATAAGGGACGGGAGAGCGCTGATCAGGCTGTTGGCGTGAATATAATGCAGCTTTAGATTCGCCTCCGTTTCAAGCCCGTCGAGGGTGCCTGTCCTGGCCCAGCACAGGATGCAGAGGTCGACCTGGGCGAAGCGCCCGGATTTCGCGGCCTGAACCGCCAGCAAACGCAGGATTCGCTCCGCGCCTCCCATGAGGTCGCTCGGCAGCAGGACAAGGGCTCGTCCGGCATTCGCCATGTCACGCTTCGCTTTCAGCCAATCGCGCCGGCCGGTCGGCAGGGGGCGCACCGGTCTTGCGCAGCACATAGACGAACGACTCGGCCGCGTTCTGGCCGATGACGATATAAGCAAGCCCCTGCCAGATGCGCCATAAGAGATAAGCCGGCGTCAGGATGTAGAAATACGAGCTCGTCCAGAACAGGCGTCGCTCCTCCACCTCAAGTCCGTTGCGCCGGGCGATCGCCTCGATCTGGCCCGGCGTGCAGTGATCGTAATACGCCCGGAACCCGTCATGGCCTTTAGCCTTTTCCGGAAACAGGTTGAACAGCAGGAACTGCTTCAGCCGCTCCGGAAGCATCAGGTTTATCCGCGCAAAGGCCGCATTGCGGCATGGCGCGAAGATGTAAATCGCGCCATTCGGCCTGGCGCAGGTCGCCAGTCCCCGGATCGCGCCCACCGTGTCGGGCACATGTTCGAGAGTAGCCTGGCAGATCACCGCGTCCGCCGCCTCGGTTCCGGTAAAAGTGCAAAGATCGGCGACGATGGTCTGATCGTATGCGCCTGCGGGAGCCGCGGCCAGCTCCTCCCCGCTGACATCCAGCCCGACCAGCCGCAGGCCAAGCCGGTCCTTCAGCTCACGATCGACGCAAGGCCTGGATCCACCGCCCAGATCATAGACGGTGGCATCGGCCCGCAAGGCGCGCGGCAGGACATCCTTGATGAAATACTGATTGCCATCCTGCCTCAGCCTGTCGGGCAGGAAGCCGTCGATCCAGCGGCTCAGGGCATAATTTGCATGAAAGAATTTTCGCAACATCCGCGGTCGATCCTAGGATTTGATATTCAGCATGCGTGACCCGCCAGCAGCCGCCGATAGGCGTCGATCACGATGGCCTGGTCGAATTCCTGTTCCATTTTCCGGCGTCCCTCCCGTCCCATGGCCGCGCGCGCCTCCTCGCACAGTCCCAGGAATTTGAGGCAGGCTTGCGCCAGACTCTCGCCGCTGCGCACCGCGCAGAGATATCCCGTCACGCCATCCTCGATGACGGACCGGCAGCCCGGCACGTCCGTCGCGATGATCGGACGGCCCATGGCCGCGGCTTCGATGAGCGTTCGCGGCGCGCCCTCACGATAGGACGGCAGGACAACACAGGATGCGGCGGCGATATAGGGCCTGACATCAGGCACCTGTCCCAGATATTCGATCACACCTTCGGCATGCCAGCCTTGGACCAGCTTCGGGTCGATCGCTGCCCGGTTCTCGGGCGCCAACGCGCCCAGCAGCTGAAAGCGCGCCTGCGGCAGACGAGACTTCACGCGGATGGCCGCATCGACGAATTCCGCAACCCCCTTGTCGCGCAGGAGCCGGGCGATCATGAGGAAGACCGGCGGGGCTTTCGCGGCGGGGAGCGGAGCCACGTCGAAATGCCGGAGATCGATGCCGGAGCCCGGAATCAGCTCGGCCTGAGTGGCCCGGATCAATCTGCGCGCGATGAAGAAGTCGCGGTCGTCGGCGTTCTGAAAAAACACGATCTCGGGATGTCTGAAAGCCTTGCGATACAGCCCTTCAGCAATGCTGCGCAGCAGACCGCCGGAAAGAAATGCGGTTCCAAGGCCGGTTATGTTGGGAATGAAAGGAATGCCCAGCCGGCGCGCCGCCAAAGCGCCGAAGAGATTGTTCTTGATCGTATAGCTCAGTATGACGTCCGGGCGCTCCGAGCGGAAATGCCGGCTCAAGCGGCGGACGAGCGAAAAATCGGCGACAGGGTTGAGCCCTTTCACATCCATGGCCAAGGGAATGAACCGGCAGCCGGCGGCCTGAAGCGACGGAACGGCTTCGTCATCAGGCGCCAGAACGGTGATCCGATGACCATCGGCCAGCAGCGCTTGCACCAATGAGCGCCTGAAATTCCAGATATTCCAGGCCGCGTTGACGGTGATCAGTATGTGCATCGGCTACTGAAATCTCCCCGTCTTGCTCGAATAAGGCCGGACCTGCTCTTCTTGTGCGGCATTCGCCACGGCCTCCCAATCCGGCCCGGCCGCGACCAGGCCCGGCTCGACCTCGGACAGGCTCGGCTCCTCGCGCCGCCGCACGCGCACGCGCCGTGTCCGCCGCGCCGTCCCTTTCGGCAGATCCAGGATCAAGGCGCAACAGAAGGCGAAGAGCGACGCGAGGGCCGTGGTGCGCAAGGGATAGTCGACGACAGAATGGAGGAGCAGCAGGACGATGGAGATCGACGCGGCCCGGGCGAGCAGCCAATCGAGTCCTCCGCCCTGCCTCCAGGTCCGGCCGATGCCGACCGCGAGCCAGGCCAAAAATGCCAGGATGACCAGAAGCGCCGGCACGCCGCCTTCGAGCCAGAGCTCGAGCCAGTCATTATGGGCATGATTCACGTAATTCACCCCGACGTCCCCTGGCGTCTCGAACATCGCGTAATAAGGGACAAAGCTGCCGAAGCCGGAACCGACCGGGAAGACCGATGCCGCCGCGCGCAACGAGACCTTGGCGATCGCCAGCCTGCCCTCCTCCAGGGGATCGCTGTCCAGACGCGACAGAATTCCAGCGAGACCGAACTGGAGGACCGCGAAGATGCCGACGGCGCCGGCGATGAACAGCATCTTGGACCCGCTGCTTCGCGCCTCCTGTGTCCGCCCGCGCCAGGCCAGCGACAAGGAGGCGAAGATGGCCAGCATCGCCAGGACGATACCGGCACGCGACGTGGCTATTCCGAGGCCCAGTATGAGGGAGCTGTAGATGACGATCGTCATCGCCACGCTCGTCCATTTTTCGACACCGCGTGTCTGAACGAGATGGATCATCCATGCCGCGGTCATGGGCATGACGCAATAGAGCAAGGCGGCATAGTGGTTGCGGTTGGCGAAGAATCCGACCGCCGAATAATTGTTGGTGACCTCGTAGATGCGCAGCGAGCTGGTCGGGCCGGAAGCGATCTGTCCCAGGCCGAGCACCACACTGGCAATGCCGAAGGCAATGATGATCAGCGTGGCAAGCCTTCGCTCCTGATGCGTCAGGGTCAGGGTGGCGAGGAACATGGCCAGCGGCGGAAAGAGCGAGAGAAAGCCGCGAAGCGTGGCCGGCGGGCTGAGGCTCAGCGCCATCCACGGAACGTCGAGACCGGCCGCCTGGAATGTCTCGACGACGAAATCCCGACCGGGGAAAGACGTCCAGATGACCGGCGGCAGAGGGATGAGCTGGACCAGCGGCAGCAGCAGGATGGCGCCGCATATCGCAAAGGCCGCCAGCCTGAGGGCACTCGAAGCCTGTCCCGACAGACGGAGAGTCGCGATGAAGATCACCGGCAGGCTCACCAGTTCCAGGAGGCCATCGCCATAAGAGCCGTAACGAGGCGTTCCTCCGACGCTCAGCACGAGCAGGAAAAACGCCAGCGTGCAACAGACCCACAGATACTGCTCGATTCCCGTCGAGCGCGCCTCGGCGTCCATCCCGCGACGAGGCGCAGCCGGGCCCAATCCATAGGAGGCCGCCCCGTCGGCTTCGGTCCGATGCCGGAGATCCGTGATGCTCATTGATCCTCGCGCCTTACCGCAATGCTGTCGGCCCAGAGCGTTCCCGAGGCCTTGCGGTCGAGATACGCCTTGGCGATCAGCTCCAGCCTGAGCACCTGCGAATCACAGCCGGTCTCGGGCACGTCGAAGCGGACCTCGAAGCTCGTCCAATCGCTCGTGCCGTTCATCGCCGGCGCTTGCGCGATGGCTTGCGACATGTTGCCGGTGCAATAGAGCTTCCAGGTGAGGCCACGCTCGGTTTCGAGCCTGATCGTCTTGTAGTCGCCCGCCAGCACGTAACGGCCGGACGGGATGAACAGCGACTGATAGATGTTTGCGTAGGCGATCTGCGCATTGGCAAAGGATACTTCGAGCACCCTGCCCCGGCTCGTCTGCGCGCTCACCAGAGTCCTCGCCTTCACATTCCGCGCCGGTTTGATCGTCCAGTCGAAAGGCGCTTCGGTGCGTTCCGCCTCGAACTCACCGTCATAAACATAACCGACACGCGCGAGCTGCTCTTCAGTCAGGAAACTCAGCCACAGGGAATAGGCGGCGGCAGCGGCGCCGTTCGAAACCATCCGGTCGAAGAGCGGCCGCAGTTCGGGCATTTGCGGCGGCTCCTCCGTCGAGCGCAGGGCGATGAAGACGCTCGAGACCATGGCAAGATCCTGTCCCGATCCCGCGAGATAACTGAGAAATGCCTTGCGCCAGGGCGGCTTTCCCGCCAGGACATCGATCAAGGCCTGCCGGCTCTGCGCCGTTTGCGCGAACTGGGCCAGAACCTCATTCAGCTTCGCGCGGAAGCCCGGCCGCGCCCGCATCAGGCCATCGAGACGATAGGCCGCCGCCGAATAATCATTGGCCTTGATCAAGCGATCGATCATGGCGGACTGAATTTCGCCGTCCCGGAGCGAGCGGGCGGCGGCCAGTTCCAGCAGCCGCGCCTGCTCAGCACCATTCGGATCGCTTCCCGTGTCGCGATAGAGCGAATAGACGGTGTAGCGATCGAGCGGATCGCGCGCGAACCGTGCCTGCGCTGCGGCAGCGTCCTGCACCGCCGGCCGATCCGGCTTATCGCCCGAGGGCGAGCGCGCGATATCGGCATCCGAGGCGTCGAAGCTGAGGACGATGCCCGCCACCCCGATGAGGATCGCCGCCGTGGCGACAGCAAGTCCGTGCCGCTTCAGATCCATGATGCCCCCGGGCCCGTCATTCCATGAAGACCGTGACCTGGACGAGAAGCAGGCCCGTGAACAGGAGCAGAAGGGCCGCGATCTTGACCGATTTCGGGATGCGCCACTTCAAACCGGAGGCCGGCCTGGCCTGTCGGCGGAGCCGGATCTTCCGGCGCTGCCCCAGCACACGCGGCTTTCGCGCCGGCGAGCCTGGAGAGACGATCGAGCGTGGTTCGGCGGCCGCCTTTGCTGAGTGCACCACCCGCTGAAACAGCGCGGTTTCCCATCGGTTCTCGTTGCGATCGGGATGCAGCCACATCAGGAGCCAGCGCTTGTGCTCGCGGATCTCGTCGGGCGATGCATTCTGCTGCAGGCCCAAGGTCCGAAGGCTGTCCGCCCCGGTGAAGAGAACCGCCTCGTGCAGAAAGAAGATGCACGCCTCGCGGACATAATTTTCCGAAAAACCATATTTGGCGGCAAATGCCTGAGCCTGCTCCTGCGAGCCGGCGGCCACGCGGATGAGCGGCGTGACCTGCGGTGGCAGCGGACGCCGTCGCACGACCTTGGCCAGCGACGGCATGGCCTTGAGGTCGAGCGCGATCTCGATGGCTGGCCGCGTACGTGACAATCATCCCTCTGTGGAATTACGCGCTAGTTTCGGTATGTCCGCGTCGGTCGTGCCCTGATATTCATAGTCGCCATAGCCATAACCATAGCCATAGCCGACCTGGGCGGCGTCGAATTTGCTCAGCACCGCGCCGATGATCGATGCCCGCGCGAAATGCAGACGCTTCACGGCAACCTTCGCCGCCTCGCGGCGCGTTTCATTCGCGGCGACGACGAGCAAGGTCCCCGACACCACGCCCGCCAGCAAGGGCGCGTCGGCAAGTCCCATGATCGGGGGACTGTCGACGATTACGACGTCGAAGGATTCGGTCGCGAGGCCCAGGAGAGATGTGAATCTGGATCCGGCGAGCAGCTCGGCCGGATTCGGCGGCAGCGGTCCCGCCGGGATGAAGGTCAGATGATTGACCCGCGTATCCTGCGCCACGTCCTGCGGGAGCTTGGCGCCGGCGAGATAGTTGCTCAGGCCCATTTCATTGGAAAGGGTGAGATATTTGTGCAGCGACGGATTGCGCAGATCAGCGTCGATGAGCAGCACCTTCATGCCGATCTGGGTCAGGGTCGTCGCCAGGCTCACGCAGGTGGTGCTCTTTCCTTCCGACGGCCGCGAGCTGGTCACGACAAGCGTTCTCGGGAAGCCGTCGGCGCTGGCGAATTGCAGCGCGGTTCGCAACGACCGATAGGCTTCGGACATGCCCGAGCGCGCATCGCCCGCCGCATCCGAAACCGACATGCCCGATTTCGGCTTGGGGATGACGCCAACCACCGGCATGGCCAGGCTGCTCTCGACATCCTCCGGCGACTTGAACGTGTCGTCCATATATTCCAGGCCAAATGCGCTGGCGACGCCGAGCGCCGCGCCGGCGACCAGAGCCATCATCATGTTGACGAGCAGCTTCGGCGATGAAGGGAAATTGGGCCGCTCGGCCCGGTCGACCACGGAAATGTTGTTGGTGCCGACGCCGCCGGCGACGCCGATCTCCTTGTAGCGCTGCAGAAGCCCGTCATAGAGCGTACGGTTGGTGTCGACCTCACGCTGCAGGATATTGTACTGGATGCTTCTGCTACGCTGGTCGAGAACGTCGGTCTTGGTCGATTCGAGCTGCTCGGCAAGCTCCGCCTCGGCGCTCTTCGCGGCCTCGAACTGCGCCTTTATGGACGCCTTGATCGCCGTAGCGGCCAGCTTGGCCTGGTCGTCGAGCTCCTGGATCTGCGCCTTCAGGCGGACCATGGCGGGAAAGGCCGGCTTGTAGAGTCCGAGCTTCTGCTGATAGTCGGCGGCGAGCTGCGAGCGCAGCTTGCGGTTCTCCTGTATCGTCGGATCGCCGAGGATCTGGGTCAGCCCCAGCCCGCCCGCCTTCTGGGCCTGGAGCCAGAGCTGCTCGACGCGAATGCGCTCATTGCGGGCATCCATGAGCTTGGCGTTTATGCTCGCCAGGTCGTTGCCCTTCAGGCTCTGGCGATCGTCGAGATTGATGATCCCCTGCTTTTGCGCATAGGCCACGAGCTGAGCCTCGGACTCCTCCAGCTTCACCTTGAGCTGCTGCAAGCGCTCCTCAAGAAATTTGCGGGCATAGGAGGAAGCGTCATATTTGCGCTCGAGATTGGAGGCGATGAACGCCTCCGCCAGGCCGTTGGCGACGCGCAGTGCCACATCGGGATTGGGGTGGCTGAAGGTGACCTTGACCAGCCTCGAATTGCGGATGGGCGAAACGGAGAGACCTCTCTGCAGGGCGTCGATGGCATCCTTCTGCGCCTTCTCCATCGACGCTTCGCTGCTTTCGCCCGCCTCCGATCCGGCCTGGGCCGGACTGAACACGCTGCCGATGGCGGCGCGAATCCACCCGAGCACCGACATCGGCGCCTTGACCACGAATTTTTGATCCTCGGCCAGACCGATCGCCGCGACCGCCCTTTCCGCGAGGGCGCGGCTCTGCAGGAGCTCGTACTGGGTCTGATAGAACTGAGGATCGCCCACATTCTCGGAGGTCTGAAGGCCCTCGACCTGCACGACATTGGCGGCCTCGCGATCGATCTGCAGCGTCGCGGTGGCCTGATAGATCGGCGTCATCAGGAAAGTGGCGATCAGGCTCAAGAGCAGGCAGATGCCCAGGGATCCCAGGATTACCCAGCGATGCTTGACGAGAATCCGCAGGTATTTGCGGAAGTCAAACCCATCCGCATCCGCTCCATCCACCATTTCCGGATAGCCCGGGTATCCCGGGGCGCGCGGATAGCCCACCGCCCGCCCGCCAGCGGCCGTCGGCAGATGGGAGTCACGCGCGTCGGGCGAGATGGAATTGCTTGGCAACATTCACGAATAATCCAGTGGAACACATCCTAAAGTGCCAGAAGAGTGAACAGACCGGGGATAGAGAGTGCCGATTTGACATCGCGGAACGTCGTCCGCGCCTTCGACTCGTCGACCATCACGACGTCGCCGGCACGCAACAGCGGGTCGTCGGCCTGGCCACGCCTGATGGCGGTCAGGTCGAAACGCGCCGCCATGCGCCGATTGTCGATGGTGCGGAAGACGATCACACCGCTGGAATCGGCAACCTCATTGAGGCCTTCGGCCAGCGCGATGGCCTGCAGCAAGGAGAGACGGCCGGTCGAGGCGAAGATGCCTGGCTTCCTCACCGCGCCATCCACGGTGACGCGCTGGCTGGTATATTCCTTCACATAGACCTGGACCTGAGGCGACTGGAGATACTTGGCCTCGAGCTTGCGGGCGACCTCGCTTTCAAGCTCGGCGCCCGTCTTGCCGCCGGCCTTGATGGAACCGATGAGAGGCAACGATATGAGGCCCTGCGAATTGACCTGCACGGTGCGGGTCAGCTCATCGACTTGGAAGACCGAAACCTCGATCACGTCCAGCGGAGAGATGCGATAATCCTCGGGCGGCGGTACGACATTCTTGCCGGCCGAGGTCAGGGCCGCCCCTGAGAATACGGACTCAGCGCTCGTCGCGGCGGCGCCTTGCAGCACCGGGTTCTTGCCGTCGAATTTCGCGCCTCTGGTGGCGGACGTCGTCGACCGATCGCTGAGCTGCGGACCGCCCGCGCATGCCGCCAGTGCAAAGGAAACCGCGATGGCGATGAACAGCGAGCGGATGGATATGGGCGGAATGACTCCGATCATGCTCTCACCACATCGATCACGCGCCGCCACAGCGATGTCCGCTCCGGTTCCTGCGGCACGGCTTCCGGGGCCGGCAGGGTCGTCGGATCGGCATTGTTCACCATGCCCAGGGGACGTGTGACAACCAGATGTGTCGCCTCCTCGCTTCCGACGAGCCGGGCCGCGGCCGCGCGCGCTTCGGACAGCATCGGCGGGCGCGTCGTGCAGTTATGGGCATCGCTCGCCAGAATATGCACCAATCCCTCGCTCACCATGCGTTCCGCCCAGTATTTCGGCCGCTTTCCCATCAGGCCGGTGAGAGAGCCGGCCGTGATCTGCATCCATACTCCCGCATGAGCGAGGCGGGTGATCAGGGAATACTGCCGCTCGATCCACAAAAGCCGCTCCGGATGGGTCAGAACCGGCACATAGCCCGCCATCTGAATGTCGAAGAGAAACTCCTCGATCCGCAATGGCGCCAGGTTGTGCGGCGGCTCGAACAGCACATATCGGGAATTGTTGACGGTGAGGATCCGATCTTCGGCAATCGCCGCCGCGAAGTCGGGCCGCATATGAGCGTCCGAACCGACCACGATGTCGAGTGGAATCGCCGCCTCGCTGAGCGAGCGCCTCAGCAGCTCCGCCTGCTGGCGGATCGCGGAAGGCGCATTGTCATAGACGCCGGGCATGATGTGCGGCGTGCACGCCGTGACGGCTATTCCGTCCGCCACCGCCATATTTGCCATGCGCAATGCGGTTTCCATATCCGGCGCGCCGTCATCGATTCCAGGTAGGATATGGCAATGCAGATCAATCATCGCTCACCCACATTGCAACTGAACGAACTCCACGGCATGGCAATGCCGAACGAACGCGTCGGGACGGCAGCATTGCGCCGCGGATATGATCTTCGGATTCCGAGTCTGGGTCACACTCTTGGTTTCTTCACACTGAGGCGAAAAGGATCTTCTAATCACGACACGAAAGGCGGTCCACGCTTCGCAATCAGCCGTCCAAGCCGAGCCAAAGACACAAAATGACTGCCGCGCAAGTCAGCAGTCAAACACCAGCGATTCAGCGCGATCCAAACGGACCACCATCTTGAAGTCAGCACACTGACCAATGACATGCGCCAAAAGGCTTCATCAAGAATGACCGGGCAACATAGCGGCAATCGCCCCACGCCACCTTCATGGCCATCGGGGCGCCCTGCCGGCTCACGCGACCGAACTGGCGATCAAGGGCTCTGGCCGTTGTCGTTATTGTCGTTGCTGTCGCTGTCCGTCGCGACGGCGATGCCCAGGCCGGTCATAGTCGCTATGCCGACGATCGGCACAAGGGGACCTATTCCCATCCCGTTTTCGCCTGACACCAGACCTTGCGTGGACATAGACTTGCTGCCCTTGCAGGGCGCCTTGTCCGAGATCGTGGTCATGGACGATGAGGTCAGCATGACATCGCAACCGGCGAGATAGTAGCCAACCGAGGCGGCTCCCTTCTCTCCGACCATGATGCGGTCGCCCTTCGACAACTCGACGGTGCCTTTCACGGGCCTGAAGCCGTTGCCCTTGTTCACATAGACTTTGCCTTCGACATTGCTGAGTTGAGCAACGGGAGAAGCCGCCTCAACCCCGCCTGCCAAAAACGCACAAGCTCCCAGAACAGACAACACTGTGAAGTAATTCCGCACTACGCTCCCTCCGGATAAGAGAAGTGGCCGACACACCTCTCCAACACAGCCGTCCAAAAACGACTATAGCCGACTCACCTCGGAAAACCAACTCGCTTTTGCGTTGAGGCCGTGGCGTAACCCGGAGAATGTTGCGTCGGAACAACCATAAAAATTACCCAGAGACATCGCGTCGCCCTTACGCTACGGACGAAACCCGGCCGGTGATCCAACAGTTTTTAATGAATATCCGAGTCGCATTATCGCGAGCCGAAGCCCGTCAAAATGGTCCTCACCGTCCTGAGCACGATCAGCAGATCGAGCCACGGGGAGAAGTATTTGATGTAGTAGAAGTCATACTGGAGCTTTGTCGTGGCGGCTTCGATCTCGGCGACATTGCCCTGGCTGACCTGGGCCCAGCCGGTGATTCCGGGACGCACCGCATGCCGATATGTGTAGAAAGGTATGCTCTCTTCGTACCAATCGGCGAGCTTCACCGCTTCCGGCCTCGGCCCGATCCAGCTCATGTCGCCTTTGAGCACATTGAATATCTGCGGCAACTCGTCGATCCGATACTTGCGCAAAAATCTACCCAAGGTAGTGATGCGCGGATCATTTGCCGCCGTAAAAAGCTGATCGGCCGGCATGTCGGTGCGCATCGAGCGAAGCTTGATCATGGTGAAGATCTTGCCCCGATATCCCATACGCTGCTGCGTAAAGAACATCGGCCCTTTTGAATCGATCTTCACCATGATGGCGGCGACCGCAATGACCGGCAGGACCAAAGGCAGAAGAGCCGCCGCCGCGGCGCAGTCGACCAGTCGCTTCAACCGCAAATAGAGCAAAGAGGGAAGGACGGAGCCGAAGCTGTTCTCCGACAGATGCTCGATGGATACCCGTCCGGTCAGCGATTCCATGACTTGCTTGACGTGGAAGACCGGCCATCCGGCCAGTACACTCGCCGCGATGAAGCGCTCCCAATGCGCCGGCAGGTCGGCCCGCAGATCCGCCACAACCCCATCAAACTGCTCGAATTTTTCCGTCGGTTCCTTGAGCCGAGTCCATTCGGCGCCGGCGATTCCGAACAGCCTGTCATCCTCCCCGCCGGGGATGATCGCCAGACGCGGCTGAGCCAGGCGGCTCGTCAGAAAATAGATGAAGTAGAACCATGTGACCGCTGCAATGAAGCTGACGATGAACTGGTATCGGGAGTAATCCAGGCGCAGAAAGAAGAACACCAGGGCGATGGCGCCGTAGCTGCTGACGAAAGAGGGAATGATGTAGTTGGACGCGCTGACTCCAGGGAAGGCGACAAACTGCCGAAGCAGGACCAAGCCCGCAAGAACCGCGATCAACGTGCCGAGAACCGCATTCTGCAGCGTGCTTGCCGTCGCCGATCCCCACAAGACGGAGCTCGCCGGCGCAAACCGGATGATCGCCGGCACGCAGACCGCGAGAATAATCGCTCCCAGAAGCTGGACCCGCAGCCTGCGGCCATACTGAAAGATCGACGCCGCACCGTGGCCTGTGGACGAGATCGGAATCTGGCGGCTGATCTTGCCGATGGGATTCGACATGAGCAGTTACAGTCCCTGACTTATGCGGCCCGGAGACACCGCGCGGCCGATGACTTGACGTTGGGCAAGTGCATGAACACGCTCAGGCCGGCACCGGGCTGGAAGTGTTTCAGAAAGGAGCACCAAAGGTCCGGGCTTCCGCATGCCATTGCCATTCGCGAATTACCATCGACGCTTCGATCGCTCGAAGCCGTCTTTGATCGGCACCATCCCAGAGGCGCGAACACTAACAACACATCGCCTCACTTACAAGACAGCAAACGCTTTTCGATCTGTTCCAATTTCACACATTGTTGCATTGTTGCGTCAGGACATCTCGCGCGCAACTTGCGTTACCCTAAGACACGGCAACTCTGTCGCCTGTAAGCTCCATCATCGACCCCTCGGGTTACGCGTTGCCCGATGGAGTTCCCTGCGATAGGAGTCCTCATCCTGATTTGACCAGCTCCCTTCCGGGGGCGTCCCATCAAAGAGGCCCGCAGACCAATGACCCCACCTCCAGCCGTGCGTGACTCAATATGACACAGGCCATGAACAGCCAGGTCGAAGCCGCCGCCGTGCCGGCAGCCGCCAATAAGCTCGTGGCCGTCATCGGCCTCGGCTATGTCGGACTGCCGCTTGCCGTCGAATTCGGAAAGAATCGGCCGGTCGTCGGCTTCGACATCAAGCCGCAGCGCACCGATGAGCTGCGCGCCGGCCACGACAGCACGAGGGAAGTCGATGCCGATGATCTGAAGGCGGCCCGTCAGCTCACTTTCTCGTCCAATCCCGACGACCTGAAGCGTTGCGGGATCTTCATCGTCGCGGTTCCTACGCCCATCGACAGCGCCAACCGTCCCGATCTCGATCTCTTGCGCAAGGCATCGGACTTCGTAGGCAAGGTCATGCCGCGCGGCGCTCTCGTCATCTATGAGTCGACCGTCTATCCCGGCTGCACCCGGAATTTCTGCGTGCCGCTACTCGAGCAGGCCTCGGGGCTCGTCTTCAACCAGGACTTCTTCGTCGGCTATAGCCCGGAGCGAATCAATCCCGGCGACCGGGCGCACAAGCTCACGACCATCACCAAGGTCACCAGCGGCTCCACGCCGGAAGCCGCCACCGCGGTCGACGATCTCTACCGCTCCATCGTCACCGCCGGGACCCACAAGGCGGCTTCGATCGAAGTGGCCGAGGCGGCGAAGGTTATCGAGAACACTCAGCGCGACCTCAATATCGCGCTGATGAACGAGCTGGCCATCATATTCCATCGGCTCGGCCTCGACACCAACGAGATCCTCGCCGCCGCGCGTACGAAGTGGAACTTCCTGCCCTTCACGCCAGGCCTGGTCGGCGGGCATTGCATCAGCGTCGATCCCTACTACCTCACCCATCGCGCCCAGGAGGTCGGCTACCATCCGGAAGTCATTCTTGCCGGAAGGCGAATCAACGATTCCATGGGCTCCTATGTGGCGGACCGGGTCGCCCGGATGATGATGGCGAAGGGATTTCCGGTGGTCGGGTCACGCATCCTCATTCTTGGCGTCACCTTCAAGGAGAACTGCCCGGACCTGCGCAATTCCAAGGTTTTTGATGTCATCCGGACGCTATATGAATACAATGCGATCATCGACGTCTGGGATCCGCAAGTCGATCCGCGGGACTCGACAAACGGGATCGAGATCAAAAGAGACATGCCCAACAGCGGGGAATATGACGCGGTCGTCGTGGCCGTCGCGCACCGGGAATTCACCGAACTGGGCGCCAAGGCCATTCGCGCTCTCGGACGCCCCGGCGCCGTATTCTTTGACGTGAAAGGCGTGTTCGCCAAGGACGAAAGCGACGGTCGGCTGTAATCATGAGAGTACTCGTCACCGGCACCGCCGGCTTCATCGGCTTCCACACCGCCCAGCGGCTCATCGAACGCGGCGACGAAGTCGTCGGCTTCGATATCGTCAACAGCTACTATGACCCGACGCTGAAGGAGAAGCGGCTTTCGCTGCTCGAGAAGGCGGCGGCCACGGCGCAAGGCAGCTGGCGTTTCATCCGCGCCGATCTCACCGACAAGAACGCCGTCAAGGAGGCGTTCACGGCGCGCTTCGACCGGGTGATCCACCTCGCGGCCCAGGCCGGCGTCCGGCACAGCCTGACCCATCCGGACGATTACATCAGCTCGAACATCGTCGCCTTTCTCAACATCCTGGAAGCGTGCCGGGCTCACGACACGCCGCATCTGACCTATGCCTCGACCTCCAGCGTCTATGGCGCCAACCGCAACATGCCCTTCTCGGAGCATCGGAGCGTCGATCACCCGCTCCAGCTCTACGCCGCGACCAAGCGGGCCAACGAGCTGATGGCGCATGCCTACAGCAATCTCTTCCGGCTTCCGACGACGGGCCTGCGCTTCTTCACCGTCTATGGCCCGTGGGGGCGGCCCGACATGGCGCTCTTCCTGTTCACCAAGGCCATCCTGGCGGGCGAGCCGATCAATGTGTTCAACCACGGCAAGCATACGCGCGACTTCACCTATGTCGACGACATCGTCGAGGGCGTCATCCGCGTCTCCGACCAGATCGCCGCGCCCAATCCCGCCTGGGACGCCATGGATCCGGATCCGGCGACATCCAATGCCCCGTTCCGCGTCTTCAATATCGGCAACAGCGCACCGGTCGCGCTGATGGACTATATCAAGGCGATCGAGGAAGCCCTGGGGAAGAAGGCCACCTTGAATCTCCAGCCTCTCCAGGCGGGCGACGTGCCGGATACGTCCGCCGACGTGTCGGAACTCGTCGCGGCGGTCGGCTACAAGCCGGCCACGCCGGTGCGCGAAGGGGTACGGAAATTCGTCGAGTGGTATCGGGACTACTATCGGGTTTGATAGCTGTCAGCGGACAGCGACGACTACCCGGCCACGTACCTCGCCTTTGAGGATCGCCGGTCCCAGCTCCGCAAGATCCTCGAGCGGCACGAACCTCGTCATGGCGGCAAGCTTGTCGCGCGGCAGATCGGTCGCGATGCGCCGCCACGCGGCCTCGCGACGCGCGAAGGGCTGCATGACCGAGTCGATCCCCAGCAGATTGACGCCCCTGAGCAGAAAGGGAATGACGGTGGCCGGAAGCTGCGCGCCGCCGGCGAGCCCCACGGCCGCGACCGAGGCGCCATATTTCATCTGGCCGAGCAGGCGCGCCAGCATGGCGCCGCCGACGCTGTCGATGGCGCCCGCCCAGATCTCGCTTTCAAGCGGACGCTTGGAGACCTCCGCCAGTTCTGCTCTCGGCACGATGCGGCTGGCGCCGAGCTCCTTCAGATAGGCTGCGCTCTCCGGCCGGCCGGTCACCGCCGCCACGTCAAACCCGCGCGCGGCGAGGAGCGCTGTCGCGATGGAACCGACGCCGCCGCTGGCGCCCGTCACGAGCACCGGGCCGCGGTCCGGCGCAAGCCCATGCTCTTCGAGCGCCATAATCGCCAGCATCGCGGTGAGACCCGCCGTGCCGATCCCCATCGCGTCACGCGTCGTCAGGCCCTCGGGCAAAGGCACCAGCCAATCGGCCTTGACCTTGGCTTTCTCGGCATATCCGCCCCACCAGACCTCGCCGACACGCCATCCGGTCAGGACCACTTTGTCGCCAGGCCGATAGCGCGCATCGGCAGAGTTCGCCACGGTTCCGGCGAAATCGACACCCGGCACATGCGGATAGTTGCGCACCAGCCCGCCGCCGCCCGTCAGGCAAAGGCCGTCCTTGTAGTTCAAGGTCGAGTAGTCGATGTCGATAACGACATCGCCGGCGGGAAGCCTCTCCTCCTCCAGCTCGCGGATGCCCGATGTGACGACGCCGTCCGCGGTCCTGTCGACCACCAATGCTCTGAAGCTCATGACTGGAATTCTCTCGGCTGCTGTTGAGGGATATCAGGCGCCGGCCAGGATGACCGTATCGGCAATGGGCAGACCGAGCCTGATGCGCTTTCCCGGCTCGGGCAGGTTCTGGCGCCCCGGCTGGCGCAAGGAGACGACGGCGCCGTCGGCGAGCTCGACCTGCACCAGGACGGAATCGCCCTGGAACAATGCGCTCCGCAAGGCGCCTTCGATCAGATTATGCCCGACTGGCAGCTGGCCATCGCGCAGCACTTCGAGCTTCTCGGGCCGGATCACCAGATGCGGCGCTTCGCCCGCCGCTTCCGGCTCCGAGCCCGGTTTGATCGGCGTGCCGTTCAAGGTCAGCCGGCCGGCCTCGCGGCTGAGCGGCAGAATGGTCGAGTCGCCGATGAAATCGGCGACGAACAGGCTCTTCGGCTTCTCGTAGAGCGCCGCCGGAGCATCCACCTGGGCGATACGCCCTTCATTGATCACGGCGATACGGTCCGACATGGTCAAGGCCTCGCGCTGATCATGCGTCACATAGATCGTGGTGATGCCGAGACGGTCATGCAGATCGCGGATCTCGATCTGCATATGCTCGCGCAGCTTCTTGTCGAGGGCGGAGAGCGGCTCATCCATCAGCAGGATGCGCGGATCGAAGGAAACGGCGCGGGCGAGCGCGATGCGCTGCTTCTGTCCGCCCGACAGCTGGCTCGGGTAACGGTCGATCAAGGCTTCGAGCTGGACGATTTTCAGCGCCGCCTTGACCTTGTCCTCGATCTCCGCCTTCGAATAGGAGCGTCGTTTCAAGGGATAAGCGACATTCTCGCCGACCGTCATATGCGGAAAAAGCGCATAGTTCTGGAACACCATGCCGAGATCGCGCCGATGCGGCGGCACGCGCGTCATGTCCTGGTCGCCGACGAACACCTGGCCGGATGACGGACGGATGAAGCCCGCGATCACCATCAGCAGAGTCGTCTTGCCCGAGCCCGACGGTCCGAGAAGCGTCATGAACTCGCCGCTGCGCACATCGAGATCGACACCGTCGAGCACGGTCAGCGCGCCATGCGCCTTGCTCAGGGAACGAATGCTGATCGGAAGCGAGTTGGTCATGGCGCGAACCATTGCGCAGACAGCGGGTGGCGCTTCACCAGGGCGGCGACAGTGGCTTTGGCGAGCGGGCCATCGTCGGGGTAGAAAGCCAGCGGGTCCTTGATATCGAGCTTGCGGCCGATCATGCCGGCGGCAATGGCGTAAGCACAGAAGGCGATATGAGCCGGATTGTAGCCGCCCTCCTGAATGGCCGCGAGCCGCCCCTCGCACAGCCGGTCGGCGGTGGCGCGCATGAGCTCGGCCAGACGATGGAAACCGCGCATGGTGACCAGCTGGCGGCCATTCGGGTCGAACTGCCCGGCATCCTGCCCATTGGCGATGATGATGAGATCGGGCTTGTAACGCTCCAGCGCCGGGATGACACAGCTCTCCATCAGCTGGACATAGGTGTCGTCGCCACAGCCCATGGGCAGCGGCAGATTGATATTGTAGCCCTTCCCCGCGCCGCGGCCCGTTTCGTCCACGCCGCCTGTCTGGGGATGCGATGCTCCCCAGGGGCCATGGTCCATATGGATGGAGATGGTCAGCACGTCGGCGCGGTCATAGAAGCCCTCCTGCGTGCCATTGCCGTGATGGACATCCCAGTCGACCACGGCGACGCGCCGGCAGCCGCGCGACAGGGCGTCGAGCGCCGCCACGCCGGCCGCGTTCACGAAGCAATAGCCGTCCGCCACGTCGGGCGCGGCATGATGGCCCGGCGGCCGCACCAGCGCATAGCTGCGCCGGCCTTTGCCGTCGAGAACATGGCGGACCGCATCGAGCGCGCAGCCGGCGGCGGCGCGCACCGAAGTGAGGCCGCCTTTGGGCAGATAGGTCGTGCTCGTCGCCCAGGCGCCCTCCTTGTCCCAGTCCTTCATGGACGCGAGATAAGGCGCTGTGTGGAAGAGCAGAATTTCGGCGTCGGTGGCCCGGTGTCCCAGATGCCAGTCGATATCGCCGGCCATCGGTCCGCGCTTCAGGATGGAGCGGATATTGGCGATGCGATCCGGCCCCTCCACCGAGGGCAGCTGATAGTCCAGCAACGGCGAGGGCACCTGATCGAACAGCCCGTCGGGAGTCCGCGCGGCGAGCACGGCGTCGTCGAAAAAGACGGCGAGGCGTTCAGATGTCATTCCGGCACTCCATGCGTAAGGTTCATTGGCGCGATTTCCCATTGGCGAGCTGGACCACCAATACAATGGTCACCGACAGCAGCACCAGGCAAGTCGATACGACGGTAATCACCGGATCGATCTCGTCGCGCAGCGAATTGAACATGACCCGGGTGATGGTCGAATTCTCGCCGCCCGAAATGAACAGGGAAACATTGACCTCATCGAGCGAGGTGAGGAAGGACAGCAGCACGGCGTTGAGGATGGCCGGACGGATCTGCGGCAAGGTCACCGTCCAGAAGGCCAGCCAGCGCGGCGCGCCCAGGCTGCGCGCCACCCGCTCCTGGTTCATGTCATAGGTCTTGAGGCCGGCCAGCACGGTGATCACCACCAGGGGGACGGCCAGCATCGCATGGGCGAGGACGAGGCCGAGCTTGGTGTTGAGCAGCTCGAGGCGCGCATAGACGAAATAGAGGCCGATCGCGACCATGATGACCGGCACCATCATCGGCGACAGCAGGACGGCATGCACGCCGGACATCGCGGCGAGCCGCGATTCATGAATGGCATAGGCGGCGAGCGTGCCGAGCGGCGTCGCCACCAGGACCGTGAAGACCGCGACGACGAGAGAGGTCCTGGTCGCCATGAGCCAGGTGGTGGACTGGAAGAAGGTCCGGTACCAGTCGAGCGACCAGCCGGTCGGCGGGAACTGGAGATATTTCGAATCGGAGAAGGACATCGGGATCACGATCAGCGTGGGCGCCACCAGGATGATCATGACCAGGATCGCGACGATATAGAGCCAGAGGCGGCGGTAATGCGCCACCTGGTCCCAGGCCGGCGAGGCGAGCCAGCGGATCATGACATCACCGGGCGGCTGCCGCGGTTGCGCCGCCAGATCCATAGGCCCAGCAGCAGCACCACCGCCGTGACCACGAGCAGCACCACGGCGAGCGCGCTGGCCGCTCCCCAGTTCGGATAAAGCGCGACACTTTTCTGAATGCGCATCGCCACCATCGTCACCTTGCCGCCGCCCAGCAGCGCCGGCGTCACATAAAAGCCGAGCGACAGGACGAAGACGATGAGGGCGCCGGCGCCCAGCCCCGGCAGGGACAAGGGGAAGGCCACGGTCCAGAAGCGCACGATCGGTCCGGCGCCCAGATTCGCGGCGGCGCGGATGAGATCGCGGTCGATCGCCTTCATCGACCCGTAAAGCGGCAGAACCAGGAAGGGCAGCATGATATGCGACATGCCGATGACGGTTCCGGCATAGTTGTGCAGGAGGGAGATCGGCTCGGCGATGAAACCGAGCTTGAGCAGCGCGCCGTTGACCAGCCCCTGCTTCTGCAGCAGCACCATCCAGGCATAGGTCCTGACCAGGAGCGAGGTCCAGAAGGGCAGGATGATCGCCAGCATCGCAAAGCCGACGGCCCGGGACGGCAACAGCGTGATGAAATAAGCGAGCGGATAGCCGAGCAGCACGCAGATGAGCGTGATGACCGCGGAGATCTCGAAGGTGGTGAGGAAGATCGCCAGATAGGCCTTGTTGTCGATCAGGCGCTGGTAGTTCTCGAGCGACAGGCTCCCCTGCGCGCCGATGAAGGACAGCGCCAGGAGGCTTCCGACGGGAAGGATCAGGCAGATCGTGACCAGCAGCAGCGCGGGGAGCGAAAGGCCGGCGATCGCGAGCCTTTCGCGCCGCTCGTCACCCGCGAGGCTGGCGGCGCTTCCAGCCTCGACCGTTCGCATATGCAAGCTCGCCGCGGTCATCTCGCCCTTCAACCTTCGAACTGACTCTCCCGCCACCTGATGGCGGCGCCGAGCCCGTCCTTCTTGCGGACCGCATCGAAGGTGCGCAGCGCCTCGGTGTCGGAAGCGTCGAGCATCGCCCCCTGCTCGATGCCATAGGCGATCGCGTTGCGCAGACCGCCGATCTCAGCGCCCTTGTTGATGGAGGCCTTGGTGGTCTGCAGCGCCTCGATGGAGATGGCCGACATGCGGCGGGCCAGCTTGAAGGTCTCCTCCTCGAGCTTCTGGTCGGGAACGACCCGGTTGACCATGCCCCATTGCAGCGCCTGCTGGGCATCGATCATATCGCCCGTATAAAGCAGCTCGCGCGCCTTCTTCAGCCCGACGATCCACGGCATGATGACCGCCGGCGGAGATGTCGAGAAGCGCACTTCCGGCTCGCCGAACTGGGCCGTGTCGCTGGCGATGGTCACGCAGCACATCATCGCGAGCTCGCAGCTCCCGGCCAGGCAGTAGCCGCGCACCATGGCGATGACGGGCTTGCTGCAGTCCCAGGGCGCATATTCGAAGTCGACGCAATCGAGCAGCATGCGGCGCTGGCCGAGAACGCTGCGGCCATAATGCTCGCCCCACTTGAATTTGAGATCGTAGCCGGCGCCGAAATGCTCGCCCACACCGGACAGGACGATCACCGATATGGCCGGATCCTCGTCGAGCTCGCGGATCAGCGCCTTGAAGTCGCGCATCATGCCGGGATGAATGGCGTTCATGGCCTTCGGCCGGTTGATCCGGATATGAGCGACCCGGTCGGTGACTTCCTTCAGGAATTCTTCTGACATGTTTTCTCCACTAATTGCTGTGTGGCCGGCGCGGGACGATCAGGGCATCGACCGCCCGGACTCCCCTTTCGCCGACAATGAGAGGATTGACGTCGACCTCGGCGAGAAACTCGCCGAGAGCCGAGATCATGACCGAGAACCGGGCGAAGGCTTGCGCCAGGGCCTCGACATCGAGGGCGGGCTTGCCGCGCACGCCGTCGAGGACCTTGCGCATCGCCAGCCGGTCGATGAAGCCCTGCGCTTCCCGTCCGTCGAAGGGCGGAATGGCGAGAACGGCGTCCTTCTGGACCTCGATGAGAACGCCGCCGGCGCTGATCATCGCCACCGGGCCGAATTGCGGGTCGGCGACGAAGCCGAGCGCGACCTCGGCGCCGGGCTTCGCCATTTCAGCCAGCAGCACGCGCGGACCGAGCCGGGCGGCCATGTCGTCATAGGCCGCCGCGACCGCGTCGCGATCGGCGAGGCGCAGCCTGACGCCGCCGACATCCGATTTGTGATGGATGCCGGGCTCGGCCGTCTTCAGCGCTACGGGGAAACCGATCGCTTCGGCCGCGGCCACCGCTTCGGCGCGATTTGCCGCCAGGCGATGCGTCACCACGGGGATGCCGAAAGCCTCGAGCAGCGCCAGACCTTCGGCTTCATCGAAGGCCAAACCCTTCGCGCAACGCTCGCTCCAATGGGTGACGATCTCCGATGCGGGCGGCATCGGCGGCATGCTGGCCGGACGGCCGCGGAAATCGCGATAGTCGAGCGCGGCGCGCGCGGCGACCATGGCCTGGCGCATGCCCTCGAGGACCGGGACGCCCGCATCGCGCAGCCGCGTGGCGAGGCCGGTATTGCGCGCCTTGGCGTAACAGGTGGCGAAGGCCAGCGGCTTGTCGCTCTGGCCGGCGATCCGCGCCGCGGCGGTGGCATATTGCTCGTGATACCGTGTTCCGTCGCGCAGATCGGCGACCCAGATGCCCAGCCCGGCATTCGGATCGGCCAGAAGCGACTGCATGCAGTCATGGAAGATTTCTTCGAAGCCATGGCCGGTTCCCCAGGCATCGAGCGGATTTTCGGGCGTCAGGCCATATTCGAGGCGGCCGCCAAGCTTCTCCTCCGTCGCCTTGGTGAGCGCGGCGAAGGCCACGTCATGCTCCGCCGCGATATCGGTCAGCAGTTCGCGCTCACCGCCCGAGTCCGTGATCGCCACGACCGAGCCCGTGCCGCGCAGGCGCTTGCCGCAGGACAGCAATTGCAGGCACGCCACCAGTTCGTCGGGATCAGCGACGCCGATCGCGCCGTAGCGCTTGAAAATGGCGTCATAGACGGCGGCGTCGCCGGCAATGGCGCCGGAATGGCTGACGGCGAAACGCTTGGCCGCTTCGCTGCGCCCGACCTTGTTGATGACGACCGGTATGTCGGCTTCGGCGGCGCGCTCGAGAGCGGCGATGAACTTCTCCGGGCTGCGCACCGTCTCGATGAACAGGCCGATGGCGCGCGTGGTTTCGAGGCCGAGGGCGAAATCCATGTAATCGGCGACGTCGGTGGCGATCTCCTGGCCGGAAGAAACCGTCAGATTGAAGCCGAGGCGGCCGTCATTCTCGTTCACCGCCGCCCAGATCGATCCCGATTGCGAGATGAAAGTGACCGGGCCCGGCGGCTGCGACCCGCTGCCACCGAGCTGGAAGCGGACCTTGTGGACGCGATTATAAAAGCCGGAGCCATTGCCGCCGCAGACCAGCAGCCCCGCTTCCCGGACGCGCGCCTTCAGGCGGTCGAGCAGCGGCACTTGATTGCCGTCGTCGAGATAGCCGCTGCCGAAGATGGTGGCGGCCTTGACGCCGGCGGCAATGACGTCGCTCAAGACCTGCTCGATGCGGGCATTGGCCACCATCAACACCGCATGATCGGGAACATGCGGCAGGGACTTCAGATCGGGATAGCAGGCGAGATCATCGATCCGGTCGTAGCCCGGATTGACCAGTGAAATGGCGCCTTCAAAGCCGGCCTCGCGACAGGCATCGATCATGCCGCGCCCATAGGAGCCGGCTTTCGGCGACGCCCCAACGAGAGCCACGGAGCGCGGACGAAGCAAAGGATCAAGTCGATGACTCATGAAGTCTTCCGAAGATGGGCGCGAATGTCGAACGGAGGGCGAGCACCCGCGCCGCATGCCGGGCGGGTGCTCTCGCACGTCACTTCTGGGTCAGGAAGTCGTCCCAGCGCTCCTGCAGCTCGCCGCTGTTGTCGCCCCACCAGATGGCGTCATAGACGAACTGCTTTCCGGTGTTCTCCGGCGAAGAATTCAAGCCGGGCAGCTTGTCCTGGGCGATCTTGCCGGTGTCGAAGGCCTTGGCGTTGATCGGCCCGTAATCGATATGTTGCGGAATATTGGCCTGGAGCTCGGGCGAGGTGAACTGCGCCAGCGCCTTCATGGCGAGATCCTTTTTCTTCGATCCCTTCGGGATGACGAAGCAGCCATAGTCGAGCTCGCCCTGGTCGAAGGTGAAGCCCACATCGGCGCCGGCTTTCTGGGCCGCGATCGCCCGGCTCACCCAGATGCCGATCATGTCGACCTCGCGGTCCTTGAGAAGCTGGGTCGTCTGGGCGCCCGACGTCCACCACACCGTGATGGCGGGCTTGATCTCCTCCATCTTCTTGAAAGCGCGCTCGACATCGATCGGATAGAGCTTGTCCTTGGCGGCGCCGTCGGCGAGCAAGGCCAGCTCGAGCGTTCCGCCAGGGCTGTTATAGAGCGAGCGGGTGCCCGGGAATTTCGCGACATCCCAGAAATCCGCCCAGTTCTTCGGCGGATTGTCGCCGAACTTGGCCTTGTTCCAGGCCAGGACCACGGAATAGAACATCGAGCCGACCCAGTGATCGCTGAAGGTGCCGGGCACGAAGCCGTCCTTGTCGATCACATTGAAGTCGAGCGTCTCGAACAGGCCTTCCTTCGCGCCTTGCGCGCAATCCGAGCTGCCGAGCTCGGCGATATCCCAGGTCACGGCGCCCGACTGGACCTGCAGGCGGACATCGACGATGCCGGAGAGCGTCTCTTCCTTGATGGCGATGCCGAGCGCCTTGGCCGCCGGCTCGAAGAACGCGGCGCGTTCCGCATCCTGATAGACGCCGCCCCATGAGGCGACCGTGATGCTCTCCTGCGCATGGGCGGCTGCCGTTCCCAGCAGCGCGCTCGACGCCATCAGAGTCAGCGCAACGATTTTTCTTGTAAACATGAGTTCCTCCCTTTGCTTGTTATCGGCACGGCTTTCGAAAGTAACGGCGCGACCCTCCGGATCAATCCAGCACACAGAGATCGCGCGGGATGCGGCTGGCGATGCGCGCGCCATCGGCGGAGAAGATGAAGGTGTCGATGGTCAATGACAGGCCGCTCTGGCGCGGCCCGAAGAAGACGGCCTCGTGATTGACGACGGTCATCGGCAGGAACCTGTCGCCCGGTTTCGAGATGCTCTTGTCATAGATGAAGGGGCCGACCCAATCGGGCGGGAAGGCGACGCCCAGCTCATAGCCGCCGATCCAATAGGCCTCGTCGAGCAGGCCCTGCTCGGTATAATAGGCATGAGCGGTGTCGATGAGGGTCGCCACCTCCATGCCCGGCCGCAGGATCGGCTCGATGACCTTGAAGACGCCGGCGACGCGATTGTGGAAATCGAGGACATCCTTGGGCGGGTCGCCGACATAGAAGCCGCGCGCCATATTGCTGTGATAGCGGTTGTAGACGCCGCACACATCGACATTGACCCGCTCGCCGCTGGCGATCTTCTTGCGCGTGGCGATCGGATGGCTGCAATTGGCGCGAAAGCCCGACATGACCGGCGGCAGGATGCCGGGGAACTCGCCGCCGGCGCGCGTCATCGCGGCGATCATCTCGCCGAAAACCTCGAGCTCGGTGACGCCGGGACGGATCGTCTCCTTCGCGGCGAGCATGCCGACATCGGCGATGCGGGTGGCTTCGGCGATGCATTTCATTTCGAGCGGCGATTTTATGTGGCGCGCCTCGCGAATGATGTCGGTCGCATCGACCACAATCATTCCTTCTTTCTCGAAGGCGGCGACATATTGCTCGCTGACGATCGGGTTCGGCCGGTAATTGTAGCGCTCGAGGCCGGCCGTCCCCTTCAGATAGCCAGCCGCCTTGAGCTCGTCGATGATGAAGCCCAGGCCGTCACGGCGCGTGCCGATCGGGAAGATGCGGATGTCGCTCGATATCGTCGAGACGCGCGACAGGATCGCCTCGCTCGGCGTCTCGAAATGGATGAAATCATCGCGGTCGGCGCGGATGGCGATGCCGCTCGAAGGCGGGAAAGGACGGCCGCTCTGCGCCTGGTACCATTCCGCCTGAAAGCCGGTCAGATAGAAGATGCTTTCCGGCGCGCTGACGAAAAGAAGGTCCACCTTGCGGGCGGCCATGCCGGCCCTGACCCGTTTCAGCCGGTCGGCATATTCCTCGCGCGGAAACGGAGCCTCGCGATGGCTTTCCACATTCGCTAGTACCTCATTGAAATGCTTTCTCATTTTCCCCCTCAGGCCAGGCACCGCAGGCATTTTTCGTTTGCTTGAGGACGGAGATTGATGTGAGATAAATTTGCTGTCAAACCTGTAATTCTCATCGTATAGTTGAATAAATCTTACATTATAAGAGAGAAGAAATGCGCCGCCATTTGCCGTCGCTGAACAGCCTGGTCGCCTTCGAAGCCGTCGGCCGGAACGGCAATCTGCAACGGGCGGCACGTGAGCTTCTGGTCACGCATAGTGCGGTCAGCCATCAGTTGCGCTGCCTCGGAGAACAGGTGGAAACGGCCTTGTTCGAGAAGAACGGCCGCAAGCTCGAACTGACGCCGCGTGGTCGGCGTCTGCTCGAGACCGTCACGAATTCACTCGACCAGATCGAAAGCGTGCTCAGCGAGATCAACCGGGATATCGGCGACCGCAGCCTCAAGATCGCGACCACGCCGGCGATCGCGAGCGCGCCCATCCTCGAATATGTGGCGGAGTTCATCGAGCAGAATCAGCTCGCCGATTTTTCCTGGGTACCGATCGATCAGATCGACGAGACCGTCGACCTCATCATCTCCTGGCGGCCCGTCCATGTGCCGGGTGAGAAAGAGGTCACCCATATCCACACGAATTATTTTCCCGTCTGCAGCCCGGGTCTACTCCATCGCAGCGACCGTCTGACGAGCATCGAGGACCTGCGCGGCCATATTCTCATTCACGGCAACTATGACGGGGCGGACTGGAAGCATTTTCTCTCCGGCCTCGGCCATGAGGGCTTCCAGCCGAAGTCGCATATGTATCTGGGCGACACGTTCGTGGCCCATCAGGCGGCACGCGGCGGCTGCGGCATCGCCATCGGCGATGAGATCCTGGTCGACCGGGATCTGCGCGAGGGCAGCCTGGTGCGGGCGCTGCCGATTTCGGTGCCGGCGCCCGCGCCTTTCTGCATCGTGACGCCCTATCACAGCCAGAGCAGCGACATGGTGCAGAGCTTCAAGCGCTGGTTCATGCGCAAGGTGGCGGAAACGCCGATCCGCGCCGTCTCGCCGTGAGGAGCGGCTACTCCTTCTTCTTCTCGACGAGCGAGTTGAAGCGGACCTCGTCCTTGGCGAGATAATTCAGCTGCTCGACCAGGACATCCTTGACCAGCTCGGTCTTGAAACGTTCATTGACTTTGACCGCCATCTGCCTGGTCAGTTCATCGACATTGTACTTGTCGAGCTGCTTGAAATCGATCTTGTCGCCCGAGGCGAAGATCGCGCGATAGGCCTCATCGACGAGGAAGACATCCGGCGGCACCGACAGCTTGCGCAAGGTGGCGCCATCGACGGTGAAGACGAACTGGGCGATGACATATCCCTTGATCTCGCCCTCCGACAACATCGGCACGCTGATCGGGCTGGTCTTCACGTAATCGAGCCCGCCGAAGAACTCATCCGCCTTGGCGTCCACCGGCGCATCGGCCTGCCACAGCACGGTCGCATAGCTCGCCGCCAGCGTCACCATACAGGCCCAGATGCCGACCAGGAGGAATTTTACCACGGGCTCTTGTCCGCCGCCGGCAAGCGGTTGGAATAGGTGCCGTCCGACTCGCTGTCGCGGATCGTCTGGGCGACAAGAGTCGTGATTTCCCTGGCGGCGGAGAGATGCATCGCCAGCGCCGCCTGATTGTCGTCGAGCTTGGCCCGGAGCGCCTTCAGCCGCGAAGCGGTCACCTCGTCGAGACGCCCGCCTTCGAGCGCACGGACGGCGCGCATCAGATCGAGCAGCCCGCGGCTCTTGCGGTTGTTGAAATCCTGCAGATCGACGACCAGCAATTCGCGCAGCGCCTCGGTCTCGGACTCGATGACCGCCCCGATTCGCTCCATCGCCTCATTGAGGGCGCCGGCCGGCAAGGACACAGAAGACATTATGGTCATTACCCTTCATCACTGAGTTTTTGCGTCTCACCCGGCTCCGCGGGCCAGACCGTGTCCGCCTTCGCCAGCTGGCCGTCCAGGAACGGCAGATAGCTCGCCCAGCCGCCGAAAGGTGCGGCGCGCGAAATCGAATCCGAAAGCGAGAAGCCGGCTCCGGGCCCCTCCTCCTGCGCGCCCGCGGCCTTGCGCGCCTCGTTGGCCAGCAGCCTGTCGGCGACGCCGATACCGCCGCTCTCGGCGATCTCGGTGCCGATCTTCTCGGCCAGCTGAGAACGCCAGACCTCGCCGGCGGTGCCGGCGCCGTAATTGGCCTCGGAGCCCTTGGGCAGCATGTTCTCGACGAAGCTCTGGATGAAGAAGGCCTCGAAATTCCGATAGGCGTCCGGCACATCCCGGGCATTCTGCTGCGGGCCGCAAGCGCCCGCCTGCCCGGCCGATCCGACATCGCCGACAAGGCTCGCGAATTCATGCCGCGTCGCATCGGCGCCGGGCTGGCCGGTGAGCTTGTCGACCGCCGCCTGCCGCCGCGCCGGGTCGGCGGCCCGGACGACATCGAGCACGATATCCGAAGGCGGTTTGATCGCCATGGGCAGAGTTCTCCCGATTGAACCCTGAACATGCCCGATGAAGCTTACGGGAGGCTGGTCTTCCCGGGCAGGGCCGCCCGCTCGATCATATCCACGAGCTCGCGCTGCTCTTCCGCCTTGTTCCAGGCCGCCTGCATGCCGGCCCGCAGCCGCTCGGTATGCTTCTTCTGCTTGGCCCGCTCGCGCAGCCGGCCCGCGACCACCTCCTGATCGCGCTTCACATTCGCCTGCTCCTCCTCGATGGCGCGCAGGCGCTTCGCCATGGGGTAGATGAAGGCGCCATAGAGCGTCTCGTGGCGGTCGAGAGCACCGATGAGCTCCACCCGCTCCTCGCCCAGCGCCGTCTCGCGCTGTTTCAGCTGCGCGAGCCTGCGCTCCTCGGTGCGATGGAGCTCGGCCTGAACCTTGAGAATGCGGGAGAGCGAGCGCAGGCGGTTCTGCATGGATCACTGCGCCCTCAGCCAGTCGCCCAGCGAGGTGATGTAGATGGTCAGGAAGTCGCCGATGGTGAAATAGAGCAGGATGAGCCCTCCCATGGTCGCGAAAGGCAGGGAAACGAAATAGACCGGGATCTGCGGCGTCAGCTTGTTGATGAGGCCGATGGCCAGGTTGAAGATGATGCCGAAGACCAGAAAGGGTCCGCTCATCCGCAAGGCGAGCAGAAAGGTCTCCTGCATGCGGTCGGCGATCTGGATCAGACCGCCCTGCAGGCTGAAGACGGATCCCGCCGGCCAGGTGGCATAGGAGCCGACCAGGACGCTCAGCACCTCCCAATGGAGATCGGCGACGAAGAACAGAACCGTGGCGCTCATGGTGACCAGCGAAACCAGGGACGGCATCGGCTCGGCGTCGTCGACCGGTACGCCGGGCAAGGCGCTGAAGCCGACATAGCTGGTCATCGCCATGACCATGAACTGCAAGGCCAGGAAGAAGATGCGGCCGAGAAGGCCGATGAGCGAGCCGGTGAAGGTCTCGGTGCCGATCAGATACAGCAAGGCGGCGGGTGTGGCGTTCTCGACCGCCGGCCGCACGGAATCGAGAAGAAGCGGGCTCAAGGCCAGGGCGACGGCGAAGGAAATGAACAGCCGCAACTGGACCGGTACGCGCGGACTCGAAAAGCCGGCCATCAGCATCAGGCATCCGCCGATCCGGCAGAAGATCGCGAATACCGCAAGGACCGTCGACGGCCCCAGCTCGGTCACGACAGCGCGCCCAGCGATTCGATCTGCACGCCCCGCGCGATCTCGACATGGGAGAGAACGGGGAGCGTCGGGAAGAGCCGCTCGACGATCATGCGGACATAGGGCCTGGCGTCCGGCGCGGTGACCAGGACGAAGCGCTCGCCCTTGTCGAGATGCTTGCGGATCACCGCCGAGGCGTCGGTGCCGAACTGCTCGATCATGCGGGGATCGATATCGAACTCGATCACCTCGCCCTTGGCGTCGCGCTTGAGGCTCTGATGGAAAGCAAGCTCCCAGCGATTGCCGAGCCGCAGGACCTTGAGCACGCCATTCTCGACGAGGTCGCCCCAGATCTGCGGCGCGATGCGCATGCGGACATGCTCGGCGATCTGCTCGGGCCGGCGCGCATGGGGCGCGATCTCGGCCACGGCCTCGAGAATGAGGTTGAGATTGCGCACCGACACGCGCTCGGCAAGAAGCAATTTCAGGACGGCCTGCAGGCCCGAATGGGAGATCTGCGCCGGGCTGATCTCCTCGATGAGGCGCTTATATTCGGGCTCCAGCCGGTCGAGCAGCGCGCGCAGGTCGCGATAGGACAGGAGCTGCGCCAGATTGCTGCGGATGACCTCGCTCAGGTGGGTCAGCAGGATGGAGATGTTGTCGATCGGCGCGAAGCCGTCGCGCTTCACCTCGCTGGCGAAGAGCTCGGAAATCCACAACGCCTTCATGCCGAAGGACGGCTCGCGGATTTCGTCGCCCGGCACGTCGGGCTTGCGCTGGTCCCCGGTGAGGACCAGCACCTCGCCGATGCGCAGGTCATAGGTCGCGCAGACCGTGCCGTGGATCTTGATCTGGTAGCGCTTGGGCGGCAGCGTCAGATCGTCGGAGAGCTTGATGTCGGGCACGACGAAGCCATACTGGCTCGCGAATTTGCGCCGCATCTTCTTGACGCGGTTGGCGAGCTCGCCATGCGAGGCCAGGAACTGCGTCGCCAGCTGCTTGCCGAGACAGAGCTCGATCTCGACGATCTTGAGCGACTCCTTGACCGACTGGCGCGCCTCCTCCTCCGCCTGCTTCTCGGCCGCTTTCACCTTCGCCACTTCGGCGGCCGCAGACTGAGCGCGGCGGCGCGGAATGGCATAGCTGATGAAGGCCATGGTGGCGCCCAGCAGCGCAAAAGGCAGGAAGGGCAGACCCGGCGTCAGCGCCAGCACCGCCATGAGCAGCGCCGCCACCAGCAAAGCGCGCGGATAGTTGCCGAGCTGGCCAAAGACGGCCTTGTCGGCCGACCCGTGATTGCCGCCCTTGGAGACGAGAAGACCCGCGGCGAGCGAGACGATGAGGGCCGGAACCTGCGTCACCAGACCGTCGCCGACCGACAGCTTCGTATAGACATCGGAGGCGTCCGCCAGCGACATGCCGTGGCGGGTCACCCCGATGACGATGCCGCCGAAGATATTCACCGCGGTGATGATCAGGCCCGCAATGGCGTCGCCGCGCACGAATTTCGAGGCGCCGTCCATCGAGCCGAAGAAGGCGCTCTCCTGCTCGAGCTCGCGGCGGCGCCTCTGGGCTTCCTTGTCGTCGATGAGGCCGGCGGAGAGGTCGGCGTCGATCGCCATCTGCTTGCCGGGGATGGCGTCCAGGGTGAAGCGGGCGCCGACCTCGGCGATGCGCGTGGCGCCCTTGGTGATGACGAGGAAATTGACGGTGATGAGGATGACGAAGACGATGACGCCGATGACGAAGTCGCCGCTCATGACGAGCTGCGAGAAGCCGCCGATGACGTGGCCGGCGGCAGTGGTGCCTTCCGAGCCATGAGTGAGGATCAGACGGGTGGTGGCGATGTTGAGCGACAGGCGCAGCATCGTCGCGATGAGGAGCACCGTCGGAAAGGCCGAGAAGTCGAGCGGCCGCTGGATCCACAGCGCCACCATCAGGATCAGAACGGAGAGAGCGATCGAAAAGGCGAGCCCGACATCGATGATGATGGCGGGAATGGGTAGAAACAGCACGGTCAGGATGAAGACGATGCCGACCGCAAAGCCGATATCGCGGCCGCCCCGTGCAGGTGCGGCATAGTTGGAGACTGCGACGTCACTCATAGATCAAATTCCATAGTCGGAATCTGATCTTGGCCGGGCAACCTTGCGCGGGGGTTTCGTCAGAACCCCGTCTCTATGCGGGCGTAAATCATCTCGGTGAAGGTATAGAGCTGGGCGCCGATGAAGGGCGCGGTCAGCGCGATCATGACGAAGATGACCAGGATCTTCGGCACGAAGGTCAGGGTCATTTCCTGGATCTGGGTCAGGGCCTGGAACAGCGCGATGACGATGCCGATGGCCATGGCCGCAGCGATGGCCGGGCCCGAGGCCATGATCACCGTCCAGATGGCCGACTGGACGATATCGAGCGCATCGGCCTCGTTCATGAGGCGGTAACGACCACGCCCGGCTCGATCGGAACCTGCTTGTCGCCCTCGAGAATGGCGACCGCGCCCCCCGAAATGATCTTGATGGCGGTGACCTTGCCGGTGATCGCGCCATCGGCGGAGGTGATGGTGCGGCCGATCAGCCCATCGGCCTGATTCAGGGCCGAGGTGGTGAGCAGCGCATCGAGCTTGTTGTTGGTCTTGATCGCCTGCTCGACATTCGAGAAGGAGGCGAGCTGCGCCATATACTGCGTCGAGTCATTGGGCTTGGTCGGGTCCTGGTTCTTCATTTCCGCCACCAGGAGCCGCAGAAATGCGTTGTAGTCCAGCGTGGCCGCCGCGGCGGAGCCGGGAACCGACGCCGTATTCGCGCCAGTCGAGGAATTCGTGCCGTTCACTTGCATGCCATAGCCTCCTGTTCCGGCCGGATCTGCGGCCGCTCGAATGCAGGCCGCGCTTCGATGATTTCGCTTTCGCGCGGGAAGAGCGCCCTGAGCGCCTTCAGCGCCTCGAAGCTCTTGCCGCTGGTCACCAGGCCGTCGATGAATTTGAGCTCGGCGAGAATGGTCGGATTCTCGAAGGTCGCCAGCGAAGCGGCATGGAACTGGCGATAGAGCGAAAGCGTCTGCGGCGCCGTCGCCGGGTCCATCAAGGTCGTCTGCAGCACGAAATAGAGCTGCTTGAGCGGCGTGGTGGCATTCTCCGCCTGGAGCACATGGTTCTCGAGCAGGAAGGTCGCGCCATTGAGGAATTCGAGCGAAACGCGGCGATCGACGCGCAACGCCGCCCCGTTGATGAAGATCCGCTCGCCCGGCTGGAGCGATATGCGGATGGAGCCCGTCATTTGAGCCCGTCCCGAATGATCGAGGAGATATCGATCAGGCTCTTGAAGCTGCGCGCCTTGTCGTCACGGGTGATATCGGCTTCCTTGAGGATCCAGAATCCGATCGAGATCAGATCGGCCCTGAGCTTCTCGGGCAGGTCGTTGCCCGGCTTGGCGAGGTCCTCCAGCAGCAAGGACCAGAGACGCTGCACATAGAGCAAGGCTTCGAGCGCGGCGATCGATCCGCCGCCCTGCTGGTCGGCCTCCTTCAGGAGCTCGATCGAGCGGTCGAGCGCCAGCCGCTCGCGGTCCCGCGACGAGGACGCGCCATCATTGATGATCTCGCCGTAAGAGAAGTGATACATTACGCACCCATTGTCGGTTCGCTAGAGATAGTTCAGCAAAGTAAGCTTCTGGATCCGCCCGGTCAGCGCATAGGCGGTTTCGATCTGGGACATCAGCGTGTTGACGCGGGTCGCCGCCTCATAGGGGTCCACCGCCTCGAGCCCGTTGATTTCCTTGTTCAGGATATCGGCCTGGAGCGACATGCGGTCATTGGCATTCTTGACCATTTCCTGCGCCGTGCCGAGATTGGCCTGGGCCGCCGATGCGGCGCCCATGGCTTCGCCAAGCACCTTCATCGCTGTGTCGACGATGGTGCGCGCCGTGTCCTTGTTGAGGTTCTGGATCCCGAGATCGGCCACCATGGTGAAGGCCTGCCCCAGCTTGCGGATGGCGAGCGCATTGGCATTCTCGCCCGTGGCGATCGTCTCGGTGCCGGAGATGCGGCTCTGGGTGTTCTCGCTCGAGGCCTGCGACCAGTCGGCCGTCCACGCCGATTCTTCGAACAGGGCCGCGAATTCATTGTCGAGGAAGTCCTGCATGTCGGCGGCCGTGATATTGGCCGCGGCAGGCGATGATTGCGCAACGCCGAAGCGGGTCATGAAGGCATCGGCGACCGCTTGCCGCGCCGCCGACTGCGGCGTGGAATAATAGTCGGCGACCGGCTTTTCCTGATTGTTGATGCCGCCGAAAATATACTCGCCATTGACAGTGGTATTGAGGCCGGCGATCAGCGAGTTCAGCGCCGTTTCGGCCCGCACCTGGGCGATCGACGGATCCGACGTTCCGCTGTGGGCGACGGCGAGAGAATCGAGAAGATCCTGCCCCATCGAACGGATATTGGTCAGCACGTTCTGGGTCATGTCGAGCCGCGTCTTCACCAGCCCGTTGGCGTCGATATTGCCCTTGAGCCTGGCGAAATCATGCCGGAAGCTGATGGTCTGCGACGTGCGGTGGCCGAGCTCCAGGCCGATATCGGCATAGCGCCGCGTGCCGAGCTCCGTCTGGGCCTTGACCAACTGCAGCTGAAGATCGGCGATGGAGCGGCGCGAGGTGTCGGACATCGACAACGTGGAGATATAAGATGTCTTCATGGCGTCACACCGCCGCCAGGAGCGTGTCGAACATCGCGTCGATCGTCGCGACAATCTTGGCGGAAGCCTGATAGGAGCGCTCGAGCTCCAGCATGATAGTCATCTCTTCGTCCAGATTGACGCCGGTCACGTTCGACAATGCGGAGCTCGCCCGGCTGAGGAGGGTCGCGCTGTATTGCGAGTCGCTGGCCGCGGTCTTGCGCGTCTCCTCGAGCCATCCGGCCGAGGCGCCGGCATATTTGGCGAGGGTCACATTGCCGCCGAGCCCGGCCGCCGGGTCGAAGGCCTGGGGTGTCGCCAATGTGTCGAGCAGCTCGCGCAGGCGATCGCTGAAGCCCGCCACACCCGTGTCATTGTATTTGTAGGCGGGATTGGCGGGATTGGAGATGCCGCCATCACGCAGCAGGCTGGGATCGCCGCCGGCCGCGGGATTGACAGTCGCATTCACCTTGATCGAGCCGGGGATGACGG
>JBMOOM010000019.1:0-164170 GCA_049323275.1 Pseudomonadota bacterium
GAAAAGGGCTCGAAAACATATAATCTGGAGCGCTTCCTTATCGCCAAAGTCGAGCAACTTTGGCGGGAAGCGCTCTAGATGCCGCTCATATGGGCGAGCTTTGTGCATCCTTCAGGCCGGACCTGTGGCGAAACGATGATCTTCCGTTAACGGAGGATTAAGCGCTCGTCGGATCGAAGCCGTAGATCCAGGCAAGGCGGGCGAGAAAAGTCTCGGATTTCGTCGTGCGCAGCGCCAGGTTGCGCGCCAGCCGAACCGGCCCCCTGGCGTGATAGATGGCGCCGAGCCGCTGCGATTCACCGGTGATCCGGCGGGTTCGCGGCATGCGCAGCGCCTGATAGGCGCGGAACGCCTCGGCCAGCGTGCCGCCTGTTTGGATAGTGCGCGCCAGGATCACCGCGTCCTCGAGCGCCATGGCGGCGCCTTGCGCCAGATAGGGCAGGCTCGCGTGAGCGGCATCGCCGATCAGGACGATGCGGCCTTGAGTCCAGGTCCGGGCAGCAGTTCGGCTGGCCGCAGCCCACTTCTGCCAGGCCGGGGGGAGCGCCAGAATTTCGCGAAGCTCGCGATGGGGATCCGGAAACCCGGCCAGCAGCTCGTCGCGCGTTCCCGGGGCCGACCAGCCGTCGCCGGGCCAATCTCCGCCCGGAGCGGCGGCGACGATATTGAGCGCCTTTCCTCCGCGCACCGGATAATGCACCACATGGCCGCCGCGGCACAGCCAGAGCGTGACATTGGCGAGCGGATCGGCGGCCGTAACGTCAAGCGGAGCCAGGGCGCGATAGAGCTTCTCGGCATGGCGCACCGGGGGGCCGTCGGCGAGAAGGCCGGCCCGGATCGCCGAGCGGATGCCGTCGGCGCCGAGCAGGCCCGCACCTTGCAAAACCGCCCCGTCGGTCTCGACCTCGACATGAGTAGCCCGGTCGGCAAAGGCCGTGACCGGCGTGGCGGTCATCAGGGAAACGCCCGATTGGGCCCTGGCGGCATCGACCAGCCCGGCCAGGAGGTCGGCCCGGTGAATCACCCGGTAGGACGCGCCGAAGCGCCGTTCGAAAGCGGCGCCCAGGGGAATATGCAGGAGCTGCCGGCCGCTATGGCCGTCGCGGATGGAAATGGCCGGCGGGGAAAAGCTCGCCGGCGCCACCCTGTCCCAGGCGCCCAGATAGTGCAGGGCCTTCACCGCATTGGGGCCGATCTGCAGGCCGGCGCCGATCGCCTCGAAGGCCGCCGCCTGCTCGAGCACGCGGGCCTCGCGACCGATACGGGCCAGACCGAGAGCGCCAGCCAGTCCGGCTATTCCACCGCCGGCGATGAGGACGGGATGAGGGGGCATTTCCGTTACATATCGCCCATCCACCCTGCCAATCCAACGCAGATCTCGTATTATCGAGGGAGACAAGATCACGCAGCAGGACGGACTCATATGGACGCGGCAGAGCTCAAATCCCTTCAGGCTCCCCTCAAGGAGCGGTACCGGCAGGACGGCCAGGCGGCGGTCGTCACGCTCAAGGCGGAAGGACGCATCGGCGAGGGCGTCACCTGCTCGGTGGAAACGGCCAAGGCCCTTGTCGAGGCCGGACTCCATCCGGCCACCGGCGGCTCGGGCATGCATGCCTGTTCCGGCGACATGCTGCTCCAGGCGCTGGTCGCCTGCGCCGGCGTGACCCTCAATGCAGTGGCGACGGCCCTTGGGCTCGTCCTCGACGAGGCCAGCGTCAAGGCGGAAGGCGACCTGGACTTCCGGGGCACGCTCGGCGTCGCCAAGGAGGCGCCGGTCGGCTTCCGCGACATCCGGCTCGTCTTCGATATCAAGGGCAAGCTCAGCGACGAGCAGAAGGCCAGCCTCATCAAGCTCACCGAACGCTACTGCGTCGTCTATCAGACGCTGCGCAGCCCGCCCGCGGTGGCGGTGGACACCCGCTGGACCTGAATAGGCCGGAATGTCGCCATGACAATGGGGCCCTTGCGGACGGGCGGTGGCGGCGCTACCAGATGCCCGCGTCCGAAACCGCTGCGCATTTTCGGACCGATGCCGTCTAATCAGGGATCATTGGAATGGGCTTTATCTCAGACTCGCTGAACCGCATCCAGCCTTCGGCGACCATCGCCATCTCGAACAAGGCGATGGCGCTCAAAGCCGAGGGCCGCGACATCATCGGCCTGTCGGCCGGCGAGCCCGATTTCGACACGCCCGACAATATCAAGGAAGCGGCGATCACGGCGATCCGCAGGGGCCATACCAAATACACCAATGTCGACGGCATCCCCGAGCTCAAGAAGGCCATCGTCGCCAAGTTCAAGCGCGAGAACAAGCTCGATTACAAGGTCTCGCAGGTCTCCGTCGGCACCGGCGGAAAGCAGATTCTTTTCAATGCCTTGCTGGCGACGGTGAATCCGGGGGATGAAGTCGTCATCCCGGCCCCCTATTGGGTGAGCTATCCCGACATCGTGATGCTGGCGGGCGGCAAGCCGGTCTTCGTCGAGACGACCCTCGAACATGGCTTCAAGCTGCAGGCCGAGCAGCTAGAGCGCGCCATCACGCCGAAGACGAAGTGGCTCATCTTCAACTCGCCGTCCAATCCGAGCGGCGCCGCCTATACGCGCGACGAGCTCAAGAAGGTCACCGACGTGCTGATGCGGCATCCGCATGTCTGGGTGCTGACCGACGACATGTATGAGCATCTCGTCTATGACGACTTCGTCTTCGCGACGCCGGCCGAGGTCGAGCCCGGGCTCTATGAGCGCACCTTGACCATGAACGGCGTGTCCAAAGCCTATTGCATGACCGGCTGGCGCATCGGCTATGGCGCCGGGCCGGAAGTCCTGATCAAGGCGATGTCGAAGCTGCAGTCGCAGTCGACCTCCAATCCGTCCTCGATCGCGCAATGGGCGGCGGTCGAGGCGCTCAACGGGCCGCAGGACTTCATCCCGGCCAACAACAAGGTGTTCAAGGAGCGCCGCGACCTCGTCGTGTCGATGCTCAACCAGGCCAAGGGCCTGTCCTGTCCGACGCCGGAAGGCGCCTTCTATGTCTATCCGTCCTGCAAAGGCGTCATCGGCAAGACGGCGCCCACGGGCAATGTCATCAAGAACGATGAGGACTTCGTCACCGAGCTCCTGGCGGCGGAAGGCGTTGCGGCCGTCCATGGCGCGGCCTTCGGCACCTCGCCCTTCTTCCGCATTTCCTATGCCACCGCGACGGATGTGCTCGAAGACGCCTGCCGGCGTGTCCAGCGCTTCTGCGGCAATCTGAGGTAAGCATCATGATGTATGACGCGTCGGTTCCGGTTTTCGTGCATTTCCTCAACGGCCTCGCGGCGCTCCTGCGCAAGACCGAGGCGCATGTGCAGGCCCGGAAGCTCGATCCCAATGCCTTCCTGACCGCCCGGCTGTTTCCGGACATGTTCACCTTCACCAAGCAGGTGCAGCTCGCCTGCGACTTCGCCAAGGGCACGAGCGCCCGGCTCTCCGGCGTCGCCAATCCCAGCCATCCGGACGAAGAGAAGAGCTTCGATGAGCTGCATGAGCGCATCCGCAAGACGGTCGAGTTCCTGCGCGGCCTGAGCAAGGAGCAATTCGCCGACGCGGCGGAGCGCCAGATCACCTTCAAGGCGGGCGGCAAGGAGCAGACGCTCAAGGGCGCCGACTATCTCTCGCAGGTCGGCCTGCCGAATTTCTATTTCCATGTGACGACCGCCTATGCGCTGCTGCGCCACAATGGACTCGAAATCGGCAAAGCGGATTTCATCGCCCGCTTCTGACCCGGGATTCCTGAGTCGTTTGAATCTGTTAGGCGAGTGCCTTAAACAGATGGGTGATGACGCATATCACGCTCGAACGGCCTGAGCAGCGCGCCCAGGTGCTGGCGCTGAACCGGCTCGCCTTCAAGGGCGAGGAGGAAGTGCGGATCATCGAGGCGCTGGCTCGCGGCGATCTCGTCGTGCTGTCTCTGGTGACGCTGGAGGACGGCAAGGTCACCGGCCATATCCTGTTCAGCCGGCTCGAGGCTGCGGTGGACGGGCGCCCAGTCAAGGCCGTGGCTCTGGCGCCCATGGCGGTGCTGCCGGATCATCAGAACAAGGGGATCGGCTCGGCGCTGGTGAGGCGCGGCCTCGACCTCCTGACGGCGCGCGGTTTCGAGGCGGTCATCGTCCTGGGGCACACGGAATTCTACCCGCGCTTCGGCTTCACGGCGGAGGCCGTCCGCCACATCGCCTGTCCGTTTCAGGGGCTCGATGCCTTCATGGGACTCGAGCTCACGCCCGGCGCGCTTGCCGGTGAGAGCGGCGAGTGCCGTTATCCGGCGGCCTTCGGGCTCTGAAGCTTCGCTGCCCGCCAGCGATAGAAGAAAGGTCCGATGAACACCAGCGCAGCGATGATCAGGAGCGCCAGCGACAGCGGGTGGGTGAAGAACACCGAGGCGTCGCCCTGGCTGATGGTCAGCGCGCGTCTGAACTGCGCTTCGGCCAGCCGGCCCAGGATGAGGCCGATGATGCAGGGCGCCACCGGGAAGTCGTAGCGGCGCATCAGGAAGCCCAATAGACCGACCAGGAACAGCAGGATGAGGTCGAAGGTCGAGTTGTTGAGGCTGTAGACGCCGAGCGTCGAGAACAGCAGGATGCCGCCATAGAGCAAGGGCTGCGGAATGGCGAGGAGGCGCACCCACAGGCCGGCGAGCGGCAGATTGAGGATGAGCAGCATCACATTGCCGATATAGAGGCTGGCGATCAATCCCCAGACCAGCGTCGAGGAGGACGAGAAGAGGAGCGGGCCGGGCTTCAGATTGTACTGCTCGAAGGCGGCGAGCAGGATGGCTGCGGTCGCCGAGGTCGGCAGGCCCAGCGTGAGCAGGGGCACCAGCACGCCCGCCACCGCCGCGTTGTTGGCGGCTTCCGGGCCGGCAACGCCCTCGATGGCGCCCTTGCCGAATTCCTCCGGCTTCTTGGACATGCGCTTTTCGAGGAAATAGGAGAGGAAGGTCGGGATCTCGGTGCCGCCCGCCGGCAGGGCGCCGAAGGGGAAGCCGAGCGCGGTGCCGCGCAGCCAGGGCTTCCAGGACCGGCGCCATTCCTCGGCCGTCATGAAGATCGAGCCGCGGATCGGCACGATCTCGCCGGCGCGCATGTCGGGCCGCGAGGCCATGTAAAGAGCTTCGCCCACGGCGAAAAGGCCGACCGCCACCACCACGATGTCGATGCCGCGCAAGAGGCTCAATATGTCGAAGGTCAGGCGCGGCTGGCCGGTCAATACGTCGGTGCCGACGAGGCCGATGGCGAGGCCGAGCAAGAGGCTCGTGATACCGCGCGACAGCGACAGGCCGAGGAGCGCCGACACCGTGGTGAAGGCCAGCACCATGAGGGCGAAATACTCCGCCGGCCCGAACAGCAGAGCGAGCTTGACGAAGAGCGGCGCCAGGAAAGTGATGGCGATGGTGCCGAGCGTGCCGGCGACGAAAGAACCGATCGCGGCGGTGGCGAGTGCCGCCGCGCCGCGACCGTTCTTCGCCATCACATTGCCCTCGACCGCGGTGATGATGGAGCCGGATTCACCCGGCGTGTTGAGCAGAATGGACGTCGTCGAGCTGCCATACATGGCGCCGTAATAGAGGCCGGCGAACATGATGAAGGCGCCGGTCGGGTCGAGCTTGGCGGTGATCGGCAGCAGCAGGGCTATGGTGAGCGCCGGGCCGATGCCGGGCAGGATGCCGATGGCGGTGCCGAGCGTCGTGCCGAGCAGGCACCACATGAGATTCATCGGCGTGACCGCCGTGGCGAAACCTTGCAGGAGCGAGCCCAGAACGTCCATGGCTATAAGACTCCCGCGAGAATGCCGGGCGGCAATTGCAGGCCCAGGCCGTGGGTGAAGCCGACATAGCTCAGCACCACGAGAATGATGGCGACGATGCCGTCGCGCACAAAGCTCCGGCTGCCGAAGGCGAAGGCGACGCACATGAAGAGGAAGACGCCGGCGATGACGAAGCCCAGCGGCTTCAGGATATTGAGGTGGATGAGGAGGCCGCCGCCGATGATGAGCAGAGCGCGCCAGTCGGTGGGGAAGCCTTCGGCGACGATCTCGCGCCTCGCGGCCGGCGCCCAGGAGTTCCAGGTGAAATAGGCGCCGACGATGGCCAGGCCGAGCGCGATGAAATAGGGAAAGGCCTGCGGGCCGACCTTGGCGTAGGTCGGCGGTATCTGCATCTGCGAGGCATCATAGAATATGATGCCGCCCAGCAGAATGAGGCCGAGGCCGATCGCAAGACCGGCCGCGGATTTGTGCGTGTCGGGTTTCACCGCCGGCCCTACTGGACGAGGCCGATGCCTTTGAGAATCTCGGTGACGCGGGCGTTCTCCGCCGCCAGCAGCTTGCCGAACTCATCGCCCGGCAGATAGAGATCGGTCCAGTTCTTGGCGGCCAGGACCTTCTTCCAGCTGTCGCTCTTGACCGCCGCATCGACGGTGGCGAGGAGCGCCTTCTTCTGCTCGTCATTGAGGCCCGGAGGCGCGACGATGGCGCGCCAGTTGGCGAGCTCGACATCGACGCCCTGCTCCTTCAGCGTCGGAATGTCGATGCCGGCGACGCGTTCCGGCGCCGAAATGCCGAGCGCCCGCAATTCGCCGGACTTGATCTGGCCTTCCCATTCGCTGTAGCCCGAGATGCCGGCCACCACATGGCCGCCCATCACGGCCGCCAGCGCTTCGCCGCCGCCCGAGAAGGGAACGTAGTTGAGCTTCGCGACATCGGCGCCCGCCGCCTTGGCGATGAGTCCCGCCAGGATGTGGTCGGTGCCGCCGGCCGAACCGCCGCCCCAGGCGACCGCGCCCGGATCGGCCTTGAGCTTGGCCACGAGGTCGGCGAGCGTCTTGATCTCGGACGAGCCCGGAACCACGATGACCTCATACTCGCCGGTCAGGCGGGCGATCGGCGTGGTGTTTTCCAGCGTGACCGCGGATTTGTTGGTGAGAATGGCGCCGACCATCACGAGGCCGTTGACCATCAGGACATTGTCCTTGCCCTGTTCCTGGCCGGCGAGCTGGGCGAGGCCCACGGTGCCGCCGGCGCCCGGCACGTTCTCGACGGTGACTGCCTTGACGGCGCCCCCCGACTGGATGGCTTCCTGCATGGCGCGCGCGGTCTGGTCCCAGCCGCCGCCGGGGGCCGCCGGAGCGATGATGCGCACTTCGTCGAGCGCGAGAGCGGGCGTGGATGCGAGATTGAGGGAAAGTCCGCCGGCGAGCAGAAGGGCTACAGCACTGGCGATAAGGGTTCTGCGATTCATCGGGTTCCTCCACTTGTAATCGATGACGATCCTTGGCCATCTGTTGTGGCCTAGCGGAAGCGCGTTTAAGCTCAAATCCTGTCATGAAGCTGTCATTGCCACAAGCGCCTTTGCGCTCACTTTTTTCCTGCCGATGCGTATCCTGATCGTCGAGGACACGCCCGATGTCGGTGAAGCCATCGTCGCCTGGCTGTCGCGGGTCGGCTATGCGGTCGACTGGCAGATGACGGGGGAGGGCGCCCGCGATGCGCTCAATGTCCAGGCCTATGACCTCATCATCCTCGACGTGATGCTGCCCGATATCGACGGCTTCACGCTCTTGGGCGAGATCCGGGCGCGCAAGATCGATACCGCGGTGCTGGTGCTCACCGCCCGCTCGCAGGTCGACGACCGGGTCGGCGCGCTCGATCTCGGCGCCGACGACTATCTGGTGAAGCCCTTCGATTTCCGCGAGCTCGAAGCGCGCGCCCGCGCTCTCGCGAGACGCCGACATGGCGCGGCGGTGAGCCGGCTTCAGGTGGGCGATGTGGTGCTCGACCAGGCGGCGCGCCTGGTGACGGTGGCGGGCGAGCGGGTCGATCTCACCCGCCGCGAGGTGGCGCTGCTCGAGGTGCTGATGGCGCGGCCGCAGCGCGTATTCAGCAAGGCGGACCTTCTCAACCAGATCTTCGGCTTCGGCGAGGATGCCGGCGAAAACGCCATCGAGCTCTATGTCGCCAGGCTGCGGCGCAAGCTCGGCGCCGCCGGCATGGAGATCAAGACGGTGCGCGGCGTCGGCTATCAGGCGGGACAGGCCGATGAAAAGAAGTAGATCGTCGCTGTTCTGGCGCCTGACGGCGCTGATCTCGGCGGTGCTGCTGGCGGGTGCGGCGGTGCTCGCCGTCGCCGCCTCCAACTATGCCCGCACCGCCGCCGACGACGCCTATGATCGCGTCCTGCTCGGCGCGGCGCGCCAGATCAGCGAGACGCTGTCGGCGGAGAACGGCGTCGTCGAGGCGGGTGTCCCGGTGTCGGCCCTCGAGGCATTGTCCGCTTCGCGCACCGCCCGCGTCTACTATCGCATCGCGATGCCGGCGAAGACGGAAGTCACCGGCTATCAGGACCTGCCCTTGCCGGCGGGCGCCGAGGCCGGCGGCGCCGGACCGTTCGTGAGCAATACCGATTTCAAGGGGCATCCGATCCGCATCGCCGTGGTCGGGCGCTATTTCGCCGAAGCCGATGGCTGGGTCATGACGATGGTCGGCCAGACCCTCGAGGCGCGCGATGCGCTGGCCCGCGATCTCACTCTCAAGGCCATGGTGCTGGTCGGCCTGATGAGCCTCATCGCGCTCTCCGGCATGATCGTCGCCATCCGGCTGGCGCTGCGGCCGCTGACCGATATCGAGGCGGCGCTGCTCAAACGTCCGCCCAATGTGCTGACCCCGCTCGATGTCGAGGCGCCGGCCGAGATCGCCACCCTCATCGCGGCGATCAATAACTTCATGGAGCGCCTCGCCGGCAGGCTCGCGGCGATGCAGCGCTTCATCGCCGATTCGGCGCATCAGATCCGCACGCCGCTGACCGCGCTCGTCGGGCAGGTGGAGTTGCTCTCGGCGGAAACGAACGCGGCGAAGCGCCAGCACCATGTCGAGCGCGTCAGGACGCGCACCGCGGAGCTGGCGCGCCTCACCAATCAATTGCTGAGCGATGCGATGATCAGCCATCGCGCCGAAACGATGGGCCGGTCGGATGTCGACGTCGCGATGCTGGCGCGCGAGGCGCTGGCCTCGGCCGTGCCGGTATCGCTCGACCGCGACATCACCGTTTCCTTCGACGCGCCGCCGGATCCGGTGATGATGCATGGCGATGCGGTCAGCCTGCGCGAGGCATTCAAGAACGTCATCGAGAATGCCATCCAGCATGGCGCGCGCTCGCTGCTGCGGCTCACCGTGCGCCGGGGGCCGCGCGGCATCGAGGTCGAGATCGCCGATGACGGGGAGGGCATTCCGCAAGAGCTCTGGCCGCAGGCAACCGAGCGCTTCTTCCGTGGCCGTGCCGGCGGCACCGGCTCCGGCCTGGGCCTCGCCATCGCGCGTGAAGTCGCCGCCCATCACGACGGCGAAATCGGCTTCAAATCACTGGGAGGGGTCTTTTCGGTGATGTTCACCTTCAGCGAGGCGAAGCGTTCATGATCGCGATCGCCCAGCGCCTGGCCTGCCTGGCCTTTTCATTCGCGGCGATGGCCGGCGGCGCCCATGCCCAGGAGAATTTCCGCTTTCCGGCGGTGGGCCAGGAAACAGCGGTGCTCACCATCCGCGCCGTCGCCGACATCAGCGCCATCGAGCCGATGATCCGCGACTTCCAGGAGGCCGAGCCCGGCATAACGGTGGATTTCACCGATTATCTGACCAATGATCTCTATGACCTGCTGTCCGCCCAATGCGCGAAGGGCGAGACGATGGCCGATATCGTCATCTCGTCCTCGGTCGACCACATCGCAAAGCTGGCCAATGACGGCTGCGCCCAGTCCTATGCCTCGCCCAATACGAGCCGCATTCCCGATTGGGCGAAGTGGCGCGATGAGGTCTTCGGCTTCACCTTCGAGCCGGCGGTGATCGTCTATAATCGCGACCTCGTTCCGCCGGCCGATGTGCCGCGGACGCATCACGATCTGGCCGAGCTCCTGCGCAGCAAGCCCGCATCCTATGACGGCAAGATCGGCACCTATGACATCGAGCGCTCCGGCATCGGCTATCTCTTCGCCTTTTTCGACACGCAGCAGTCGAACATCTTCGGCCGCCTTCTCGAGAGCTTCGGACGGTCGCGGGCGGCACTGCGCTGCTGCACCGGCGAATTGCTGGCGCGCATCGAATCGGGCGAATTGCTCATCGGCTACAATCTGATCGGCTCCTACGCCTATGGCCGCTACAAGGCCGGGGCGCCGATCGGCATCGTGATGCCGCGCGACTACACGCTGGTCCTGAGCCGCACCGCGATGATCCCGGCGAAAGCGGGGCGCAGCGATCTCGGCCGGAAATTCCTCGACTATCTCCTGTCGAGCCGCGGTCAATCGGTGGCGGTGGAGAAGTCCTTCTTCTTCTCCTTCGACCGTCCGGTGCCGGAGGGCGTCGACGCCGTCGATCCGGGGTCGGGCTCGGGCGTGTACCGGCCGATCGTGATCGGGCCCGCTCTGCTCGCCACCCTCGACCAGCAGAACCGCCGGCGCTTCCTGTCGGAATGGAAGGCCTCGATGACACGGGAGTGACGCCGCCGGGGCTGGTGGAAATACGGGTTCCGGCACGCCATATCATGGAGGTTCGAGACCGCTGCAATTGCCCTATTTCGCTGCCGGTGGACCTGCTGGCGCATTTGCAGCGCCAGCCCTGAGGCCGGGTGAGGCGCGCTCAGGCTTCGGCAGCGCGCGAGCGCGATTTCAGCCAGTAGCCGATCGCCACAACCAGGACGGCGCCGATGGCGGCGGCGACATAGACGGCGGTCGAATGCGGCTCGATGCCGAGGCGCGAGGCGACGACCGGGTCGGTGGCGATCATCTCGCCGGCGATCCAGCCGAGGAGCGCCGCACCGGCCCAGACGATGACCGGGAACTTCTCGATCATCTTCATGATGAGCTGCGAGCCGACCATGATGAGCGGGATCGACAGCGCCAGCCCGAAGCCGAACAGCCACGGATCGCCCTTCGACACGGCGGCGATGGCGACCACGTTGTCGAGGCTCATCACCGCATCGGCGATGGCGATGGTCCATACCGCCTTATAGAGCTTGTCGGAGGCGGCGATATTCTTCTCTTCGGCCTCCTCGCCCTTGGCGAGCTTGACCGCGATCCATACCAGGAGCATGCCGCCGACCACTTTGAGGAAGGGGACGAGCAGCAGCTCGGAAATGATCAGTGCGAAGATGATACGCAGCAGGATCGCGACGCCGGCGCCGAGAATGATGCCCCATTTGCGCAAGTGCGGCGGCAAGGAGCGGCAGGCGAGGGCGATGACGACGGCATTGTCGCCGGAGAGGAGAAGGTCGATCCAGATGATCTGGAGGATGGCGACCGAGCTGGCGAGAACGTAATCCATGAGAGCCGATATGAGGGAGTTTTAGGCCGATGCCAAGAGCTAAGCGTATTTTATCCGAAAATCCTTGAGCACGGCGCGGGCCGAATTGTGCCCCGGCGCGCCGGTGACGCCACCGCCGGGGTGGGTTCCGGAACCGCACATATAAAGGCCCTTCACGGGGCTGCGATAGTCGGCGTGTCCGAGCATCGGGCGGGCGGAGAAGAGCTGATCCAGCGACAGGGCGCCGTGGAAGATGTCGCCGCCGATGAGGCCGAAGGTGCGTTCGAGATCGAGCGGCGAATTGATCTGGCGGCCGACGACGCCCCCGGCGAAACCCGGCGCATAGTCGTCGACCGTCCTGATCATCAGATCGGCGACTTCCTCGCGATGGTCGTCCCATGAGGTCCCGTCGGGCAGTTCCGGCGCCACATGCTGGCAGAACAGGCTGGCGACATGCGCGCCCTTGGGGGCGAGCGAGGGATCGAGCGTCGAGGGGATCAGCACCTCGACGATCGGCTTGCGGCTCCAGCCATATTCGCGCGCGTCGTGATAGGCGCGGTCCATATAGGTGAGGGTCGGGGCGATGATGATGCCGGAGGAATGATGATCGCCGACATCGCGCCCGGGCAGGCAGGTGAAAGAGGGCAGCTCGGACAGCGCCACATTCATGCGGAAGGTTCCGGAGCCGCATTTCCAGCGCCGGATGCGGTGGAGGAACTCCGCCGGCAGCGCGCCTTCGGGCACCAGACGGCCGAACAGGAGCTTGGGGTTGAGGTTGGAGACGACCGCCCTGGCCTTGAGGCTGCGGCCGTCGGCAAGGACGACGCCCTGCGCGCGGCCCTTGTCGATGATGATCTCCGACACGCCGGCATCGGTCTCGATCTCGACGCCCTTGTCGCGGCAGGCCTTGGCCATGGCCTGGGTGATGGCGCCCATGCCGCCCAGCGCATGGCCCCACACGCCCTTCTTGCCGTTCACCTCGCCGAAGCAGTGATGCAGCTGCACATAAGCGGTGCCCGGCGTCTTCGGACTGGCGAAGGCGCCGACGATCGAATCGAAGCCGAACACCGCCTTCACGACATCGGATTCAAACCAGCCGTCGAGGAAGTCCGCCGCCGACTGGGTGAAGAGATCGAGGAGCAGGCGCTTGCGCTGCAGCGAAAGCGAGCCCAGCCGGCGCGCCAGCCCGCCCGCCTTGACGAGCTCGGGCAGGCTGGTCAGCAGCCCGCCTTCGACCACATTGGGCGGCGGCTTGAGAACGAGATCGCGCAGCACATCGGCGATGGCGTCGATCTCGTCGGAATATCTGGGATAGGCCGCGGCATCCTTGGCGGAGAATTTGGCGATCTCGCTTTCCGTCCGGCCCGGCCCCGTCAGCAGGTAGCGGCCGTCCGGCTGCGGCAGGAAATTCGAGGCGCGGCGCTCGACGACCGTCAATCCGTGTGCTGACAAATTCATGTCGGCGATCACCTTGGGATTGAGCAGGCTCACCGTATAGGCGGCGACCGAATTGCGGAAGCCGGGGTGGAATTCCTCCGTCACGGCGGCGCCGCCGACCACCGGACGTCTTTCCACGACCTTGACTTTCAGGCCGGCAGAAGCGAGGTAGAAGGCGCAGACAAGGCCATTATGACCAGCGCCCACAATAAGGATATCCGTCGTCATTCAATGCATCTCCCGTCACACGCTTTTGACTCGCGTCTTCGCGCCGCGTCAATGCCGGGTCGCATTAGAGACACAATCGGCGTTAGGATTCGGCCGGAATACAAACAAAAGGAAAACGGGAATGCGTAAACTCGCTATGGCCGCGGCTGCCGTCGCAGCGCTCGGCCTCTCCGCTCCGGCGGCAGATGCGAAAACAGGGGTGAAGATAGGCGTGCTGACCTGCTCGATCGAGGGCGGGGTGGGCTTGATTCTGGTTTCATCGAAGAAAATCAACTGCGTCTATCAGCCGTCGGGCGGCGGCCGGGTGGAGCGTTATGAGGGGCGTATCCGCAAGCTCGGCGTCGACATCGGCGTGACGAATCAGACGATTCTGGCCTGGGCGGTCTTCGCGCCGGGCAAGACCAAGCGCGGCGCGCTCGAGGGGACTTATGTCGGGGCGACGGCCGAGGCCACCGTCGTAGCCGGGCTCGGCGCCAATGTGCTGATTGGGGGCTTCAAGAAAACCATTTCCCTGCAACCGCTTAGCGTCCAAGTCCAGACCGGGCTCAATGTCGCGGCCGGCGTGGCCGGACTTTATCTGGACTTCGTCCGGCGCTAGCGTCCCTTTCCTAAGGGAACCTGTTACATCGATGCCACGGCGCGCAAGAATATGCGCGGCCGTGGCATTTTCATTTGTCGGTGTCCGCGCCGAGGGAATAGGCTCACGACACGGGATTGGGGACGGCTGTCTGGTCTTGTGAAGTGCGAGGCGGGGGAAGATGACCCGAAGGACAGCCTGGCTTTGGGGAGCGCTGCTCGCCGCGGCCATGGTGACGTCAGTGTTTGACGGTGCGGCTTACGGCGCCGATCTCGTCGAGAGCGGCTGCCTGCCCGCCGTTTCGTCGGTCAATGGCAAGATCGAAGGCGCCGGCGGTTATGCCGACACCGGAGACGACAAGGGCGACTTCGCCTGGGAGGCGGGTGGTTCACTCAGTCTTCCGCTCGGCTGCCTCCTCGGCTTTCAAGCCGATATCGGCGCCAGCGACAGGCTCGGCGACACGCAATATGGCGCCATCGGCCATCTGTTCATCCGCGACCCGCAAACATATCTCTTCGGTGTGACCGGCGGCGCCGTCGACGGGGACGATACCAAGCTCTACGCCGTCGGCCCCGAGGCGGAGATTTATCTCGGCAATCTGTCGCTCGAAGCCTGGGGCGGTTATCTCAACATCGATCCCGATGATGGCGGCGGGAAGGACTCCGGCTTCATCATCGGCGACGTGGCCTATTATCCGACCGATGATCTGCGGCTGTCGGTCGGCGGCAAGGTCGTCGATGACAGAGAGGGACTGCGCGCCGGCATCGAATATCAGATCGGCGGCATGCCGATGTCGGTCTACAGCAAAGCCGACTATGGCGACGACGACTTCTTCTCCATTCTCGGCGGGCTGCGATTCTATTTCGGCGGCGACGACAAGAGCCTGATTCGCCGTCATCGCGAAGACGATCCGCGCAATCGCACATTCGACCTCATCACGCAGGGCGAGCGCGGAAACGGCCAGCCGGATGGCGGCGGCGCCCCCCAGCAGTGATCTGACGATCCCTGAATTACCTAGCGAGACTGTTGCCAAGTAGTTGCAGTCGTTCATGAAAATGACGACTGCCGGGACTTTTCATTTGTCTGCCGCCGGTCGCACGGATAGATCAGCCGCGGGCGGACGGAACTTCTCAAGTCCCCAAGAAAATCGAGGTACAAGAATGATTACGAAAAAAGCCTGGCTGACGGGCGTGGCATTTTCCGGCGCCGTTGCGGTCGCGACATTCGGCGGCGCCGCGCTCGCCGCCGACGTTACTGCGCCGAGCTGCGCCGTATCGGCGCTCAACGGCAAGCTCGAGGCCGCCGGCGGCTTTGCCGATGCCAAAGATGTGAACGGCGATTTCGCCTGGGATGCCGGCGCTTCGCTGGCCTTCCCGCTCGGCTGCATGTTCGGCTTCCAGGCCGATTTCGGCGTGTCCGACCGTTTCGACGACACGCAGTTCGGCGGCGTCGGCCATTTCTTCGCGCGTGACCCGGAAAGCTACCTGCTCGGCATCGCCGGCGGCGTCGTCGACGGCGACGATGCGACGCTCTATGCCATCGGTCCGGAAGCCGAGCTCTATTTCGGCAACTTCTCGCTCGAAGCCTGGGGCGGCTATGTCAATTTCGATCTGGATGACGGCGAAAGCGACGACTCCGGCTTCCTCATCGCCGACCTTGCCTATTATGTGACGGACGATTTCCGGCTGTCGCTCGGCGGCAAGATCATCGACGACTATGAGGGGCTGCGCGCCGGCCTCGAATATCAGTTCGGCGGCATGCCGATGTCGTTCACCAGCACCGTCGAATATGGCGACGACGACCAGCTGACTGTTCTCGGCGGTCTGAAGTTCTACTTCGGCGGCGAAGACAAGAGCCTGATCCGTCGCCATCGCGAGGACGATCCGCGCAACCGCACCTTCGATCTCTTCATCAAGGGCAAGGAAAACGACAAGGGCGTCAAAGAGCTTCCGCCGGTCTGATTGACTTGACGGATAAGATGGAGAGCCGCGGTTATCCCGCGGCTCTTTGCTTTTCCCGTGCCGGCTGGATACCTTCGACAAGGTTTGGCACGGTTCAGGGGAGCGTATGCGGCGCGCCGGGCATATTCTGCTGTGTTGGGAGTTCGGCGCCGGCAACGGGCATGCGCGCCGGCTCCAGGCGATCGGCGATCGGCTCGAGGCGATGGGCTTCACCACCGCCTTCGGTCTGCGGCGACCCGAGGTCGGCGCGGCGGTCGGCATCGCGGCGGAAAAGATCAGGCCGGCGCCGAACTGGCCATTGAACCCGACCGTCGCCAATCCCGCCCAGCATATGACCAGCGCGACCTATGGCGACTATCTTGCCCAACTGATGCTCGGGCCTCACGACGATCTGAACGAGCGCCTGAGGCGATGGCATGACCTCCTGGAAGCGGAGCGGCCGGACATCGTCATTGCCGACTACGCGCCCAGTCTCTCGCTTCTGGCCCATGGACGCATTCCGGTCGCCGCGATCGGCGACGGCTATACTTTGCCGCCCGCCTCGCTATCCGCCTTTCCCCGGTTGCTCGAGGATGTGCGCCTGGAATACCAGGAGAGCGAGGCGGCAGAGCGGATCAATGCCGCGTCGCGCCTCTACAATGCGCCGCCGATAACGCGCTATCCCGAAATCAATCGGGCCGATCAGCATCATCTGCTGACGCTGCCCTGTCTCGATCCCTATCGCCAGCAGCGCAGCGGCGCATGGCTCGGCACGGCGGACAGGATGGCGATCAGTCCGCACAGCGGGGCGCCGAGACATTTCTTCTCCTACTTCCAGGAGAACCGGCAAGCCGATGCGCGGCTCATCGATGGGCTCATCGAGTCGGGACTTTCGGGCAAAGCCGTTTTCCTGCTGCCCTTGCGGCGGACCACGAAGCGGCTCGCGGCGGCGGGGATCGAGGCGCCCGAAGGTCTTGCCGACCTCACCGTCGAGCTGGCCCGCTGCGGCGTGATCGTGCATCAGGGCACCGTCGGCATGGCGATGGCCGGGATCGCCGCCGGACTGCCGCAAGTCATGCTGCGATCCGATCTCGAAAAGACGATCAATGCGCAGGCCATCGCTGCGCAAGGAGCCGGCATCTCCCTGAGCTGGAGCCGTTTCACGGCGGGGGAGCTCGCGGCGGCGATCCGGCAGGCGGTGGAAGATCCCGCCATGCGCGCGGCGGCCCGTGCTCTGGCGCGGGCGAACGAGGCCTGGCTGAAACTCGATGCGACGGGCGAAATCGCCAATGCCTGCGCGACGTTAATTGCAAGGTGATGCCGGCCTCGCGATTTGCCTCTTGTCATCATCGCAAAACGGCGCAAGCATAGCGGCCGAGGATCCGCCCCGACGGGGTTTCCTCGCAAGACGGGCGGTCCCGGACGGCATTGGCGCAGTCAGAGGGAGGTCCCGGAATGAGCAGCACGAATGGCAGAGAACGTCGGGGTCCGCGGTGCATCGCACTCGTCGGGCCCTATCTGAGCGGCAAGACCACACTTCTCGAAGCCATCCTGTTCCGCCTCGGCGCCGTGCCGCGCCAGGGCAAGGTTTCAGACAAGACGAGCATCGGCGATGCGGCGCCGGAAGCCAGGGCGCATGGAATGAGCGTCGAGATCAACGCCGCCACCGCCTCCTTCATGGATGAGAGCTTCACCTTCATCGATTGCCCCGGCTCGATCGAATTCGGCCAGGAAGCGCGCGCCGCGCTCGCCGGCTGCGATGCGGCGGTCGTCGTGTGCGAGCCCGACGACAAGAAGGTGCCGGCTCTGCAATTGATCCTCAAGCAGCTCGACGATCTCAACATTCCCCGTTTCATCTTCATCAACAAGATCGACCGCACCGAGAGCCGGCTGCGCGATGTGCTGAATTACCTGCAGCCGGCGAGCACGACGCCGCTGCTGCTGCGCCAGATCCCGATCTGGAAGGACGACATCGTGCGCGGCTTCGTCGATCTCGCCCTGGAGCGCGCCTTCATCTACCGCGAGAATGCGCCGAGCGAGGTCGCCGAGATGCCGTCCGACATTCTCGATCGCGAGAAGGAGGCCCGCTTCGCGATGCTGGAGAAACTCGCCGATTACGACGACGAGCTGATGGAGCAGCTGCTTTCCGACATCGAGCCGCCGCGCGACCGCGTCTTCACCGATCTCACGCGCGAGCTGGCGGAAGGGCTGATCACGCCCGTTCTGTTCGGCTCGGCCGAGAACGGCAATGGCATTCTGCGCCTCATGAAGGCGCTGCGCCACGAGGCGCCCGGCGTCGCCGAGACCGCCAAACGGGTCGGTCTCAAGGCGGGCAATAGCAACGGCACGGCCACCCTGCAGATTCTCAAGACGTTTCATACCGCGCATGGCGGCAAGCTGTCGCTCTCGCGCGTGCTCACGGGGGCAGTCGCCGACAGCGCCACCGTCTATGGCGGCAAGGGCCAGGATGCGCGCGTCGCCGGTCTCTTCACTTTGATGGGGTCGACGCCGCAGAAGATCACCAAGGCGGAGGCGGGCGACACGGTGGCGCTCGGCAAGCTCGACAATATGGCGACCGGCGAGACCATATCGACGGCGAAGGGGCCGGTGAAGCAGCTGATGAAGCTCGACGTGGCGCCCGGCGTCTACGGCCTCGCCATCTCGGTCGCCGATCGCAAGGACGAGGTGAAGCTCACCAGCGCCATCGCCAAGCTCATCGAGGAGGATCCCTCGCTGTCGCTGGAGCAGAACCAGAGCACGCATGAAATGGTGCTGTGGGGGCAGGGCGAGATGCATCTGCGCGTGGCCCTGGAGAAGCTGCAGGGCAAGTTCGGCGTCCAGGCGCATGCGCGGCCCAGGCGCATCGATTATCGCGAGACGATCCGCAAGTCGGTGCAGATCCGCGGCCGGCACAAGAAGCAGTCGGGCGGCCATGGCCAGTTCGGCGACATCGTCGTCGAGATCAAGCCGCTGGCGCGGGGCTCGGGCTTCGCCTTCACCGACACGATCACCGGCGGCGTGGTGCCGAAGCAATATATCCCGGCGGTCGAGACGGGCATACGCGACTGGATGGGGCAGGGACCGCTCGGCTTCCCGGTGGTGGATTTCACGGTCAATCTGTCCGACGGCTCCTATCATGATGTCGATTCATCGGAGATGGCGTTCAAGACGGCGGCCCGCATCGCGATGAGCGACGGCATGCCGCAATGCTCGCCGGTGCTGCTCGAGCCGATCGTGGCGGTGGAGATCCATGTGCCGAGCGAAGCGACGTCGCGCGTCAACCAGATCGTTTCCGGCCATCGCGGCCAGCTTTTGGGCTTCGATGGACGCGAGGGCTGGTCCGGCTGGGACACGGTCAAGGCGCATATGCCGGAAAGCGAGATGGGCTCGCTCATCATCGAGCTCAGATCGGCGACCTCGGGCGTCGGCACCTTCGTATTCAAGCACGACCACATGTCCGAGCTGACGGGGCGCCTCGCCGACCAGGTGGTGACCAACCGGAAGGCGACTCTCGCCGCCTGAGGAGCAGGGCGCTCAGGTCAAATGGAGGATCAGCATCGACGCCAGCATGAGCATGGAGCCCATGCTGACGATGTCGGTCACCGTGGTCAGAATGATGCTCGACGCGGTGGCGGGATCTGCGCCGAGCTTCTTGAGAGCAACCGGCACCGTCGCGCCAGACAATCCGCTGACCAGGACCGACAGGATCGTGGCGACGAAAACGATCAGCGCCAGATATCCCGGTCCCTTGTCGCCCTGCATGATCGCCACGATGTAGATCACCAAACCGACGGCGATGCCGGTCACGATGCCATGCAGGATGCCCAGGCGGATCTCCTTCCATAACGCGATCGAATAGAAGTCGGTGCTGCCGGTGCGCTCCAGCGTCCGCAAGGTGATGGCCAGCGCCTGGGCGCCGGTATTGCCGGACTGGCCGGCGAGAACCGGCAGAAAGGCGGCAAGCAGCACGACCCGGTCGATCGTATCCTGATAATTGCCGACCACGAGGCCCGCCGCGAAGGCGGTGACCAGGTTGATCATCAGCCACGGCAGCCGCGATCTGACCGACGCCACGAAGGGCGTCGCGACCGTCTCGCCCTCATCGACGCCGACCATTCGGCCGGGTGTGGCGGTGAGGCGGGCTTCCTCGATCTCATGCAGCTTGGCGGCGCGCACGACGCCGCGCAATTTTCCGTTGCGGGCGCAGACCGGGTATTCCGGGATCTCCATGCCTTTGATGCGCTTCAGGGCGTCATGCACATCGAGCCCCTGCTGGAGCGACACGACCTTGGTCATCATGACGTCGGCGATCCTGGCCTTGTCGTCGGCCAGGATGAGGTCGCGCATGACGCAGAGCCCCATGAGCCGTCCCTTCTTGTCGACCACCATGGGATAGGTGAAGAGCCGGTTGCGGGGGACGGCGCGTATGGCCGCGATCGCCTGCTCGACAGTATCGTCGGGCGACAATTTCAGGACCGGCTTCTGCATGATGTCTTGAATGGTCGTCATATCGAGGCACCCCTTGAGTTCCGCTCATCCGCTCAGATCAGCCGGAGCTCACCCTTCATCCGAATCCTATGGCCGGTCGCTGGCTTTTACCACACTGGCGCGTGCGGACGCTCGCGTGGCAAGCAGACCGGCGGCTTGTCAACTAAAAGTTTTGACAGATATTTCAACGCCATGGCGCAAAAAAGTAAGGAGGCATATTGCGGTTTACGTTCGGATAGAGCAAAATACGAGTCTGAGGGCGCATCAATCTAAGGATTCGAATTATGGCGTATGTTGCGCGCCTCGCCGGCGCAGGCGTGATCTGCCTCTATGCCCTCACCACTCCCATGCAGGCAGCGACACCGATCGGCAAGGTATTTGCCAAATCGGGCTCGCCGAATGCCTCTGGGCCAGGGGGCAATCGAGCGCTGACCGAGGGAAGTCCCGTCTATGAGGACGACAAGCTCCAGACCGGCAATGGCAATGTTCAGATCATCTTCGTCGATGACACGAAGCTCGTGGTCGGGCCGAATTCCACCCTGGTCATCGACCGCTTCCTCATGCGCGGCGGCAACAGGGCCAGAAAATTCTCCGTCGATGCGCTGCGCGGCACTTTCCGCTTCATCAGCGGGCATAGCGCCAAGAACGCCTATGACATCAAGACCGCGAACGCGACGATCGGCATACGCGGCACCGCCTTCGACTTCTCTTCCGGACGGGCGACGCTGGTCGCGGTACATGCGGGCCAGGTCAGAATCTGCGCCTATGGCAATTGCGAGACGGTCGACGACCGCTGCGGCGTCGGCCGCGCCGCGAATGGCGATGTCGACGAGCTCGGCGGCAAGGCGAAGGGCCGGGCCATCCGGAGCCTGCCCTATATTCTCAACCAGGGTCCGCTGGCGCGGCCATTCCGCGTCAATACCTCGTCCTGCCGCTCGGTGGCGACCTTGTTCCAGAATTTCTTCGGCGGCGGCTCGCAAGGCGCCGACAGAGATCGCGATCGCAGCCCGCGGGTCGATGACCGGCCGGTTCAGTCCGACAACGGCGGGTATGGCGACTGATGCTTCAGCCAGGGACCGCGCGGAGAGGACAAGCCCGCGCGGATACTGGACACGCGGCAGGAATGGCTGAATGACGGGAGCCGGCGCGCGCAAGACATGGGCGGGCGTCGCCACCGGCTTCGCCGTTCTCCTGGGCCTGCTGCTGCTGCGCGGCTATGATCCGCCGCTCCTGCAATATCTGCGCAATGCCGGCTTCGACCAGCTGCAGCGGATCTGGCCGCGCGAGAAGGCCGACCTGCCGGTGCGCATCGTCGATATCGACGAGCGCTCGCTGGCCGAGCTCGGCCAGTGGCCATGGTCGCGCAAAGTGCTTGCCCGTCTCGTCGATGAGCTCAATACGCTGGGCGCCGCGGTGGTCGCTTTCGACATCATATTCCCCGAACCCGACCGCCTGTCGCCCAGCCGCATCGCCGGCGATCCCGATCTGCTGGCGGGTCTCAGCAGCGAGGCGCGGCAGGAGATCGGCACCTCCTTCCCCGACAACGACGCCATCTTCGCGCAGGCCCTGCAGGGCCGGCCGGTCGTCCTCGCCTTCTCCAACGCGCCCGGCAATGCGCGCAAGACGCCGCCGCGCGTGGCAGGCTTCGCGCAGACCGGGCTCGATGCCAGCAAGGCGCCGCCCTTCATCCAGAGCGTCGCCGCCAATATCGAAAAGCTGGAGGCCGCGGCGGCCGGCTTCGGCGGCATCAATCTCGATTTGGCCCGCGAGCAGGGAGTCGCGCGCCAGACGCCGATGCTGTGGACGGATGGCACCGGATTCTATCCGAGCCTGGCGCTCGAGGCGCTGCGGGTGGCGCAAGGCGCGTCGACCATCGTCGTCAATGCCTCCGATACGACCGAAAACGCCATCGACAGCATTCGCGTCGGCGACTTCGAGATCCCGGTGGCGGAGGACGCGCTCTTCGCGGTGCGCTACCGGCGCGACTCCCCGGATACCTATGTGTCCGCCGCCCGCATCATTTCGGGCACTGAGCGCGAGGCGCTGGCCCCGCTGATCAACGGCAATATCATCTTCGTGGGCACCTCCGCCGCCGGCCTTCTCGATGTGCGCATGTCGGCGCTCGGCGAAAGCGTGCCCGGCGTTCTCGTCCATGCCCAGGTGGTCGAGCAGATCCTGAGCAACGATTTCCTGAGCCGGCCGCAATGGGCGGCGGGCGCCGAGCTCCTGGCGGTCGCTCTGCTCGGGCTGGCGCTCATCGCCATCATCATGTTCTCGACACCGATGAACGGAGCGCTGGCGGGTGTCGCGGCGATCGCCCTGATGGCGGCGGGCTCGGCCTATGGCTTCCGGTCGCTCGGGGTCCTGGTCGACGCCACCTTCCCGGTCCTTGCGACCGTCCTCGTCTTCCTCGCGACGCTCGCTTTCCGTCTGCTGGTCACCGACAGCGACCGGCGCATGCTGAGAAACGCCTTCGGCCATTTCGTCTCGCCCGACGTGCTCGCCGAGATCGAGCGCAATGCCGGCGAGCTCAAGCTCGGCGGCGAGGTCAGGGAAATCTCGGTGCTGTTCGTCGATATCCGCAAATCCACGACCTTGAGCGAGAAGCTGCCGCCCGACGCGCTGGTCTCTCTCATCAACACGCTGCTCGACCGCTGGAGCGCCTCCATCATCGCGCAGAGCGGTACCATCGACAAGTTCATCGGCGATGCGATCATGGCTTTCTGGAACGCGCCGCTGTCGAAGCCGGATCATCAGTACTACGCGGCCAAGGCGGCGCTCGGCATCCGCAAGGCGACGGCCGAGGTCAATGCTGACGCGGAAGTCAGCCGGATTCTGAAAGAGCGCGGCCAGTGGCCGTTGCAATGTGGCGTCGGCATGAGCTCGGGGCCGGCCTGCGTCGGCAATATGGGGTCGGAAACGCGTTTCGACTATTCCGCCGTCGGAGAAACGGTGAACATCGCGGCGCGCACCGAGACGGCGAGCAAACGGGCGGATTTCGACATCGTGATCGCCGGTGCGCTCGACCAAGCGACCAAAAGGCTGGCCATCCTTCCGGCGGGGCACGTCGCCATGGCGGGCCTTTCCAACCAGATGCCGATATGGGCGGTGGTGGGCGATGAAAACATGGAACGGTCCGGCGCCTTCGCGGAACTCAGCGCGGCGCATGCGGAGCTGCTCGGAGATCTCGCTGTTAAACGACAGGACAGACTCACCGACATGGTCGCGAAATGCACCGAGCTCGCCCGTGCGATCGAGCCGCGGCTGGTCGCATTCTACGCCGCCATTCCCGGTCGTCAGTCTGACTTCGCGTGATAGATGAACGACTAAACAGCGAAAGAAATTATTGATTTTGCTGGATTGGAATTGACGATTACTCGCAGTTCAATTAACAGCGAAGATATTGTGTAAACCGGGAGAGGGGGCTGTCCCGATGTCAGATGCTGACGTCATTTCGATCAACTGTCCACATTGTGGAACGACCGCAGTTAAAACATTCCCATGGGCGATGACGCACTTCACCACCAGGTGCACGAGCTGTCGCAAAGCCTATCTTATCGATCGAGCCTATCTTCTGCGCAATCTGCAAAGACTTGATGCCGCCTCGAAGCCGAATCAATCAGGCGCGCACGACTGAGTCATTCGACGTTCTTTGCGGCCGCCTGTTCCCGCGGCGTGCTGTGTCTCCTCCGAAACGATCCGTTCCAAGTGCTGCCTGACTTGCAAGTAAGCCGCCGGATGTGATCGCTGGGCCGTCGATCTGTGAGCGGCTGCAATCGCCGATTGTGTTTCCGGCCGGCTATGGGGCGGAGCAATTTCCGGTTACCTGTAACGTGACTTCCTTGCGCAACGTATGAAGGGAAGAACCCGGCCGACCGGCGGGTGGCCCCTCGCGGGAGCGTGAGTTGCCTGTGCCGGAGCCGCGGCCTAAATGTGCCGGATCTGATCCGGCGGGCGAGGGCTTCGAGGGCTTGAGGACACGCAAATGCTGATCAAACATAGATTGGGCTGGGAACTCTCCGAGCATCTGGTGACCCCGGAAAGCCTGTTCCTGAACCGGCGGACGCTTCTCGCCGGGCTCACCGGGGCGGCCCTTGCCGGTCTCACCGGGCCGAGTCGGGCTGAGAGCGATCCGTCGCAAAGCCTCTATCCGGCTGCGCCAAATCCTACCTACCGGGATGCCGGCCGGGCCGTCACCGACGAGAAGTACAATACGAACTACAATAATTTCTACGAATTCGGGACCTCCAAAGGTATCGCTGCGGAAGCCGAGAAGCTGCGTATCCGGCCGTGGGAAATCGCCATCGATGGTGAAGTCGACAAGCCCGTCACGATGGGCATCGACGATCTTCTGAAAAAAGTCACTCTCGAGGAGCGCATCTATCGCCATCGCTGCGTCGAGGCGTGGTCGATGGTGGTGCCATGGACGGGCTTCCCGATGCGCAAGCTGGTCGAGATCGCCGCGCCCAGGGCGGAGGCCAAGTATGTGCGCTTCGAGACCTTCAACGATCCGGAAATGGCGTCCGGCCAGCAGCCGGGCCTCTTCGGCAGCATGCCCTGGCCTTATGTCGAAGGGCTCACCATGGCCGAGGCGATGAACGATCTGACCTTCATCGTCACCGGCGCCTATGGCAAGCCGGTGGCCAAATCGATGGGCGCGCCGATCCGCCTCCATATCCCCTGGAAATACGGCTTCAAATCAATCAAATCGATCATCAAGGTCAGCTTCGTGAAGGAGCGGCCCATCGGCATGTGGGAGCAGTTGCAGGCGTCGGAATATGGCTTCTGGGCCAACGTCAATCCGGAGGTGCCGCATCCGCGCTGGAGCCAGGCTTCCGAGCAGGTGCTCGGCACCGGCGAACGCATTCCGACTCAATTGTTCAACGGTTACGGCGAATTCGTCGCGGCGCTCTATGCGGGGCTCGATAACGAGAAGCTCTATATGTGAGAGATATCGGATGCAGCCATCCGCCGCCCGCAATTTCCGCTGTGTCGATTCAGCAACAAAAGAAAAGGCCGGACAAAATCTGTCCGGCCAAGGATATGGGCTTGTCCCGGTGAAGGGACGTCTCCGGTCCGGGTGAGGGTGGTCCGGAAACATCAGCGGAGCGATACAAGGGGAGGGAGTAACTTCCGCTGCTCGCGCATTCCCAATGAATGCGACCATGTGAAGATGCGTCATTTGCTTATGTCAGACAAGCTGACACATCTCATGGGTGGCATGCTCGACTCGCATGGCGTTGATTTATAAGGACTTTGGACGAGTGTCCAACCATGCTCGGTAAGCTGATGGATTCCAATGAGTTGGGGTACCAAAACGGCCCGAATTCGATTGTGCAGTGCAAAATCCACCAGCCGCTCTCCGCGCTCGACAGGATGGAAAAAGAGGACCAGAAGTAGGTCATGGGATTTGACCTATTTTGGGCTCTGCTGATTTTCACCGTCGTGATGTCCGTCACGCCGGGCCCCAACACCATGATGCTGCTCGCCTCGGGCGTGAATTTCGGCTTTCGCGCGACCGTGCCGCATATGGCGGGCATCACGCTGGGATTCGGCGCCATGACGGCGGTCGTCGGTCTGGGGCTGGGCGAGCTCTTCAAGCTCTATCCGTCTATTTACACGCTGCTTGGCCTTGCCGGCGCCGCCTATATGCTGTTCCTCGCCTGGAAGATCGCGACTGCCAAAGCGGTGGGCGAGGGCAGGTCCTCGGGCCGGCCGATGACCTTTTTCCAGGCGGCCGCCTTCCAATGGGTCAATCCCAAGGCCTGGGTGATGGTGATCACCGCCTTCACCGCCTATTCCATACCCGACGCTCACCTCGCCTCGGTCGTGCTTCTGACTGTCACCTTCATGGCGATCGGCGTGCCGGCCTGCGTGGTCTGGATCCTGTTCGGCACCGGGCTCAGGCGCTGGCTCGAGAATCCGAAGCGCCTGCGCGCCTTCAACATCACCATGGCGGTGCTGCTGGTGCTGTCGCTCATCCCTGCCTTCTGGCACGGATGAACGGATATTCCCGATGCAGATGGCGGCTTTCGGTCATCAATAGATCGGCTCCAGTTCCTCACCGCTCTTTTTCATGAGGAGCAGTGCCCAGCCCCTGATCTCGCCGCCGTCCTGGCGGTCGACAATGTGATATTTCCCGTTCTTCACGCCTTCGACTATCCATCGGGCGCCGTCGAGTCCACCAATGCCACTCTCATTGGTCGGAAGATCCCAGAATTTGGTCCGCTACACAGTCTCGGCGAGAATTTCAGTCTCCTTCCTGTTGATTTGTTTCGTGTGGTTGATCACCAATTTGCCGGGGTCATAGCCGCCTTTCCCTGCGGTCTTCTTGGTGACGAGCTCGGAGGTGCCGTCGGGCTTGAGCGTCACGCGAAAGACGAAGGGGGCATCAAATGTCCGTAACCATAGCATGCGATAGGTTTCGGTCGCGTGATCAGCGAGCCAAAGAGAAGGCTCACCCATCGCTGCCAGATGCTTCGAGTACCAGGCGATGCGAAAGTCGCTGAGCTGTTGGGTGCTGTCCAAGGGGCGAACGACGAAATAGCGCTCCTTGGCGTCCGCACCGCTTGCGGCAAGAGCCGCCAGTATTAGTACAGCTACGAAGCGCATGATGAGTCTTCCCGAGCTTTTTCCGGCAAGCAGATTTCTATAGAATTTCGCCCCAATCGCGGCGGCGGGCTGTCTTGAATAAGGCGCCGTCACGTTTGCTGACCGTGCGTTCCTGCAACGCGCCGTCGGCCGTGCAGAGCTTGAGGTCGATCCGGCCTTTGCTGGCCCGAGGTGGTGCAAGGATGCGGGCGTCGGCGGGGAGGCCGGCTTTGCGTGAGGCGGCGAGATAGATGAATTTCTCGTCTTCCCAAGGAACATCCGCCTGTTTCGACAGGCGGTGCAGGCGGGAGCGGGCGACGCGCCTCGAGAAATGGCACCAGTCCGGATCCTTGATCGGGCAGGGCAGATGATGCGGGCAGGGTGCGAGGAGGTGGGCGCCTTGCTTGATCAGGCGATCCCGCACCGCGAGGATGCGCTCCCAGCCCTTCGGCGTACCGGGTTCGACCACGAGCAGGATATCGCCGGTCAGCGCCCAGAGATCATCGATGAGCCTGGCCCGCGCCTCGGGCGAGAGCTCGCTCAGCACATAAGCGAGGGAGACGAGATCGGGCCGGCTGTCGCCCGTGACGCCTCTGGCGATGTCCCTGGACTGCCAAGTGATGTCGGCGACCGGCCCCACTTTGGCCAATGCCTCACCCCATCTGCGGATGGCACCCGACCCCTCGATGAGATGCGCCGTGTGCAGGCCAGGCCAGCAATCGGAGGCGGCCCAGAGCACCGTGCCGGGACCGGCGCCGACATCGAGAAGACTCTCGGGCGCGAAATCCGGCCGGCGTTCGGCGAGTTCCGCCATCGCGGCGCGGATGGCGGCATAGGTGGCGGGCAGGCGGGTGGCGAGATAGGCCTTGGCGCTGAGATCGTCCGAGAGATGCAGCCGGCCATCACGCGTCTCGCCGCGATAGCGCTCCGATAAGCTTGCCGCGGCACGCGTCAGATCGGCAAGAGCCACACCCTCGAGCGCTTGGTCGACGGCCTGGCGCAGGAGGATCGGCAGCTCCATCGAAGGCTAGAGCGCTCGTTCCGACGACATCGGAACGAGCGCTCTATCCTCTTCTCTCGGGCATCGGATTATCCGAAAACCGCTTCGCACTTTTCGGTCCGATGCATCAGAAGCTCCACTCCTTCGCCTTCGAGACGAGGAAGTCGCGGAAGACGGTGACGCGCTTCGAGTCCTTCAATTCTTCCGGATAGACGAAATAGGTGTCGAATTGCGGTGTTTCGACCGGCAGGTTGACCTGCACCAGGCTCGAATTGTTGCCGACGATGTAATCGGCCAGCGACGCGATGCCGACGCCCGCCTCGACCACGCGGCGCAGGCCATAGGCGTTGTTCACGCGCAGGAACGGCCGCCTGATGTCGCCATCGGCGCGGCCCGCGGTCTCGAGCCAGTTGATCGAGGTCAGATAGGTCGGCGCCTGGCCGAAAGTGACGATACGGTGATTGTCGAGATCCTCGACCGACTTCGGCATGCCGAACTTCTTCACATATTCGGGCGCCGCGTAAATGTGGTGATGCACGGTGAAGAGCTTGCGCTGAATGAGATCCGGCTGCACCGGGCGGCGCAGGCGGATCGCCACATCGGCCTCGCGCATGGCGAGGTCGAGCTCGCGGTCGTCCAGCATCAAGGTGACCTGGATCTGGGGATAGAGATCGGTGAACTCGGTCAGATGCGGGGTCAGCCACACCGAGCCCAGTCCCACCGTGGTGGTGATGCGCAATTCGCCGGTCGGCTTGTCCTTCGAATCCATGAGGCGCGTCTGCGCCGCGGCGAGCTTGGCGAAGACGTCATGCGCCGTGCGGTACAGCACCTCGCCCTGCTCGGTAAGGATGAGGCCCCGGGCATGACGGTGGAACAGCGCCACATTCAGGTCCTGTTCGAGCGAGCTGATCTGCCGGCTCACCGCGGATTGCGACAGCCCGAGATCGTGGCCGGCATGCGTGAAGGAGCCGGCTTCCGCGACCGCGTGAAATATTCTGAGCTTGTCCCAATCCATGGCCATGTTTTCTTCATTACCGCAGCGCCGAAGTGCGGGGTGTATTTGCAGATTTTATCGTTACTCGGCCGCCTCGCGCAGATGCTCCTGGGCGGCGAGCCAGCGCTCCACTTCGAGTGCCGCCATGCAGCCCATCCCGGCCGCCGTGACCGCCTGGCGGTAGACATCGTCGGTCACGTCGCCCGCCGCATGGACGCCTGGAATGGACGTCGCGGTGGAGCGGCCTTCGGTGACGATGTAACCGCCGGCATTGAGCGGCAGCTGGCCGACAAAGAGATCGGTCGACGGCTTGTGCCCGATGGCGATGAAAACGCCATCGGCGGGAAGCTTCTGGACGGCGCCCGTCTTCACATTCCTGATCCTGGCGGCGGTGACGCCTTTCGGCTCATCGGCGCCCTCGACCTCATCGAGCACCGAATCCCAGATGACCTTGATCTTGGGATGGGCGAAGAGGCGGTTCTGCAGGATCTTCTCGGCGCGGAAATGATCGCGGCGATGGACGACCGTGACCTCGCTGGCGAAATTGGTGAGGAAGAGAGCCTCCTCGACCGCGGTGTTGCCGCCGCCCACAACCACCACCTTGCGGTCGCGGTAGAAGAACCCGTCACAGGTGGCGCAGGCCGAAACGCCGAAGCCCTGGAAGCGCTGCTCGGACGGCAGGCCCAGCCAGCGCGCCTGGGCGCCGGTCGCGATGATCAGCGCGTCGCAGGTATAGACCTGGCCCGAATCGCCCCTGAGCCAGAAGGGACGCTGGTTGAGCCTCACCTCGACGATGTGGTCGGAAATGATCTCGGTGCCGACATGGCGAGCCTGCGCCTCCATCTGCTGCATCAGCCAGGGGCCCTGGATGACATCGGCAAAACCCGGATAGTTTTCGACATCCGTGGTAATGGTCATCTGCCCGCCGGGCTGGATACCCTGGATCAGCAGCGGTTTCAGCATGGCGCGGGCGGCGTAGATTGCGGCCGTATATCCAGCAGGCCCTGACCCAAGGATCAGGACACGGGCATGACGGTCAGTCATGGCTTGCTCCTCTTCTGGAGCGCTTCCACGGCAAGAATCAGCAAGGCCGGCAGCGCCCTAGTGGTATGACGTTACAGCATAGCTTATTTGGGGGCTTTCTCAACCCTTTGACCAAGAGTTGTGCATAGCTTGGCGCGACTGCAATGCCGCTGCGAAATGGCTGCCGAGCGGAAACAGCAGAACCTGGCCAGGCGGATCGCCGGCTTGTCGGCTAAGAAAGCGCTCACATTTATCCGCAGGCCGCGCAAGATCCTCCCAAGCGCCTTGTGGCCTATTGAAATTTTATTGCTATAGTTCGGCCATGACGGTCATGGGGCAGCTTGACGCCATCGACTGGAGGATTCTCAAGACCCTCCAGGACAATGGCCGCATCACCAATGTCGAACTGGCTGAAAAGGTGGGGCTTTCGCCGCCGCCCTGCCTGCGCCGGGTCAGGGCGCTGGAGGAGGCGGGCTTCATTTCCAGCTACCGCGCCATGCTCAATGCCGAGAAGCTCGGCTTCGAGATCATGGTCTTCGCCATGGTCGGGCTCAAAAGCCAGGCCGAGGCCGAATTGTCGAGCTTCATCGAGCGGGTGAAGGCCTGGCCCCTGGTGCGCGAATGTTACGCCGTCTCGGGCGAGGCCGATTTCATGCTGAAATGCGTGGGCGCCAATCTCCATGCGATGCAGGATTTCATCATCAAGGACCTTACCGCCGCGGCCAATGTCGACAGCGTGAAGACGACGCTCATCCTGCGGCGCGAAAAATACGAGCCCGGAATTCCCATCCCATGAGCGACACCGTCGAAGCGGGGCGGGGCACCTCCGCGAAAGGCTGGTTCAACCTGACCTCCTCGGCGGTCACCGCCGTCGTGGTTGGCTTCGCCTCGACCATCCTCCTCATCATGGAAGCCGCCGACGCGGTGGGCGCCACGCCGGCCGAGAAGGCCTCCTGGGCGGCAGCGCTCTGCATCGGCCAGTCGGTCACCACTCTCATCCTGAGCTGGCGTTACCGGATGCCGATCATCACCGCCTGGTCGACGCCGGGTGCTGCCCTCATCGCCACCAGCGCCGGCGCCGGCATCGACTATCGCAGCGCCATCGGCGCCTTCATCGCGGCCGGCCTCCTCATGTGCGTCACCGCCTTGTTCCGGCCGGTGGCCCGGCTCATCGAGAGGATACCGGCCTCGATCGCCGCCGCCATGCTGGCGGGCGTCCTGCTGCGCTACACGATGGGCGTCCCGGGGGCGGCAATCGAGCTGCCCTATCTGGTGCTGCCCTTGGTCGTCGTCTTCTTCGCCTTGCGGGTGTGGCAGCCGCTCTTCGCCGTGCCGGTCGTCGTGGTGGTGGGAATCGCGCTCGCCGCTTCGTCGGGCGCCTTCGGCGCGGGATGCTGCTCGCTGAGCGTCACCCAGATGGTCTGGACCACGCCCAGCTTCAACTGGCCGGTGATCGTCGGCCTCGGCGTGCCGCTCTATCTCGTCACCATGGCTTCGCAGAACCTGCCCGGCTTCGCGGTGCTGAAGGCATCCGGCTATCAGCCGCCGGTCACCGGGTCGCTGTGGGTCACGGGGCTCGGCTCGATCGTCTTCGCCCCCTTCGGCGCTCATCAGGTCAATCTCGCGGCGATCACCGCTTCGATCGTGACCGGGCCCGAAGCTCATCCCGATCCCGCCAAAAGGTGGCTCGTCGCCTGGCCCTATCTCATTCTCTATGTCCTGGTCGGTCTCGCCGCGGCGAGCTTCGTCGCCATATTGGGCAGCCTGCCGAAGCCGCTCATCACCGCGATCGCGGGGCTCGCCCTGTTCGCGCCGCTGCTCGGCAGCGCGACCCAGATGTTCAAGGAGAAGAACGAGATCGAGGCGGCGCTCGCCACCTTCCTGGTGTCGGCGTCGGGCATCACGATCTATGGGGTCGGGGCACCCTTCTGGGGGCTCGTCGCCGGCCTCGTTCTCTATGGCGCGCGCTACTATCAATCGATGAGGAAGCCTCATGGCTAATGCGCATGATTTCGCCTTCACCCGCCTGAGCGGCGGGGAACTGCCGCTCAAGGATTTCGCCGGCAAGGCGATCCTCGTCGTCAATACGGCGTCGGAATGCGGATACACGCCGCAATATGAGGAGCTCGAGGCGCTCTGGCAGGCGAACAAGGACAAGGGCCTCGTGGTGCTGGGCGTGCCGTGCAATCAATTCGGCGGGCAGGAGCCCGGGTCGGAGGCGGAGATCGGCGCCTTCTGCCGGAAGAATTACGGCGTCACTTTTCCGATGACGGCGAAGAACGATGTAAAGGGCAAGTCGGCGCATCCCTTCTATAAGTGGGCGTCCGGCGAGGCCGGATTGCTCGGCAAGCCCAAATGGAATTTCCACAAATTCCTGATCGGCCGCGATGGCGCCTTCGTCGACTGGTTCTCGAGCCAGACCAAGCCGACGGGTCCGAAGATCAGGAAGGCGCTCGAACAGGTACTCGTTGCTTAGGCGCAAGTACCTGCAGATCTGCAGGGCGAGGGCGCGAGAATAACCGCGCCGAATATTCCTCCCGCCACCGCCCCTGAGAGGGCAATGAGAATCATCGTCAAGCTCGCCAGAAGTCCTTGCGGAAGCAGTATGACGGCCCAGGGTAACGCCGCGACGATCGCACCGGTGATGGCGAAGCGGCCGATGGTGTTGAAGCGATGCTTTTGCCCAGCCAGAACTATCAAAAGCGCCAGCGGGACCGCTGTCAGCACGTATTGAACTCCTGCGACGGCGCAGGTGGCGAGAAAGGTGCGCAGATGCTCCTCGTAAGACGTGATGAAGCGTGTGAGATCGGCGAGGGATGCGCCGGTCCGAATGTAATATTCCACGGGCGCGAGCATGACGAGAGCGAGTGCTGCTATCGGCAGCGACACCGCACATCCGATCAGCAGACGAAGAACGGTGCTGAGATCGAGCAGTCTGTTGGCGGTCGATGAATTGAGGCGCCGCAGGCCTTCCCGCGGCGCGAGGTCCTGCGGTTGTTTTACGTTCCGGGCGAGGTCGAGCTTCTTCAGGATGCTGATCAGCCACCAGCCGGGATCGGTCTGGCCAGGTTCGACGCCGAGCCTGGCGGAGCCCGGAAAGGCGTGGTGATTGCCGTGCCAGCATTCACCGAAGGTGACGAGGCCGACATATTTGATGTTGTAGCCCTGGACTGCGACATCGTCGACGGCCCAGCCCTGATGGCCGCGGCGATGGGCGAAGTGGCCGATGAGCCAATGGCCGGTGAGCGACACGCTGATCCGGACCGCGATGCCCCAGACGAGCCAGGGCAGGCCGCCGATCGCGAAGAACAGAAACGCCCATGGGAGCTGCTGCAGCATCCAGCTGCGTTCGAGGAAGCGATAAAAAGGGTCGTTGTGCGTCTCGGGCTCGATCGTGAAGAGCGGCGGATGATCGAGTTTCACCGCGCAATGCATCTGCCACCAAGCGTCGATGAGGAAGGAGCGGCGATGCGCATAGAGGTCATGGCACTTCGCGCTGGCGCTGCGCCCAGTCGCGGATATCATGGGCGGCGATCATGCCGAAGGGGCCGGCCATGCCGACCAGCGTGCCGAGATAGACCAGCAGACGCTCGAGCCAGCGGGGCGCTGCGAAGCTTCGATGGATGAGCAGGCGATGCATGCCGACCGAATGTCCGGCGCAGAGCGTGACGGCGCTGGTGATGAGGAAGAGAAGAAAGGCGTCCGGGGTAATAGTGAGGGGACCGAGGATCAGAGCGATCAAGGTGAGCGCTCCCGTCCACAGGGACTTGGCCGGCACCCATTTGACCATTCCGCCGGTGGCGTCGCTGCCGGGGCTGGAAATCATGCGGGCGGTTGAAATGCAGGACATCGCCGTCGCCTCCCTGATAGGTAATTTGGTAATTCGTTTATGAACTAAATATTGGATACAGACTTGAAGGTAATTAGGCAATAGACTAAATGCTGCCCTGGTTAATCCCGCGGCCGAAACTGGAGCGTCATGGATATTCAACGTGTGTTCGAGGCCCTGTCTTCGGTGACGAGGCGCAAAATCCTGGCCTATCTGTCGGAGACGGATCTGACTGCGGGCGAAATCGCCCAGCGTTTCGACATATCGAAACCGTCGGTCTCACAGCATCTTTCCGTGCTCGAAACGGCGGGCCTCGTCGCCAGCGAGAAGCGCGGCCAGTTCGTGCATTATAGGCTGGTGCGCGACAATCTCCTCAATACGCTGAACGGTTATGTGCAGGAAGTCTGCCCGGTGAGCCGGCCGCTCAAGAAGGAGAGCCAGAAGCTGGCGAGAAGTCGCCGCGGCTGAGCAGGGAGTCTCTTCTTTTCGAATTCGCAGGCTTGCTATAAGTGCTTGGGGATGACGCACTGGCAAAAGTATCATGCGACCTGGAACAGACTCGAAGCGCCGTTGCGGCCCAATGCCGACATCATCGCCAAGGCCAAGGAGCTCGCCGGCCCCGTTTCAGGAACGGTGCTGCTGCTCGGGGTGACGCCGGAACTGGCGTTGGCCTTCGATCATGTGGTCGCCGTCGACAAGAACAAGGCCATGGTCGACAATGTCTGGCCGGGCGATACGGCAGACCGCCGAGCCATCCATGCCGACTGGCTGGATCTCGCCGAGCCGCGCGGGTTCTACGCTGCCGCGGTCGGGGATGGGAGCCCGAACGCGCTGACCTCGCTGCGTGAGATGAGATCGCTTTTCGACCGTGTCCTCGACCTTCTCGCCCCGGGCGGCCGCTTCGCCTGCCGCATCTATGAGCGCCCGGCGGCGCCCTTCAGCAAGGATCATCTGCTCGAATTGGCGGGCGCGCCCGCGCACCTCAATTTCCATGCCTTCAAATGGAAGCTGGCGATGCATCTGGCCGACCAGGTCGGGGCGTCGATGCCGGTGGTGCTCATCCGCGAGCGCTTCAACGACTATTTCCCGGATCGCGACAAGCTCGCCCGCGACACCGGCTGGCCGCGCGAGCTCATCGACATGATCGATGTCTATCGGGGATCGCCGGCCGTCTATAACTTCCCGAGCCGCGAGGAGGTGAGGACCGTCCTGCCGCAAGGCATCGCCGATCTCCGCTTCGAGTCCTCCGGGCGCTATGATCTCGCCGAATGCTGCCCTATGCTGGCCTTCAGCAAGAACTAGGATCCCGCGCCTCTGAAGACCGTTCCGCAAAAATCGGATGTCGAGGGGCAGCTCTGGCCGCCGCTTCTGGTGGAGGAGAATGCCGCTCTGACGGCGCTGCTCCTGCAGCTCGAGGCGGCGCAGTGGCTGGCGCCCGACGCCTTGGCGGAAGGCCAGGCGCGCCAGCTCAATGCGCTTTGCGAGCATCACAAGAAACACACGCCGGCTTTCGCCGCGCGGCTGAAAGCTTCGGGCCTCGGCTATCTCAACAGCCATGAGCGCCTGCGCGAGCTGGCGCCCTTGTCGCGGCGCGAGGCGCAGGCGCTGGGCGAGGCGTTCTTCGCCAGGCAGGTACCGCCGCGCCATCTGCCGCTCGGCAACGCGAAGACATCGGGCTCGACCGGCGAGCCGGTCAGCGTGCGCAAGACGGCGGTCAACCGCCTGTTCTGGTCGGCCTATACGATCCGCGATCATCTGTGGCATGGGCGGCCGTTCAGCCTCCGCATGAGCTCGATCCGCGCCAATATCAGCAAATATGTGGAGGCGAAGGACTGGGGCGCGCCAGCCCGCAACCTCTATAAGACCGGCGAGGCGCAAGGCATCCCGATCACCACGGATATCCGTGAGCAGCTGCGGCTGCTGCGGCGCTTCCGCCCCGAGATCCTCATCGTCTATCCCAACAATCTCGCGGCCTTTGCTGCCATCTGGGAGAGCGAGGGATTCGATCTCAAGAGCCTGCGGCATATCAAGACGATCGGCGAGACCGTTCATGCCGATCTGCGTGACCGGGTGAGGGTGATCACGGGGCTTCCGATCGAGGACAATTACTCCTCGCAGGAAGTCGGGCCGATCGCCATCGAATGTCCGGCGAGCGGACTCTATCATGTGATGTCCGAGGCGCTCATCGTCGAGGTCGTCGATGCGCAAGGCGCACCGTGCCGGGAGGGCGAGACCGGCCGCGTGCTGGTGAGCGATCTCAGCAATCTGGCGACGCCGCTCATCCGCTACGATATCGGCGATTATGCCGAGGTTGGACCGGCCTGCTCCTGCGGCCGCGGCCTGCCGACCTTGCGGCGCATCTGGGGGCGCGAGCGCAATCTCGTGCGCTTGCCCGACGGCTCACGCAACTGGCCGCTGGTCGGCTTTCACGCCTTCGATACGGTGGCGCCGGTGCGGCAGTATCAGCTGATCCAGACGGCGCTCGACCATATCGAGTTCAAGGTCGTGACGGACGAGGCGATCAGCAAGGCTCAGGAGGACGGACTCGTGAAGATCGTTCAGACGGCGCTGAAACATCCCTTCAAGGTCACGGTGACTCAGTTCCGCCATCGCCTGCCGTCCGGCGCGAACGGCAAGTTCGAGGAATTCGTCTGCAGGATCGTATAGCTATTCAGGCGCCGAGCTCGATCGCTTCCTGCTCGAGCCGCGCGCGGTCGATGATGCGCAGGCCGCCGCGATGCAGCGCCACGATGTTCTGGCGTTTCCAGTCCTGCAGCTGCCGGTTGACCGCCTCGCGGCTGGCATTGATGAGGCTCGCCAGCTGCTCCTGCGAGGAAGGGATGTCGTCGCCGAAATCCTCCGACAGCGTCAGCAGGCGGTGGGCGAGGGCGGCGGCCAGGGGCAGGAGCGCCGTCTCGCCGATCCGCTCCTTGATCTCCCGCAGCTTGCCGCACAGATAGCCGATGACATGCACCGCGACTTCCGGATGCGCGTGGATGAAGGACAGGAAAGCGGTGCGCGGCAGGCGGAAGATCTCGCAAGGTTCGAGCGCCGTCGCGGTCGCCATGCGCGGACCGCCATCGAGGAAGCCGACCAGGCCGAAGGTGCCTTGCGGGCCGAACAGGTTGAGCGTCATCTCGCGGCCGTCGGGACCTGAGATCGCGGTGCGCACCCGTCCGCTCTTGATGCCGTAGAGCGCATCGCCCGCCTCGCCCATGTGGAAGATGATGTTGCCCTTGGCGAAACGCTGCATGCGGCAGAGGCCCGCCAGCGACTGCCGGTGCGGGTCGGAAAGCTCCGAAAACGGCTCGGTGCGGGCGATTATGGCGACGACGGGATCACTTTTGAGCATGGTCTCGGCGCTCATATGGTCTTTTCCCTGCGGATGGTCTGTGCGGCAGATCACAGTCCGGACGTTGGTTTTGCGGCATGATTAGCACATATCGAGCGAGGCTGACGATATGGCCAAATCCCTCAATACGACGTCACGGCGGGTGGAAAAAGCTGAAGGGGCCGGGCTTCTGGCCATGCTCCGGCGGCTGTTCCGGCGCCCTCATGTGGGGGACGTCTCACATCTGAGCGAGCGCATGCTGCGCGATATCGGCCTCGACGACGGGGGGCGCTCAGAGCACCGAAAGATCGAGCGTCTCCGACGGCCCTAGCCAGATCACATGGTCCGTATGGTCCTTGATCTCGTCGCCCGACAGCCCGTGGGCGAAGATGGTGAAACCCTCGCGATTGGCGACCAGCCATTGTATGACGTCCGAGAAGTTGTCCGGCGTTACGCTGAGCTGGCAGGAGCCGCGCGGATGCGGCCCCACCGCCTGGTCGTGGAGCCGGCCCATGGCGACGCCGAACCGGTCGCGCACGGTTTCGCAGAGGCGCTGGGCGTCGGCGCGCTGTGGGGCGTCGTAATAGACATGGGCGTGATAGCCGGTGATGGGGGGCATGGGGTCTCCTGATGCCATGGTTCGTCCTAGTTGCGGCACTGATAGGACTGTCCGCAGGCAAGCCATTCAAGCGTGTCGTCGGGCTTGTATAGCACGGAGCCGAAATATCCGTGCATGCCTATAGTGCCATCGGGAGCCAGGAGGACATGATCGGGTGCGCCGGGCAGGCGAAAGAGCTTCTTGGCTTCCCAAAGGCCCGTGGGTCCGCGAGTTAGTTCAAAGATGTCGCCCCGGGACAGCATGTGATCGAGTCCAGCCACAACGATGATACGATCGTCCTGTTTTGCCAGAGCAATGATGTTCTCTTTGAGTATGGTCTGGCGCTTCGCTCCCTGTGTGAAGAAAAGTTCACCGCCGAACTCTCCGTTATCGATGCTGCCGAACTCACCTTCATCCGTCTTGAGACGGGGACCAATGGCGCGCGCCCCTCTCAGAATCGGTGTTCTTGAAATTCTTGACGAAGAGCTGAGTATGATCCTGGTGTGCCTGATTGAAGCGATCGATATCCTGTTCGTTCTTGAGGGAGCATGGGAGAAGCAAGCTCTGATCGGTTCTCGCCTCGCAATAATTTCTGCTCAGATCCTCCAGGAGAAAGGGCCGAGACTGATCGGGGGTGAGTTTCCCATTCAGAAACTCATCTGCAGCATTTGCGACTGCGGGATGCCAGTAAGTCTTGGCAATATTCTCAAGGATTCTGTCCGCCTCAGGGGCTTGCAGTCTCTTCAGGCTGATCATTGCTTCATAAGTCAGCTTCCAATCGCGCGGGGTGATGGCAGCGACGAGTTGAGGAATGGCTGAGTATTCGCCGGTGCGCCCGAAAGTCCTGGCGGCTTCAACTCGGACATCCCAGTCCTCGTCCTGCAAAAGTTCCAGGACATAAGAAGTGCGCATCCGTCCGGCAGGACCGAGGGCGCCTATGTTACGCAGGCGAGCTTCCTTCAAATTCGAAGGCGGAAACTCGGCATAGGTCTTGCATCCTTTGGCAACGAGATTTCCGGCGTTGTCATGTTGTGTATAGTAGATTGCGCAATCGGAAGGCTCCAGCATGGGCGCCGTTTCGTCAGACCAAACAATAAGCGTGGCCTTTGCCTGCCTACTCACTTTGGCCACCGGGTCATTCAACAGCAATCGTATTCTGGACCGGTCGCCCTCCCTATCGGGTTTCAGCCGGTTGAGGCCTCGAAGCGCGCCAACTCTTACATCTGTGGATTGCGCACTATTCGTCGCGATATCTATCAAACGAGTCCGGATTTTCTCCGACTTGATGCCGGGTTCACTGGCAAGCTCGCCAATTGCCCGGACGAAGTCTTCATCGCAGTTCTGATCTTCCTTGCACGACAACGCCTCAAGCAGAAGCGGCATGGCCTTATTGCCGAGGGACTTCAGGGCCGAGCGATGCGGCGTGTAAAGATCGGGCGTCTTCCTCAACAAGGAAACGAGCTCCGAAAGCGCTTCCGACGTTCCGATGCGCGCCAGAGCCGGAACTATCCAGTCGTTGCCGTTTCGGGATTCCTGCAGAACGACCGGATAATCCGCTGGCGTCAGCGCGCTCATTTCTGACAGAATCATGCCGGCCCGTGCTCTGACCGAGAGATTGGGTTGCTTGAGGAGCTCGAGCAGTGCGAGAACGCCGGGTCGCCCGAATTTTTCGAACTGCGCCGGAAGGCTGAAATAGCCGCCCTGGTCGTGGATGAAACCGTAATCCAGTGGATCACCACCTGGACAATCGGGCATGCACGGAAAGGGCTTTTGCAATAGAGCCAAGCATTGTTCGAGGTTCTCGCAGACGAGCTCGGGCGGTTCGGGCGGCTGAGCCGATACTGTGTAAGGATCAAACAAGGCGGAGGCACAAAGCAGCATTGCCACACGTCTTGTGCGCATGGTGAGTCCCCGTGTCGAACCCGAGGTAAGAATAGCATTGCGCAAAAATTAAGGCCGGGCAGAGGCCCGGCCTTGGGAATCTCGCTCGGCTGCGGCGGGTGCCGTCAGCTGTACCTGACTTTCACGATCTCATAGCTCTTGCCGCCGCCCGGGGTGGCGACTTCGACCGAATCACCCTTGCGCTTGCCGATGATGGCGCGCGCGATGGGCGAGCTCACCGAGATGAGGCCCTTCTTCACGTCGGCCTCGAACTCGCCGACGATCTGATAGGCGGCTTCGTCCTCGGTATCCTCGTCGACGAGGGTGACCTTGGCGCCGAATTTCACGGTGTCGCCGGACAGTTTCGAGATGTCGATCACCTCGGCACGGCTGATCTTGTCCTCGAGCTCGGCGACGCGGGCTTCCGTCCAGCCCTGTTGTTCCTTGGCGGCATGATATTCGGCATTCTCGGACAGATCGCCATGCGAGCGCGCCTCTTCGATCGCGCGGATGATGCGCGGGCGCTCCACCGATTTCAGGTGCTTGATCTCGTCCATCATGGCGGCGTGACCGGCCTCAGTCATTGGAATCTTGTCAATCATGTCGCAAATCCGTCAGTTCAACTCTTTCCGTCGGGGCGATCAGCCCGCGCCGGGTAAAATGCATCCGTGTGAGCGGAAACCAAGTTCCCGGTGAACGGCCCTTGCGGTCCGTCACCGGGAACAGCCCACAAAGATGGCTTAAGGCGGCGGGGAATTCAAGAGTCCCGTTAAATCCTTCGCCGGCTTGGCAAATTTCAGTCAAGCCGAAGGGGGCTTTGGCCCCGATCCTGGTATTTCCGGGGCTTTTTGCCCAGGCTCGCTCCTCACAGGCATGTGATCGTTTTTGACGCAGGGGACGGTTTGCCAAATCGGTGGAAATTCGGGCAAGCGGAGACAGGCTTACGGTGTCATGGAGAGAGAACGACGCCGCGCCATGTTGTGGTAATTTTTGCGCAATAGGTCCTGCATCCCCGAAGAAGCAGGTTGCAGGAGAGAGTATGAATCGCCTTGAGATCAGCCGCACGACGAAGACCTATCTGCTTCTCTCTTATGTCCTGTGGCCGGCCCTTTTCGGTTGCGGACTGCTCGGCGCCTATTGCGCCTTTGAAAGCGCTCATCCGCTTCTCTGGTTCAATGTCGTCTATCTGAGCGTCGCCGCCGGCATCGCGCTGTTCGAATATCTCATGCCCTATGAGCGCGACTGGCTGGCGCCCGATGGGGAGATCGTCAACGACATCGCCCATACCCTCCTGACCAAGGGCGCGGTGCAGGTCGCCGCCGCGGCCGGCGCGACCTTCCCGATTCTCGTCGCCATGGTCGCCCAGCCGCATGTCGGCAATGACGATGGCTGGTGGCCCGCCAGCTGGCCACTGCCGATGCAGGTCACCCTGGCCCTCATCATCGCCGAGCTCGGCCTCTATGCCGCGCATCGCTACGCCCATGAGCGCCTGATCCTCTGGCGTTTCCACGCGCTCCACCACAGCGTCGAGCGCCTGCGCGTGTTCAATACCGGACGCTTCCATGTGGTGGACTCGATCGTTAAGGCGGCGCTCAGCCAGGTTCCGCTCTATCTGCTCGGCGCTCCGCTGCCGGTCTTCCTGTGGGTCGGCGCGGTGACGGCCTTCATCGGCCTCCTGACCCATTGCAATATCGAGATGCGCACCGGCTTTCTCGACTGGATATTCAGCACGCCCAGGCTGCATCGCTGGCATCATTCGCGCGACGTCAAGGTCGGCAACACCAACTATTGCGAGAACGTCGTGCTGTGGGACCAGTTGCTCGGCACCTATCACAATCCGCCCTATCCGTCCTCGACCGATATCGGCATCAAGGGCGAGATCGCCAAGAGCTTCTGGACGCAGTTGACACAGCCCTTCACCAAAGAAGGCGTGAGGCAGATTCTCGGACGGCGCAAAAAGAACGACGCGCGCGCGGTGCGCGAGCGCGTCGACGCTTAAATCTTAGAGAACCCCCCGCATGCCATCGCCATGCGGGGAGGAAGTCAGTGATAGTCCTGCAGCGGGCGCACATCGAGCGTCCCGGCCTTCTGCGCGGCGATCGCCTTGGTGACCGCCAGGATGCCGGGAAGCGTCGTGTAATAGGGAACCTTCTGCAGCAGCGCCGTCTGACGGATCGGCTTCGAGTCCGACTCGGAAGACTTCGATTCCGTCGTGTTGAGCACGAGCTGGATCTCGCCGTTCTTCAGGGCATCGACGACATTCGGCCGGCCTTCCAGCACCTTGTTCACCTTGGCGCAATCGAGCCCCTTGGCCTCGAAGAAGCGCTGGGTGCCGCCGGTGGCGCAGATGCGGAAGCCCAGATCGATGAGCTTCTTGACCGCCGGCAGGATGCGCTGCTTGTCGGCATCCTTCACCGAGATGAAGACCGTGCCGGCGAGCGGCACGCGCATGCCGGCGCCGAGCTGGCTCTTGGCGAAGGCCATGTCGTAGCTCTTGTCGAGGCCCATGACCTCGCCGGTCGAGCGCATTTCGGGACCGAGCAGAATGTCGACGCCGGGGAAGCGGTTGAACGGGAACACCGCTTCCTTGACCGCGACATGGTGCAGCTTCTTCGGCTTGAGCTTGAAGCTCGCCAGCGTCTCGCCCGCCATCACGCGGGCGGCGATCTTGGCGACCGGCTCGCCGATCACCTTGGCGACGAAAGGCACGGTGCGCGAGGCGCGCGGATTGACCTCGAGAATGTAGATGTCGTCGTCCTTGACGGCGAACTGCACATTCATCAGGCCGACCACCTTGAGAGCGAGCGCCAGCTGGCGGGCCTGGCTTTCGATCTCGGCGACGATCGAGGGTTTCAGCGAATAGGGCGGCAGCGAGCAGGCGCTGTCGCCCGAATGGATGCCGGCCTCCTCGATATGCTCCATGATGCCGGCGACGAACACGTCCTTGCCGTCGGCAATGGCGTCGACATCGACCTCGATGGCGTTGGAGAGATAGGAGTCGATGAGCACCGGGCTGTCGCCCGAGACGACGACGGCCTCGGTGATGTAGCGGCCGAGCTGCGCCTCGTCGCGCACGATCTCCATGGCGCGGCCGCCCAGCACGTAAGACGGGCGGATGACGACCGGGAAGCCGATCGACTTGGCGATCTTGCGCGCTTCCGCCGCGGAGCGGGCGATGCCGTTCCTGGGCTGGCGCAATTTGAGCTTCTTCAGAAGCTTGGCGAAACGATCGCGGTCCTCGGCGAGGTCGATCGCGTCGGGCGTCGTGCCGAGGATCGGCACGCCAGCGCTTTCGAGCGCATGGGCGAGATTGAGCGGCGTCTGGCCGCCGAACTGGACGATGACGCCCTTCAGTGTGCCGTTGGTCTGCTCGGCGGCGATGATCTCCAGCACGTCCTCGGCGGTCAGCGGCTCGAAATAGAGCCGGTCCGAAGTGTCGTAGTCGGTCGAGACCGTTTCCGGATTGCAGTTGACCATGATCGATTCAAAGCCGGCGTCATGCAGCGCGAAGCAGGCATGGCAGCAGCAATAGTCGAACTCGATGCCCTGGCCGATGCGGTTGGGACCGCCGCCCAGGATGATGATCTTCTGCTTGTCCGACGGGCGCGCCTCATTGCCGTCATCGCCGGCGAGGCCCGTTTCGTAGGTCGAATACATATAGGCGGTGGGCGAGGCGAATTCGGCGGCGCACGTGTCGATGCGCTTGAACACCGGCTTGACGCCGAGCTTGCGGCGATGCGCCCTGACCTTATCCTCGGTTCCGCGGATCAACTCGGCGAGCCGGCGGTCGGAGAAGCCCATGGCCTTGAGACGCCGCATATTGATCGCGTCCTTCGGCAGGCCACGCTCGCGGATCGTCGCTTCCATCTTCACGATGCCGTCGATCTCGCGGATGAACCACGGATCATATTTGCTGGCGGCATGGATCTGGTCGACGGTCGCGCCGAGGCGCAGCGCCTGCGCCACTTTCAGGAGGCGGTCGGGCCGCGGGGCGGCGAGCGCGGCGCGGATGGCGTTCTTGTCGTCATCCTCGCCGAGGCCGTCGATTTCCACTTCGTTGAGGCCGGTGAGACCGGTCTCCAAGCCACGCAAGGCCTTCTGCAGCGATTCCTGGAAGGTGCGGCCGATGGCCATGACCTCGCCGACCGATTTCATCGCGGTGGTGAGCGTCGGCTCGGCGCCGGGGAATTTCTCGAAGGCGAAACGCGGGATCTTCGTCACCACATAATCGATGGTGGGTTCGAAGGAAGCCGGTGTGGCGCCGCCGGTGATGTCATTGGCGAGCTCGTCCAGCGTATAGCCGACGGCGAGGCGCGCGGCGACCTTGGCGATCGGGAATCCCGTCGCCTTGGAGGCCAAGGCGGAGGAACGCGACACGCGCGGATTCATCTCGATGACGACGAGGCGGCCATTGTCCGGATTGACGGCGAACTGCACATTGGAGCCGCCGGTCTCGACGCCGATCTCGCGCAGCACCGCCAGCGAGGCGTTGCGCATGATCTGATATTCCTTGTCGGTCAAGGTCAGGGCCGGGGCGACGGTGATCGAATCGCCGGTATGGACGCCCATCGGGTCGATATTCTCGATCGAGCAGATGATGATGCAGTTGTCGTCGCGGTCGCGCACGACCTCCATCTCGTATTCCTTCCAGCCGAGCACCGATTCCTCGATCAGCACTTCGGCGGTGGGCGATGCGTCGAGGCCGCTTTCGACGATGTCGAAGAATTCCTCGCGGTTATAGGCGATGCCGCCGCCGGTGCCGCCCAGCGTGAAGGAAGGACGGATGATGCAGGGGAGACCGATCTCGAGCATGGCCTCGAAGGCTTCCACCAAAGCGCGGTTGCGATAGCGCTTGAGGCGTTCGGGCTCGGTTGCCGCCCAGTCGCGCTCATAGGCCTCGACATCGCCGCCTTTCGTCCTCAGGAGTTCGGTCTCGGCGGCGAACTGCTCGCGGTCGGCCTCCTTCAGGGCCGAGGCGTTGGCCAGCATGGATTTGGGGGTCTCGAGGCCGATCTTCTTCATCGCCTCCCGGAACTGCTCGCGGTCCTCGGCCTTGTCGATGACATCGGCCTTGGCGCCGATCATCTCGACGCCGAATTTGTCCAACACTCCCATACGGTTGAGGGACAGCGCAGTGTTGAGCGCGGTCTGGCCGCCCATGGTCGGGAGGACCGCGTCCGGACGCTCCTTCTCGATGATGCGGGCGACGACCTCGGGCGTGATCGGCTCGATATAGGTCGCATCGGCCAGATCCGGGTCGGTCATGATGGTCGCCGGATTGGAATTGACCAGGATGACCCGATATCCTTCCGCCTTCAGCGCCTTGCAGGCCTGGGTGCCGGAATAATCGAATTCACAGGCCTGGCCGATGATGATCGGTCCCGCCCCGATGATGAGGATGGATTTGATGTCTGTGCGTTTTGGCATGGCGAGGGGGTTCCCTACACGGGGAATCCCCGGATGCCAAGCGGATTCACTTGGGGGGTCGGATTGGTTGAAAACTGGGCAAAATCAATAATGTTTCGAGGAGATGAAGCAGAGTGGCCATCCTTCACTGAAGGTGTGGCTGCTTTCCTTGCCGTCCTTTTCGATCAATGTCATCGTGCGCGTGTATCCGGACATGGCGGCCATGACGTCACCCGATTGCGAGACCCGGATTTCCATTTCTCGAAACTCCTTCGGCGTGCCGATCGAAGAGGCGAAATGGGTGCCTGTCCAGCTCAGGAACATGCGATCTGGTTTGTCGTCGTCGTCCCTTTCGCGCTCCCGGATCAGGGAGATGGTCATTTCCGTCGGCGTGAGGCGTTCGACAAGAATTGCGCGCGGGGAGGGCTCATCGATGGACGGCCATATCCAGTAGCCCTGGTACTTCTCCACGGATGGCGGGAGTTTTCCGACTATCTGAGTTTTCGTGACGAGGTCGATTGGAGCCGTTGAATTCGACAGGTCAAACAAGCGCAGTTTCCCGGGTGGACGCGGAAGCAACTGGACACTCCCGCTTTCCTCTCTGGGGAAATGGCTGAAGCACCATTCGATGACCCTCCAGTCTGTCGATAGGTCCCTGGCGTAGGACTGGTGCGACGCGGCTGCCCAATAGCCGAACAGTATTGGCAGCAGAACTGAAACGCGGACTATATCGAGCATCGGCCATCACACGAAAAGATGGCCGCGACTTTTCTCCTGCGATCAGGGCGGGATTACGGCGTGGCGCGGTTGGATGCGTCGGGCGTCGAGGCGACGGCCTGCTCGCGGGTGACGCATTTGATCTGGCGGAAGACCTGCGACTTGTCGGCGGTGCGCAGCCGCTCGAAGACGAGCGCCTCGGCGAAGCCGTTGTCGCGGCACCAGGCATCGGCGCTGGGCTTGCCGCAGCTCGCCCGGTCCGACATGCACAGAGCGACCGGCTTGCCGTGGACCTGCGGATTGAAATAGGTCCGAGCCGCATTGCCGGCCTGGGCCGGGACGGCGGACGCCCAAGCGAAACTCAGGGCGGCGGCGATCAGAATGGGACGAGGGCTCAACATGGCGATACTCCAGCGTGACCAATTTGCCACAATGACGGAAAATCCACCCTGAACGGGCCGTTCATCCGCCATTCATCTCCAAGACGGTCTTGACGCCCCGGGTCCGTCGCGGCGATGAATTGTCCCAGGCATTGTTACTGGGGCGGCATAGGATGCTGAAATCATTGGGAGTTGCGGGAATCGGGCTGATCGCCGGACTGGCGCTGGCCAGCCCTTCGGCGGTTGCCGAGCGCAATCGGGACGCCAATTCCGGCGTGAAGACGAATTTCACCGTCGGCGCCTGGTCCTACAAGACCAATCCCAAATACAAGCGCAAGGAAGTCGCCTATGCCTCGGCGGAGAAGCCGGGCACGATCGTCATCGAGACGCGCAAGCGCTATCTCTATCTGGTCCTCGATAACGGCAAGGCGCTGCGCTACGGCATCGGCGTCGGGCGCTCGGGCTTCACCTGGAAAGGCAGTGAGAAGATCAGCCGCAAGGCCGAGTGGCCGGATTGGCGCCCGCCGGCGGAAATGCGCGAGCGCCAGCCGGAGCTGCCGGAATTCATGGAAGGCGGCCCCAATAATCCGCTCGGCGCCCGCGCCCTCTATCTCGGCGCCACCGAATACCGCATCCACGGCACGGCCCAGCCCTGGACGATCGGCCAGGCCGTCTCGTCAGGCTGCATTCGCCTCACCAATGAGGATGTGACGGATCTCTATGGCCGGGCCAAGGTCGGCGCCAAGGTCATCGTGAACTGAGGCTCATCGCTTTATCGAGCACCGCATAAAGCCTGGCATTGCGCGACTGCGCCACGTTGAAGCGCATGTAGCCTGCGGCCGACTGCGAGACGCTGAAGACATTGCCGGGGGCGAGGACGATGTTGTCGGCGAGCGCGTGGCGCGCGACGGCGGCCGAATTGAGCCCGTCGGGAAGCCGGCACCACAGGAACATTCCGCCCTTGGGCTCGCTCCAGACGGTGAAGCCGAGCGCCTTGAGACGGTCCAAGGTCTCGCCCATGGCCTGCGCCAGCCGGCGATGCAGGCTGTCGAGGTGCTTGCGGTAGAAGCCGTCGCTGAGCACGGTATAGACGAGCTCGGCCGAGACGGGAGAGCTGCCGAAGGACGTCGCGAGCTTGAGGTCGATGAGCCGGTCGATCCAGTCGGCGCGCGCGGCGATGAAGCCGCAGCGCATGGCCGCCGACAGGGTCTTGGAGAAGCTGCCGATATGGACGACACGCTCGAGCCCGTCGAAGGCGGCGAGCCGCGGCGCCGGATCGACCTCGAGATCGGCGAAGATGCTGTCCTCGATGATGGTGAGGCTGTGCGCCTCGGCGAGCTTGAGCAGGCGATGCGCGGTGGCGGGATAGAGCGACGCGCCGGTCGGATTATGCAAGGCCGAATTGGTGATGTAGAGGCGCGGCCGCTCGCCGGCGAGAATTCCGGCGAAAGCGTCGAGATCGGGGCCGGTCGGCGTGTAGGGGACGCCGACGATGCGGGCGCGATGGGCGCGCAGCATCGCCAGGAAGTTGAAATAGCAGGGATCGTCGACCAGCACCGTATCGCCCGGCTCGAGCAGCAGGCGGCACAGGAGATCGATGGCCTGGGTGCCGGAATCGGCGAGCAAGATCTGGTCGGGGCCGGCCTCGATGCCCTGGTCGGCGAGCCGGCGCGACAGCAACTGCCGCAACGGGGCGAGACCGCGCGGACGGTCGTAATCGGTGAGATAAAGTGCCGTCTCGCGGCGGCTCAGGGAACGCAGGGCGCGGCGCAGCGCCTCGTCCGGCATCCAGGAACTCGGCAGCCAGCCGCAGCCCGGCTTCAGCATCCTGTCGCCCGCCTCGAGCGACTGGCGCGATACCCAGAGCGGATCGATGGCGCGGTCGAGGCTGGGGCCGATCTCGGCCAAAGCGAGCGGCGGCATCGGACCCGAGACATAAAAGCCCGAGCCCCGGCGCGAGCCGATGGTGCCGTCGGCCACCAGGCGGTCATAGGCCTCGACCACCGTCGATTTGGACACGCCCTGGCTTTCGGCGAAGGCGCGGATCGAGGGCAGCCGGGCGCCCGGCGTCAGCAGCCGGCGGGCGATGCGGTCGCGGATGGCGGCGATGACCTGGTCCACCCGGGTGGCCGGGGCGGGCGGAGGCGGAACAACATGATCCATCTGTATTGCTCCTGTCACCAGTACAGTTTGGGCTTATTGTACTCGTCTGTCCCTGGAGCTTCCAGGGGGCATCGGCCAGATAGGCGGCATGGACAGAAGCGCAATCGGCTGGATCAACGGATTTCTCGGCGTCGTCATCTTCAGCGGATCGCTGCCGGCGACGCGCCTCGCGGTGCTCGATTTCGACCCGCTCTTTCTCACCGTGGCGCGCGCCACCATCGCGGCGATCCTGGCCGGCCTGATGCTGGCGGTCTTCCGGCAGCGGAAGCCGGAGAAAGGCGACATCGTTCCCCTGGTCGTGACGGCCTTCGGCGTGGTGATCGGCTTTCCGCTCCTGACCGCGCTGGCGCTGCAGCATGTCACCGCCGCGCATTCGATCGTCTTTGTCGGCCTGCTGCCGCTCGCCACCGCGATCTTCGCGGTGCTCCGGGGCGGCGAGCGGCCGAAGCCGGCCTTCTGGTTCTTCTCCATCCTCGGCAGCGCGCTGGTGGTGGGATTCGCGCTGTCGCAAGGCATCACCGCGGCGCCGCTCGGCGACGCGCTCATGCTCGGCGCCATCATCGTCTGCGGGCTGGGCTATGCCGAAGGCGCCCGGCTGTCGCGCCGGCTCGGCGGCTGGCAGGTCATCTGCTGGGCGCTGATCATCTCGCTGCCGGTGATGGCGGTCCTGCTCGTCGCCTTCTGGCCACAGAACTGGAACGGCGTCGGCGCGCCGGCCTGGGCCGGACTCGCTTATGTGTCGGTGTTCAGCATGCTGGTGGGCTTCATCTTCTGGTATCGCGGCCTGGCGCTGGGCGGCATCGCGGCGGTCGGCCAGCTGCAGCTGCTGCAGCCCTTCTTCGGCCTCGCCATCGCCGCGGCGCTGCTCGGCGAATATGTGAGCCCGGCGATGATCGCCGTCACCATCGGCATCGTCGCCTGCGTGGCGGGCGCCAAGCGTTTTGCGTGATGCAATTGAGAACCGGAGGGCGACAGGTCGCGGTTTCGAGAGGGGCGTGAGTTCCGCTCCGCCGCCCTCCGGCCAACCCTGGCCTTGGCAGGCCAGGGAATAAAAACCATCCGTGATACGTTGAAGGTCAGACGCCGACGCAGCCGTCGAGCGAGCAGGGTTCAATCTTCATCTGGCTCTTGACCGGCCAGGCCTGGTTCTTGGTCAGGACGGTGATGTTCGTGTCGGCGGCGATCTTGGCGCGCAGATAGGCCCGGTTGTCACTGGTGAAGGCCCCGGCATTGAGCAGCACGGCGGCGAGAAATGTGGTGGCAAGCAGACGCATCGGACAGACCCTCTCGAAACGCTCTTTCAGCGTAGCAAGGAGAATGCCATCGGCTGCCGGAACCCTCCCTGAATGGGCCGTTCATCTGGCGTTAATCTGCTAAGCATTTGTTCCAGCATGAGCTTTCTCGAACGCGGAAAAGAAAAGGGCCCCGGTTAAGGGGCCCTAGTTGAGCGGCTCTCGAGGGGATCAGGGGGGACAGTGAGCCGCTGGGGAGGAAGGTTCCGGAAAGCAGAAACTCGATCTGCGAGAGGGGCGGGTGTTAGACCGGGCGACCGCCTTCCGGAATTCGGGAATTCAATGAAGGGGCGCTGGGGCCTCGTGATCTGGTGAGATGGTCATCTCTCGCTCTCGCTGTTTCATCTCGTCTTCGTCGTTGGCGTGGAGATTAGGCGAGACGGACGTAATCGACCCTGAACACGGCGTTCATCTGCCGTTTAGCTTTTCCGGTCGTTACGTCAGCCCGCCTGCACCCAAAATGGCTCTGGTCCGTAATGGGCTTCATGACTATCGTGCTGAGCTACATGCCTTTTGCCGTGGGGATCATGGACAGCGATCTGAGGCCATTGCTGGCGCAAGTGGCGCAAGGCGACCGGGCCGCCTTCGCAAGGCTCTATGATGTTGTTTCAGGACGGCTTTTCGGCATCATAAGCCGCATCCTGCCGCGCCCGGAGCTGGCCGAGGACGCGCTCCAGGAGACCTTCATGCGGATCTGGCAGCGGGCCTCGTCCTATGACGAGGCGATCGCCGGCCCGATGGCCTGGATGGCCACCATCGCCCGCAACCAGGCGATCGACTTGAGGCGACGCTCGGCCGAACGGCTCGCCGCTGCGGCGAGCGAGCTCGAGGAAACCCTGGCCGACGAATCACCCGATCCCGAATCGCTCGCCGGACAGGCGGGCGACCTGCGCCGCCTCGGCGACTGCATGCAGGGCCTGCCGAGCGAGCGCCAGCAGCTGGTGCTGCTCGCCTATCGCCAGGGCTTCACCCGCGAGGAGCTGGCGGAGCGCTTCAAGCGGCCGGTCACCACCATCAAGACGTTGTTGCGGCGCAGCCTGATCGCGCTCAAGGAGTGTCTCGATGGCGCTCGATGAAACCCTCGAGGCGATGGCCGGCGAATATGTGCTGGGCACGCTGGCGGCCAATGAGCGTCTCGAAGCGCAGACGCTGATCGGACAGAACGCCGAATTCGCCGCCGCCGTCGACTTGTGGACGAGCCGGCTCGCGCCGCTGCTGCTCGCCACAAGCAGCGTCGCGCCACCGGCGGAACTGCGCAGCCGCATCCTCGCCAGCATCGACAAGCTCGCCGGCGGCAACAATGTCGTCGATCTCAAGAAGCGCCTCGGCTTCTGGCGCGGCGTGGCCCTCGCGGCGTCGGCGATCGCCGCGGCGCTGGCTCTGTTCATCGTATTCAAGCCGGTGCCGCAGCCGGCGCCCGGCAATTACGTGGCGGTATTGCAGCCGGAAGGGCCGGGGCCGGCCTTCGTCGCCGCGATCGATCTCAAGGATGGCACGATCAGCGTGAAGCGGCTGGGCTCGCAAGCCGAAGCCGGCAAGTCTTATGAGTTGTGGGCGGTCGGCGGCGGGCGGGCCAATCCGCAGTCGCTCGGCGTCATCGATGCATCCTTGCGCATTCCGGCGAGCCAGCTCGGCAAGGTCGATCCCGCGACCTTGAATGAGACGGTCTTCGCCATCAGCCTGGAGCCGCAGGGCGGATCGCCGACCGGCGCGCCCACCGGCCCCGTCCTCTATACCGGCAAGCTGGTCGCCACCGAATGAGCTGCGGCCAGATAACACGTCCAAGTTTCCGCGTGACATGGTCTAAGCTCCAGCCCGAAACGGAGGGGCCATGGCAGATGATCTCAATTGGCTGAGCGCGACGAAGCTCGTCAAAGCCTACAGGAAGAAGAAGCTTTCACCCGTCGACGTGACGCGCGCCTGCCTGGCCCAGATCGCCCGGCACGACAAGGCGCTCAATGCGATGTGCCTGGTCGACGAGAAGGCGGCGCTCAAGCAGGCGAAAGCGAGCGAGAAGCGCTGGCACAAAGGCGAGCCCCTGGGCGCCGTCGACGGCGTGCCGACCCTGATCAAGGATCTCATCCTGGTCAAAGGCTGGCCGACCTTGCGCGGCTCGAAGACGGTGGACCGCGACCAGGCCTGGGACCAGGATGGGCCGGCGGTGGCGCGCCTGCGCGAAGAGGGCGCCGTCCTCCTGGGCCTCACCACGACACCGGAATTCGGCTGGAAGGGCGTCACGGATTCGCCGCTCACCGGCATCACCCGCAATCCCTGGGATCCGACCAAGACGCCGGGCGGCTCGTCGGGAGGCTCCTCCGCCGCGGTCGCCGCCGGCTATGCGCCCCTGGCGCTCGGCACCGATGGCGGCGGCTCGATCCGCATCCCGGCCGGCTTCGCCGGCATCTTCGGCCATAAGCCGTCCTTCGGGCGCGTGCCGGCCTGGCCGTTGTCGCCCTTCGGCACGGTGGCCCATACCGGTCCGATGACGCGGCGCGTCGCCGATGCGGCGCTGATGATGAACGTGATCGCCAAACCCGATGCGCGCGACTGGCATTCGCTGCCCTATGACGGCCGCGACTATACCAGGCATCTGGACAAGGGCGTCAAAGGCCTGCGCATCGCCTTCAGCCCCGCGCTCGGCCATGCCGATGTCGATCCGGAAGTGGCGGCGGCCGTCGGGCAGGCGGTCAAGGTGCTGCGTTCGCTCGGCGCCAAGGTCGAGACGGTCGATCCGGGCTTCCCCGATCCCGGACCGATCTTCCGTGTGCTGTGGTGGTCGGGTGCGCGCGCTTTGCTCGGCCGCCTTCCGGCCGCCAAGAAGAAGCTCCTCGATCCGGGCCTCGCCGATGTGCTGAAGCAGTCGATGGAGATCACGCCCGAGGATTATTTCGAGGCGGTGAAAGGGCGCGGCGCGCTGGGCACGCAGATGCGGCAGTTCATGGAGAAATACGATCTCCTGGTGACGCCGACACTGCCGATCCCCGCCTTCGAGGCGGGCAAGCTGTCGCCCGTCGATGACGGCACCGGCAAATGGGTGAACTGGACGCCGTTCAGCTACCCGTTCAACCTGACGCAGCAGCCGGCGGCGAGCGTGCCGTGCGGCTTCACCAAAGCCGGCCTGCCGGTCGGGCTTCACATCATCGGCCGGATGTTCGATGATGCAGGCGTGCTCAGGGCGGCCGAGGCCTACGAAGACGCCACCGCCTGGCACAAGCACCGTCCGGCCCTCAAGGGATAAACATGCGGAGACGGAGTTTCATCGGCGCATTGCGGCGGGGAAGGGCCTCCTGGTCCATCCTCACCCTCTATGCGCTGCTGATTCCGATCCTCCTCGGTCTTCTGCCTAAGCCGGAAGCGACCGCCGAATTCCTGCTGCTGCGCGATCTCGCCACTGCCGAGATCTGCTCGATGTCGGGCAGCCCGCAGGTGCCCGGCCAGCCGGCGCAGCACCAGCCCGACTGTATTCTCTGCGCGACGGCGTGCCCGTTAAGCGGCTCAACCACGGCAGCCGGCGCCGCGCCTGACGTCGAGTTCCCGTTGCCGCGCCAGAACGTCCTGGCGCTCGCATCGCCCAAGGTCTTTGCCCTTTCGACCTTCGGCCTGTTCTCCTCGGACATCCAGTCGCGCGGCCCTCCGGCCTGAAGCGGAAACCTTTTTCATCCGTAGTGATCCAATGATGGCGCGTCGATCGCGCGGTCTCATGGAGACTTCCCATGTCTGTAGCCGAGCTGCCGCGGGATGCCGCGGCGCTGTCGACCTATGCGCTCTACCGCGCCATATGGCGATGGCACTTCTATGCGGGGCTTCTCGTCCTGCCCTTCCTCATTTCGCTCGCCGTCACCGGCAGCCTCTATCTGTTCAAGGACGAGATCAATTCACTCGTCTATGCCAAGGAGCTCACCGTCGCGCCGAGCGGGGCGCCCTATCTGCCGCCGTCGGAGATCGTCAAGCGGGCGCAGATCGTGGTGCCCGGTACGGTCTTCCGCTATGCGCCGCCCGCGGCCCCCGACCGCAGCGCCGAAGTCGGTATCGCGAGTGAGAGCGACGGCCGGCTCTCGGTCTTCGTCAATCCGCAGACGGGCCAGGTGCTCGGCCGCTTCGCCGATTCAGGCTCCTCGCGCACGCCTCTGATGCAGTTCGTCAAGAAGATCCACAGTCTCGAATGGTTCGGCTGGCTGCCCAACCGCATCATCGAGATCGTCGCCGGCTGGACGCTGGTGCTCGTCATCACCGGCTTCTATCTGTGGTGGCCGCGCGGCCAGGCGGGCGGCGTCATGAGCATCCGTCAGAAGCCGCAACATCGTCTGTTCTGGCGCGACCTGCATGCCGTCACCGGCGCCATCGCCGGCGCGCTCATCTTTTTCCTCGCCATCACCGGGCTGCCCTGGTCGGGCTTCTGGGGCGCCAAGCTCAACAGCTTCGCGGACCAGTACGGTCTCGGCTATCCGGCGCAGTTCTTCAGCGAAGTGCCGAAGTCGGACGCGCATTCGGCCCATATGGGCCATGCGATGACGCAGACCTCGTGGTCGCTCGAAAACGCGCCGATGCCGCAAAGCGGCTCAAGGATGGGCGAGCCGATCGGTCTCGACAAGGCGGTGTCGATTTTCGACGGGCTCGGCATCAGCAAGGGCTATGTCATCGATCTGCCGCAGGATGGCGAAGGCGTCTATTCGGCCTCGGTCTTTCCCGACAAGGTCGCCTATGAGCGTGTCATCCATCTCGACCAATATTCCGGCAAGCCGCTGTTCGACGGCGGCTTCAGCGAGCTCGGCCCGATCGGCAAGGCGGTCGAGTTCGGCGTCAGCGTGCATCAGGGCCAGGAATTCGGCTTCCTCAACCAGCTCGTGATGCTGGCCGCCTGTCTCGCCATCATCGCCATGGCGGTCTCGGCCCTCGTGATGTGGTGGAAGCGGCGGCCCAAAGGATCGCTCGGCGCGCCGCGTTATCCGCAGGACCTGCGCATCCCGCGCACCATCCTCATCATCGCCTGTGCGGTCGGCGTTCTCTTTCCGCTGGTCGGCCTGACGCTTCTCCTGGCGCTCGCCGCCGACTTCCTCGCTCCAAAGCTTTTCGCCTGAAGGATCATCGCCATGAAACTGTTCAAGCAACTCATCGTCGCCGTCGTTCTCACGGTTGCGGCCTTCACGTCCATCGCTCACGCGCATGACTACACAGCGGGCAGCCTCGTCATCAACCATCCCTGGACGCCCGAGCCGCCGATGGGCGCGAAGGTGGCGGCGGGCTTTCTCAAGATCACCAATGAGGGAGCGGCGGACGACCGGCTGGTTGCGGTCACGACCGAGATCGCCGGAAAGGCGCAAGTCCACGGCATGAAGGTCGAGAACGGCGTCATGTCGATGTTCGAGATCGAAGGCGGGCTCGTCATTCCGGCCGGCCAGACGGTCGAGCTCAAGTCGAAGTCCAACCATGTGATGTTCATGGACCTGAAGCAGCGGCCGGTGAAGGACGCGCGCTTCACGGCGACGCTCACTTTCGAGAAGGCGGGGCCCGTCGCGGTCGAGTTCAAGGTCGAGCCGATGGGCTCAGGCCATGAACATGAGGGGATGTGAGCATGCTGAGAGTCCTGCGCATTCTTCTCTGGGCCCTGGTGGTGACCGGGCTCGCGGGCGCCGGCACCTATTTCTATCTCGGTCAGGAGAAGGGACCCGTGCTGCCCCTGGTGACGATCGGCGGGCCGTTCAAGCTCGCCGCCACCACAGGCGAAACCATCGACAGCACCTCGTTGAAAGGCGAGCCTTTCGCGGTGTTCTTCGGCTTCACCCATTGTCCGGAAGTGTGTCCGACGACGCTTTATGAAATGTCGAGCACGCTCGGCAAGCTCGGCGAGGACGCGAAGAACCTCAAGGTCTTCTTCGTCACCGTCGATCCCGAACGCGACACGCTCGATTTCATGAAGAGCTATCTGACGAGCTTCGATCCGCGCATCATCGGCCTGAGGCCCGGCGACGCCGAGCTGGCTGAGATCGCCAGGACCTATCGCGTCTTCTATGAGCGGGCGCCGACGAGCGACGGCGGCTATACGATGAACCACACCGCGCTCGTCTATCTCATGGACCGCGAGGGGCGCTTCTTCGGCACGCTCGACTACGAGGAGACGCCCGAGATGCGCCTCACCAAGCTGAAGCGTCTGTTGAAAGAAGGGTGATCAGCTCCGATCGAGATATCGCAGGAAGAGCCAGGTGCCGGCGGAGGAGATAAGGGCGGCGGCGGTCGCGAACCAGAAGCCGCCCTGCACGCCGGACCAGGGGATGCCTTCGAGATTCATGCCGAACAGGCCGCCGACCAGGGTCGGTGGCAGGAACAGAGCGGTGAGGACCGACAGCCGGTAGAGCTGCCGGTTGGTTTCGGCGGCGAGCTTGGCGTCGATCTCGTCATGGAAGAGGCGGGCGCGCTGCTCGATCTGCTCGAATTCCTGATCGAGATGGGCGTGCAGCTCGAGGAGGCCGGAGAGATCGGCGGGAAAGCGCGGCGCCGAGCGTTGCGCATCGGAGAGGACACGGCGAAGCGCGCGCTGCTGGCGATGCAGCATGGCGGCCTCGCGGCGCACGATCACGGCGCGCCGGCGCTCGTCGCTGACGCGCTCCTCGAGCACGCGGTCCTCGATCAATTCGATCTCGGCCGCGAGATCCTGCAGCACGCTTTCGATGCCCTGCGCGTAATGGCCGAAGAAAGCGAGCAGCAGCTGCGCCGGCGACTCCATCGGGCGACCGGCGTCGAGCTGGCGGCGGATGAGCTCGGCCGAGCGGATCGGCTTCGCCCGCAAGGTGACCAGCACGTTCTCGCCGAGCACGAAGTGCAGGCGGCAGGTCTCATGCGTCTCGCCTTCGAAGTCGCGGCGGAGATCGGCGACGCTGCCGACGGCATCGGCGGCGAAACATTCGATGAGCTGATAGGTCGGAATGTGCTCGATGAAGTCGATGGCGAGGCTGGAGAAGGTCCCTGAGCGGGCGAGCCAGCGGGCGCAGCGCCGGTCGATGAAATTGAGATGCAGCCACAGCCACTCGCCCTCGGGGCTCGAAAGCTCCGGATCGATATCGGTCTCGGCGAGCTTCCGCGCCGTGCCGTCGGGAGCGAAGCGATAGGCGCAGACGAAGCCCGGCACATCGGCGGGGGAGACGAGGGGCTGAGGGCTGTCGGACATCGCTCCTGAAGCACATGGCTGTGTGACGGGCATGTGACGGCCGGGGCGGATACAGGATACTCCCTGTAAGTCCGCAGGGAAATTTGCAGGGAAGTTGTAGGGAATTTAGAGGGATTTACAGGGAGATTCGCGACTTTGCCGAGAACCGGGGAATTGAACCCGCCCGCAGCGCGGCCTGAGGGCAGCCTTCGCGCCATCCTGATAAAAGCCAACTCACGCCCATGCTTTCAAGAGCGAAGCGCTGAAACTCAGCCCTTCGCCTTGTCCATCTGCTCGACGAAACGCTTGAAGAGATAATGGCTGTCCTGCGGCCCGGGCGAGGCTTCCGGATGGTACTGCACCGAGAAGACCGGCTTGCCCTCGATGGCGATGCCGCAATTGGTGCCGTCGAAAAGCGAGACATGGGTCTCGACGACGCCCTGCGGCAAGGTCTCGCGGTCGACCGTGAAGCCGTGATTCATCGAGGTGATCTCGACCTTGCCGGTGGTGAAGTCCTTCACTGGATGATTGGCGCCGTGATGGCCCTGATGCATCTTGCGGGTCTTGGCGCCGAGCGCCAGCGCCAGCATCTGATGGCCGAGGCAGATGCCGAAAAGCGGCTTGCCGGAGGAGACGAGCTTCCTGATCTCCGGCACCGCATATTCGCCAGTCGCTTCCGGATCGCCGGGGCCGTTCGACAGGAAGATGCCGTCCGGATTCATCGCCAGGATGTCGTCGGCCGGGGCGTTGGCCGGCACCACCGTCACTTCGCAGCCGGCGGCGGTAAGGCAGCGCAGGATATTGCGCTTGAGGCCGTAATCGACGGCGACGACCTTGTGGGCGGCGCCGTTGCTGCGCTGATAGCCGGCCTTCCAGTCCCAGGTGGTCTCGTCCCAGTCCATGCGCTGGGTCAGCGACACGTCCTTGGCGAGATCCATGCCGACGAGGCCCGGCCAGGCTGCGGCCATGGCCTTCAGCTTCTTCAGGTCGAACTTGCCCTTGGCATTGTGGGCGATGACGCCATTGGGCATGCCCTTCTCGCGGATGAGATTGGTGAGCGCCCTGGTGTCGATGCCGGACAGGCCGACAATGCCGCGGGCCTTGAGCCACTGGCTGAAATGGCGGTGGCTGCGGTAATTGGCGGGATCGGTGACGGCCGCCTTGACGACGCAGCCGCGCACGCCCGAGGTGGCGGCGAGATTGGTGGTCTCGATGTCGTCCTCATTGGTGCCGACATTGCCGATATGAGGGAAGGTGAAGGTGACGATCTGGCCGGCATAAGAGGGATCGGTCAGGACTTCCTGATAGCCGGTCATGGCGGTGTTGAAGCAGACCTCGCCCACCGCGTCGCCCTCGACGCCGAAGCCCTCGCCCTCGATGACGGTGCCGTCGGCCAGAACCAGGAGACCGGTAATGCGCGGCGTCTCCCAGTCGGAAAAGGACGGGCGCGCAGGTTTCTTCGCCGCCCTCGGCTTCGCCGGCCGGGCAGGGGCTGTCTTGGCCATGGACTCACATCTCCTGAATTTGCGTTCTCTTATGGGCCCGGGTCCGGGTCGTCAAGGTTGCGCTGAAGCCTCTCCCGGCGTATCTCAACCCTTTCACCGGCAAGGATATTTCCCATGGGCCTGCGCGACCAGATCAATGACAGCCTGAAAGAGGCGATGAAAAGCGGCGACAAAAGGCGGGTTTCGACGCTGCGCCTGATCAATTCCGCCATCAAGGACCGTGATATCCAGAACCGCACGGCCGGTCCTGACGCGGGTGTCAATGACGCCCAGATCGTCGAGGTCATGGCCAAGATGGTGAAGCAGCGTCAGGAGAGCCTGGAGATCTATGAGAAGGCCGGGCGCGATGAGCTCGCGACCCAGGAGCGCGAAGAGATCGCGATCATCCAGAGCTATATGCCGAAGCAGCTGTCGGACGATGAAGTGAAGGCGGCGATCGCCCAGGTCATCAAGGACACCGGCGCCAGCTCGATCAAGGACATGGGCAAGGTGATGGCGGCACTCAAGGCGCAGTATTCGGGCCAGATCGATTTCGGCAAAGCCGGCGGGGTCATCAAGGGGCTGCTGGGGAGTTGACGTCGGTCACCCGCGGGAGGTGCCGTTGACACCAACGGAGCCATTCGCTATCCCCACCGGCATGACCAAGAGCCTCTTCATCACCGGAATGTATTACGCGCCGCTTCAATAGCGGCGGGGTGCTTTGTCGTCCTTCAACCGCTGCGTGGCCAGCGGTTGCAATCCGGTAGACAGCTCTGGCTCCGCAGCCTGTTCGCGGAGTTCATTAAATGCCTGCCCCCGAAGATAAACCTGATCGGCCTCATCGCCGCCTGTCCCTTGGACTCATAGGCTTCGGCGCTTTCGGCCGTCTGGCCGCCCATCATCTGTCGCCCCACTTCGATCTCCGTGTCTTCGATCCGGCCTTCGCCGGAAGCGCGGGGCTGGCCGAGACGGCGGGATGCGAGGTCGTGGTGATCGCCGTACCCGTTGCGCATATGGCGGACACGCTCAAGACCCTCGCCCCGCATGTCAGGTCTGGAACGCTGGTTCTCGATGTCGGGTCGGCGAAGGTCGAGCCGGCGCGGCTGATGCGGGAGCTGCTTCCCTCTCATGTCGACATCGTCGCGACGCATCCGCTGTTCGGACCGCAAAGCGCCCGTGATGGCGTGCGCGGCCTCAAGATCGCGCTTTGTCCGGTAAGCGGGGGGCGTCATCGGCTCGTGGCCGCCTTCCTGCGGATCGCGCTCGGACTCAAGGTGATCACGACGACGCCCGATGCGCATGATCGCGACGCCGCACTTTCGCAAGGGTTGACCCACCTGATCGCGAAGGTGCTGGTGAAAATGGAGCCGCTGCCGGAAATGATCACGACGCGCAGCTTCGATCTGCTTTACGAGGCTGTGGAGATGGTGCGCCACGACCCGCCGCAAGTCTTCGACGCGATCGAGCGCCTGAATCCGTATGCCTTGGAGGTGCGGCGCCGCTTCTTCGATCTCGCCTCGGCTCTCGATGCCGAGCTGCATCAGAGCGTGATCGTCCTGGAAAGAGACGCAACGACATGGGATAGAAGAGCCGCCTCAGGACAGCTATCCTCGTCGCCGCATCATGAGGAGCAACGATGTCCGCCACCCCACAGAATGACTTCGCCGGCAGGGAACAGCTTCGCGCCAGCTCGGCCGAGTTCCGGAAAGACGTGATCAGCGTCACCGATGGGGTTTTCGTCGCGGTCGGATATTCCGCGAGCAACGTGACGCTCATCCAGGGAACAGGTGGCTCGATCATCGTCGATACCTCGTCCAATCCGGTCGATGCACGCGCCATTGTCGAGGCTTTCGGTGAACGGATGGCGCGTCCGGTGCGCGCGATCATCTACACGCATAACCATCCCGACCATTCCGGCGGCGCCAAGGTATTTGCCGGCGGCGACAGCCCGGAAATCTGGAGCCACCAGATGCTGGTCGATGCCACGCCGGAATTCGGGCGCGGCCCGCGGGGCGGCGGCGATGCCTTCGGGGTGAGCCTGCCGGACGACTTGTTCATCAATGCCGGCACGCAACTGGAATACGGCCGGAAGACGCCGCATACGAGGGAGGGCTTCCTTCCGCCAACCCGCACCTTCAGCGGCGCGGAAGAAACGATCGACGTCGCCGGTGTGCGGATGCAACTCATCCACACGCCGGGAGAGTCTCCAGAGAACGTGGCCGTCTGGATTGCGAGCAAGGGTGTTCTCCTGCCGGGCGACGATTTCTACAAGTCGTATCCAAATCTCTCGCCGCTGCGCGGCCTCCGCCTGCGGCCACCCGACACATGGATCTCCAGCCTCGACAGGATGATCGCTTTTGACGCCGACTATCTCGTTCAAGGGCATATGCGCCCGGTGTTGGGCAGGGACGAGGTGCGCCGCGCTTTGACGATCTATCGAGACGGCATCAGAATCGTTCTCGACCAGACGCTCGCGGGCATCAGGCAAGGCAAGACGCCGGACGAATTGGCGCAGCAGGTGAAGCTGCCGTCCGACTTGGCGAGAAGCCCTTATCTGCAAGAGTACTATGGCAGCGTGGCTTGGACGGTACGCGGCATCTACGCCGACCATGTCGGCTGGTTCGACGGCAACCCGACCAATATCGTCCCGCTTGCACCCGCCGAGCGGGCCGCAAAGGTCATCGAAATGGCCGGTGGCGCCGACGCCACGCTCGCCCGTGCCCGCCGGGCTGTCGAAGGCGGCGAGTTCCAGTGGGCGGCCGAGCTGACCGATCATGTCCTGGCAGTCGATGCGGCGAATGCCGCCGCCAAGGAGATCAAGGCAGCCGCGCTGACGGAGCTTGGGGAGCGGCAGGTCAACGCCACAGCCCGGAACTACTATCTCACCGCGGCGCAGTTCCTGCGGCGCAGCTAAGGCGTGACGGCATAGGACGAGAGTGGCGTGTCGGAAAGCATCAGCCCGCCGCCGGCATGGGCGCAGGTCGCGGCGGCGACCTGCATCGCTTCCGAAAGGCAGGCACGCCAGTCGTCGGGGTGCTGCGGCATGCCCCGGCGCAGGATGAACGCGATCACGGTGGCGAGCGTCGCGTCGCCCGCGCCCATCGTGTCGACGATGGGTCGCGTTTGCGCGGCGATCGGGACCGATACCGACAGGGCGGATCGGGTGTGGAGGCTGGCGCCTTCACGGCCATGGGTGAGCAGCAGAGTTTCGACGCCGATGCCGAAGAGGCGGTCGATCGCGGCGTTACGGTCGCCGTCATAGAACAGGGCCGCATCCTCATCGCCGAGCTTCACGAGCGCCGCTTTGGCCATCGCGCGCTCGGCTCCTTGGCGAAAGGCGTCCATGTCGCGGATGAGGCGGGGGCGGGGATTGGGATCGACGACAGTGAGGCCTTTTATTTGCGCGAGCGCGGCGATGAGCGCGTCCGTCTGGCGGGCATCGTCGAAGGGAAAGGAATTGATGGCGACCACGGCGGCATTTTCCATGGCCGTCATCACCTCGGGGGTGAAGGCAATGCGGCGGCGATACATTTCAGGGGTGAACTCATAGGTCGGCTCGCCATTGCGCCGGCGCGACAAGGCGACGCCGGTGAAATCGACATTGGGCGCGTTGAAGATGCTGACACCTTCCTGGCGCAGATAACGCTCGATCAGAAAGCCGTAACGGTCGAGTCCGTAGCGCGTCACGAGGCCCGAGGCGAGGCCGAGCCGCGAAAGCCCGACGGCGAGATTGAGGGCGGCGCCACCTGGGAGGTCATCGACCTGGCCGGGCGCCAGCTCGACGGCGTCGATGATGCCGTCGCCGATGCTAATGGTGGTTGGCATCTCCGTCATTTCACTTCTCCCGCTTGCGCAGGATCCTCCGGGGAAAATCGTCGAAATACGCAAGGTCTTGCCTGACGTTCCCCTTCTCCCGCTTGCGGGAGAAGGTGGCCGAAGGCCGGATGAGGGTGTTCTCTCAGCTTCTGTAAAATCGCAAGCATGGGAGATTTTGAGGCTTCGTTCTCTTGTCCTCTTGAAGGGCTGCCATCAACTGAACCAACACCCTCATCCGCCCTGTCGGGCACCTTCTCCCGCAAGCGGGAGAAGGGGGAATAAGGGGGAGTTCTCAGCCTCGTCACGGAAGACGTGTAGGGTGCAATGAAGAAAATCGGCGAGTGAATGGACATCGCTTCACTGCAGATTTGTATGACGACGCTGCATGATCTTGTGCGCGTCCGGCAGATCGCGGGCGAGGGCTAGGATTACGCTGTCGAGCAGCAGGAGGCAGGACTGCTCGAACAGGCTGCCGCCGAACTGCTCCGTGGTTTGGGCTGGAACCGGCAACACGATATCGGCGAGGCCGGCGAGGGTGGCCTTGGGCTTGTGGGTCAGCGTCACCACTTTCGCGCCTTCCTGCCTCGCGATGCGGGCGAAGCCGACGCTGACCGGCGTTTCGCCGGAGCCTGAAATGACGAGCAGCGCGTCTCCCTGGCGGATCGAAGGGGCCGATACCTCGCCGACGAAATGCACATTGCGGCCGATATGCATGAAGCGCATCGCCGCCATCTGGGCGACGAGGCCGGAGCGGCCCTGGCCGGAGAAGAACCAGCGCCGGCCCGGATCATCGAAAGCGGCGACGACCCTGGCGAAATCCTCGGCGTCGATGCGGTCGAGGAGCTCCGCTATTTCCTGTCCCACGGCCAGCCACGGCCGGGCTCGGGCAGTCTGTCGCGGATCCATTGTGCTACCTCTTTCGGATTGGCGGCCTCGGTGATGGCGCTGCCGACGACGACAATCTCAGGCGCGACCGTGATCACCTGGTCGAGCGTCCGGGGGCCGATGCCGCCGGCGAGCGAGACGCGGAAGCCCCGCGCATGCATCTGTCTCACCGTATCGATATGGGATGTCGACGTGTTGCCGGCGAGGCGCATATCGGTCGGGGAGTGGACGGCGACATAACCGAAGCTCTCCGGAAATGTCGCATCTTCGGACAGCAATTGCGCCTTGCCGGATTCGGTGATGGTATCGACGATGATGGTGGCGCCGAAATGTGCGGCGCGTTTGCCGAGGGTCTCATGAGTTGCGCTGGAGGCGCAGGACAAAACGGTCATGAAAGCCGCGCCGGCGCCGAAGACCATGTCGGCCTCGAGCTGTCCCGCATCGACCGTCTTGGTGTCGGCGAGCACCATCACATCGGGGCAGAGCTCGCGCGCGGTGGTGATGGCGGAGATGCCGAAGCGCTTGAGGAGCGGCGTGCCGATCTCGACGATATCGGCATAGGGCTTGACCAGAGACAGGAGAGAAAGATGTTCCGGCTTGTCGAAGGCGATCTGCAGAAGCACGGCAATTCCCCGGTATGAGGGTCACGATTGGCGGCTCACTCTATGGCGCGCCGGCGTCTTTCTTCAAGGAAATTTCGGATCGCCGGATCGGATTCGAGACCGATGGCGCGTTGATAGGCGTCATTGGCAGCCGCCTTGTCGGAGAGGCGCGCCAGGAGGTCGGCGCGCGCCGCCCAATAAGGCTGATAGTCGGAGAGACGCTTGTCGCCGGCGATGATGTCCAGCGCCGCGAGGCCCGCCGGCGCCCCATGCAATTCGGCGATGACGACGGCGCGGTTGAGCGCCACCACCGGCGAGCGGGTGAGATCGAAAAGCCGGTCATAGAGCTGCTCGAGCGCCGCCCAGTCGGAGCGGCCGCTGCGCCGGCGGAGCGCATGCGCCGACTGGATCGCCGCTTCGAGCTGATATCGACCGATGCAGCGATGACGGCTGGCCTGGTGCAGAAGTCCGTCGGCTTCCTCCATCAATGTTGTCTGCCAGCGGGCCGGATCCTGCTCCATCAGCGGGACGAAGCGGCCGGATTCGTCGCGCCGCGCCAGGCGGCGCGCCTCGAGATGCAGGAGAAGGGCCAGAAGGCCCAGGGCTTCCGGTTCTTCCGGCAACAGCTCGACGATGAGGCGGGCGAGCCAGATCGCCTCATCGGCGAGGCCCTTGCGCTGGACATCGACGCCCAGGGGATCGGCCCAGCCGGCGCTGAAGGCGGCATAGGCGGCGGCGAGCACCGCATCGAGCCGTTCCGGCAATTCGTCGCGGCCGGGGATGCGGAACGGAATGCCGGCGTCCCTGATCTTCGCCTTGGCGCGCACCAGGCGCTGGCCCATGGTGGCGGGCGAGACGAGAAAGGCCTGCGCGATCGTGGCCGCGTCGAAGCCCAGCACGGCCTGCAGGATGAGGGGCGCCCGCATCTTCGTGTCGATGGCCGGATGAGCGCAGGCGAACATCAGACTCAGCCGCTCATCGGGAATGTCATGCGGTTTCTCGCGCAATTCCTCGGCGAGCAACAGAAGATGATCGCCGCCGCGCTCGGCGGTGATGGCGCGGCGGTCGTGATCGACGAGCTGCCGGCGCGCGACGGTGAGGAGCCAGGCTTCCGGGCATTCCGGAATGCCGGTCTTCGGCCACCGGTTCAGAGCTTCGACAAAAGCCTCGGCCAGAGCGTCCTCCGCCTTGGCGACGTCACGCGTGCGGGCGGAGAGATAGGCGACCAGCTTGCCGTAGCTCGTCCGGGCGACATGCGCCACGGCGCCGGGCAGGCTGGCCGCATCGCTCATTTGGGCTTCGGCATCGACCACAGCGGGCGGACTTCGACGCTTCCTTCCGCAGCACCGGGGCAGCGCGCCGCCCATTGCAAGGCGGAATCGAGATCGGGCACATCGATGATGTAATAGCCGCCCAACTGCTCCTTGGAGTCGGCATAGGGGCCGTCGAGCACCGTCGTCTCGCCCTTCACCTGCCGCACCGTAGAGGACATCTCGACCGATTGCAGCCGGTCGCCGCCCGCCAGCACGCCGGCGCCCGCCAGCGCCTGCGTATAGGCGATGTAAGGCGCCGAAATCTCATCGCTCGGCGTCTTGAAGCGGCTTTCGTCGCGATAAAGCAAAAGCATATATTTCATGGTTCGTCTCCGGCGATCCTGATTGATCGCTGAACCATAGTCGTTCGGGAAGTGGCCTGTTCGACAGGGGGCGGAATATTTTTTGAGCTTTCTTCCAGACCTCCACCCCCGCAGGTCTGGCCTCCGTTCAGGCAGGCAACTCAGGAAGAGCCCTCATCCGGCCTTCGGCCACCTTCTCCCATTGCTTCGCAACGGGAGAAGGGGAACTTGTAAAGCGCCCCGCAGGGGGAGAGGGGATAGAGAAATTTACACGATCGTCGTCGTGACCTGGACATTGCCCTTGGTGGCGTGGCTGTAGGGGCACACGACATGGGCCTTCTTGACGAGATCCTCGGCCTTGGCCTTGTCGACGCCCGGCAGGCTCACTTCGAGCGCCACCACGAGGCCGAAGCCCTGCTTGTCGTCGCGTTCGCCGATGCCGACATTGGCGGAGACCTTCGCATCGTCGGTGATCTTCACCTTCTCCTTGCCGGCGACGAATTTGAGCGCGCCCAGATAGCAGGCGGAATAGCCGACCGAGAAAAGCTGCTCGGGATTGGTGCCGGTGCCGGAGCCGCCCATTTCCTTCGGCAGCGTCAGCTTGACGTCGATCTTGCCGTCATCGGTGCGGCCCTGGCCGTCGCGACCGCCGGTTGCGCTGCCATGTGCGGTGTAAACTGCTTTCATCTTACTGACCTCCTTGAATGTGGATGGGGACTATCTCATGCCGTCCGCCGGCTCGCAATCGCCACGCCGAGCGCCGCGATACCCATGCCGACCCAGGCGAGGAGCGGCATCGCCTCACCGAGGATCGGCCAGGCCATCAAGGTCGCGACCGGCGGTACGAGATAAAAGAGAGAGGATACGCGCGAGACCTCGCCGGCACGGATCATGGCGAGCAGCAAGGTCATCGAGATCACCGAATTGCCGATCACCAGATAGACGAGGGCGGCGTAGAATTCGGGCGACGACCAGTCGACGGCGAGCGTCTCCATGCCGAGCGCCAGCGGCAAGGTGCTGACGAGGCCCGCCGCATACTGCACCATGTTGGAGACGATCGGATGATGGCTGGCGCCGAAGCGTTTCTCCCACAGCGTGCCGCCGGTGATGCCGAGAAGGGCGCCGACCGAGCACAGGATGCCGAAGAAGCTCTCCGATTTGACGCTCGATTGTCCGAGGATGACGGTCGCGGCACCGGCGAGGCCCAGGACGAGGCCGAGCCAGCGCAGGGCGCTGACACGCTCGCGGGCGAAATAGGGCGCGACCAGGCCGACCAGGATCGGCTGCAGGCAGACGATGATGGCGACGGTGCCGGCGGAGGCGCCGGCATTGAAGGCGAGATAGCAGAGGCCGAAATAGATGCCCTGGATAAGGAAGCCGACGAAAGCGATATGGAACCATTGCATCGGCTTCGCCGGCCAGGCGGGCCGCATGGCGATGGCGAAAGGCGCCAGGATGATGAGCACCACGGCATACCGCAAGGCGAGGAAGGTCAGCGGCTCCGCATGCCTGATGCCGAGCTTGGCGATGCTGTAGCCGCCGGACCACAGAACGAGAAAGATGGCAGGCGCCAGCAACAGCCAGAGCGGGCGGCCCGGCGGCGGGGATGTGTCACTCATGCGGGGCGCACCGCGATATAGTCGGCATAGACGCCGTCGGAATATTCCGCGGTTGCGAGCGCGAGCCCCGCCTGCTCGATGAGGCCTTCCATGATCCAGCCATAAGTCGAGTGCTCGTCGCGGATGTGACAGGCGACGGTGGCCCGGTCATAGCCGGTATGGTCAAGCATCCAGTCGATCCATGCTTCGGCGGTCGCAGGCAAATCGGCCGATATGCAGGAGAAGACGACGTCACGGATGAAGAGCTTTCCGCCGGGCTTCAAGGCGCAAGCGAGGCGGTCGAGCGCCACGCCCTTCCACTGGTCGGGCAGGTGATGCAGCGCGAATTTGCTGGTGATCAGATCGAGGCCCGCAACGGGAAGATCAAGCGAGAGAAAGCCCGCATGCTGCGTGGTCACATTGGCGAGACCCATCGTCCCGGCGCGGCGGCGCGTCGCGGCGAGCATGGGGAGCGATACATCCACGGCATGGACTTGGCGGCACAGAGTGGCTGCGCTACAGGCGAGTATGCCGGTGCCGCAGCCAATGTCGGCCATGATGCCGGAGGCGCCGAGGCCGAGCTTTTTCAGAAGCGTCAGGTCCTCGCCGGTATCCGCCTGGCGCGCGTCATAGGTCGCGACTTCGCCGGCATCGGCGAAATCGGTGCCGACCTGTTTCAGATCGTCGTAATACCAGTCGGGTCTCTGCATGCGCCATGGTCGCAGAGCGTGGTGGTTCGAGCCAGAGCAGCGAGCGGGCGGATAGCATGCGCCCGCCGCATGGGTCAGGCCGCGACTTTCGGCGTCGGAATCTTCTCGACTGCCTCAGCCAGGCGCTGGCGTGCGTCCCACAGGTCGACGGCCTGCTGCATGCCGAGCCACAGTTCGGGGCCGTTGCCACAGAACTTGCCGATCCTGACGGCCATATCAGGACTGATGGAAGCCTTCTCGGACACGATGCGATGAAGCGTCTGGCGGGTGACGCCCAATGCTTCGGCAGCCTCGGCAACGGACATCTTGAGAGCCGGGAGAACGTCCTCTCTGAGGATGGCTCCGGGATGAGTAGGGCGGCGAACCCTGTTGCGATTACCGGACACGAGAAAACACCTCCTTCTCAGTGATATTGCTCAAAATCGACCTTGGCGGCATCGGTGCCGTCAAATTCGAAGGTAATACACCACGGTCCATTGACATGGACAGTGAAGCGGGTGGGGTCGAACCCCTTCAAGGCATGGAAGTCATTGCCCGGAAGGTTCATGGCTTCAGGCGTCGTCGCCATTTCGAGGGCGTCGAGTCTGCGGATGATCCGGTCGCGGAACCGCTTGTCGATCTTGGCGGTGCTGCCCTTTTCGAAGAGCTCCTTGAGGCCTTTGTGCTTCCAGCCCTTTATCATAACTAAGTTTGTAGCGCGTCGCGTTACAAATGTCAATTGTTGCGTTACGCGTTACGAGGAGGCGCAGATCGGCTTCCGGTTGCCGGAGATCGAAAATTTGCAGGATCTCAGAGGTTTGCAGGTCCAGTCCACCGAGCAAAGACATGTATTCGCCGCCAAGACTCACTATATTGCCGGAGATTGAGGAGTGATGGCCATGGCACCTTTCGATTTTGCGGTATCGATCGCGCTCGGCATCGGGCTCGCCTCGGCGGTGGGCTTCCGGGTCTTCCTGCCGTTGCTGATCACCAGCGTCGCCGCCTATGGCGGCTATATTCCGATGAGCGACGGCTTCGCGTGGCTGGCCAGCCCGGCGGCGGTGATCATGCTGGGCGTCGCGGCGCTCGCCGAAATCCTCGCCTTTTATGTTCCGGGCGTCGACAATCTGCTCGACACGATCGCCACGCCGACGGCGCTCATCGCCGGCACGCTGGTCTCGGCCGCCGTCATGGCCGACCTGCCGCCCTTGGTGAAATGGACCGCCGCCGTGATCGCGGGCGGCGGGGCGGCCGGCATCACCCAGGGCGTCACGACGCTGATCCGGGCCAATTCCACCGCCTTCACCGGCGGGCTCGGCAATTCGGTGGTGGCGACCGGCGAGCTCGGCGGCGCCGCGCTGGTGTCGATCCTGGCGATCGCGGTGCCCTTCGTGGCGCTGGGGCTCGTCGTCCTGTTCTGCTTCTATGCGGTCAGGACCATCCGCAAGTTCCTCAGGCGTCAGCCTAAGCCTGAAACACAGGGAACGGGATAACTCCCCCTCCGTGATCCCGGCGAAAGCCGGGATCCATTGAGTTCCTCCGCGTCTTCAGCACCACCCGTTTGTGCCTATTGAATGGGCCCCGGCTTTCGCCGGGGTGACGAATTGAAGGTGTTTTCCCTGTGTGGCTGTCTTTCTCCTTTTGTTCGCCTCGATTATCCTGTTGAAAGACTGTGCATGGCCGATTTGGCCTGAGGCTTGATCGTCGCTTTTGTGGTCTTGGTAGCCCCATGAGATTCCCGCCCACCTTCCTCGACGAGATCCGCGCCCGCGTGTCGGCCTCGACCGTGGTGGGCCGGCATGTGCAATGGGACCGCCGGAAGTCCAATCCGGGGCGGGGCGACCTGTGGGGCTGCTGCCCGTTCCACAATGAAAAAACCGCCTCCTTCCATGTCGAGGACCGCAAGGGCCGGTATCACTGTTTCGGCTGCAAGGCGTCGGGCGACATCTTCACCTTCCTGGTCGAGAAGGAAGGGGTGAGCTTTCCGGAGGCGGTCGAAAGGCTGGCCCAGGAAGCGGGCCTGCCGATGCCCAATGTGTCGGAAGAGGACGTCCAGCGTGAGAAGCTCAGGACCACGCTTTACGATGTGATGGAGCTGGCGGCGAAATTCTTCGAGGAGACGCTGCAGTCGGCCAAGGGCGCCAAGGCGCGGGGCTATCTGGCCGACCGGGGCCTCTCCGGCGCGATCCAGCAGGAATTCCGCTTGGGCTATGGCCCCGACGACCGCTCGGCCCTGCGCAGCCATCTGGCCGACAAGGGCGTCACCGTCGAGCAGATGGCGGAAGCGGGGCTCGTCGTCACCGGCGACGACATTCCGGTCGCTTATGACCGCTTCCGCGACCGGGTGATGTTCCCGATCCGCGATCCGCGCGGGCGGGTGATCGCCTTTGGCGGCCGGGCGCTGGCGAAGGACGCGCTGGCGAAGTACTTGAATTCTCCAGAGACGACACTCTTCCATAAAGGCTTCGTCCTCTACAATCTCGACAAGGCGCGGGGCCTCGCCCACCAAGCGGGCGAGATCGTCGCGGTCGAGGGCTATATGGACGTGATCGCGCTGCATCGCGCCGGCATCGGCCATGCGGTGGCGCCGCTCGGCACCGCCCTCACCACCGACCAGCTGGCGCTGCTGTGGCGGATCGCGCCGTCGCCGACGCTCTGTTTCGACGGCGACGCGGCGGGGCTCAAGGCCGCCTATCGGGCGCTCGACCTGGCGCTCCCGCTGCTCAAGCCCGGCCATTCGCTCAAATTCGCGCTGCTGCCCGAGGGCCAGGATCCCGACGATCTCCTCAAGAACGAAGGGGCCGAGGCGGTGCAGGCGGTGATCGCCGAAGCAAGGCCGCTGGCCGATGTGCTGTGGGCGCGCGAGGCCGAGCAGGCTCGGATCGACACGCCGGACGGGCGGGCCTCCTTCGAGGTCAGGCTGTCGGGCCTGGTGCGCGAGATCGGCGACGAGACGGTGCGCAAATATTACGGCGAGGACATCAAGGCGCGGCTCGCCCGCCATCTGGCCCCACAGGGAGGGCCGTCGCTGCGCGGCTTCGGCCGCGGGCGGAGCAGATTCGTGTCGGCGAAACCGCTGGTGCAGGCACGGCGGGGGCCTCGGGCCCGGCCGCTGCCGCATGATTTCGCCGCGCCGGCCAGCGCCGGCCTCAAAGCCAGCCCCCTGGCCCAGAAGAGCAGCGGCCAGCACGAGCAGGAGCGCCGCGAGCGGCTTTTACTCCTAGCGATCATCAGCCATCCGGAACTTCTGCATGATTTTCTGGATGATTATGCCGCAGCGGAATTCGTTTCACACGAGCTTGACTCGCTGAAGCGGCAAATCATAGATATGGCCGCCCTGGCAGAAGGTCTTGACGGATCGTCTCTCAGGGACCACCTGAACGACAAAGGTTTTGGGCCTGTCGTGGCCCGCCTTGAAAGCCAGGCGGTACGTCTGAACGAATGGTTCCTGAACCCCGGTGCTGCGTCCGCGGACGCCCGGACAGCGCTTCGTCAGATGTTCGCCCTGCACAGGAAAAGCGTAACTCTGGATCGGGAGCTCAAGGCTGCCGAGGCACAATTCGCCGCCGATCCGACGGAGGAGAGGCTCGTCGCGCTCAATCAGATCCGCGAAGAGCTGGCATCCCACGCCGGAACGGAAGCCCATATTGAAGGGTTCGGCGAGGCCTCGGGGCGCGGCGCTAACGCTGTCTAGGGCGTAGAGTAAACATGGATTGGCGCGCAATGGGGCGGAACCGGTATTGACCAGAAGCGCGCGGGGTAAGGTTAGGAACGGGTTAACGGGCCGGCGGCTACAACCGCACACGGCCCCGAATCAGTTGAGACGAGAAGGATAGGCGACGCATGGCCCGAGCCCAGATGCGCGAACCGCAGACCGAAGAAAACGAAGCCCAACCCGCGGCCGAAGAGCAGGAAGCTCAGGAGACTCCGGGCGAGGGCCAGGATTCCCCTGTACTCGATCTGACCGATGCGGCCGTCAAGCGCATGATCCGGGCCGCCAAGCAGCGCGGCTATGTCACGCTCGACGAGCTGAATTCCGTCCTTCCCTCGGAAGAGACGAGCCCTGAGCAGATCGAAGATATCATGTCGATGCTCAACGAAATGGGCATCAATGTCGTCGAGAGCGAGGAAGAGGGCAACGACACCGTCAAGACGGCCAAGGACGAGGAAGAGCCGTCCGAGAACCTGCCGATCAAGGTCGAGACGGAAAAGACCCCTGCCGACCGCACCGACGACCCGGTGCGCATGTATCTGCGCGAAATGGGCCAGGTCGAGCTCCTGTCGCGCGAGGGCGAAATCGCCATCGCCAAGCGCATCGAGGCCGGCCGCGAGGCGATGATCCAGGGCTTGTGCGAAAGCCCGCTGACCTTCCAGGCGATCATCATCTGGCGCGACGAGCTCAACGAAGGCAAGATCCTTCTGCGCGACATCATCGATCTCGAAGCGACCTATGCCGGCCCGGATGCCAAGAACAAGCAGCCGGTGATGTCGGACGAGAAGCTCGCCGAGCCGAAGAAGCCGGAGCCGATCAAGAAGCCGGAACCGCGCCGCGCCATGCGCCGCGACGACGAATATGGCGACGTGCTGTCGCCCGAGGATTTCGACAAGCCGCAGGTCGAGGAGGACGACGAGGAGGAGGGCGACGATCCGGGCGTTTCGCTCTCGGCGATGGAAGCCGAGCTGAAGCCCCAGGTTCTCGAAACCTTCGACCGCATCGCCAAGACCTACAAGTCGCTGCGCAAGCTGCAGGACCAGGAAGTGGGCGACAAGACCGCCCTCTCGCCGTCGCAGGAGCGCCGCTACAAGAAGCTGCGCGACGAGATCATCGTCGACGTGAAGTCGCTGTCGCTCAACAATGCCCGCATCGAGGCCCTCGTCGACCAGCTCTATGACATCAACAAGCGCCTCAACGCGCTCGAGGGCCGCTTGATGCGGCTCGCCGAGACCTACAAGGTGCCGCGCGATGTGTTCCTCAAAGAGTATCAGGGCGAGGAGCTCAATCCGGAATGGCTGCGCCGCGTCGGCCGCCTGGCCAAATTCGGCTGGAAGAAGTTCGCCAATGACGAGAAGGAATCGATCCGCGTCATCCGCGAGGAGATCCACGAGCTCGCCACCGCCACCGGCTTGCAGATCCCGGAATTCCGCCGCATCGTCGCCATGGTGCAGAAGGGCGAGCGCGAGGCCCGCATCGCCAAGAAGGAAATGGTCGAGGCCAATCTGCGTCTCGTCATCTCGATCGCCAAGAAATACACCAATCGGGGCCTGCAGTTCCTCGACCTCATCCAGGAAGGCAATATCGGCCTGATGAAGGCGGTCGACAAATTCGAGTATCGCCGCGGCTACAAGTTCTCGACCTACGCCACCTGGTGGATCCGGCAGGCGATCACCCGCTCGATCGCCGACCAGGCGCGCACCATCCGCATTCCGGTGCACATGATCGAGACGATCAACAAGATCGTGCGCACCTCGCGCCAGATGATGCACGAGATCGGCCGCGAGCCGACGCCGGAGGAGCTGGCCGAGAAGCTCTCGATGCCGCTCGAGAAGGTCCGCAAGGTGATGAAGATCGCCAAGGAGCCGATCTCGCTCGAAACGCCGGTGGGCGACGAGGAAGACTCGCATCTGGGCGACTTCATCGAGGACAAGAACGCCATCCTGCCGATCGATGCGGCGATCCAGGCGAATTTGCGCGAAACGACGACGCGCGTGCTGGCCTCGCTGACGCCGCGCGAGGAGCGGGTCTTGCGCATGCGCTTCGGCATCGGCATGAACACCGATCACACGCTGGAGGAAGTCGGCCAGCAGTTCTCGGTGACGCGCGAACGCATCCGCCAGATCGAAGCCAAGGCGCTGCGCAAGCTCAAACACCCGAGCCGCAGCCGGAAGCTTCGGAGCTTCCTCGACAACTGATCACCAAAAAGGCCGGCAAAAGCCGGCCTTTTTGCTTCTCTCTCGTCAAGCCTGGCCATGACGTATGGAATGGGAGGGAAAGGGATCGGTAGAGTCTTTATTCCCCCTCCGGCATCTCGATGAAGGTCGCGTGATAGCGGGCGCTGTCGACAGCCGATGACCAGGCGGTGGTGAAGAAGACAACCAGCAGCACCGGCTTTTCGCCTTTGGTATCTGGCGGCGCGGTGATGTCGCTGATCCATAGCCCCGCCGGACAATCGTCCTTGGCGATCGGCCATTGATACACCTGTTCCTTGGCCGCCACGGTCTTCGTTTCCGGAAAGGTGCGCTCGGCGGTGATGGTGAAGGTCACCGGAATGTCGCGCGGCTCAGGCGCGGCGTTCACACAGTCGGGAAGCGGGTCGGCGGTTTTGGCGCCGATCGTATAGACGAGCTGCTGATCCGGAATGGCGCTCGGAATGGTTGGCCAGACGACGAACTTCAAGGGTGCGTCATGGCCATCGACCGGCAAGCGCTGCGTCATCGGCACGCCGGCGAGCCGGCGGCCTTGCGTGCCGATCTCGAGCGCTGAAAGCTTCGCCGCGGCTTCCTCGCGCACCAGCTTGCGCAGCTTGCCGATCTCGGGCGCGCCTTCCTCGGTGCGCAAGGCTTCGATATCGACGTCGGGCTTGTTGGGATTGCCGGGCTGGTCGGCGATGAAACCGAAGGGGAAGCCCTCCACGGCCTTGTTGGTCTCGCGGTCGATGACGAAGATCGCGGCATCGGTGGCGTCGCTCGCGATGTCATAGCCATATTGCTCATAGGCGAAATAACGCCCGTCGGGCGAGAAGCCGAGGATTTCGATATCGGGGGCGTCGGACTGCTCACGCGCGGCGAGCGGTGCGGCTGCGAGGAGAAGAACGCAGATGAAGGCGAGCAGTATTTGGCGCATTGAGAGAATCCAGATGACGGGTAGAGATACGGCAAAGGTGAGAAGACGAGGGTGCGCCCGGAGCATGACGCGGCGCGGTCAACGTTTTTGCTTCTTCTCCGCTATGAACTGCTCCATGTCGAAGGGCATAGGATCGCCACTCACCTCCCCCTCCCGCAGGGCAGCACGCAGACGCTCCATTCGCAGCTCATGATCTTCAGGGGAGTGAGGCCCGGCGCGTGGCGCCTCGCCGGTCAGGTCGGTATCTATCTGCTCTTTGTCCCGCATATTGCTCATCTGGCCCTAGCTGATACCTAATGGTACTCCGGCGCGGACATCGCAACAATATGTGATAGTGTGCACCGAAGTGCTCGGGGCGTTGCAAGCCGGACGCCCTTGGTCCAATCTGCCGCCGACCCTTAAACACGAGGAATCCCATGTCTTTTCTGAAATCCCTGTTCGGTCTCGGCGGCGACAAGGCGGCGGGCGACAAGCCGGCGACCGCGGCCAAGGAGACCGAGCACAAGGGCTTCACCATCCGCGCCATGCCTTATAAGGAAGGCGGGCAGTTCCAGACCGCCGGCACGATCTCCAAGGAAATCGACGGAGAGATGAAGGAATACAAATTCGTGCGCGCCGACCGCTTCTCGACGCTGGAGGAGGCGGCCGACCTGTCGCTGTCGAAGGGTCGCCAGATCGTCGACGAGCAGGGCGAGCGGATGTTCAAATAGGGCCGCGACGGCCTGTCACCGCAAACGAGATCAGATCGCGAGGAGGCATTCATGACCGCTCGGAAATATGCACGACTGGCCGGCGTCATCTTCGCCATCATCGCCATCCTGCAATTGCTGCGCGCCTTGACCGGCTTCGAGATTTCCGTCGACGGTGAAGCCATGCCGATGTGGCCAAGCTGGATCGCCGCGGTGGTGGCGGGATTTCTGGCCTATCTCGGGCTGACGGCGGGGGATTGAATTGGACAATTTGCACCAGGTGACCGGGTGCCCCTCACCCTCCCATTGCTGCGCAATGGGGCCCTCCCTTTCCCCGCTCTCGCGGGGCGAGGGCATGTTCACGCGGCTTCGAGGGCCTGGCTCAACGCATCGCCGAGCTTGCCGACTTCCATGCCGGTGAAGTTCTTCGGCACTTCGGCGGCGACTACCTTGCGCAGCTCGTCGCTCATCGCCTTGCGCAGCGTGCCCAGTGATGTCGGGGCGGCGGCCACGATCAGGGTCGAGAATTTTCCTTCGCGCAGATCCTCGGCCAGACGATCGGCGACCTCCTTCATCAGGCGGTCCTCGGCCTGCTGGTGAAGATCGGTCGGCTCGATCGAGGCGCGGCCGGGGCCGACGCCCGGATGGGTGCGGCCCGGCTTGTCGGTGCCGAGGTCGCGCGTCGGCGGCACATTCTGGTCGTGCTTGCGCAGCACTGTCAGCCTGGGTTGCAACGTCGTCCCGTCATTGCGCAAAATCAGCGCCCGTCCGCCATCTGTGGCGACGATCCAATCCTTGTGTTTGAGACGGTCAACGGCCATTCAATCCTCCTTTGCCTGATCCAATGATGTAAACTCATCGCAGCAGCAATGGTTTCCCAGATGCGTCAGCTTCAGCACGAGATCACGATCCGTACCCCGGGTCAGGGCTTCACCGAGATCACCGGCGAGGCGCGCCGCTTCGTCGAAGCGGCCGGCATCGCGACGGGCCAGCTCACGCTCTTCCTGCAGCATACATCGGCCTCGCTGCTGATACAGGAAAATGCCGATCCCGATGTGCGCCGCGATCTGAACGAATTCTTCCGCCGGCTGGTGCCGGAAGGGGCGAGCTGGATGGTCCATCGCAGCGAGGGGCCCGACGACATGCCGGCCCATATCAGGACGGCGCTGACGCAGGTGTCGCTGACGATCCCGATCGGCCAGGGCGAATTGATGCTCGGGACCTGGCAGGGCATCTATCTCTTCGAGCATCGGGACGCGCCGCACCGGCGCCGGGTCATTCTGCACCTCGTCGGGGAGTGATCAGGCGGCAAGTTTTGCCGCCTGTCTCAGGTCGGCGATGAATTTGCGGTACTCCGCCGCGCGTGACGTTTCGTCGGGCACGCGCAGCAGGAAGGAGGGATGCACGGTGATGAGGCCCTGATGGCCCAGAAGCTCCACCGGCGCGCCGCGCAGCTTCGAAATAGTGACGGTGCGGCCGAGCAGGGCGCGCGCCGCGGTGGCGCCGAGCGCCACGACGAGCTTCGGCCGGATCAGCCTGATCTCGGCATCGAGCCACCAGCGGCAGGCCTCGATCTCGCCGCGGTCGGGCCGCTTGTGAATACGCTTCTTGCCGCGCGGCTCATATTTGAAATGCTTCACCGCATTGGTCACATAGGCCGCGGTGCGGTCGATTCCCGCCTCGGCCAGCGCCTTGTCAAAGAGGCGGCCGGCCGGGCCCACAAAAGGCCGGCCCTGGATATCTTCCTGATCGCCCGGCTGCTCGCCGACGAAGACGATCGCGGCGCGAGCGGAGCCCTCGCCGAATACGGTCTGGGTGGCGTTCTTGTAGAGGGAGCAGCGCCGGCAGGTCCGGGCTTCGCTGCGTAATTGGGCGATCGTTCGTCCTGGCGGTCTGATTGTGTCGGCCATGAAAAGACAACGCCGCTTCGGCCAAAAAGTGCCGAAGCGGCGTTATTTGCCGGCGCATCAGCCCAATGGCCTGCAGCCTTTCGACCCGATGCTTCGGTGCTTCTTGCCCCGGGAAAATCAGGCGGCGACGGCGGCGGCGCGGTGGGGACCTCCGACTGCCGAGACCAGTGAAATCACCCGGGCCGTCGCCTTCTTCAACGCGGTGTCAGTGGCCTCCGGGCCCATGCCGACGCCTTCCACGCGGATCACTTCCACATCGGTGAGGCCGACGAAAGCGAGCATGTCGCGCAGATAGGGAATGGCATGATCCATGCTCGCCGCCGGGCCGTCCGAATAGACGCCGCCCGAGGCGAGGACGATATAGACCTTCTTGCCGGTGAGATGGCCCTTGGGACCATCCTTGTCGTAGGAGAAGGTGCGGCCGGCGCGGGCGATGTGGTCGATCCAGGATTTCAGCGTCGAGGAGATGCTGAAATTGATGAGGCCGGTGGCGAGAATGATGGTGTCGGCGGCGAAGAGCTCGTCGACCGCAGCGTCGGAGGCGCTCACCAGCTCGGCCTGGCGGGCATTGCGCTTGTCGGCCGGCGTGTAGATGCCCGCCGAATAGTCGGAATCGATATGGGGCAAGGGGTCGGCGGCGAGGTCGCGCACCACCAGGGCGGCAGAAGGATCGGCGTCCTGCAGCTTGTAAGCGAGATCGGTGGCGATGCGGGTCGAATGCGATGCGCTGCCGCGGGGGCTCGAGGTGACGAGAAGGATGGACATGGTTTTGGTCTTTCGCGTTGACGGGGTGAACTGACGCTTCGAATATGTCCCTGGTCATCCATCCATAAAACTGGTATAATATATATACAATCAATCTAGTATTTGGATATATGAAGCCCAATCCAACCCTGGACCAGTTGCAGATCCTGCTCGCGGTGGCCGAGACCGGGAGCTTTTCCGGCGCCGGTCGCAAGCTCAACCGGGCCCAGTCGGTCATCAGCTATGGCATCGCCAATCTCGAGGCGCAGCTCGGCGTGAAGCTCTTCGAGCGCGAGGGCATGCGCGAGCCGCAGCTGACCGAGATGGGCAAGGCGGTCCTCGAAGATGCCCGCCGGATGTCAGGCGTGCTGCAGCGCCTGCGCGCCCGCGTCGAAGGCCATCATCGCGGCCTCGAAAGCGAAGTGGCGATCGCCGTCGACCCGGTGCTGCCGGCGCCCGTCTTCATCCGTACACTGAAGGACTTCGCGACGGAGTTCCCGACGGTGGACCTCCGCCTCAATGTCGGCTCGCTCGGCTCGATCGTCGACCAGGTGCTGAAAGGCGACGCCGATATCGGCATCGGCGGCGTGCCGGGCGAGGCGGATGTGCGTCTCATCGAGATCGGGCTCGTGACCATGGTGCCGGCGGCGTCGCCCGCCCATCCGCTCGCCGGCCTGAAGGGCCCAGTGCCGCTGGAGGAACTGCGCGAGCACACGCAGCTCGTCGTCACCGATCCCTCGCAGCGCACGCGCGGACGCGATTTCAGCGTCTTCGCCTTCCGCACCTGGCGGCTCACCGACATGCATACGAAACATCTGATGATCCGCGCCGGCCTCGGCTGGGGCGGCCTGCCGCGCTGGATCATCGCTGACGACCTCAAGAAAGGCCTGCTGGTCGAACTCGATCTCGAGCCCTTCGGCCAGGTACAGGGGCCGTTCTACGCCATGCACCGCATCGACCGTACGCCGGGACCGGCCGCCTCCTGGCTGATCGATAGCTTCAAGAGCCAGCTCGGCTGCTTCAACGAGGCGGCCCCCGACGGCATCTTGTCCGGCCCGCCCTAGATCTCTATCACTTTTGCGTCGCGTCGACCTAAAGTGATCGTGATCGGACGGAAAACCGGTACCCGCTTTTCCTGATCACGCGCGAGTGGGGCGATCTGTCGCGATATCCTGAAACGGAGGAGGTGGCCATGCACTACAGCGGCGGTTGTCATTGCGGACGCATCGCTTATGAATTCGACACCGAGGCGCCGGTTGTGGAGGTGATCGATTGCAACTGCTCGCTCTGCTCGAAGCGCGGGCATCTTCTCGCTTTCGTGCCGCGTGAGAAATTCACCTTGAAGACGGCGGAGAAGGACATGGCGACCTATACTTTCAACACGCACCGCATCCGCCATCATTTCTGCTCGACCTGCGGCGTCGGTCCCTTCGGCGAGGCCAAGGCGCCCAATGGCGTCGCCATGGCGGCGGTCAATATGCGCTGCGTCGACGGCTTCGTGCCCGATGAGGTGACGATCAAGAAATTCGACGGGCGCAGCAGATAGAGCCTCAGATGGAAGTTCCGGTCCTCGAGACGGCGCGGCTCAGGCTGCGCGCGCATACGGTCGCTGATTTTTCCGCTCTCGCCGCGGTCTGGTCCGAGGCGGCGGTGATCCGTTTCATCGGCGGCAAGCCCTCGACGCCCACCGAAGCCTGGGCGCGGCTGCTGCGCTATCGCGGCCTGTGGCCGCTCCTGGGTTTCGGCTACTGGGCGGTCGAGGAAAAGGCATCGGGGCAGTTCGCCGGCGATGTCGGCTTCGCCGACTTCCACCGCGCGCTCGAGCCTCCGATCCATGGCGTCGCCGAAATGGGCTGGGTGCTGGGCGGCAGACACCAGGGCAAAGGCTATGCCTCGGAAGCGGTGGCGGCGGCGCTCGAGTGGTTCGACCGGGCGGGCAAGGGCCGCAGCGTCTCGATCATCGATCCGGCCAACACGCCGTCGCTGAAGGTCGCCGAAAAGAACGGGTTCCGAGAATACCAGCGCACAACCTTCATGGGCGACGAGGTGATCCTGCTCGAAAGGGTTTAGGGTGTTAAGACGTCACAGGGTATCGCCCCTTCCGTAGATGCAGGCTTTTGCGTTAGCCTCGCTTCATGTCAAAGCTCTTCCCGCATCTCTTCACCCCCTTCCAGGTCAAAAAAACCGAGTTCCGCAACCGGATATTCTCGACCGGGCACGACACCTATCTGCCGGAGAACTACCTCCCGTCGGAGGCGCTCACCGCCTATCACCTGGCGCGCGCCCGGGGCGGCGCCGGGCTCATCGTGGTGCAGGTGGTCGGCGTCCATGAAACGGCGCGCTACACCGACGATCTCCTGATGGGGACCGAGGACAGCTGCGTCAAACCCTTCGCGAAGATGATCGACGCCATCCACAAGGAAGGCACCAAGGTCATCGTGCAGCTGTTCCATCCGGGGCGCGAATTGCTGGGTCGGCCGGAAGGCGTGGCGCAGGCGGCCTTCGCGCCGTCCTTCTCGCCGTCGGAACGGTTCCGCACCGCGCCCAGGCCGATGTCGCTCGCCCTCGTCGAGGAAATCATCGACGGCTATGCCCAGGTGGCGCGGCGCATGGCGGAAGCCGGCGCCGACGGCGTCGAGATCGTCGGCAGCCATGGCTATCTGCCGGCGCAGTTCCTCAATCCGCGCGTCAACCGGCGCGAGGACCGCTTCGGCGGCTCGCTCGAGAACCGCATCCGCTTCGTGAAGGAAGCGGCGCAGAAAGCGCGGGCGCTGGTGCCGGAGGAGTTCATCATCGGCATGCGGCTGTCGGGCGACGAGATCGACGTCGACGGGCTGCAGGAGGACGAGACGCTCGCCGCCTGCCGGATGCTGAAAGAGGATCTCGATTATTTCAACGTCATCGCCGGCACGTCGGCGTCGCAGGGCGGCGCCATCCATATCGTGCCGCCGATGCTGATCGAGAATGCCTATGTGGCGCCCTATGCGCGCAAGCTCAAGCAGGCGATCGGCAAGCCGGTCTTCGTGGCGGGCCGCATCAACCAGCCGCATGAGGCGGAGAAGGTGATCGCCGAAGGCGCGGCCGACATGTGCGGCATGACGCGGGCGATGATCTGCGATCCCGCCATGCCCAACAAGGCCAAGGCCAGCGCCACCGACGACATCCGCGCCTGCATCGCCTGCAACCAGGCCTGCATCGGGCATTTCCAGCTCGGTCTGTCGATCTCCTGCATCCAGCATCCCGAAACCGGGCGCGAGCTGGCTTACGGCCAGAAACCCAAGACCGCCAGGCGCAAACGCGTGATGGTGGTGGGCGGCGGGCCGGGCGGCCTGAAGGCGGCGGCGGTGGCAGCCGAGCGCGGCCATGAGGTGACACTCTATGAGAAGGAGACGCAGCTCGGCGGCCAGGCGCGTTATGCGCAGCTGCTGCCGGCGCGCGCCGAATTCGGCGGCATCATCACCAATCTCACCCGCGAGGCGGAGCGCGCCGGCGCGCGCATCGTCAAAGGCATGGCGGTGACGCCGGAGTTCCTGAGCAGCGAGGCGCCCGATGCGGTGATCCTCGCCACGGGCTCGGTGCCGCAGCGGCCGCAGGCGGAAATCGGCGACGATGCCCATGTCATGCATGCGGTGGAGGTGCTGAAGGGCGGCAAGACCGGCGCCCGCGTCGTCATCTATGACTGGCTGTCCGACTGGATCGGCCTCGGCCTCGCCGAGAAGCTCGCCAGCGAAGGCGCCGATGTCCGGCTCGCGGTCAATGGGCTCAATGCCGGCATGGCGATCCAGAATTATACCCGCGACGCGCATCTGGCGCGGCTGCACCGCGCCGGCGTCAAGGTCCTGCCGATGATGCGGCTCTATGGCGCCGATGCGACCACCGCCTATTTCGTCCATACGACGGCGCAGGAGCCGGTGGTGCTGGAGGATGTCGACACGATCGTGCTCGCCTGTCCGAACGCCCCCGAGGATACGCTCACCGAAACGGCGCAAGGCTTCGAGCACTATCTCGTCGGCGACTGCCTCTCGGCGCGCACGGCGGAGGAGGCCGTCTATGAAGGCCTGAAGGCGGGAATGGCGGTGTGAACCTCAACCAGATCAGCCTGCCGGCCAGAGATATCAAGGCGTCGATCGCCTTCTATCGAAGGCTCGGCCTGACGCTGATCGTCGAGACCGAAATCTACGCGCGCTTCGAGCTGCCGGACGGCGAGGCGACGATGTCGCTGCACAAGACGGAAGCTGCCCTGGGCGAGGAGGGCGTCTATGTCTATTTCGAATGCGCCGATCTCGACGCGCGGGTGAAGGCGCTTCAGACGCAGGGGATCGTCTTCGAGAACGAGCCCGAGGATCAGCGCTGGCTGTGGCGGGAAGCGTGGCTCAAGGATCCCGCCGGCAACTGGCTGTGTCTGTATCTGGCGGGCGAGAACCGCAAAGATCCGCCGTGGCGGATCAAAGGGTAGGATGGCCGGCGCCTTCCCCGAGATCACGCTGGTGCGGCATGGCGAGACCGTATGGAGCGCCAGCGGCAAACATACCGGGCGCAGCGATATTCCACTGACCGCCAGAGGCGAGGAGGCGGCGCGCAAGCTTGGCGACCGGCTGCGCGACCGGAGCTTCGCCGCCGTCTGGTCGAGCCCTTCGTCACGTGCGCGCCGCACGGCCGAGCTGGCGGGCTTCGGTGCCGTGATCGAGGTGAAGCCCGATCTCGCCGAATGGGACTATGGCGCCTATGAAGGGCTGAAGACGAAGGGGATCCTGCTCGAGCGGCCCGGCTGGAGTCTGTTCCGCGACGGCTGCCCGGGCGGCGAGAGCGTCGCCGAGGCGGGGGCGCGGGCCGACCGCATGGTGGCGGCGCTGCGTGCCGTGAGCGGCAATGTCCTCGTCTTCTCATCCGCGCATTTTCTGCGCATGCTCGCCGCCCGCTGGCTCGGCCTCACGCCTGCGGACGGCGCACTGTTCGTGCTCGATACGGCGAGCATGTCGGTCCTGGGCTACGAGCACGACATGAGCGAGCCCGTTCTGCGGCGGTGGAACGAGATCTGACGTCAAACCTTCGGCGCGTAGGTGCCGAAGCACCAGATATGGCCTTCCGGGTCCTTGCAGATGAAATCGCGGCTGCCATAGGGCTGGTCGGCGAGGCCCATGACGATCTCGGCGCCGGCCGCTTTGGCGGTGGCGTGGACGGCATCGGCGTCGGGCACGGCGATATAGATCGCCTGGCTGCTGGCGCCGAGCTCGCTCGGCGGGCGCACCAGCTTGCCCAGCACGCCGTCGTCGCGCTGGCTCGACATCATCAGGATCGACTGGCCGACGGCCATCTCGGCATGCACGATCTTGCCGTCATCGCCGGTGTAGACGACGTGCTTTTTGAAACCGAAAGCGCCCTCGAGCCAGTCGAGCATTTTCGGCGCATCGCGATAGCAACAGACGCCGGCATAGACGATGGGCGTATCGGTGGTGGGCATCTTGTCCATGGTCAATCTCCTTTTCAATGAGAGGACCATGGACCTGCGGGTATCTCTCCGTCTTGAAGAAATGTTACCTGATCACGCGAACCACCAGCGGTCCGCCGCGCGGCCGCCATCCATGTTGAGGTTGCCGGCGACCGTGCCGGTGGCGATCTTGTCCGAGGTGGCATCGATCACCGCCGGGAACAGCGGGACGATGGTCGAGCCTTCCTCATTGAGGATGCGCTGCATCTCGCCATAGATCGCCTTGCGCTTGGCTTCGTCGAGCTCGGCGCGGCCCTGCGTCATCAGATCGTCGAAGCGGGCATTGGACCAGAAGCTCTCGTTCCATGGCGCCTTGGTGCCGTAAGCCAGCGAGAAGATCCCATCGGGCGTCGGCCGGGCGCCGAAATAGCTCGTGCAGAAAGGTTTCTTCTGCCAGACATTCGACCAGTAGCTGTCGGCCGGCTCCTGCACGATCTCGAGGTCGATGCCGGCCTTGGCGGCGCTTTCGCGATAGAGCGAGGCGGCGTCGGAACCGATATCGAGGATCACATTGGAGGCGCTGAGCTGGACGGTGAGCTTGTCGAGCCCGGCCTTCTTCAGATGGAATTTCGTCTTGTCGGGATCATAGGCGCGCTGCGGGATGTCGGCGGCGTAGTATGGACTCGAAGGCGGGATCGGATGATCGTTGCCGACCACCGCATTGCCGCGCAGAAGCTTGTCGACCAGCTCCTGGCGGTCGATCGCATATTTGAGGGCGAGGCGCACGTCATTGTTGTCGAAGGGCGCCACGGTGGCGTGCATCGGCAAGGTCATGTGGGCGCCGCTCTGCACCTTGATGACCTTGATGGCCGGATTGCGCTCGATGAGTCCCAGCGTCTTGAGGTCGACGAACATCACCGCATCGAGATCGCCGGTCGACAGCGCGTTCATGCGCGCGGTGCTGTCGGCGATCGCCAGGCATTCGACCTCGTCGAAATTGCCGTGACCCTCCTTCCAGTAATTGGCGAAGCGGGTGCCGGTGCAGCGCACGCCGGGATCGAAGGTCTTCATCACGTAAGGGCCGGTGCCGATGCCGTCGTTGAAATTGGTCGTCCCGGCGGGGAGGATCTGGGCGTGATAATCGGCGAGCGCGAAGGGGAAATCGGCATTCGGCTCCTTCAGCGTGATGACCAGCGTGTCCGGGCCGTCGGCCTTCATGTCGGCGATGCCGTCGAGCGTCGGCTTGATCGAGGATTTGGAATCGGGCCGCGTATGGAGACCGAGCGAGAAGATCACGTCCTCAGGGCTCAGCGTCTTGCCGTTGTGGAATTCGACGCCCTGGCGCAATTTGAAGACCCATTTGCGCGCCTGATCCGTGCCCTCGAAACTTTCGGCGAGCTCAGGCTTGAGCTTGAGATCGGGACCGAGCTCGACCAGATTGCTGCGGCTCTGCCAGCTCATCATGCCGGGCGCGATATCGGCGAAGGTCGAGGGATCGAGCGCGTCCGTTATCGAGGCTCCGACAATGGCATAGCGGAACTTGCCGCCCTTGCGCGCCGCTTGGGCACGTGCCGGGCCGTCCAAAAGGCCCGTCGCGGCAAAGGCCGACATGCCGGCCAGAACCTGGCGGCGGTTCGTCATGATGGTCTTCGTCATTCCATCCTCCCCAGTTTTATTTGTTGATTGCGGGCCATGGTCTCACCCCGACTTCGCATTGCAAAACGAGAAATCTTCTGCGCTAATGTGAGTTAAGTTCACAGTGAGCCTTACCCATGCCGCCCGCCATCTCGCGCAACCGCCTGCCGCTCAACGCGCTCCGCGCCTTCGAGGCGGCCGCCCGGCATCGCAACCTGGTGCGCGCCGCCGAGGAGCTGGCGGTGACCCATGGCGCCGTCTCGCATCAGATCCGGGCTCTGGAGGAACAGCTGGCGAGCCCGCTCTTCGACCGCAGCCAGCGGCCGATGGGGCTGACGCCGGCCGGCGCGCAGCTGCTCGCGGCGGTGCATGACTCCTTCGAGCGGCTGACGCGCGCGGCGAGCGCCATCAAAAGCGGCGAGATCGAAGGCGAGATCACGCTTTCCTGCGTGCCGGGGCTCGCGGCCAACTGGCTGGTGCCGCGGCTCGGTGAGTTTCTTTCACTTCATGCCAATGTCGCGGTGCATGTGCTGACCGAATACTGGCGGCACCCCAAAATGGCCGACCGCGCCGATCTGGCGATCGCCTATGGCAGCGCCGAGCATCCCGGCAAGCGCGTGGTGCGGCTCGGCCATGCCGAGTTCTTTCCGGTGTGCAGCCCGGTGCTGAAGCGGCGCAAGCCGGGATTGGCGACGCCCCAGGATCTGCTCGGGCACACGCTCTTGCATGAATATACGGACGAGGCGTGGTCGCGCTGGTTCGCGGCGGCAGGGCTCGCCGCAACGGGCTCGGTCCGCGGCGTCTATTTCGACAGCGCGCATCTCTCCCTCGAAGCGGCGCGCGCCGGCTATGGCGTGGCGATGGGCGATCTCGCGACCGTGCGCGACGATCTCGCCAGCCGCCGCCTCGTCAGGCCGTTCCGCCTCTCGGTGCCGGCGGCGTTTCCCTATTATCTGATCGCGCCGCCCGAGACCGAGCAGGCGCCGGCGGCGCGGGCCCTGGAAGAGTGGCTCATCGCCCAGTTTGACAAAAAGGGTTCGTAGAGGCGCATCGGCTTATCCGAAAACCGCCGCGCACCTTTCGAGCCGATGCTTCAGTCCGCCCGTTCGATCCTGGCGCCGAGCGCCCGCAGGCGCTCATCGAGCCTTTCATAGCCGCGGTCGATCTGCTCGACATTCTGGATCTCGCTCCGGCCTTCGGCGCACAAAGCGGCGATCACCAGCGCCATGCCGGCACGGATATCGGGGCTCGACAGGCGCTGGGCATAAAGCGGCGAGCGGCCGACCACCACGGCGCGATGCGGGTCGCACAGGATGATGCGGGCACCCATGGCGATGAGCTTGTCGACCCAGAACAGGCGGCTCTCGAACATTTTCTCATGGATCAGGATCGTGCCGGCGGACTGGGTCGCGACGACGAGCGCGATCGAGACGAGGTCGGCCGGGAAAGCCGGCCAGGGGCCGTCATCGATCTTGGTCAGCGCGCCATGCATGTCCTCGCGGATCTCGAGCTTCGGATGGCGCGGCAGATAGATGTCCTCGCCGCGCACTTCCCATTCGATGCCGAGGCGGCGAAAGGCGATGGCGGTCATGCGATGTTCGCGCGGACGGCAATTGCGGATGAGAAGATCGCCGCCGGTCGCCGCAGCGAGGCCGATGAAGCTGCCGACTTCCAGATAATCGGGGCCGATCTCATGCGTGGCGCCATGCAGCGACGCGACGCCCTCGATGGTCAGAACATTGGAGCCGCAGCCGTCGATGCGCGCGCCCATGGCGATGAGGAGGCGGCAGAGATCCTGAATATGCGGTTCGCTCGCGGCATTGTGGATATGGGTCGTGCCGGGGGTGAGCACCGCCGCCATGACGATATTCTCGGTCGCCATCACGCTCATCTCGACGAGGAAGATGTCGGCGGGCTTCAGGCCCTTGGGCGCGGTGAGCCGGTAGCTGTCCGGCGTGATGTCGACCTCGACCCCCATTTCCTGGAAGGCGAGGATATGGGCATCGAGCGGACGGCGGCCGATGCGGTCGCCGCCGGGCCGCGGCAGGGTCGCACTGCCGGTGCGGGCGAGGAGCGGGCCCGCGAGCAGGAAGGAGGCGCGGATCGCCTGCGACATGGTGCGGTCGGGCGCCGAATGACGCAGCGACGTCGCGTGGAAGGTGGCGCGGTTGTCGACGATGTTCGAGACGCTGCCGCCCATGTCCTGCAGCAGGCTGGCCATCACCCGCACATCGGCGATGTCGGGAAGACGGGTCAAGGTGACCGGCTCGGCGGTGAGAAGGGTGGCGGCGATGATCGGCAGCGCGGCGTTCTTGCTGCCCTTGGGCTCGATCGCCCCCGAGATCGGGTGGCCTCCCTCGATCAGGAAACGGGTCACGGCGGCTCCTTGTTGCTCATGCGGTATCGAATCAAGAGATTCGGGCGGGATAGGGGTGTTTAGAGCCTATTTTATTGCTCAAGGATACCGGTCTCGGCACGGTCGCGGCGCAGCAATTCCTGCGGCGTCAGCCCGGACAAGTCCTTGAATTCGCGGGCGAGATGGGCCTGGTCGGCATAACCTGCCTCATAAGCGAGATCGGCCCAGCCGAGGCGCGGCACGTGATGGGCGAGGCTCCTGGCATGCTCGAAGCGCAGGATGCGCGCCATGGTCTTGGGCGTGGCCCCGATCTCGGCGCGGAAAAGCTTGGCGAGATGGCGGCGGCTGACACCGGCTGTCCCGGCCAGCGCGATGATCGAGGCATTGCCGTGGCTCGCCGTCAGCGCCTGCCAGACCGCGCGCACATTGGCGTCGGGCTCGCGCGCTTCGAGAATGCGCCTGCCGATGAAGTCGTCCAGCAAGGCGAAGCGCTCGGGCCAATCGACGGCGTCATGCAGCTCCGCGACGAACAGCCGGCCCCTGGCGCCGAGGATGTCGTCGAGCGAAACGGTGCGGCTTTCAAGCTCGGATTGCGCCAGGCGGAAGAAACGCCAGGCGCCGAGCGGGGTGAAGTTCACCTGCAGGCAGAAGGCCGCTCCCTTGGAACCGACGATCACGGGCCGCGTATAGACGCCCGCGGTGAAGCTCGTCTGGGTGTCGGGGCTCTGCGGATCGGCGCGGAAATGGAAGGCGGGGCCGAAATTGATGATCAGCGGCACGAAGCTGCAGGGCAGCTCGCGCCGCCAGATTTCCGCGCCTTGGGTTTCGCGATAACCCGAATAATCGATGACATAGGACGAAAGCGCCGCATGGGGCGCGCAGCGCAGCATCTCCCACTGCCCGGCCTCGCCTTCATAAGCGAGGCGGCGGATGACGCGGTCTTCCGGTCCGGCCAAAGCGCGTGACATCGCCGTAATGTGCCACGCCCCGCGATTGACGTCACCACCCGGTCATGCCACCACTTGGCGGTGGATCAGCTCTATCATTTCGAGCCCAAAGCCCATCCGCTCGCCTCGCGGCGCGTGTTCTTCCGGCGCCAGGCGCGCAATATTCTGTGGAGCTTCGGACTCATCGTCGTCTGGCTCATTCTCGGCATGGCCGGCTATATGGGCTTCGAGGGCATGAGCGCGGTCGATGCCTTCGTCAATGCGGCGATGATCCTCTCCGGCATGGGCCCGATCGGCACGCTCGCCACCACGGGCGGCAAGATCTTCGCCGGGCTCTATGCGATCTTCTCCGGGATTTTCGTCTTCGGCATTGCCGGCCTCGCTTTGCTGCCGGTCTTCCACCGCATGCTGCATCGCTTCCACTTGCAGGAAGACGCCGCGACGAGTCGGCCGAAACCGGTTCCCCCAAATCTCAAGAAGTGACGGCGGAGGTTCGCCTGCGCGGCGGGATCGTCATGGCGGCGACCCCCGCCACCACGCAGACGAGGCCGATCCAGGCCGTGTCGGTGAGACGCTCGCCCAGGAAGAGCGCGCCGATGCCGACGCCGATCGGCACGCGCAGATAGGCCTGGGCCGTGGTGCCGACCGAGCCCAGAGTGTGGACCAGGCGGAAGAAGATGCAGAAGGCGAGTGCGGTCGAAAAGACGGCGAGGCCGAAGAGCGCCAGCAACGAGCTCGTCGACGGCGACAGAGTCCAGGGCTGGTCGACCGCGAGGCTCAGGGGAATGAGGATGGCGGCGCCGCACAGCATCGAGCCCGCCGCCGGCATCATCGGGTCGAGATCCTTGAAGTTGCGCCCGAAGATGGCGGCGCCGGCATAGCTCACCGTGGCGATGAGCATGGCGAACTGGGCCAGGAGCTCGCGGCCAAGACCGTTCAGCGCCTGGACGCCGATGATCAGGCAGATGCCGATCAGGCCGGCGAGCACCCCGAACAGCTTGCGCAAGGTCGCGGGCTCGTGGCGGGTGATCAGAATGGTAAGAAGGAAGGTGAAGATCGGCGTCGTCGAATTAAGGATGGCGGCGAGTCCGGCATCGATGGTGAGCTCGGCCCAGGCGATGAGGGTGAAAGGCAACACGCTGTTGAGCGCCGCCTGGGTGGCGAAACGCCGCCAGGTCACGGCATCGGACGGCAGGCTCAGGCCGCGAAGACGAAGCACCAGGAGCAGAATGAGCGCGGCGATCAGCGTGCGCGCCGCGATGAAGGTGACGGGCGGGATGGTGGCGACGCCGAGCTTGATGAATGTATAGGAAGCGCCCCAGAGAGTGGCGAGGAGCGCCAGCAGGAGAAGTTCGGTCGTAAGCGGGCGGGGAGTGGTCATGGCGGTCATCCTAATCCGGTCGGCTGGCCGCGATCTGTGACATGGGTCACGGACGGCGTCGCTTGCCAATGCTTCGGCCGCGGCCGAAGCATTCGCGGCTGACCGGCACGGGGCCGGGGCGTATAGTCGGCGCATGACCAATATCGTTTCCGGCAACAGCCTCGCCGAAGTGGCGGCGCTCATCGGCGATCCGGCGCGGGCCAACATCCTGCAGGCGCTTGCCGATGGGCGGGCGCTGACGGCGGGGGAACTCGCCTGGCACGCGGGAGTCAGCGCCCAGACGACCAGCGGACATCTGGCGAAGCTCACCGAGGCCCGGCTCATCGCGCTCGAGAAGCAGGGCCGGCATCATTATTTCCGCCTGGCCTCGCCCGACATCGCGACCGCCATGGAGGCGCTGATGATCGTCGCCGCCAATGGCCCGAGGCGCTACCGCCCGACCGGCCCCAAGGACCAGGCGCTGCGCACCGCGCGTACCTGCTACGATCATCTGGCCGGCTGGCTCGCCGTCACTTTGGCCGACCGGCTGAGCGCCCGGCAGTTCATCGTGCTCTCCGATGGTGCCGCCGCCGTCACCGAGGCGGGCCATCGCTTCTTCAGCGATTTCGGCCTCGTGCTCGATGAGCCCAAAAGCACCCGCCCGCTCTGCCGCACCTGCCTCGACTGGAGCGAAAGGCGCTCGCATCTGGCCGGCCGGCTGGGCGCCGGCCTGTGCCAGCGCTGTCTCGATCTCGGCTGGATCAAACGCGGCCGCGACAGCCGCGCCGTCACCTTCACGCCCAAGGGCATCGAGGGCTTCCGTGAGGCCTTCGGCATAACATTGCCCTGAGAAGACTGTCCGGCTAAACCCACCTCCGAATTCATTCGAAGGAGTATGAAGTGACCGCCGCCCAGACCCGCAAGCTCGTCCAGACCTATTACGCCGCCTTCAACCGGCAGGATGTCGACGGCATGCTCGCCTGCCTCAGCCCCAGCTTCGTCCATGAGGTGAGCCAGGGCGAGCGCCGCAAGGGCAAGGCGCTGTTCAAGGACTTCCTCACCCATATGAACAAGAGCTACAAGGAGACGCTCTCCAACATCGTGGTGATGATCGACATGTCGGGTGCCCGCGCTGCCGCCGAGTTCGATCTCAAGGGCAAATATCTCGCCACCGATCCGGGCCTGCCCAAGGCCAAGGGGCAGACCTATAAATTGCGCGTCGGCGCCTTCTTCGAGATCAGGAACGGCAAGATCGCGCGGGTCTCGACGCACTACAATCTCAAGGACTGGACCCGCCAGGTGCTGGGCAAGTGAGCGCTTGAGAATTTGATTCAAGTAATTGCGTTAAGGTCTTGAAACAGATTCGGAAAACGACTCTGTAGAGAGATTTGCCGCAGTGGCGGGATCGTCATTCAATCGTTATCTTCACCCCTGAGTTTGCGAGCTCCAAGGCTCGTAAACCCAGGAGGCGCAGATGACCCGCCACGACCCCAACCATATCCGTTCCAAATCAGCTTCCCCCAATTTCCGCAGTGTGCTGACCGAGCGCCTGTCGCGCCGCGACATGCTGCGCGGCGGGGCCGCCATCGCCGCCGCTTCGGCCATCGCACCAGGCTTCACCGGCTCGATCTTCGGCGGCGAGGCGATCGCCGGCGGCACCCAGTCGTCGCTCACCTTCACCGAGCTCAAACGCGTCTATGACCAGACGCATCACGTGGCGCCGGGCTACACGGCCGAGGTGCTGCTGCGCTGGGGAGACAAGCTCACGGCGGATGCGGTGGAGTTCGATCCGGGTCAGCAGTCGGGCACGGCGCAGGCCCGCCAGTTCGGCTACAACAACGACTTCGTCGGCTATTTGCCGATGCCCTTCGGCTCGGGGTCGTCGGAGCGCGGGCTGCTCTGCGTCAATCATGAATATCCCAATCCGCATATCATGGTGCCGGGCTTCATCGCCAAGGACGACGAGACGCTCGGCAAGACGATGACGGCCGAGCTGGTCGAGATCTGCAAATCGGCGATGGGCCACAGCGTCGCCGAGATCGAGAAGAAAGACGGCAAATGGCAGCTCGTCGCCAACTCGCCGCTCAACCGGCGCATCACGGCCGAGACCGAGATGGCGATCGCCGGACCGGCGGCGGGCCATGCCCAGCTCAAGACGGCCGCCGATCCGACCGGCACCAGAGTCAAGGGCACGATGGCCAATTGCGGCGGCGGCTACACGCCCTGGGGCACGATCCTCACCTGCGAGGAATTCGCCTATGAGTTCTTCGGCGGCGATGCGGCCAAGTCGCCGCATAAGGAGCTCATGGAGCGCATCGGCTATGAGCCCGCCGATTACTACGGCTTCGCGCGTTTCGACGACCGCTTCAATATCGAGAAGGAGCCCAATGAGGTGAACCGCTTCCAATGGGTGGTCGAGATCGACCCCTATGAGGCGGGCTCGATGCCGGTGAAGCGCACCGCGCTCGGCCGCATGGGCCACGAGGGCGCCACCGTCGTCGTCAACAAGGACGGCCGTGTCGCCGTCTATATGGGCGATGACGACCACCAGGAATATCTCTATCGCTTCGTCTCGGCCAAGCCCTTCAACTCCAATGACCGCAAGGCCAATATCGGGCTGCTCGATGAGGGCGAATTGTCGGTCGCCAAATTCGAGGCGGACCGCACGCTCAACTGGCTGCCGCTCGTCCATGGCAAGGGCCCGCTCACGGCGGAAAACGGCTTCGCCGATCAGGGCGAGGTGCTGATCAAGACGCAGCTCGCCGCCGACAAGCTCGGCGCCACCGGCATGGACCGGCCGGAGGATTTCGAGACCAATCCGGTGTCGGGCCGCGTTTATGCGGTGCTGACCAAATCGGCCAAGCGCAAGCCGGAGAAGGTCGATGCCGCCAATCCACGCCCGGAAAACAAATGGGGTCATATCATCGAGATGATCCCGCCGGGCGAGGGCAAGGATGCCGACCATACGGCGGGGCAGTACAAATGGGACATCCTCATTCTGTGTGGCGATCCCTCGAAGCCCGAGACCGGCGCCAAATTCCATCCCGACACGACCGCGGACGGATTCTTCATGACGCCGGACAACATCGCCTTCGATCCCAAGGGCCGCATGTTCGTGGCGACCGACGGCATGAACGACTTCGACCTCGCCGACGGCATCTTCGCCGTCGACACCGATGGCCCGGCGCGGGCATTGCCCAAGGCGCTGTTCTGCTGCCCGACCGACGCGGAAGCGACAGGGCCGGCCTTCACGCCCGACGGCGCCACGATGTTCGTATCGGTGCAGCATCCCGCGGAAGGCTCGGAGACGATCGAGAAGCTCACCACGCGCTGGCCGGACTTCAACGACAAGATGCCGCCCAGGCCGTCGGTCATGGCGATCACGCGTGAGGGCGGCGGGCCGATCGGCGGCTGAGAATCCGATTCAAGTGACAAGGGCAAGTCGTTGAAATCAGATTCGAACGGATTGTCCGAAAACTGACATCAGCCTGTCGTGAAACGCGGCGATGATGCTCAGGACTTCAAGAGAGCCCTCGTTTCGCGGCAGGTTCGCGTAACGCTTGCGGAATGAGGGGCAGGACACGGGGAGCGCCGGAGACGGCGCTCCCATTCGTTTGGCGAAACGGTGCCATGTGGGAACCTGCCGGGAAGCTTGCGGGTCCGGACCTTTTGCTTTAGCTCCGCCCTGACCATGAGCGGGATCACCACCGAAATATTGACGGGCGATAGCCTCGCCCAAGGCCTTGACGCGGTGGCAGGCTTGCGGATCGAGGTCTTCCGTTCCTATCCCTATCTCTATGACGGCTCGGTCGATTATGAGCGGCGCTATCTGACCAAGCTGGCGCATGCGCCGGGGGCGGTCATCGTCGTGGCGCGGGACGGGGACAGGATCGTCGGCGCCTCGACCGGATTGCCGCTGATCGCCGAGCATGACGAGTTCAAGGCGCCTTTCCTGGCCCAGGGCTTTGACGTCGCGACCATCTTCTATTGCGCCGAATCCGTGCTCTCCGCGGCCTATCGCGGCCAGGGCCTCGGACATGCCTTTTTCGATGCGCGGGAAGCCCAGGCGCGCAAGCTCGGGCTTACGCGCTCGGCCTTCTGCGCCGTCGTCAGGGCCGTCGACGATCCGCGCCAGCCGGCGGATTACCGCCCGCTCGATGCCTTCTGGACAAAAAGACAATACCGGCCTGTAAAAGGACTGGTTACCACCTATAGCTGGACCGAGATCGGCAACGGGGCCGAGACCGAGCAGACCCTGCAGTTCTGGATGAGGGATCTATGAGCCGAAGCCTGACCATCGCCGCCGCGCAATATCCGCTCGATGCGCTGTCGTCCTTCGCCGCCTATGAGGCGAAGCTCGAGCGCTGGGTCGCGGAGGCTGCGGGGCAGGGCGCCGAGCTTCTGGTGTTTCCGGAATATGCGTCGATGGAGCTGGTGTCGCTCGACGGATCCGAGGCCGGGCACGATCTGCAGCGCTCGATCGATGCCGTGTCGCAGCGTCTGCCCGAGGCGGACCGCATCCATGAAAAACTGGCCCGCCGGTTCGGCGTGGCGATCGTCGCGGCGAGCGCGCCGGAGCGCCAGGCGGACGGCTCGACCCTCAATGTGGCGCGCTTGTTCGGACCATCGGGCCGGATGGGCCGCTACGCCAAATTGATGATGACACCCTGGGAACGCGATCCGTGGAAGATCTCGGCCGGGCGCGAGCTCACCGTCTTCGACATCGGGGCGGCCCGGATCGGCCTGGTGATCTGCTACGACATCGAGTTTCCGCTGCTGTCGCGGGCACTCGCGGAAGCAGGCGCCGATGTCATCCTGGCGCCGTCCAATACCGAGACCGAGCATGGCTACTGGCGGGTGCGCACCGGCGCCATGGCGCGCGCCCTCGAGAACCAGGTCTATACGGTGCATTCGCCGACGGTCGGGCCGGCGCCCTTCTGCGCCGCGGTCGAGAACAATTGCGGCGCCGCCGGCATCTTCGCGCCCTCCGACCAGGGCTTTCCGTCGGGCGGCGTCATCGCCCTGGGCGAGCTCAACAAGCCGCAATGGGTGACCGCCAAGGTCGATCTCGATCTCCTCAAGCGGGTGCGCGAGACGGGCGGCGTCCAGCCCTATCGGCATTGGGGCGAGCAGCCGGGCGCGGGCAGCCTGCCGCCGGCAAGGCTCATCGATCTTTCACACAAGGCAGCGGAGGCGGCGGAATGAGCATCAACTTCCCGCAACGGTTACTCGACGGCTATGCAAGCTTCCGCGCCGGGCGGTATACGGCCGAAGCCGAGCGCTATCGCCGCCTCGGCGAAGGACAGCAGAAGCCGACGATCATGATGATTGCCTGCTGCGACTCGCGCGCCGCTCCCGAGACGATTTTCGACGCCGGGCCGGGCGAGATCTTCGTCGTGCGCAATGTCGCCAATCTGGTGCCGCCCTATGCCCCGGACGGGCGCCATCATTCGACCAGCGCCGCGCTCGAATTCGCGGTGCTGCAGCTGGGCGTCCAGCATATCGTCATCATGGGCCACGGCCGTTGCGGCGGCATCAAGGCGATCAGCGAGCCGGGCGATCCCCTGAGCACCGGCGACTTCATCGGCAAGTGGCTTGCCGGCGTGCGCGATGTCGCGGCGATCGTCGAGCCCGATGACAAGCTCAGCGCGGCGCAGCGGCTGACCTTGATCGAGCAGGCCTCGGTCGAGCATTCGCTCGCCAATTTGCGCACCTTTCCATGGGTCCGGGTGCGTGAATCCAAAGGCCAGCTCACGCTCAACGGGGCCTGGTTCGATATTTCGCTCGGCGAGCTCAATGTCTATGAAGAAGAGCAGCGCCGCTGGACGGTGGTGTAAGGACCCCATGATCCTCGAACATGCCGTGCTGCAGGTGAAGCCGGGACTCGAGGCCGCGTTCCAGGTGGCGGTGCGGGATGCGCTGCCGCTGATCCAGGCGACGCCCGGCTTCATCCGGATTGCGGTCAAGCCCTGTATCGAGACGCGCGGCAGATATCTGCTGCTGGTCGAATGGGAGACGCTGGAAGCTCATACTCAAGGCTTCCGCGGGTCGGATCGCTACCTCGAATGGAAGCGGCGACTGCATCACTTCTACGAGCCGTTTCCGCTGGTCGAGCACTATGGCGAGGCGGTCGCCGGGGGATGATGCCGGGTCCTATTCCTGGCGGAAGGCCCGCAGGAGCTGATCCGACAGAGGCTTCAGCAAGTAAGAGGCGACCGTCCGCTCTTCGGTCGCGATGAAGGTCTCAACCGGCATGCCGGGGAGGAGCTTGACCACGCCGAGCCGCCCAAGCTGATCGGCCGGAATGTCGATGCGCGCCGTGTAGTAGCTCAAGCCGGTGCGGGCATCTTCCGACACATCGGCCGAAAGCCGCACCAGCCGGCCGTCGATCTCGGGCGTCGTGCGCTGATTGAAATTCGAGAAGCGCAGGGCGACCTGCTGGCCGATATGGAGCCGGTCGACCTCGCTGGGCGCAACCCTGGCATCCACCGCCAATGCCGTGGCCGACGGAACGATCAGCAGCAACGGTTCGGCGGCCTGCACGACGCCGCCGACCGTGTGCACGGTGAGCTCATGGACGATGCCGGACTGCGGCGCGCGGATCTCGAGCCGGTCCAGCTGGTCGCGGGCGGCGGTCCGGCGTTCCTGCAGCTCGGCGAGCCTGGTCCTGAGCTCGGCGAGCTGTGCCCCCACTTCGGCACGCAGCTTCTGGTCGATCTGGATGATCTCGAGCTCGATCTCGGCGATCTTGCCCTTGGCCTCGGCCGTGCCGGCGACGAGCTGCGCGCGCTCGCCTTCGAGACGGGCCGCGGTGCGCTCGATGTCGGTCAGGCGCGACAGCGTCATCAGGCCCTTCCGGTAGAGCTGCTGCGTACCGGCCAGCTCCTTGGCGATCAGGGACAGCTCCTGCTCCTTGGCGGCCGCCTGGGCGGAAAGCCCCTCGACCTCCTTGCCGAGCTGGGCGATACGTTCACGCAGAAGCCGCTTCTGGCCGATGCGCTCGGCCTTGCGCAAAGCGAACAGCTTGCGCTCGCCGGCGAGAATTTTCTCCAGTCCCGGCTCCCCGGTACGCTGCGCGAGCTCCGGCGGGAAGACGAGGTCGTCATCTCCCTCGCTCTCCGCTTCGAGGCGCGCCTTCCGGGTCGCGAGCTCATCGATGCCGCCCGATATGATGTCGAGATTGGCGCGCGCCTGGGTGCCGTCCAGCGCGATCAGAAGGTCGCCCGCGGTGACCGTGTCGCCTTCCCTCACCCGCAGCTCCTTCACGACGCCGCCGGTCGGGTGCTGCACTTTCTTGACGTTGTTCTCGACGACGAGCGTGCCCGGCGCGATGACCGCTCCGGCCAGCTTGCTCACCATGGCCCAGCCGCCCATCCCGCCCAGCAGAAGGGCCACGACCGCAAGGCCGAGCGTGATATGCCGGCGTATCGAGGGATCAGCCTCGGTGTGAAGAGCCGGCGGCTTCAAGACCTGCCTCCCGCAATGGCGACCGGCGCCGGCCGGCGGGCCTGCTGCAGCACGTCGGCCTTGGGTCCGAAGGCCTGGACCCGGCCTTCGGCCAGCACCAGCAGCTTGTCGACCGCGGCGAGGACATTCGGGCGATGGGCGATGACGATGGCGATGCCCGACCGCGCCCGGATGTCCATGATGGCGCGCGTGAGGGCCTCTTCTCCGTCCGTGTCGAGATTCGAGTTCGGCTCGTCGAGAACGACGAGAAAGGGATTGCGATACAGAGCGCGAGCCAGCCCCAGCCGTTGCCGCTGCCCGGCGGACAGGAGAAAGCCGCCCTCGCCGATGCGCGTCGCATAGCCGTCGGCGAATCCCAGTATCATCTCATGCACGCCGGCCGCCTTCGCCGCCGCGATGATGTCTTCCGCGGCAGCGTCCGGCGCGAAGCGCGAGATGTTCTCCGCCATGGTGCCGTCGAAGAGCTGGGCTTCCTGAGGCAGATAGCCGATATTGTCGCCGAGCGTCTGCGGCGGCCACAGCTTCAGGGCGGCGCTGTCGAGGCAGATCTTCCCGTTCACCAGGGGCCATATGCCGACGAGCGCGCGCGCGAGCGAGGATTTGCCGGAGGCGCTCGGACCGATGATGCCGAGCGCCGTGCCTGCCGACAGAGTGAAGCTCACATCGTCGATCACGCAGCGATCCGTGCCGGGCGGCGAAATGCTCGCATTCTCGATGGAGAGGGCGGATCGAGGCCTGGGCAGGGAAAGCTGCAAGGGGTGCGTCGGCGTATCGGCGAGCGCCAGGCCGAGCCGTCTGGCGCCTTGCCGCGCCGCCTGGAAGCCGCGCCAGTGGGCGATCGCCAGCTCGACGGGCGCCAGAGCGCGGGCGCTGAGGATCGAGCCCGCAATGATGATGCCGGCGGTCGCCTGTCCATAGATGACGAGATAGGCGCCGACCGCGAGCACGGCCGACTGCAGCAGCATGCGCAAGGCCTTGGACAGCGCGCCGAAGCCGCCGCTGATGTCATGCGTCTGCTCCTGAGCCTTCAGAAAGCGGAGATTCAGCACGTCCCATCGCGCCAGAAGCTGTGGCTTCATAGCCATCGCCGCGACGGCTTCCGCATTGTGCCTGCAGGCTTGCGTCCAGGCGTCGCGCCGGGTGGCGGAAAGCGTGGCTTCGGCCGCCGGCTTGCGCGTCAAGATCTCGGTGACGACCGTCAGGGAGAGCAGAAAAAGCGCGCCGATGCTGACCGTGACGCCGATCCAGAAATGCAGGGCGAAACAGAAGACCAGATAGGCCGGTATCCAGGGAAGATCGAACAGGGACAATAATCCGCCACCCGAGATGAAGGACCGCATTTGGTCGAGATCGCGCGGCGACAGCCGGCCGCCGCCATGTCCGGCGGCCAAGGGAAGATGCAGGACGGCATCGAACAAGCGCGGGCTGAGCGAGCGGGCGAGGGAATTGCCGACCCGGACAAGGATGCGGGACCGGATGACATCCAGAAGGGCCTGCGCGCCGAAGAGCACCGAAGCGAGAATGGCGAGCGCCACGAGCGTCGGCACGCTGCCGCTCGGCAGGACGCGGTCATAGACCTCGAGCATGAACAGCGCGCCAGTCAACATCAGAATGTTGATGATGCCGCTGAAGACGGCGAGCCAGAAAAATGCGCTCCGGAAGCGCGAAAGGGCCTTGCGCAACTCGGAGGCGGGCGGGGCCATCAGCTTGAGCATGGATGTCTCGACTTGTTGCCGTCAGCAGTCGACACGATTGCGAACAGCCGGCGATGTTAGCGCGCAACGTTGCATGATCGGTTAATGACGCTCCCCTTCGTCGCCTAAAATGTACGCGGCCATCGATCAGGATGGGCCGGGAAGCGGCGAGGAATGGGTGGCGGGCGCCTGCGGGACAGGCCTGAATTCGAGCGGCGGGGCGGTCCAGTCGAAGGGCGCCTTGGGCAGCTCGGGAACGCAGCTGGTCGTCAGCGTCTGACCGGCGGCATTGCGGATCTCGAAAACGATGCCGGGCCGTTCCATGCCCGCGCACTCGACCCAGCGATCTATGGGAATCCAGTCATACATGGCGTCGGCCGTGTCCCGGTTCATCAAGTGAAGAGGAAGCCCTTGTCCCATGTGCCGGACCAGCCATGGGAGGCGAGCCAACCCATGGGCTGATCGTCATAAGAGGGCAGCGGCAGGAGATCCAGGTGAGGCTCGGCTGCCTTGTTCGTGGCGGTGGTGCTCGAAGAACTCGCCGCCGTCGGAGACAGCAGGCTGTCGCTGAACTGCAGGAGCTCGATACCGACCAGCGTATCCTTCCCATCGGGAGAGCCGGCCCGCAGATCGGTCACCGTCCATGAGCCGTTGCTGTTCTTCACCCAGCTGTAATCGGCCGCCTTGCCCGTGAGCACGACCGTGTCCGTGCCGCTGCCGCCATCGAGGTAGTCGGCGCCCGCACCGCCGATCAGCGTGTCGTTGCCGCCAGAGCCATAGAGCTTGTCGGCGCCGGCGCCGCCGGACAGGATATTGCCCGAGCCGTTTCCGGTGAGCGTGTCGGCAAAATCGCTGCCGGTCAGGTTCTCGATGCCGGCGAAGACGTCCTGATAGGCGTCGCCCCGGTTAGCGGAGCTGGAGCTCAGATTGGCGATCACGGCGGCCGTGGCGTTTGCATAGCTCGCGGTATCGATGCCCGCCCCGCCGTCCAGCCTGTCGCCGCCGGCGCCGCCGAGAAGGAGGTCGTTGCCGTCGCCGCCATAGAGCTTGTCATTGCCGGCGCCGCCGTCGAGCGTGTCGGCCCCGGCATAACCATAGAGCGTGTCGGTGCCGGCGAGGCCGGAGATGATGTCGTTCAACGCCGCGCCCTGAAGCGTGTTGTTGGCGGAGGTGCCGGTGAGCGTCAGCCCGGCCGGTGAAGGATCGGCCGGCGGTGTCGGCGGCGTCGAGGTGGTCGTCAATATGTCCGCCAGCGTGTATTGCTTGTCGCTGAACTGGAACTGCTCGATATTGCGGAGAATGTCCGTTCCGTCGGGAGAGCCGTTGCGCAAGTCCGCGACACTGAACGAGCCGTCGCTCAGCTGGGTCACCTGATATTGGGAGCGCATCCCGCTGAAGACGGCGGTGTCGGTGCCGTCGCCGCCCAGAAGCGTGTCATTGCCCGCGTCGCCGGTGAGCCGGTCACTACCGGCGCCGCCATCGAGGACATTGTTCCCCACGTTGCCGATGAGGATGTCGCTCGCCGATCCGCCGATGGCGTTCTCGATCAATGAGCGCAGGTCGCCATTATAGAGGAGGCTGTTGGCGATATTGCCGGCGGCGACTTTCGATCCGTCGTAATGGAGGAGCGCCAGTTGCGCCGTCGAAGCCGTCGACCACTGTCCCGGCCGCAGGTCGACGGTGACGTTCGTGGCATAGTTCGAGAAATCATAGGTGTCGGTTCCGCCGCCGTCCCACACCGTGAGGAAGATCTTGTTGACGGCAGGCGTGCCCTGGCCAACGCCGTTGATGAACATCTCACCCGTCGTCGTGCTCCAGGTGTAGACCGAGCTGCCGCTGTCGGTGGTGAAATTGGCGCCGTACATCTTCTGCAGCGCCGCGATGTCATACATCATCAGCGACTGCGGATAATTGCCATAAGGGTTCGTGTAGCCGCCGCTGGTCGACTGGCCGATATAGGAGCGATAGCTCATGATCGAATATTCGAGAGAGTCGCGGTCGAGCGGCATCGCGGCGAAAGAGCCCGATGTCTCGTGGGGATGCTTCAAGCCCAGGCCATGACCGATCTCATGAATGAAGGAGGCGTAGGCGTAATTGCCGATGACCGGATTGTCGTAATAGTTCTTCGTATTGTTGAACCACGCATCGCCACCCTCGGCCAGAGTGGTGGGATAGTAGGCCCAGGCCGTGCCCGGCTTGTCCGATTCCGCGAGCCTGAAATCGGCATGCTGGGTCGAGGTTTCGGAGATCTCCTGGAAGGTGATGTTGGCGACGGCGGAATAGTCGGCAAGTATTGCACGCACCGCCCCCATCTGCACCGGGTTCAAGGCCTCGAAATTGGTGGCCGGTTCACCGGAACCATATCCCGAGCCGTAGAAGGATGCGCTCGACGGGAAGCTGTAGGTGAAGCTGTTCACCGCCCATTTCGTCCCCGACAGCACACCGTCGACATAGGCATTGCCGGTCGAGGTCATCGTACTCGTGGCAGGCATCGGCGATATTCTCCCTCTGGGCGAAGCGGGAGCCGTCAGTTGGCTGCAACTATCACTTCGCCGATCGGAGGCTTATCCGAACCGGCTATCTTCTGCCTTAAGGTAAAATCTAAAATTGTAGAAACAGCCCGACAGCGGTGCATCAAGGTAAATGATGTCGCCCGACGGCGACAAACCTCAGCGCACCGCTTCGACGGTCAAGCGGAAATCCCGAGCCCCTTCCGGCCAGAGAAGATCCTCGGCGGGGAACGACCTGGCGAGCTGACGGCGGGCGGCGAAGCCCGCCTCGCGGTCGACGGCGTTGATGATGGCGAGGCGGAAACCGCCCGGCGGGGCGGCGTGGTCCGCCGCCGGCTTGGTCTCGTGGAAGGTGATCTGCACGCTCGATATGCCGGGCAAGGCGCGAATGGCGGCGACGGCGTCGGGCGACGGGTGGCGATAGCTGCGGCCATGGCGGCCGAACAGCACGACCGAATAGCCGTCGCGCCGCTCCCCTTCGTCCGGAAAGGACCAGCGCTTCTCGGCATAGAGCCGGACCAGCGCCTCGACCCAGCCCTTGCCATAGAGATCCGGCCATTGATCGGCGAAGCGCAGATGCGCGTCGATGATGCGGCCGCCGATCGTCTCGACATTGAGGATGCCGGTATAGCGGTCGAGATGCTCGCCGGCCCAATTGCGGATATAGGCTTCGAGTTCGGGCCGCGGCGCGGCATGAACGGTCCAGTAATTGAACATGCCATGCATGAAGGGCGCGCCGGTCGTGTGCCGCAGCCAGCGGATCTCGCCCTTCACGATGGCGCAGTCGGTCGAGACATGCTCGCCGGTCAGAAGCGTGGTCCAGAAATGGCCGGGCGTGTACCCATCCTCATATTCGGCAAGCGTGTGAAAGGGTCCGCTCGCGACGCCCATGCCTTTCATATTGACGATGGGCTTGGAGAAGACAGGGAAGCGCTCGGGTATCACGCCATGCGGTCCACAATCGAGCCCCTGGCTCTGCGCCACGCGCAATTTGTCGTAGATCCAGTTCTCGCGCGGATTCCACATCCAGGCATCGCAATCCTCGGTCGGGATCATGACGTCGGCCGGGCAGGGGACTTTCTCGAAATACTGCAGTCGCCAGGGGTCTGCTTCACAGACGGGCATTGAAGGGGCTCTGCGCTTGGTTGCCGGATGAGGGAAGACCTATCGCGGTCTGCTGTCAATATCGGTCAGCAGCAGGTTGTCGGCGATGCCGCGTCCGGGAAAGCAACGCGGCATATCAATGCCGGGCGCAAGCGACGCGCTGGCACGGAATTGATATGGACAAACACCGGCCATCGGTTATAGTTCCCGTCATTCCATATCGGCAATACTGCCGACAAATCACGGCTTGAAAGCCCCCATCAGCAGATCCAACGGATCTCGGTGGGGGCTTTTTGTTTTCGCATCTGGGCTCTCGTCCTCATGCGCATGTCTGCTTCGTGCCTGAACAGAAAACACACTCGAGGGAACGCTCATGTCGGACAATCAGCAAAGCTATCGAACCTCCTCAATCGGCCAGCTCGAAGCCGAGGCCGATCACATATTGGGCGAGGAATACGAACACTCGTCCGTGCCGGCGCAAGCGCGGCGAAGCCTGTTCTCGGTCACCATGGTGTGGATCGGCTTCCCGATGATCATCACCGGGGCGATGACCGGATCGATCCTGGTGCTCGGCATGGGTTTCGCCGATGCGCTCAAGGCCATGATCATCGGAAACCTGATCATGTTCTGCTATGTCGGGCTTCTGGGGCTGCTCGGCACCGAGAAAGGCATGAACTTCGCCTTGCTCGCCAGCATCGTTTTCGGGCGCAAAGGCTATGTGCTGGCTTCAGGCCTTCTGTCGACGCTGCTGCTCGGCTGGTACGCCGTGCAGACCGGCATCACCGGCGCGCTCATCAGCTCGACCTATAATCTGAACTACGTGGCGATGACGATCATCGCCGGGCTTCTGTATGTCGGCATCACTTTCGTCGGTGTGCGCGGCCTGCACTGGATCGGCGTCGTCTCGGTGCCGCTCTTCGTCATTCTCGGACTCTGGGTGGCGGCAGACGCCGCCAGCACGACGAGTTGGAGCGCCATCATGGCCTATCCCGGCAATAACGGTGTGGCGACGATGTCGATGGGCGTCGGGCTCACCGTCGTCATCGCGCTGTTTATCGACGCCGGCACGGTGACGGCCGATTTCAACCGCTGGGCCGCGGACCGCAAGAGCTCGCTGATCTCGACCTTCAGCGCCTTTCCCTTCGCCAATCTGGTCGCCATGCTCGTCGGTGGCGTGATGACCGCGGCGCTGGCGGTTCCGAACGCCAATCCCTTCGGCGTCGACAATATGTTCGGCTACATGAACGGCAAGCAGATGGCGTGGCTGAGCCTGCTCGCCTTCATCTTTCTCTATTGCAATCTGGGATCGGTCTGCGCCCACTGCCTCTATAATGCGGCCACCGGCTGGTCGCGCATTCTCGGCAGCAATATGCGCCTGATGGCGATCGTCCTGGGCGCCATCGGCATCCTGGTCGCGGCCGGCAATATCTGGGCCTTCTTCATCGAATGGCTGTCGCTGCTCGGCATCCTGGTGCCGCCGATCGGCGCCATCATCCTCATCGACCAGTATGTGGTGCGCAAGAACGCGACCGCGACGGTCGACTGGCGCGCACCGGCCTTCATCGCCTGGGCAGCCGGGTCGGCGGTGGCGCTCCTGGTGGAATTCAACGCGCCGCACTGGTCGACCGCGATCTCGGCCTTCATCGTGGCGGCGGCTGCTTATTTCGTCCTGTCGAAGGTGATGCGCGAAGCCTGAGACGTTCAGCGTGACAGGAGGGGGCCGGACGCACGGCCTCCTCGCAATTTCAGGGAGAGAAGAACTCATGCCAAACGACTATTCGATCTATGATGCGGGAACAGTCATCCTGCAATCGGGTGCGGCGCTGCGCGACTGCAAGCTCGCCTACAAGACCTTCGGCCGGCTCAATGCGAAGAAAGACAATGTGATCGTCTATCCCACCTGGTATTCGGGCCAGCATTACGACAATGAATGGCTCGTCGGCGCCGGCATGGCGCTCGATCCCGACAAATACTTCATCATCATCCCGAACATGCTGGGCAATGGCCTGTCATCATCGCCAAGCAACATGCCGGAACCTTATAATGCGTCACGCTTTCCCAAGGTGACGCCCTATGACAATGTCCGGCTGCAGCATCGGCTGGTGCATGACGAGCTCGGCATCGAGCGCGTCAAGCTGGTCATCGGCTGGTCGATGGGCGCGCTGCAGACTTTCCATTGGGGCTGTCTCTATCCCGACATGGTCGAGCGCATCCTGCCGTTCTGCGGCTCCGCCAAATGCTCGCGGCACAATTTCGTCTTCCTGGAAGGGGTGAAGGCGGCGCTGACGGCGGACGCCGCCTGGAACAATGGCTGGTACAAGGAGAAGCCGGCCAGGGGCCTCAGGGCGATGGCCCGCGTCTATGCCGGCTGGGGCTTCTCGCAATCCTTCTATCGCGAGGAGCTCGATCTCAAGGCACTGGGCTTTTCCTCGCTCGAGGATTTCCTGGTCGCCTTCTGGGAGGGCTTCTTCCTGCCGAAGGACGCCAACAACCTGCTGACGATGCTGTGGACCTGGCAGAATGGCGACATCAGCCGGAACGAGATCTTCAACGGGGATTTTCCCAAAGCGCTGGGCGCTATCAAGGCGCTGGCCTATGTCATGCCCGGCCAGACCGATCTCTATTTCCCGCCGGAGGATAGCGCCATCGAGGTCAAACACATGCCGCGCGCCAAGCTGATCCCGATGCCGTCGATCTGGGGACATTTCGCCGGCGGGCCCGGCACCAACCCGGTGGATGTCAAATTCCTCGACGGGCATGTCCGGACGCTGCTGGACACGCCGGTGTGAGGTGACGCTCAGTCCCAGGTCATGAAGGAGCGGCCGTATTTTCCGCAGATGGGCGGGGTGCGGCCGTAGACCTGGTAATAGAACAGGCAGTCGTCGGTCCAGCCGGCATTCGGCTCGCCCGGCCGCGGCGCGCGGAAGTTCTTCTTCACACGGGGCTCGGCGGTCTTTTTTTTCTGGACGGTCTTTTTCTTCTTCTTGACGGTCTGGCTGGTGGCGGCGTCAGCGCTGTTGAAGAAGACCGGAAAGGCGGCGGGCGTGAAGGCCGCCAGCATCGCGCAGACAATGAGATGACGAAAAGCCATGATCCGGTCTCCTTGCAGGGGCATGCCGGCCGCGCAGGGCCGGCACGCCGGATGAGAGTCAAATCAACGGCTTACAGCCGTTACTTGATCTCCCAGGTTATATTCACGTCGGCCGCCACGGTCTGCTCGCCCTCGGCGATCGGAACGCTGCCGGCCGAATCCTGGCGCACCGCCTTGCCGTAGAATACGGGCTGCGGCGGCTGGAAGTTGCCTTCGCTGATCGACATGACCTGGCCGATCGACACGCCCATGGTCGCGGCATAGAGCTTGGCCTTGCGCTCGGCATCGGCGACGGCGAGCTTGCGGGCTTCGTCCTGAAGGTTCTCGTCATCGGCGATGGCGAAGCCGACGCCGTTGATCTGGTTGGAGCCTTCGCTCACCATCGTGTCGAGCACCGCGCCGAGAGTGTCGAGCTTGCGCACCGAGACCGAAACCATGTTGGACACATCATAGCCTACTACGACCGGCGGTTTCTGATTATTCTGGTCATATTGATAACGCGGATTGACCGAGAAGTTCGAGGTCTGGATGTCCTTGCCCTCGATGCCGGCGCCTTTCAGCGCGGCGAAGATCTTCTGCATCGCCTTGGTGTTCTCGGTCAGCGCCTCGCGGGCGGTCGCGGCCTGCGACATGACGCCGACATTGACGATGGCCATATCGGGCTTGGACTTCACCTCGCCGTGACCATTGAGGGAAATGACGCGCGGCATGGGCTTGGACTCCTGGGCTTGGGAAGGGGTGGCGAGAACGGCGGCGGCTGCGAGGCCGGTGAAGCCCAGAGCAGCGAGCGAGCGACGATCCATGGACGAAAATACTCCTGGTGGAAACCGGCTCATCACATGGGGAGCGATTGCGGCGCTGCTGTGGCAGTAAAAATTTGTTACGCGGCGGCGACAGCCTTGATCGTCGCCTTGCCGATGAACTGATCGTGTTCATAGCCCTGCCAGGGGTCGGACTTTAACCTTTTCAGGCGTTTGGCCATGGAAACGGTGTCAAAGGCATTTGCACCGTCCAGTCGGCCAAGCTCCTTCCAGCCGACAGGGGCGGCGACCGGCGCGCCTTTGCGGGCGCGCGGCGAGTAGGGCGCGACGGCGGTGGCGCCCCTTTCATTGCGCAGCCAGTCGATGAAGATGCGGTTCTTGCGCTTGGCCTTGCTGGCGGTGGCGATGAAACGGTCGGGCTCGCGCGCGGCGAAGCCCCGGGCGATGCCCTGCGCGAAGGTCTTGATCTCGTCCCAGCCGTTGCGGCCCGAAAGCGGAGCGATCACATGGATGCCCTTGCCGCCGGTAACCATGGCGAAGCTCTCGAGATCGGCGGCGGCCAGGACGTCATGGAGGTCGCCGGCGGCGGTCCTGACCTCGGCGAAGGACACGCCTTCATCCGGATCGAGGTCGAAGACGAGGCGGTCGGGATGCTCGAGATCGTCCCTGGGCGCGCCCCAGAGATGCAGCTCGAGGGCGCCGATCTGGGCGGCGCCGACAAGACCTGCGATGTCGTCGATATAAAGATAGTCCGCTTTGCCGCCGTCCTTCTCGCGGATGGCGACGGTCTTGAACCCCTTCGGCATGCGGGCGCTCAAATGCTTCTGATAGAAGCATTTGTCGCCAATGCCGTCCGGACAGCGCACGAGGCTCAACGGATGATTGGCGGCGTGAGTCAGAAACGGCTCGGCGACGGCCGCCAGATAATCGGCAAGCTCGCGCTTGGTGAGGCCGACCTCCGGATAAAGCACCTTGTCGGGATGGGTGAGAGTAACGCCCGCGACGACCGCATCCTTGTCAGACATTTTTTATGTCTCCCTTCGATCCGCGCCCGTCACGTCGCGCGCCCGTTTGTCGGCGCGCAGGCCCAGAAAGACGGGGTGGCGCAGAATGCCGTCGCGCGTTCTTTCCGTGAAAGCGATCTCGGCGACGAGATCGGGCCTCACCCAGCGGGCTCGCCCGCGAATGGCGCGAGGCACTTCGATGAAAGGCGGCTTGCCCATTTCGCGGGCCTGAAGCTTCGCGCCGACCGATCGGAGGGTTGCTTCGTCATAACCGGTGCCGACACGGCCGCGGTAATGCAGGCGTCCGTCCGTGTCATATTCGCCAACAAGCAGGGACGCGAAATCGCGGCCCTTCTTGTCGGAGGGGCGATAGCCGCCAATGACGAATTCCGACCGGCCGAGACACTTGCTCTTGATCCAGGTCAGCGCGCGATGCGACACGTAAGGGCTCGTCCGGTCCTTGGAGACGAGGCCCTCGACACCGAGCCGGCAAGCCTCGCGCAGGACCTTGTCGCTGTCGCCGGTGATATGATCGCCGTAAGAGAGCGGGGCCGCCATCCTGCCGAACAGTGTCTTCAGCCGCTTCTTGCGCTCGCTCAACGGCAAGGGGCGCAGATCTTCGCCATCGAGAATCAGGAGGTCGAAGACGATGTAATGCAGGGCTGCGTCATCGCCTTCCGACAGGGCCTGCTGAAGGGCGGAAAAGCTGGTGCGGCCATGCGCGCCGAAGACGACCACCTCACCGTCGATCAAGGCTTGCGCCTTCAGCTTCCGCAGCGCCTTGGCGATAGAGGCGAATTTGCGGGTCCAGTCCTGGCCGCTGCGGGTGTATAGGCGGACTTCATCACCGGCCACCGCGGCGATGATGCGGTAGCCGTCATATTTGATCTCGTGGATCCATTGCTTTCCTTCCGGCGGCTGGTCCTTCAGGAATGCGAGCTGTGGTGCGACGAAAGGGGGAAGGGGCAATGCAGCCATTTTCCGCTTGCCGCCTGTCTTGCGTTTGGCCTTGCCGGCGATCCCGGCCATGCTGCGTTTCGTTCGCACGCTGGTCTGCCAAGTCTCGATGGGATCGAGCTTCGCATCGGCTTCGCTGTCGCGCTGCTTGATCAACAGCCAGTTCTCGCGCTTGCCGCCGGTGCGGTCCTTGCGCATGCGCACCAGCGCGAAGCCGCCCTTGAGCCGCTTGCCATGCAGGATGAAGCTGAGCTTGCCCTTGCGGAGGCCTTCATGCGGATCGCCTTCCGGCTCCCAGGTCCCTTCATCCCACAGCATCACCGTGCCGCCACCATACTGGCCTTCCGGGATGGTGCCTTCGAAGCCACCATAGTCGAGCGGATGGTCCTCGACCCTCACCGCCAGGCGCTTCTGCTCCGGATCGAGGCTGGGGCCCCTGGTCACCGCCCAGCTCTTCAGCACGCCGTCGAGCTCGAGACGGAAATCGAAATGCAGCCGCGTGGCGTCATGCTTCTGGATGACGAAGGAATGGCCCTCGCGGCGGGCGATCCGGCCGCGCGGCTCGGGCGTCGCCTTGAAATCGCGTTTGCGATGATAGGTGCCGAGCGTATCGCCGTGGGATGCGGGCATGATCAGCGGCGGGCCTTCTTGCGGGACCGCGTCTTGCGCGGCTTGGATGCGCCGGCAGATTTGTCGTCCTTGCCGCCGATGCTCTTCTTGAGCGCTTCCATCAAATCAATGACATTGTCGCCCTTGGGCCGTGGAGTCTCCCCTTCCTCGATATCGGTAACCTTTCCGTGCTTGCGCTTTTCCGCCACGAGGGCCTTGAGCGCCTGGCCATAGTGATCCTTGAAGGCGGCGGGCTTGAAGGGACCGGATTTGCGCTCGATCAGCTCGATGGCGAGCTCGACCATGTCCTTCGCAGGCCGCTTGCCCGGGATGTCCGCGAAGATCTTGTCGGATTTCTTGAGCTCATCGGCATAACGCAGGGTCTCGAGCAGAAGGCCGTCGCCGCAGGGTCTGACAGCCACAAGATTCTCCTTTCCGCGCATGACCAACTGGCCAATCCCGGCTTTCCTCGATTCGCGCAGGGCTTCGCGAATGACGACATAACCTTCAGCCGACACGTCGTCGGCCGGGGTGAGAAAATAGGGCCGCTCGAAATAGCGCGGATCGATGTCGCAATAGTCGGAAAACTGGGTCAGCTCGATGCTGCGCTTGGTCTCAAGCTTGATTTTGTCGAGCTCTTCGGGGGTGAGGATTACATGCTTACCGGAGCCGAGCTCGAATCCCTTGACAATGTCGTCGGCGTCGACCTTGCCCTTGCCGGGCACAATCTTTTCGTAGCGGATGCGCTTGCCGGATTTCCTGTCGATCTGATGCAAGCCGGGACGTGCCGAAGCCTCCGTCGCCGCGTGCAGTTCGACGGCGATGGTGACCAGCGAAAGACGCAAATGTCCCTTCCATTGAGCGCGCATACAAGGAAACGGCGGGACGGGCGCTTGGTTCCCCAGGGTATCAGCCGCTAACCGTTCCTACCGTCTGTGCCGCCATGCGGGCGGCGTGAAACCTGTCTCGCCATTCGAGCGGAATGGCGCGCGGCTCGATCAGACGGCCAGCCTGCCGCCGTTCGATCTCCGTGCCGGCGCCACGCATCGCCAGCCCGGCGCAGCCGAAGGCGGTCAGCTCCGGCTCGTCGGATATCCGCAGCGGGCGGCCGAGCACATTGGCAAGGAACTGGCAGAACCAGGGGTTCCGGCTCATGCCGCCATCGATGCTCACAGGAGCGGAAGCGGCGTTCGAAAGCGACATGGCGGCCATCACCTCGCCCATGCGAAAGGCGACACCTTCCAGAACGGCCTGCGCCAGGTCACCGCGGGTCGTCGCCAGCGACAGGCCCATCCAGGCGCCCCGCGCGGTCCGGTCCCAATGCGGGCAGGCGAGACCGGCCAGCGCCGGCACGAAAGCGATGCCGCGCGAGATGGCGGGCGCGGCCTCGAAATGGTTGATCTCGCCGAAATCTGCAAAGAGACCGAGCTGGCGCGCGAAGTTGACCGCCGACGATGCGGCATAGATGCCGCCGTCGAGCGCATAAGCGGGCGGCTTTCCGTCTTCCGCCCAGGCGATGGTGGGCAGCACCCCGGGGGGTGCGATCGGGGCATCCGTCAGAGCGAGCGCGAAAGCGCCCGTGCCGAAAGTGATCTTGGCGTCTCCCGGCTTGCGCGCGCCATGGCCGAAGAGAGCTGCCTGCTGGTCCACCATCGAGGCGGTCAGCATGCGGCCGCCCGGCAGCAGGCCAAGGGCGCCGGTGGTCGGCCGGATTTCCGGCAACGCCTCGATCGGAACGCCGAACAGGGCGCAAAGCTCGGGATCCCAGGCACCGGCGGCGAGATTCAGCAGGCTGGTGCGTGAGGCGGTGCTGAGGTCGGTTGCAAATAGGCCGGTCAGGCGGTCGCGGAAGAAGGCATCGGTGGTGCCGAGCCGCAGGCGCCCGGCCGCCAGCAGCGCACGCGCTTCCGGAACATGCGCCATGATCCAGCCGAGCTTCGAGGCGGAGAAATAGGGATCGAGCGGCAGGCCGGCGCGGGATAGGGTCAGCGCCTCGGCGCCGCCGGACTTGAGGCGATCGCAAGCCGCTGCCGTGCGGGCGTCCTGCCAGACGATCACCGGCGTGATGGGCCGGCCCGTCGAACCGTCCCAGGCGAGGCAGCTCTCCCCCTGATTGGCGAAGCCAACGCAGTCGACCTCCGGCGCCGCGGCAAGACACGCCGTCACATTGGCTAGCAGCTCCGCCGGATCATGCTCGACATGCTCGGGCGCCGGATAGCTCTGGCGATGCTCGATGGCGTGGACGGCTTTTGCCCCCGTCTCATCGATGAGCAAGGCGCGCGTCGACGTCGTGCCCTGGTCGATGGCGAGCGCTCTCATTGTTCCTCCAGCAGGATTTCCACCGGCCCCTCCGTCGGCGGCAGCGGCAGCGTGATGCGCCGCTCGGGTCGGCTGGTCAGGCGGCGCGAGGCATATTCGGATCCCGACACGCGCAGCGAAAGGCGTCCCGAGACGGGCCGGCTGACGCGCAGCTGGAAGCGATCGAGGGCGGCGTCCGCCTGCGGGACTACGGCATGCGGGAGGACCCAGTCGATCGCATCGCCACAGAAGCTGACCCGGTTGCGCCCGCTGTCCGGCAGCCGGCCTTGCACGCCGGCCCGCATGGCTTTTCCGACCGCCACGCCCTCGGCCCAGCTCCAGCCGGCCGTCTCCACCGGGCGCAGGACATTGCCCGCGGCGAAGTAGGATGGATCCGTGCAGCGCCCGAAATTGTCGATCACCGGCCCGCCGGTCGCAGGATCGCGCCCGAGGTGACTGTCGCTCAGCAAGGTCGCTTCGGGACGGAAGCGGCCGGTGACGATGACGCCGTCGGCAGCGAGCGTGCTTTCGCCCACCGGACCGTCGAGCACGACGCGCTCGACCTGCTCGCGGCCCTCTATGCGCCGGATGCGTGTCGAGAGAAATACGGGCACCCGCTTGATCCAGGGATAGATCATCGCCGGCCGCCGCGCGGTGATGCAGGGATTGGGCTCGATCATGGCGACCGGCCGGATGCCGGCATGCAGGCATGTCATGATCGCCGAGAAGGAGACGAGTTCGGTTCCCAGGATGACAGGGCGGCGGAAGGGGCGCTTGCCTTCGAGATAGACAAGCCCCTGCAGCGCGCCCGTCGGCAGGACGCCCGCCGGTTTTTCGCCGCCGATCAGGCGCTGGGCGCGCGAGGTCTCGCGCACGCCCGTGGCGATGAGCACGAGCTTCGCGTCGATCTCCTGCACACCCCGGTCCGACGTCACCGTCAGGCGCGGACCCGGATGCAGCCGCACGACATTGACGCCGGTCGCGATCCGGACGCCGGCAGCCTTGGCGCGTGCGACGAGGGCCCGCGCATAATCGGGACCTCGCATCAGCCGGTGGAATTCACGAAGCCCGAAGGGATAATGCCCGCAATGCCGGGGGATGCCGCCGGCGGCGGGCTCCCGGTCGAGGACGAGCACGCGGGTGGAAGGTGCGAGCACGGTCGCCGCAGCGAGCCCGGCGGGACCTGCGCCGATCACGATGACGTCGACTTCCGCGGGGAGGCTCACCCGGCTACCTCCGCCATCGCGCGGTCGAAACGGTCCTGCGTCAGCCGCGACAGTTCCGCCGTGCAGTAAAAGCCCTGGCAGCGTCCCATCGTCACCCGCGTGCGCCGTTTGAGTCCGGCAAGCGAGCGCGCCGCCAGGGGACCATCGAGGGCAGCGAGGATCTCGCGCCGCGTGACCATCTCGCAATGACAGACCACGCCGCCATTGCCTGCGTCATGCCAGTCGCGGGGCGCATGCTCGCTGATGTTGGAAACGGTCGGCCAAGCCGGCGCCGCGGGGGGCGTCAGCGCCAATTTTGCCAGGGCCTGGACATGGCTCGCAATGCCCAGGGCCGCGGAAAGGCCGGTCGACCTTATGCCGCCAACCGTGATGTAGCTCAGGCCATCATGTGAGCGAATCTGGTAATCCTTGAATTCGGTCGCCGGCCGCAGACCGGCATAGAGGGCGGTGACGGCGTGACCCTTCAGAGCCGGCAGGATCTCCTCGCCGCGCCGTCGCAGGAACGCCAGCGTTTCGGACACCAGAACGGCGTGCTCGCGGTCATCCTGGTCCTCGGCGGTCGGTCCCACCAGCAGGTTGCCGAAGGCGGTGCGGCAGACGACGACGCCCTTCGTGACCTTGTTGGGAACCGGCAGGATGATGTGCGAGGCGAGCGCCGCCGCGGGCTTGTCATAGACGACGAACTGGCCTTTGCGCGGCTTGATATGGAAGTCGCGGCGCCCGATCAGCTTCTCGTCCACAAGATCGCCCCAGAGCCCGGCGGCGTTGACGACCAGGCCGGCACGCACCGTTCCGCGCGTCGTCTCGAGCCTCCAGTCGCCGTCGCGACGCCCGGCGGTCACCTCGGCGCCGCGCAGGAGCTCGGCGCCGTTCTCGCAAGCCTGCAGGAGATAGGCGAAAGGCGCCGACCAGGGATCGATCAGATATTCGCGCGGCACGCGAAAGCCGCTGCGCGCCCTTTCGCTCAGTCCAGGCTCGGCGGCGCGCAACGAAGCGGCGGACAGGGCTTCGACATCCGTCACGCCGTTCCGATGGGCCTGCTCGATCAGCGCCGGCAGGATCGCCTCCTCTTCCTCGGTCCAGGCCACCACGAGCGCGCCGGAGCGGAGCAGAGGCAGGCCGAGACGGGCATGGATCGAGAGATATTCCGCGTAGCCGGAGGCGATGCAGCTGTGCTCGAGCGAGCCGACCGGCGCGTCGAAGCCGGTATGCAGGATCGCCGAATTTCCCTTGGAGGCGCCGTCCAGTATGTCGACCGCCTTCTCGATGACGGCCACGCGCGCGCCGGCCAGCGCGAATCGCCGGGCGATGGCGCAGCCGACGATGCCGGCGCCAATGACGGCGACGTCGAAGCGACCCGACAATGCTGACGCCTGATTGGGCATGACTGCGCTCAAGTAGAAGTCCAGTTGGTCAATATCTCGGCAATACTGCCCGTATTGTCAATCACAGCCTGGAGAAATGACCATATAAAGGGAAATTGGCGCGCTTTTCCTGTTGACATGGTCAAATTTGGTAAGTCAAATTCATCAAACCCGGAATAGGGAACCTGTTGTGAAACCAAAGCAGCGTCAGGCTCGCGCGCTCGAAGCGATCGAGCGCGAGGGAGAAGTGACAGTCGATGCGCTCGCGGCGGACTTCGGGGTCTCGCCGGAAACGGTGCGCCGCGATCTGATGCTGCTCGCCGAGAGCGGCGCGGTGCAGAGGGTGCATGGCGGCGCGCGGCGCCTCGGCCTCCATGCCGAAGGCACTTTCGAACAGCGGATGAGCGAGGCGGCGGCGGAGAAGGCCGAGATCGCGCGCAAGCTGGCGCAGATCATCACGCCCGGCGACACCTGTCTCATCGATACCGGATCGACCACGCTCGCCTGCGCCTATGCGCTGAGCGAGATCGCGGATCTGACGATCGTCACGAATTCGGTCCGGATCGCCCAGGTCATGGCGCGCGGACGCGGGCAGGCGCGCGTGCATCTGATCGGCGGCATCTATGCCGCGGATAACGGCGAATCGGTCGGCGCCGATGCGATAGAGCACATCGCCCGCTTCCACGCCGACTATGCCATCGTCGGCGTCGCGGCGCTCGACGCCACCGCCGGGCCGTCCGCCTCCAATTTCGACGAAGCCACCGTCGCGCGCGCGATGTGCTCCAATGCGCGCAAGGTCGTGATCGTGGCGCATGCCGAAAAATTCGGCCGGCAGGCCGCCCACAAGATCTGCCGGCTCAACGAGATCGACATGCTGGTCAGCGATGGCGAGCCCGCCGACGACCTGCGTCGCGTCCTCAAATCCTCGGGAGTGATTCTGATATGAAAGCGCCGCGGCGGAAACGCAGGAGATGGCCGACGTGATCGCGTCCTATGTGCGGCTCATGGATAGGCTCGCCGATTTCGTCGGCGCCTTCGCCAAATATCTGATCTACGTCATGATCGGCGTCCTGCTGTTCGACGTCCTGTCGGACAAGGCCTTCGGCTTCGTGCAGAACTGGACGGTCGAGACCGCGCAGTTCACTCTGGCGGCCTTTTATTTCCTGGCCGGGCCCAAGACGCTGAAGGACGACACGCATGTCCGGCTCGACCTGATCTACGCCAATCTGTCGGAGCGGGGCAAAGCCCGCATCGACATGGTCACGGTGTGGATCGTCATATTCTATCTCGCCGTGATGCTGTGGGGCGCCGTGTCGTCGCTGCAATATTCCTGGGCCACCAACCAGCGCCTGCCTTCGCTCTGGGCGCCATCCCTGGTGCCGATCAAGGTCCTCATGGTCATCTGCCTGGTGCTCATGATCCTCCAGTGCATCTCGATATTCTTCAAGGATCTCGCGAAGGCGCGCGGCAAGGTGCTGGCATGAGCTACGAGGCAATCGCCCTCCTGATGTTCGCCGGCATGCTGCTTCTCATGCTGACCGGGCAGCGCGTATTCGCGATGATCGGCGCGGTGGCTGCCGCCTCGGCGCTCGCCCTCTATGGCAATGCGTCCGCCGAGCTGCCTTTCAACGCGGCGTTCAAGCTGTTCTCCTGGCATGCGCTGCTGACGCTGCCGCTCTTCGTCTATATGGGACACATGATGGCCAAGAGCGGCATCGCCGAAGAGCTCTACCAGATGATGCATGTGTGGTTCGGCAAATTGCCCGGCGGCCCGGCGCTCGGCACCATCTTCCTGATGGTCATCATCAGCGCGATCAACGGCCTTTCGGTCGCCGGTCTCGCCATCGGCTCGGCGATCGCGCTGCCAGAGATGCTGCGGCGCGGCTATGACAAGATCCTGATCACCGGCGTCGTGCAGGGCGGCTCGACGCTCGGCATCCTGATCCCGCCGTCGGTTGTCATGGTCCTCTATGCCGTGATCGCGCGCCAGCCGGTGTCCGACCTGTGGCTGGCCGGCGTGCTGCCGGGCCTCCTGATGGCGGCGATCTTCGCCGTCTATGTCTGGATCCGCGTCAAGATCAATCCGGCGCTGGCGCCCAAGCTCAGCGACGAAGAGCTGGCGATGCCGTTGGCCGAGAAGCTGAAGCTGCTTCGCGCCGGCATCATCCCGTTCCTGATCTTCGCGCTGATGATCGGCCTTTTCGTCGCCGGCTATACGAGCCTGCTCGAAAGCGCCGCCGTCGGGGCCGCCTCGGCGACTCTGGCGGCCGCTTGGAAGGGCAGGCTGACTCTGGCCCTGCTGGACGAGACGGCGCGGGAAACCATGTCGGTCACGGCGCTTTTCATGTGGGTGATCCTCGGCGCGCTGGCCTTCTCGTCTGTCTTCGACGGCATCGGCGCGGTGCGGGCGATCGAGAATGTCTTCATCCACAACTGGAACCTGTCGCCCTGGATGGTGATCGTGCTGATGCAGGCGAGCTTCATCATCATGGGGATGTTCCTGGACGATACGGCCATGCTGGTCATCGTCGCGCCGCTTTACATTCCGCTCGTCGCGGGGCTCGATCTCGGCGTCGACAATCAGATGGTCTGGTTCGGGATCCTGTACACGATGACGTGCCAGATCGCCTATATCAGCCCGCCCTTCGGCTACAACCTCTTCCTGATGCGCGGCCTCGCGCCGAAGGAGATCACGCTGGTCGATATCTACAGATCGATCTGGCCGTTCGTGATCATGATCATACTCACCATCGCCTTGCTGATGATCTTCCCCCAGATCGCGACATGGCTGCCCGCCTATGTCCGAGGATAATTACGAACGGAAACGACAGGAGAGAGAGAAAATGACCGACGACACGACCAATCCCAGCCCATCGGAACGCATTCTGGCCAACCGCCGGAAGTTCCTCGCCACAGCGGGCATCGCGGCTCCGGCTGTCCTCGCGGCGCCGGCGATCGTGCGGGCGCAGGCGCCGATCAAGTGGCGGCTGCAGACCTATTCGGGGGCGCCCCTCGGCGCGCATGTCATCAAGCCGCAGATCGACGCCTTCAACGCGGCCGCCAATGGCGAGATGACGATTGAGCTTTATTACGCCGATCAGCTCGTCCCTACATCGGAGCTGTTCCGGGCGCTGCAGAACGGAACGCTGGACGCCATCCAGTCGGACGAGGCGACGATGGCCTCGCCGGTCGACATCGCTGTCTTCGGCGGCTACTTCCCGTTCGCCACACGCTACAGCCTCGATGTGGCGTCGATGTTCATGTATTACGGCCTCGACAAGATCTGGCAGGAAGCCTATGCCGACGTGCCGAATGTCACCTATCTGTCGACCGGCGCGTGGGATCCCTTGCATATCTTCACGGTGAAGAAGCCGATCCGCAGCCTGGCCGATTTCAACGGCCTGCGCGTCTTCGGCGTGCCGACCGCCGGCAAATTCCTCTCCCGCTATGGCATGATCCCGGTCACCGTTCCGTGGGACGACGTCGAAGTCTCGATGCGCACCGGCGATCTCGACGGCGTGGCCTGGTGCGGCTTCACCGAAGCCTATGAAGTCGGCTGGGCCAATGTGTGCAAATACGCGCTGTCGAACTCGGTGACCGGCGCCTGGTTCGGCTCCTATTTCGCCAATACCGAAAGCTGGAAGAAGGTGCCGCCGCATCTGCAGCAGCTCTATAAGACGACGATCGACCAGTCGCATTATTACCGCAACATCTGGTATTGGGGCGGCGAGGCGCAGTTGCGCGTCAATGGCGAGAAGATGGAGCAGACGGCGCTGCCGGCCGAAGAGTGGGCGCAGGTCATCAAGGACTCCGAGTCCTTCTGGGACGAGGTGGCGGGTGAATCCGAACGCGCCAAACGCGTCGTCGAGATCTTCAAGCGTTACGCGGCCGACCAGGCGAAAGCGGGTTACCCCTATCGCTGACAATGCATGATGGTTTCGGAGCGCCGCCTATCGGCGCTCCGTGCCTTACCTGAAAGGCGGTTCGTCGAAGCTCCTGAGCTTGCGCGAATGAAGCTGCTTCAGCTCGCCGCGCAGGAGATCGATGGCGGCGAGGCCGATCATCATGTGCTCGCCGACCGCACGGTCGTAGAAGGCGTTGGCGGCGCCCGGCAGCTTGATCTCACCATGCAGCGGCTTGTCGGAGACGCAGAGCAGCGTCCCATAAGGCACGCGCAAACGATAGCCTTGCGCGGCGATGGTGCCCGATTCCATGTCGACGGCGATGGCGCGCGACAGGTTTATGCGGCGGCGCTCCTGCGACCAGCGCAGTTCCCAGTTGCGGTCGTCATTGGTGACGACGGTACCGGTGCGCAGGCGCGCTTTCAGCTGCTCGCCGCGCTCGCCCGTCACCTTGGCGGCGGCTTCCTGCAGCGCCACCTGGACTTCGGCGAGCGCCGGTATGGGAATATCGGGCGGCACGGCGCCGTCGAGAATGCGGTCCTGGCGGAAATAGGCATGCGCCAGCACATAGTCGCCGATGCGCTGCGACTGGCGCAGGCCGCCGCAATGGCCGATCATCAGCCAGCAATGCGGGCGCAGCACCGCCAGATGGTCGGTGATGTTCTTGGCGTTGGAGGAGCCGACGCCGATATTGATGAGGCTGACGCCGCCCTTTCCGTCACGGCGCAGGAGATGGTAGCCCGGCATCTGGAAACGGTGCCAGGGCGAGGAGGTGATGGCGGTGTCGCAATCCTCGACCGCCAGGCCGTCGCGCCCGATCATGATGCCGCCGGGCAGGACGAGCGCGTCATAGGGGCCATCGGCGCGGATCTGCTCGATGCCCCAATTGACGAACTGGTCGACATAACGGTGATAGTTGGTGAGCAGGATCCAGGGCTGCACATGGCGCCAGTTGGTGCCGGTATAGTGGACGATGCGCTTGAGCGAATAATCGGTGCGGGTCGCGTCGAACAAAGCGAGCGGCATCGGCTCGCCCTTGGGCGGTGTCCATAATCCGTCGGCGATCTCGTCACCGATCGCCGACAGCGCCGGAGCCGGGAAGTGGCGCGCCAGCTCGGCGGCCGAGATATTGTCGCGGCCGAGTTCGTCGCCTTGATCGAGCACATAGGGATAGGGAATGTCCTGGTTGCTGCGCCCGACCGAGATGGTGGTCGGATAATCGGCGACGAGGAGGCGCAGCTGCTCGACCAGATAATCGCGGAAGGCGCGCGGCTGGGTGATGGTCGTGGCGTAGATGCCGGGGCTCTCGAACTTGGCATAGGCGCGCGAGAGCGACGGCTGAGCCTGCCCCGAGCCATAGACGAGGCGCAGCTCGGGATAGCGGAAGCGGGTCCGCTCCTTGGACGTGGGCGGAACGCTCTGAGTGAAGAACCGGTCGAGCGCCTGGCGCAACGCCTCCACCGCGTCCTCATGCAGTGCGATCAAGCGCTCGACGGCGGTTTCGGGCGTCAGAATTTCGGTTTCGGGGCGATCCGGGCGGTTCATAAGCACTCCTTTGCGGAGGTGCTATAGCACGGCTTCGGGGGCCGCCACAGGCTGCCGCCGGCCGACGCCATTTGACGGCCCGGCGAGACTCACCATAGCGTCAGGCAACCTTCATCATCTTCTTGTTAGTTCTGGTAAAAGCGATGGGGGCGGGCCACGGGCCCGACAAGGCGCGAGGTAAGCCATGCTCGAACGAACGATCAAGCTGCAGAAGCTCGAAGTGCTCATCATCGACGAGGAGCTGGCGGTGCCGAAAAGCGTCGGCGGGCGCGCGGTCAGGGCGCTGGCGGACGAGCTGACCTCACGCGATATCGAGGTCGTCGAGGCGGCGAGCTACCAGGACGGCCGTTCGGTGTTCCTCTCGGACGCCTCGATCGATGCGATCCTGATCGACTGGACGACGCGCGAGGGCAAGGACAAGCAGAGCCGCGCCGAGGCGCTCGACCTGCTCAGGACCATCCGCAGCCGCAACGCGACCGTGCCGGTCATGCTGATGGCGGACCAGGCGAGCCGCGACGACCTGACGGTCGAGGTGATGCAGCTCACAGATGAATATGTGTGGCTGCACGCCGACACCATCCCCTTCATCGCCAGCCGGGTGATGGCGGCGATCCAGCGCTACCAGCACAATATCCTGCCACCCTTCAACAAGGCGCTGCTCGGCTACATGAATCTCGCCGAATATTCCTGGGCCGCACCCGGCCATCAGGGCGGCGTCGCCTTCACCAAGACGCCGGCGGGGCGCATCTTCTTCGATTTCTTCGGCGAGAACCTGTTCCGCGCCGATACCGGCATCGAGCGCGGCGGGCTCGGCTCGCTGCTCGAGCATTCGGGGCCGATCGGCGAGGCGGAGGCCTATGCGGCGCGCGTCTTCGGTGCGCATCGGAGCTATTCGGGGCTCACCGGCACGTCGGGCGCCAACCGCACCATCTTCGCCGCGGCGGTCGGCGACGGCCAGTTCGCGCTCTGCGACCGCAACTGCCACAAGTCGATCGAGCAGGGGCTGATCCTGTCGGGCGGCATTCCCGCCTTCCTGGTGCCGACGCGCAACCGCTACGGCATCATCGGGCCGATCCTGCCCGAGGAATTCGAGCCCGGGACCGTCCGCGCCAAGCTCGACACGCATCCCCTGAAGCGGCATGCGGTCAAGGCCGATCCGGTCTATGCGGTCGTCACCAATTCCACCTATGACGGGCTGTGCTACGATTCGGCGCGCGTCGAGGAGCTGCTCGGCAAATCGGTCGACCGCATCCATCTCGACGAAGCCTGGTTCGGCTATGCCCGCTTCAACCCGATCTATGAGAATCGCTTCGCCATGCGCGGCGACCCCAAGTCGCACAAGCCGAGCGACCCGACGGTCTTCTCGACGCAGTCGACGCACAAGCTTCTCGCGGCGCTGTCGCAGTCGTCCTACATCCATATCCGCGACGGGCGCCAGCCGATCGAACACAGCCGCTTCAATGTCAGCTATATGGCGCAGACGACGACGTCGCCGCTTTATGCGCTGATCGCTTCCAACGAGATCGGGGCCTCGATGATGGACGGCCCGAGCGGCAAGGCGCTCACCGATGAGGTGATCGAGGAGGCGGTAGCCTTCCGCCAGACGTTGGCGCGCGCGCATCGCGAATTCGCCCGCAAGAGGGACTGGTTCTTCTGGCCGTGGAACACGCCCAAGGTGAAGGATCGCAAAACCGGCAAGAACGTCAATTTCGCCGATGCCGATCTGCGGCAGCTCACCACCGATCCCGATTGCTGGGTCCTCCATCCGGGCGACAAATGGCACGGCTTCGACGGCCTGCCCGACGGCTGGTGCATGCTCGACCCGATCAAGGTCGGCATCGTCTGCCCGGGCATGGGCGAAGACGGCGAGATGCAGGAGAGCGGTATTCCGGCGCCGGTGCTGTCGGCCTATCTCCATCATTTCGGCAATATCCCGTCGCGCACCACCGATCACATGGTGCTGTGCCTGTTCTCGATCGGCATCACCAAGGGCAAATGGGGCACGCTGATGAGCGTGCTGCTCGACTTCAAGGACGATTACGACGCCAACCGCCCGCTGGCGCAATGCCTGCCCGACCTCGTCGCGGAGGCGCCGCGCGTCTATGGCGGCATGGGCCTCAGGGATCTCGCCGACAAGATGTTCAGGCATATGAAGGAGAGCCGCGCCGGCCAGCTGCAGGCGCGGGCCTTCTGCCAGCTGCCCGAGCCGCAGATGCTGCCGCGCCGCGCCAATGGTCTGCTGATGGCGGGCGAGGCGGAATTGCTGCCTGTCGAGAAGCTCGCCAACCGCGTCGCCGGTGTCGGCATCATTCCCTATCCGCCGGGCATCCCGATCGTGCTGCCGGGCGAAAATTTCGGCCCCGCCGACGGGCCGTGGCTGTCCTATATCCGCGCGCTCCAGGACTGGGGCCGGACCTTTCCAGGCTTCGAGAAGGAAGTCGAGGGAACGGTGGTCCACGACGGCGCCTATCAGGCCTGGGCGCTCAAGGAATAGGCGCTGTCGTTATTTACGCGGTCGCTTGTTCTGGTCTGATGCACTGCAGCTCATCGCCGCGGTTCGCGACCGGAACTTCGGTTCCATGGAGATTGTTTCGCAGCCGCATGAGCGGCCTTGACCTGCTCGCCCGGCTGAGGCTTTCGCGGCCTGTTTCGTGATTTTGTGTCATTCTGCTAGTGTCGCGCCCGTAACAGTTCCGGGGCGAGCAATGAATCGGTCTGGCGGCGGATCGGCGCATGAGAATCTGGTGGACGGCATCTATGAAGCCGCCGTGCTGCCGGAATTCTGGCCGCGGGTCCTGCGCGGCTTCGTGCAGTTGGCCGAGTGCCGCGCCGCGGCGCTTGTCGCCACGCGGGCAGGCAGCTTCAAATGGATCGGCTGCTCGCCGCTTGCCGAAGAGCTGGCCCGACAGCATTACAGCTTTCCCGGCGGAGCCGATCGTTCGCGCCGACTGATGGCGATGAATCGGGCCGGGTTTGTCGGCGACCACGAGGTCTATACGAAAGACGAGATGCTCGCCGAGCCCCTCTATTCGGAGTGCCTGATACCGACCGGTTTCGGGCGCGGCATCGCCACTGCGATCAATGTGCCGACCGGCGACACGATCATCCTGAGCGCCGAGGGCGATTACCGGCTCGGCCCCTTCACGCCGGCGATCTTTGCCAGCCTCGACAGCCTGAGGCCGCATCTGGCGCGCTCGGCGCTCGTCGCGGCGCGGCTTGCCTTCGAGCGGGCGCGGACGGCGGTCGAGACGCTGTCGGGCCTGGGGCTCGCCGCCTGCGCGGTCACCCGCGCCGGAACCGTTCTGGTCGCCAATGCCGAATTCGACGCAGCCAGAAGCCAATGGACGACGCGCGGCGGCAACCGCATCGCGCTCACCGACCGGCGCGCCGATGGGCTGCTCAACGAAACGCTCGGCCTGATCGCGACGGAGCAGGGCGTGCGCTCGCTGCCGCTCATCCCGGAGGAGGAGGGACCGCCGGCGGTCCTGCATGTGGTGCCGATCCGCCGGGCCGCGTTCGATCTCTTCGGGCAGGCGGAGGCGATTCTGGTCTTGACCACCGCTTCGGCCCGGCCGAGCGAGGCGACGCCGCTGCTCCAGGCGCTGTTCGATCTATCGCCGGCGGAAGCGGTGGTGGCGGCGCGGATCGCCGTCGGACAGACGGCCGACCAGATCGCCGGCGCCGACGGCAAAAGCGTCGAAACGGTGCGCAACCAGCTCAAAAGCGTGCTCGGCAAGACCGGCTGCCGGCGCCAGGTCGACCTGGCGCGACTTCTGGCCCAACTCGCCCCGGCGCGGTGAAGGCGCCCAAGCCTATTGTGGATCGAGCCGCGTAAGGCTAAGTCAATCTTACGATATTGTGAGATGACTTTTCGCGGGATACGGAAATGGATGAGCTGAAGGGACCGGCCGACAGCGGCGACAAGAGTCAGGTCCGCACCGTGCAGTCGATCGAGCGCGGCTTCGCGATCATCGACCTGATCGCGCGCGCCGACCATGCCTTGACGCTGGCCGAGATCAGCAAGGCGATCGGGCTTCACACCAGCACCACCTTCCATCTCCTGCGCACGCTCTGCGTGATCGGCCCGGTCAAGCAGGATGCCGACAAGAAATACCGCATCGGGCCCTATATCTACGGGCTCGCGGCGGGGGCGGCGACGGAAGCCAATCTGGTCGCCGACGCCATGCCGCATCTCGAATGGCTCGCCGATGAGACGGGCGAGACGACGCATATCGCGGTGATGGCGAATGACATGGCGGTCATCCTGGCGCGCCATGAAGGCAAGGCGACCGTGCGGCTGTCGGAACGCGTCGGCGCGCAGCGGCCGGCCTATTGCACCGCGATCGGAAAGGCCCTGCTGGCGCAGCAATCCGACAAGGATATCGAGACCTATCTGGCGCGCACCAAGCTCGCTGCCGTCACCGACAGCACCATCACCAGCCCGGAACGGCTCATCGCCGATCTGAAGGAAGCGCGCCGGACAGGGGCCGCCTATGACGACCGCGAGTTCAACGGCGAATTGCGCTGCATCGCGGCGCCGGTGCGCAACTACACCGGCAAGGCCATCGCGGCGCTCGGCCTGTCGGGGCCTTTGTGGCGCGTGAGCCTGCAGCAATTGCCTGAGCTCACCCGGAAGGTGATCGCCGCCGCCAACCGGCTGTCGGGCGAATTGGGCTATTCGGAAGACAAGGCCGCAAAGGCCTAAACGTCAACGCACAGCGGTCCCTGGAGGCCTGGTCGCCCTCGAGGACAGGGAATGGCGTCTGCCGCATGCATATGTTATTCTACAATGTCGATTGACATCCGATATTGTGAAATGTACGAAGTGACTCAGAGGGGCCCGCACCGGACCGGTCCGGCCAAGTTGAAAATCTCCGAGGAAACCGATGGGAAAGATGAAGGGCGCTGAAATCATTGCCGAATTTCTGGCCAAGGAAGAGGTGCCCTATGTTTTTGGCATTTGCGGGCATGGCAATGTCGGCATCCTCGACACGCTTTACGACTATCAGGACAAGATCAAGCTGATCTCGCCGCGCCATGAGCAGGTGGCCGGCCACATGGCGGACGCCTATTTCCGCGTGGCGCACAAGCCCGTCGCGACGCTGACCTCCTGCGGGCCGGGCTCGGCCAATATCGTCATGGCGACGGCCTGCGCCCAGGCCGACTCGTCGGCCTTCCTCGCCATCACCGCCAATGTGCCGACCTCGCAGTTCAACCGCGGGCCGTTCCAGGAATCCTACCAGCATTTCCAGGGCGACTTTCCCTCGGTGATGCGGCCCTATGTGAAGCGCTCGTTCCAGCCGTCACGGCCGGAGATGCTGCCGCTGGCCATGCGGCAGAGCATGAATCTGATGGTGTCCGGCCGTCCAGGCCCGGTGCATCTCGACGTGCCCTATGACGTCTTCCAGGAAGAGGCTGAGGTGACGGTGACGCCGTCCGACGCCAGGAGCACGACGATCCGCTCCGGCGTGGCGCGCGAGACCCTGTCCGAGATCGCCGACCTCGTCGCGCGCGCCGAGCGTCCGGTGCTGTTCGTCGGCCATGGAGTGACCCTGTCGGAAGCCTCGCGCGATCTGACCGAACTCGTCGAGCGTTTCGCCATTCCGGTGATCAGTTCGCCCAATGGCATGGGCACGCTCGACATGTATCACCCGCTGTCGCTCGGCTTCATCGGACGCAACGGCGCCTATCCGGCGAACCAGGCGGGCCGGCATGCAGATCTCGTCATCGCGGTCGGCGCCCGTTTCGACGACCGCTCGTCCTCGACCTGGATCCAGGGCTATTCGTGGAATTTCCCGGCGACCAAGCTCGTCCATATCGATATCGATCCGGCCGAGATCGGCCGCAATTACCCGGTCGCCATCGGCGCCACCGCCGATGCGCGCACCTTCCTGCGCCAGCTCAATGAGGAGCTCAGCAATCGCAAGAACTTCGACGCCAGCAGCCGCTTCGGACAATGGCGCAAGGCGATCGCCGGCTGGCAGCGCGAATGGCAGGATTTCCTCAAGGCCGACGAGACGCAGAGCGCCGCGCCGGTGCGGCCCGAGACGATCGTCGCCGATCTGCAGCGCATCCTGCCGGCCGAGACGATCCTGAGCCTCGATTCAGGCCAGCATCACAACTGGTTCATGCAGTTCTGGAAAGCCCGGCATCCGCAGGCCATGCTCAATTCCTGGGGCTTCTCGGCGATGGGCTTCGGCGTCTGCGGCGTATTGGGCGCGGCGCTCGCCGCTCCCGGCCGGCCGCATGTCGCGGTGGTCGGCGATGGCGGCTTCACCATGGCGCCCCATGTGCTGTGCACGGCGGTCGAATATGACATCCCCGCGATCTGGATCGTGTGGAACAATTTCGCCTGGGGCGCCATCCGTGACCTGCAGCATGGGCTGTTCGACGGGCGCGAGATCGGCACCGCCTTCCATCACGGCGCCAACAAGGAAGCCTATAATCCGGACTTCGCCGCGATGGCGCGCTCCTGCGGCGTCGAGGGCCTGACCGTGAAGCATGAAGACGAGCTGGGCGGCGCCGTCGAAAAGGCGCTGGGTCTCGGCAAGCCGTGCCTGATCGATGTGCATGTGCGCTCCGACATCAAGCCGCCGAGCACCGGCACCTGGCAGCTGCCGCCGCTCCAGCATCGCGAGCCGGTCTTCGGCAGCCGCGTATTGCTCTGACATCGGGAGGCCCCGCATGACGAAAGACAACAAGGACGCGCCGATGCTGATCGCCGGCACTTGGCGCAGCTCGGCGACGATGGTGCCGGTCAGCGATCCCTATCGCAACGAGACGGTCGGCGCCTATGCGCGAGCCACCATGGCCGATCTCGAAGATGCCGTCGCCGCGGCGCGCAAAGGCAGCGACGCCATGGCCGCGATGCCCGGCCATGAGCGGCAGAAGCGCCTGCAGCAGGTGTCCGGCCGGCTGCTCGCCGAGAAGGCGGAGATCGCGCGGCTGCTCAGCCGCGAAAGCGGCAAGGCGGTGCGCGATTCGGAAGGCGAGATCGATCGCGCCATCGATACATTCTCCCTGTCGGCGGGCGAGGCGATCCGCATCGAAGGCCGCCATGTGCCGCTCGACGGCTCGGCGATGGGAGCAGGGCGCTATGCGTTCCTGCTGCGTTTCCCGGTCGGCGTTGTGGCCGCGATCACGCCCTTCAATGCGCCGGTCAATCTCACCGCGCACAAGATCGCGCCGGCGCTCGCCGCCGGCAATGCCCTGGTGCTGAAGCCGCCGCCGCAGACGCCGCTCGCCATTGGGCGCATGGTCGAGATCGTCCAGGAAGCGGGCTTTCCGGAGGGCGCGCTCAATGTGGTCCATGGCGAGGCGGAGATCGGCAAGGCGCTCGTCACCCATCCGGGTGTCGACTTCATCACCTTCACCGGCTCGACACGCGCCGGCGCCGCCATCAAGGCGGATAGCGGCCTCAAGCGCGCGGCGCTGGAGCTCGGCGGCAATGGCGTGACCATCGTCCATGGCGACACCCCCGACATAATGGCTGCGGCGACGGCCTGCGCCCGCAATTCCATGCGCCTTGCCGGGCAGAGCTGCATCTCGGTGCAGACGGCGCTGGTCGAGCGCTCGCGGTATGATGAGTTCGTGCCGCTGCTTCTCGACAAGGTGAAGGAGCTGAAGCTCGGCGATCCGCTCGACCGGGCGACCGATGTCGGCACGCTAATCGACGAGGCGGCGGCCAAACGGGTCGACAGCTGGGTCGGCGATGCGTGCAAGGATGGCGCCAAGGCGCTGACCGGCGGCGGCCGGCACGGAGCCGCCTATGAGCCTACCGTTCTCGTCGACGTCAAGCCGCAGATGGAGGTGGTATGCAACGAGGTCTTCGGGCCGGTGGTCAGCATCCTTCCCTATGACGATCTCAGCGAGGCGGTCGACTTCACCAACAGAAGCCGTTTCGGGCTGCAATGCGGTATCTTCACCGCTTCGAATCAAACGACCTTCGATCTCGTCAGGCGGCTGAAGACCGGCGGGGTGATCGTCAACGGGACATCGACCTGGCGGACGGATCAACTGGCCTATGGCGGCGTCAGGGACAGCGGCATGGGGCGCGAGGGGCCGCGTTATGCCATCGAGGACATGACGGATCAGCGCCTCGTCGTCTTCAATCTTTGAGGCGGGTCGGGCAGAAGAAAATGAGTGGAGGATCAAAAATGACAAGCGCCCGGAAGCGCCCCGCGGCATTCACCCGGCCGGAATTCGAAGGGCGCATGGTACGCGCCCGTGCCTTGATGACGGAAGCCAAGCTCGACGCGCTGCTGATCACGTCGGAATTCAACTTCAACTACCTGACCGGCCTCGTCACGCCCTTCTGGCTGAGCCTGACGCGGCCGTGGTTCTTCATCCTGCCGCGCATAGGCGACCCGGTCGCTATCGTCTCTGAGCATGGCGCCGTCGTGATGCGCGCCACCTCGGGGATCGACCGCATCGAGACCTGGCCGTCGCCGCAGCCCGGCGATGAAGGGGTGTCGCTGGTGAGCGCGACGCTCGCCAAGGTGAAGCGCGAATTCGGCTGGATCGGCGCCGAGCTGGGGCCCGAATGCCGGCTCGGACTTCCCTTCAACGATTTTCTCGCCATCCGCGACCGCATCCAGCCGCTGACCTTCGTCGATTGCAGCAGGCTCATGGCGCGCCTGCGCAGCGTGAAATCGCCGGGCGAGGTGGCCCGCATCAAGCTCGCCGGCGACATCGTCTGCGACAGCCTCGATGTGCTGCCGAGCCTCTATGAGAAGGGCGACAGCGAGAAGAGCCTCGCGCGTAAGCTCAGCCTGCATCTGATGCAGAACGGCGCCGATGCGGTGCCCTATCTGATCTCGACCTCGGGCCCGGGCGGCTATACCTCGACGATCCTGCCATCGACCGACCGGCCGATGCAGAAGGGCGATGTGCTGCTGCTCCATGTCTGCGGCCAGATCGACGGCTATTTCACCGACGTGCCGCGCATCTTCGGAATCGGCGAGCCGGACAAGGCGACGAAACATGCCTATGACCTCGTCTGGCGCTCGACCGAGGCCGGGCTCCAGGCGATGCAGCCCGGCATGCGCACCCGCGATGTCTGGCACGCGCAATACAACGTGCTTTCGGGGGCGGGGCCGGCGGCGCGCGGCGAGCGCATGGGCCATGGCATCGGCTTCCAGATCACCGAGGCACCCTCGATCACGCGCAATGACGATACCGAGCTCACCCCCGGCCTCGTCGTATCGGTCGAGCCCAATCTGACTTACGGCAATGGCTGCGATATCACCATCGAGGAGATATTGGTGATGACGGAGACCGGCAAGGAAGCACTGAACCGCCGCACCCCGCGTGAGATCACCGTGATCGAGGCTTGAGCGGCTAAAACGCCCTGAGGAGGAAACAATGACGATCATCGAAAAAATCGCAAGAGACACCACGCCCGTCGAGGACATTCCGGGTGTCGCCTTCGTCAATGGCAAATTCGTGCCGGTGAGTGAGGCAACGATCTCGGTCTTCGATTTCGGTTTCACCCGCTCCGACGTCACCTATGACGTCGCGCATGTATGGCAGGGCAGCTTCTTCCGTCTCGAGGCGCATCTCGACCGCTTCTTCGCCTCGATGGAAGCGCTGCGCTACAAAATCCCTTACAACCGCGATGAAGTACGCGAGATCCTGATGGAATGCGTCAAGCGCAGCGGCTATCGCGACGCCTATGTGGCGATGATCTGCACGCGCGGTCGTCCGCCGATCGGCAGCCGCGACATGCGTCTCTGCCAGAACCGCTTCATCGCCTATTCCATTCCCTTCGTCTGGCTCGCGTCGCCGGAAAAGCGCGAAAAGGGACTGCATGCCATCATCGGCTCCACCTTCCGCATTCCGCCCGGCTCGGTCGATCCCAAGGTGAAGAACTTCCACCATCTCGATTCGGTGCGGAGCATCTGGGAGGCCTATGACAAGGGCGCCGACACGGTGTTCCTGCTCGATTATGACGGCAATGTCACCGAGGGACCGGGCTTCAACGTTTTCGCCGTCATCGGCGACAAGGTCGTCACGCCCGATGCCGGCGTTCTGGAAGGCGTTACCCGGCGCACCGTGCTCGAGCTCGCCGAGGCGCAGCGCCTCAAAGCGGAAATACGCAAGCTCGGCGTCGACGAGCTGCGCGAGGCCGACGAGGTCTTCATCACCTCGACCGGCGGCGGCGTGATGCCGGTGACGCGGCTCGACGGCCGCATCTATGGCAATGACCGGCCGGGCGCCGTCACGGCGATCCTGCGTGACGGCTATTGGGCGCGCCACGGCAGCAACGCCGATGCCACGCCGGTCGAGTACAACTGAGACGGGTGGTCCGGTGGAGCAGGCCATGGCTGTCGAGGCATCGCCTTTCGGCGTGAACACCTATTCCTACATGTATGCCATGAGCGCCGGTGATTGCGTCAGGCATCTCATGCAGGAGGGTTATCGCCGCTTCGAGCTGATGATGTTTCCGGGCCATATCTGGCCGTCGGAACTCACCGGCGCAGGACGAAAGGCCCTTCGACGCTTGTGTGAAGAGGAGGAGATCACGATCACCGCGCTCAACCAGCCGAATATGGACCTCAATCTCGCCGGCGCCACGCCGGAGATGCGGGCCTATACGATGGCTCTGATGCGGGGCGGCCTCGAGCTTGCCGCCGATCTCGGCGCGCCGGCGCTGGTCATCGGGCCCGGCAAGCCCAATGGGCTTCTGCCGCTGCCGCGTGAGACGACGCTCGGCTGGTTCCATGACGGGCTTTCGACATTAAGCGCCCGCGGGCGCGAGCTCGGGGTCGATATCCTGGTCGAGAACATGCCGATGTCGATCCTGCCGCGCGCCGCCGACCTGATGACGGCGCTGGCCGAGCATGGCGATGACGAGATCGGCATCGCCTATGACGTCGCCAATGCCGCCTTCCTGCAGGAGGATCTGGCCGAGAGCCTGGCGCTGCTCAAGCCCAGGCTCAAGGCGGTGCATCTCTCCGATACGCGCGCCGACGTGCCGGAGCACCGCAGCTTCGACACGCCGCAGGGCGTCGTGCCCATCGAGACATTGGCGCAGAGCATCCGCGATCTCGAGCTCGAGCCGACGCTCGTCTTCGAGATCATCTCCGGCAATCCCGACGCCGATCTCAAACGAAGCGCCGCGGCGCTCGAGCGCCGGCTCTGAGCCATGCGTCCGCCCGGCACATCCTCTCTGGGGCCCGAGAGCCTGCGCGGCTATGCGCTGCTGGCGCCGGCGCTTCTGGTGGCCTTCGCCATGCTGGTGGTGCCGCTTCTCGCGCTGATCGTGCTGAGCTTCTGGAGCCAGGATTATTTCACGCTGATCAAAGACTTCACCCTCAACAACTACGCGGCGATCTTCGCGCTCACCGACAAGCCGGTCGACTTCCTCGCCAATCCCTTCGGCATCTTCGAGAAGCCGATCTATCTGACGCTGCTCTGGCGCTCGATCAAAATGTCGCTCTCGGCGACCATCATCGTCGTGCTGCTCGCTTATCCCATGGCCTATTTCCTGGCCTTCCGGGTCAGGCGCCACAAGCTCGTCTGGCTGATCCTGATCACGGTGCCGTTCTGGACCAGCTATCTGCTGCGGGTCTTCGCGTGGAAGGTGATCCTCGGCTTCAACGGCGTGATCAATTCCGGCCTCATCTCGCTCGGGCTCATCGACAAGCCGCTCGAATTCCTGCTCTACAACCCGATGGCGGTGACGGGCACGCTGGCGCACAGCTGGGCCGCCTTCGCGATCCTGCCGATCTATGTCTCGCTCGAGAAGATCGACCGGTCGCTGCTCGAGGCGGCGACCGATCTGGGCGACGGGCGGATCAGGCGTTTCCTCCGCGTGACCCTGCCGCTGTCGATGCCGGGGGTGGTCGCTGCGACCCTGCTGGTCTTCATTCCGACGGTCGGGGACTACATCACCCCCACTTTGGTCGGCGGCACCGAGGGCGTCATGATCGGCAATGTCATCCAGTCGCTGTTCGGCAAGGCCAACAACGCGCCGCTCGGCGCCGCGGTCTCGATCATCGCGATGCTGGCGATCACGCTCATCGTTTGTCTCTTCCTCAAGCTGGTCGGCACCGGCCGGCCGGCGGCGAAGGGAGCGTGAGCATGGGCCGGCTGTTCCGCTTCGACGCGCTGTTCCTCTATGCGGTGCTCTATCTGCTCTTTCTCTATGCGCCGGTGCTGCTGCTGCCGCTGTTCTCCTTCAATGACAGCATCTATATCGCCTTTCCGCTCAAGGGCTTCACCTTCGAATGGTACCGGCAGATGGCGGAGAACGGGCCGCTGATCCAGGCGCTGCAGAACAGCCTGAAGCTCGCGGTCACGGTGTCGATCATCTGCACGGCGCTCGGCCTGCTCGCCGCCAAGGGACTGACGCGGCCTTATCTGCCGGGCAAGCGGCTGATCACCGGGCTGCTGCTGCTACCGCTGGTCGTTCCGGTGCTCATTCTTGGGATCGGGCTCCTGGTCATTGCGCGGCAGATCTTCGAGATTCCGCTGTCGCTTTTGACGGTGGGCGCCGGTCATGTGCTGCTGTGCCTGCCCTTCGCGACGCTGGTTCTGATGTCGCGGCTCGAAGGCTTCGACCGCAGCCTCGAGGAGGCTTCGCTCGATCTCGGCGAAAGCGCTGGCGCACCTTCTGGCGCGTCACCGTGCCGCTCGCCTTGCCCGGCATCGTGGCGAGCCTGCTTCTGTGCTTCACCATCTCCTTCGATGAATTCGTGCTCGCCTTCTTCCTCGCCGGCAATGAGGCGACGCTGCCGATGTTCATCTTCAGCCAGCTGCGCTTCCCGAACAAGCTGCCGGGCGTGCTGGCTCTGGGCAGCCTGATCCTGCTGTTCTCCTTCCTCGCCGTCGCTCTCTCCGAATGGCTGAGACGGCAGGATGTTCCGGCCAAATGAGGCGCGATCAATGACCGCATCCGAATCCTATATTTCCATCCGCGGCGTCGGCAAATCCTTCGGCGCCGTCCAGGCGGTCGAGGAAATCTCCTTCGACATCAGGCGCGGCGAGTTCTTCTCCCTGCTCGGCCCCTCGGGCTGCGGCAAGACGACCCTGCTGCGCATGCTGGCGGGCTTCGAGCAGCCGAGCCGCGGCGAGATCCTCATCGACGGCCAGCCGATGTCGAAAGTGGCCCCCAACCGGCGGCCGACCAACATGGTGTTCCAGAACTACGCGATCTTTCCGCATCTCGATGTGCGCGCGAATATCGGCTACGGGCTGGCGCGCCTGAGATTGCCGAAGAAAGAGCTCGACACGATTGTCGACCAGGCGCTCGAGACGATCAAACTGCCGGGATATGGATCACGCCGGCCCGATCAATTGTCGGGCGGGCAGCGCCAGCGCGTCGCTCTGGCGCGCGCGCTCGTCTGCAAGCCCAAGGTGCTGCTGCTCGATGAGCCGCTCGGCGCCCTCGACAAGAAGCTGCGCGAGGAGATGCAGCTGGAACTGCGCCAGATCCAGCGCCAGGTCGGCATCACCTTCGTCTTCGTGACGCATGATCAGGAAGAAGCGCTGACCATGTCGGACCGCATCGCCATCATGGCGAAAGGCAAGGTGCTGCAGATCGATACGGCGACGCGCATCTATGAGACGCCCAACTGCCGGACGGTGGCCGAGTTCATCGGCACGATGAATTTTTTCGAGGGCGTGGTGAAGGCGGCGCGCGGCGCGGAGATGGAGATCGACGGCGGGCCGCTCGGAACAATGCTGGTCGCGGCGAACGACTTTCGCCCAGCGGTGGGCGCGCGCGTCAGCGTGGCGATCAGGCCGGAAAAGCTGCGGCTCCTCAAAAACCCGGCTTCGCCCGGGCCCAACACGATCGCCGGCCGGATGGGGCCGGAGGCCTATCTCGGCGACCGCAGCCATTATTACATCGAGGCGCCGGGTCATCCGCAGCGCATCGCGGTGGCGGCCCAGAAGCTGACCCGCAGCGTGGAAGCCTGCGTCGATGAAGGGCAGGGCGTCTGGCTCAACTGGGCGCCCGAGGCGGCGGTCTTGCTACCGACGAGTTAATTATGCTATATTATCGATTGACATGCGATAATAGCAAATATACGAAATCGTCAGGGAAACGACCCAGAAAGAGGGCAGAAATGACCAGGAAAATCGAACTCTCCGACTTTAAGTCCGGGCTTGCCCAAAAGGCCTTCACCCGGCGCGACATCCATAAGGCCCTGATGGCGGTGGGGGTTGGCGTGCTGACGCTCCCTTATATCCGGCCGGCAATTGCTGCGCCGTCGATCTCCATCGCCACCTGGGAGGCCTATTCTTCGCCCGATCTGCATAAGAAATTTGCGGAAACCTATGGCGGCTCGCCTGCGGTGCAGCTGTTCGCGGACAATGAGGAAGCGCTGCAGCGCATGCGCGCCGGCGCGCTTCCGACGCTGGCCCAGCCGGGCAGCGCCGTCCTCAAGCGCTTCCATGATGCGGGACTGCTCGCCCCGATCAATGTCTCGAAGCTTCCGAATTACGCGGATGTCTTCCCACAATTGAAAATGCTGAGGGGCATGAAGGTCGGTGAGGATGTGGTGGCGGTGCCGGCCGCCTGGGGCAACAGCTCGGTGATCTATCGCCGCGACCTGGCGCCCGAATATGTCGAGAACCAGAGCTGGAACATCCTGTGGGATCCCAAATACAGCGGCCGTCTGGCCCAGCGCGACGGCATGGATTCGGTGACGGTGGTGGCGGCGCTCGTGCTCGGCATCGCCGATCCCTACAACATGTCGGATGACGACCTCGCCAAGATCCGCGCCAAGCTGGTCGAGCAGCGGCCGCTCCTGCGCTTCTACTGGACCAACGAAACCGACATGCAGCAGGCCATGGCTTCGGGCGAGATCGTGGCCGCCTATGGCTGGAACAGCTCCTATTCGACGCTGAAGAGCCAGGGCGTCGATGTCGGCTACATGACGCCGAAAGAGGGACGGCTCAGCTGGGTCGACGTCACGGTGCGCGTCAAGGGCGGGCCGGGCTCGGAGGAGGAGGCGCTCGCTTATATCGATGCCTTCATCTCGGCCGAAAGCGGCAAGGTCCTGATCGACAAATTCGGTTACGGCTCGCCCAATGCGAAGGCCTATGCGATCACCGACACCAGCCGCCTCGAGGAGCTCGGCATCGACAATCCCGACAAGGTGCTGCAAGGCGGGCGCTTCTATGAGGAGTTCGCCCCTGAGGTCAATGCCAAGGTCAATGCCATGTTCGAGGAAGTGAAGGCGGGGATTTGATTCTGGCCGGTCACACTGAAGTACCCCGCCCGGCGCTGCGCGCCACCCTCCCCACGCTACACGCGGGGAGGGAGTTCCTGTTGAGGATCCTCGTTCGGTGACGGCGCCTGTGGAATTCGATTACATCATCGTGGGCGGCGGCTCGGCGGGGGCGATCGTCGCCAACCGGCTGTCGGCCGATCCGAAGCTGAACGTATTGCTGCTCGAAGCAGGCCAGGCCGATCGCGACAGCGACTGGACGGTCCGGATGCCCGCCGCGATGGGAATCAATTTCGAGCGGGCCAAGTACAATTATCTCTATAATTCCGAGCCCGAGCCCCATCTCAACGGCCGGCAGGTGTTTCATCCGCGCGGCAAGATTCTGGGCGGGTCGTCGTCGATCAACGGCATGTGCTACACGCGCGGCAATCCCAACGATTATGAGCGCTGGGTGAGCGAGGGGGCGGCCGGCTGGTCCTATGCGGACGTGCTGCCTTACTTCAAGCGGCTCGAGAGCTTCGAGGGCGGCGATGATCTCTATCGCGGCCGTTCAGGTCCGGTAAAGGTGCGCAACGGGCCTTTGAGCTTCTCGTCCTACAATGTGTTCCTGGCGGCGGGGGAGCAGGCGGGCTATCCGCGCACGCCGGACATCAACGGTCCTCAGCAGGAAGGCTTCGGTCTCTTCGACCGCAATACCGACAACGGGATCCGGGCGAGCACGTCCTGGGCCTATTTGCGGCCGATCCGCGATCGGAGGAATCTCAGCATCATCACCGAGGCGACCGCCGACAAGGTGCTGGTGGAGGAGGGACGTGCCCGTGGCGTCGCCTATCTCCAGGGCGGCGTCCGCAAGGAGGTTCGCGCGAGGCGGGAGGTGATCCTGTCGGCCGGCGCCTTCAACAGCCCGCAAATCCTGCTGCGGTCCGGCATCGGTCCCGGTGACGCCCTGAGCAAGGCGGGCATCGCGGTCGTGCATGAGCTTCCGGGCGTCGGACGCAATCTGCAGGATCACCTGGAATTCTACCTGTGCTGGACCTGTCCGCCGGCGGCCTCGCTCAATCCGCGGCTCACCCGGCTCAGCAAGGCGCTGATCGGGCTGCGCTGGATGCTGACCCGCAAGGGCCTGGGCGAATCCAACCACGACGAGGCGGTGGCCTTCGTCAGGAGCGATGCCGCGCTCGGCTATCCCGATACCGAGATGCAGTTCATGCCGTTCCAGACGGCGACCGGCTATGTGCCGCAGCCGTCGCCGGCCGGCTTCTCCATCGCCATCTGCCACCAGCGGCCGAAGAGCCGGGGGCAGGTCGAGATTTCCTCGACGGATCCGTTCGCGGCGCCGCGCATCACCTTCAACTATCTCTCGACCGACTTCGACCGGCAGAAGGCCGTCGCCTGTGTCAGAATTGCGCGAAATATTGTTGCGCAGAAGGCCTTCGACGGGGTGAGGGGCGAGGAGTTGAAGCCTGGCGCCGAGGCAATCGCGGATGAGGACATCCTCGAATTCTGTCGCAATACCGGCACCAGCGGCTTCCATCCCTCCGGCACCTGCCGGATGGGTCCCAAGATGGACGCGCAAGCGGTGGTCGATGCCGAAGGCCGGCTGCGCGGACTGGACGGCATGCGCGTCATCGACGCCTCGGTTTTTCCGAGTGTCACGACCGGCAATACCAATGTGCCGGTGATGATGGTGGCGGAAAAACTCGCCGATGCGATCCTGGGCAGGAAGCTCGATCCCATTCCGGCGCCCTTTGCGGGCCGATTCTTCGGACTCCCATGACGCGCGGACAGCTCCGCTATCGAGCCTGGAGCGGCGAGAACCAGTTCAGACAGGAATTCTGAAGCCGCACTGGCATTGGCGGGCGAATTGCTGTAGCCATGCGCGCCGGGTGGGGCCTGTAGCTCAATGGTTAGAGCTGACGGCTCATAACCGTCTGGTTGGGGGTTCGAGTCCCTCCGGGCCCACCAATCGCGTTATTTATCAATGAGGTATGTGGCGGTTCGCCACGCAATGTTTGGGAGTCCAAAGGTTCGCCAAGGAGCGACCTGCGGGTGACCAGCCGCATGACACGATCCATGCCCTTCGCCGCCAGGCGGACCTGCGATGCCTCTCGCGAGTAGAACTCGGCATGTTCGATGTCGTCATGAGCACATCCATAAGCTGCCGGGTTGAGGCTTCTGCTTCCCCCAGATAGACGCCAAGCGACTTCCTCAGTCCATGCAGCGTCAGGCCCTTTGGGAGCCCGGCGAGACGGCACCAATGCGCCATCGCGCCGGTGAGGGACTTCGCGGAGAAGGGCTCGCCATAGGTCGTGACGAGCACGGTTTCGCCCCCTTTCTCGGCGGCATCGAGGATCTCGGAAAGCATGGGCGTTATCGGCACAAAGAGGCGCTTTCCACCCGTCCGCCCCTTGTTCTTCGCTTGAACGATGTCAAACCCGTCGACGCGACGCTCAATACTGTCGACAAGGACGCGGCGCGTGATCCTCTGGTCCCATCGCAGGCCAGCGACATCGCCTCGACGACTGCCGAGCCAGAGTGCCAGTCCGTAGCAAGTACGCGCAGGCGTGCCGAGCGGCCAGCGTTATACGGCGGTCGCCATTCAACGGCAGTGGTCGGATCTATCTCAATCCAATCCTGCAGCAATCCGACATAGATCAGCTTGCGTATGGCGACCAGCAGGTGCTTCGCCTTGTGGAGGCGTGGCGATGAAGCGGCCGAGGACCTCTTCAATATGGGCGCGCCTCAGACTCTGACCGGAACATCGCACCAGGTCAGCGGATGGTCAGTGAAGATCCCTAGGGCGAGAAAATCTTCGATGAGCCGTGCGTTCTTTGTCTTTGTGTCTGCGTCAAGGGCCAGCCACTTAATTGAGACTTTTAGTCTTTGATATGCAGTCCCAAAGGGTTCCGGCAGTGCGGCGCCAGGCAGCGGGATGAAGGGGGCCTTGTGTGTTTTTACCTTCTGCAGCCGCCTTATAGGCTTCCTCGAAGCAAGGTTGATCGGTTGCAGGCAGGCTGACTACGCCCTTTAGTCCGATAGCGCCAGCGAAGCTTGCGTGGCGATCGGTATAGGCGGAGAGACCTGGAAATTTGTCCGTCATGGCTGAAACGAGTCTAGTCCTTTCGATGACTCCCCTGCAACCGGCGGTGAAGGAGTGCACATTTGCTCAGACGAGTGCGGCAACTAAAACCTGCGTGGATGCGAGTCTTCCCGTATTAAGACTAGATGCGCGCGTGCAGCAACAGAGTGCTCTCAAGAGAGACATCGAGGGTAGTTGCAGTTTTCCCGTAGCGACACACGCTAGGTTGTTCGAATGCGATCGCACTCTGTGGTTTGCCTAATGTATTTTCCATGACACCGCTATTTTCGGCATCTACGCTTCGCTTCATGTATGCTTTCCGCGCTGCAGGAACTCAACATCTGCATCTCGCGGGGACAAGCGTCAGTAAGCGCTTTGCCGCTCTGGAAAGTTGTGACGTCGTCCCGCGGCGGGCCATATCATGGTCCTCCGCCATAACGATGCCGGCAATCGCATACATACCGCTTACAATCCGTTCAACAATGTCTCAAAACCACGCCTTTTTCGGCGAAGATGGCAATTGTTGGCGCGGCCTATAGCTAGGCGCGTTCGTCGTGACTAACGAAAATTCACGAACATTTACTCGCGTCCGAAGAGACCCTCCGACAAACTCCACTGCCGCATCTGCTGCATTCACATTGGAGGATGTCATGTCTTCATCGTCACAATCGCCCACGCGTCGTCAAGTGCTTGCTGCAACCGTCGCGGCCGGCGCCGCCACCATTCTGCCGAGAACATCCCAGGCCGGCACTTCGAGCGAATCCGTCCGCCCCTTCACCGTCAACATCCCGCAAGGTGAGCTTGACGAATTAACGCGGCGCATCGTCGCCGCCCGCCTGCCAGAGAAGGAAACTGTCGTCGATTTTTCGCAAGGCGTTCCGCTTGCGACCATTGAGAAACTCCAGCGCTATTGGGCCCGTGACTATGACTGGCGCAAGGTCGAGGCGCGTCTCAATGCCGTGCCGAATTTCATCACCGAGATCGACGGCCTCGATATCCATTTCATCCATGTGCGTTCGAAGCACGAAAATGCTCTGCCGGTAATCATCTCGCATGGCTGGCCGGGCTCAGTGATCGAGCAACTCAAGATAATCGAGCCGCTGACCAATCCGACCGCTCATGGCGGCAGGGCGGCCGATGCCTTCCACGTGGTGATCCCCTCGATGCCGGGTTATGGTTTCTCCGGCAAGCCCGCCGCAACAGGCTGGGGGCCGCAGCGCATCGCCAGCGCCTGGGACGTACTGATGAAGCGCCTCGGCTACAAGAGCTATGTGGCGCAGGGCGGCGACTGGGGTGCCATTGTGGTCGACCAGATGGGTGTGCAGGCACCGGACGGCCTGCTCGCCATTCACACTAACATGCCTTGCGTGGTGCCGCCCGGTATCAACGCAGCGGCTTTCTCCGGCCAGCCGGTGCCGGATGGACTTTCTGTCGATGAGCAACATGCCTACAAGATGCTCGCTGCCTTCTACAAGGATGTCTATTATGCCCTTTTCATGAGCACGCGTCCGCAAACCCTGGTTGGCCTTACGGATTCGCCAATGGGCCTAGCCACCTTCATGATCGATCACGACCGGCGCAGCCTCGAACTGATCGCGCGCTCGTTCGACGGCATTCCGGAAGGCCTGACGCGCGACGACGTGCTCGACAATGTCACCTTGTTCTGGCTAACCAATACAGGTGTCTCAGCCGCGCGCCTCTACTGGGAGAACAAGCTCCCCTTCTTTGAGCCCAAGGGTGTGAATATCCCGGTGGCGGCGACCGCCTCGCCGGATGAGCTCTTCCAAGCGCCGCGGAGCTGGGCGGAAACGGCCTATCCGAAGCTCATCTATTACAACAAGCTGCCCAAGGGCGGGCACTTCGCTGCCTGGGAGCAGCCGAAGCTCTTGACGGAAGAGATCCGCGCCGGTTTCAAGTCGGTACGTCGGTCGACATAAAACTGCTCTGCCCATGATCACGTCCGGAAGGTGCCGCATATATTCGGAGTGCCTTCCGGCCGCGTTGTCGATCAGGCCGGAAGCTTCGCCAGGAGTGCTCTTGCCGCCTTGACGTCGGGCGTTGCCGATCTCTCCTCGAAGCGCTGGAGCAAGCGGTCGAGCAGGTCCCTGGCGCGGTCGGTCTGCCGCCATTTTGACCACAGCCGCGCCAACGGTATCGCCGCGCGCAACTCCCACGCCAGCGCCGACTGCTTGTTAGCCCAATAGAGGGCCTGAAGGAGTGATTCCTCCGCCGCTTTCTCGTCCGGCTGCGCACCCGACAGGCGGACTTCGGCCAATACGCGCAGAAGGTCAGGGCGGTCATAGGTCTCGCCCGCCTGCTCGGCCAGGGTGAGAGCCCGGTCAATCATCGTCGCGGCCTCTTCGGACTCGCCGCATTTCATCAGCCCTTCGGCCAGCGCCTGAAAGAACGACGTCGCGAGGATATGGTGGCGCTCGGCATTGAGTGTCTCGAGCGTGCCGCGCAGCAAGTTAACGCCCGCCTTGGACTCGCCGCACTGGATCATGTGCGCGCCCTTCAAGGCGAGGCCAAGTGCCGTATAGGGTGCAAGCGAATATTTTGCCGCATGCGCCAGCACCTGCTCGATGCACCGGGCGGATCGCTCGAACTCGCCGCTCCACAGATAGACGGGGAGCGTATAGATGAGCGAGATGCAAGCCGTGACCGGATGCTCGCGATTCGTCGCCTCCCTGATCGCCTGGTCTGCGAGCTTGAGACCCTTCTCCGGCATGCCGCGTAGCCAGTTGGACCGCGCCAGCGCTACCAGCGCGCGCACGCGATGGTCATAGCCGAAGAAATCGATCCGCAAGCCGCCGGCGGCTTCATCGCGCTTTATCCCGCGCTCGCAATGGCGCTGTGCGGCCGCTTGGTTGCCGACCAGGTGATGCGCGACACCCAGCATCCACTCGGCCATGACGATCCCGGCCTCTTCGCCGAGCTCCTCTGCGACGAGCATGCATCGCTCGGCGCAAGCGAGCGCGCCACGGAAATCGCCTACCCGGGTGAGAAAGATATTGAGTCCGGCCAGCAGATGCAGCTTGTATTCACCATCGCGCAACGCTTCGGCGAGGCCTATACCGCGCTCGATGGCCCGCCTCACGCCGTCGCTGTTGCCGCGGGTGAACATCGAAGAGAGCGCCAGCGCCGCCTGTAGAGCAAGCTCCGGCGTTGTTCCGCGATCGGACTCGTGCAAGACCGAGAGTCCCCGCTCGCACCACGACTCGCATTCGCCAAGGAGCGAGAGTCCCAGGAACAATGGCGCCGCTCCCGCCGCCAGCGTGACGCCGGTCTGCGGATCGCCGGACTTGGAGAAGCTCCAGTCGAGCGCGGCGCGGATATTGCCCAAATGCGGCTCATAGGCCGACACGTCATGACCGCCGAAAGTGATCGCCCGCGTGGTGCCGGGGTTGAATCGCTTCGCATATTGGCTCGCGTGGCGTCTCGAGATTTCCTCCTTCTCGCTGGTCTCGGCGAGCTTAACGGCGGCATACTCGCGCGTCGTGTCTAGGAAACGGAGATAGGCCGAGCCGCCAAGGTCCGCAATGCGTATGAGCGATTTGTCGGCGAGGCTGGCGATCGTGTCGGCGACCTTTGGCGCATCGCTCTCGCCGTCGCCCACGACGGCTAGGACATCCTGTAGCGTGAAGGCGCCGATAAAAACCGAGAGTCGGCGCACAATCATCTGCTCGTAAGGCGAGAGTAGGTTGTAGCTCCAGTCGAGCATGGCCTCGAGCGTCTGGTGGCGCGGCGGCGCACTCCGCCTGCCGTGCCACAGAAGCTTGAAACGATCGTCGAGCTGGTCGGCGGTGCCTTTGATCCCGTAGACGCCCACCCGACCCGCGGCGAGCTCGATCGCGAGCGCGATGCCGTCAAGCCGGCGGCACATACCCGCCAATACTGGCGCGTCGGCATCGCTCAGGCCTTCGACATATCCTGCGGCGGCCGCCCGGTCCATGAAGAGCTGCACCGCGGGTGAGGTGAGCGCCTGACACGCCGTCAATCCGGTTTCTTCAGGAGGGCTTTCGAGCGGCGTCAACCGGTGGACATTCTCGCCCTCGACGCGTAGTGCCTCGCGGCTGGTGATTAGAAGATGCACGAGAGGCGTCTCGGCGAACAATCGTTCGGTCAGCTGGGCGACGGCGTCGATGACATGCTCGCAACTGTCGAGAACAAGGAGCCTCGGCTTGTCGGCCAGGAAAGCGATCAGCCCGGCCACCGGATTCTGCGCGGCCTGGCTGATCAGGCCCAGATTGGAGGCGACCGCGCCGGGTACGAGCGATGGGTCGCCCAGCGTGTGGAGATCGAGAAAATAGACCTGGTCCGAGAATTCCGGACGCAAAGCGTGGGCTGTCGCCAGTGCCACAGTCGACTTGCCCATGCCACCTGGGCCCACGACGCTGACGAAGCGGCGGTCGATTAGCATGGCGCGCAACGTGGTGACCGTATCGTCCCGACCGATCATCCTGTCCAGTCGCGGCGGCAGTTTTATCTTGGCGGGCGTGGCGGGGGAGGGCGCGGGCGTCGCTTCGGCGGAGCGTTGGATAGAAGCGACGAAAGAATAGCCGCGGCCCCTGATATTGGCGATGTAGCGGGCGCCCTCCTGCCCATCGCCTAGGGCCTTGCGCAAATTGAGGAGAGTCACCCTGAGGCTCGATTCATCGACGGTGACATCGGGCCAGACACGCTCGATGAGCTCATGCGCGTTCAGTACTTCACCGGCGTGATCCACGAGCGTGACGAGAAGATCGAGCGCCCGCCCGCCGATCGGGATTGGCTCGTCCCCTTTCAGCAGCAGCCGCCTCGCTGCTGCCAAGCGGAATGGCCCGAAAGACACCATCATGTCCTGCGCAGCGTCATCGCTCGGCACGGTTAACTCCGGTTTTGCTCAATGCCGCCCTATTTTACTTTAGGATAATATGTGCAAGCTGACAATCAGGCGCTCACATAGCGGCAGTGCGCGATCGAGAGGAAGGAGATATCAAGCTGAAGTCCGCCAAGGCCGCACAAATGTTGTCGGTGCCGATATCACCGATCCCATCCATATGGGCTGCGTGATCGCGACGATCGGATATTCTACGAAATACTTGCTCTAGAGTCTCCCTGTGCGCAGCGCGGGGAGTCAGAACCCAGGCCACTTTGGATTTTTGGGAAGCCCTGTTGGGACTCTGCGCGAGAAGCGCTTCCGAATCTCAGCCTTTTTAGGTCAGCCATACAGTGTCGCTTCGTAGATGCTGTAGTTGCGGCGTGGGTTCCCCGACCTTCGCCCCCACTCGCGTGCTAAATACGGATGGCCATGGCTGTCTCCGGGATTTGGACATCCGCGGGAAATTGCCAGTGGGCAGGTTAGACACTACCTTGCTCAAGGTCGGCGCGGGGCAAGAAAAGATGCACTTGAGTACCGCAATTCACTTGGCTCTCGATTCGCACGTGGCCGTCGGATTGGTTGACGAATCCATATACCTGACTCAGACCCAAGCCTGTCCCTTCGCCATTATCCTTGGTTGTAAAGAAGGGTTCGAAGACGTGCGGCAGCACCTCCGCGCTTATCCCTCGACCATTGTCAGCCACCGTGATGCGTACGAACGACGCGGCCATCGACTTTACGTCGTCGACGTCTTCGGGCGCATTACTGGTCTCGATTGACAATGTGCCCTTGGCCGACATGGCATCTCGCGCATTTACTGCAAGATTGAGAATTGCGATGTCGAGCTGATTGGGATCGATAAGGATCTGTCCCAAAGCCGGGTCGAGTTTCTTCGTGACTTTGATTTCCCTGCCTAACGTTCGCTCGAGAAGGTCTCCAAGGGAGCCAATGCGTTCATTGAGATCGATCACCTCCGGCTTGAGAGCTTGCCTACGAGAGAACGCCAAAAGTCGCTGAGTAAGCGCACTCCCATTGGTGGTCCGTTTCAGCATTTCATCTATAAGTAAAGCCACTTCAGGACTATTCGGATCGGTTGATATCCTTTCTCGAAGTAATCGCAATCCCGATTCGAATACCGTGATCAAATTCTTCAGATCGTGAACCACACCCGCCGCGACGCGACCAAGCGCCTCGAGTTTCTGCGATTGACGCCGGCGCTCATCGGCAGCCCTTTGTGCAGAAACATCTCGCAAGGTGGCAAGCAAGGCGGGTGTACCGCCCCAGGTAACCTCAACAACTCTCATTTCAACTTCGACTGGCTTCTTTCCCGGTCTCGGCACAGTGAGCGTGGCAGCGTCACCAGAGACGAGAGGACGTCCCAGCGGTACGTGCAATAGCTGGCCTGGGTGTTGCCCAAAAATGCCGGCGGTAGCGGGGTTGGCATAAAGGACAGTACCCCCGAGATCAACTACCAGAATGCCGTCCGCGATACTCTCGACAAGGCGCCTGAAGCCAACTCCGTCCAGTCGCGCTTCCTCTGCGCTTATCAGAACATCGGTATCATCCTGTATCTTGTCAGTCACCGTTGTCATCCTTACCCGAGTTCTGGAGGAGACCGATCGGCGAACACATCCGGTGCGCCTTCGAACGCTGTACCCAAATGCATACCGGTGCCGTCTATAGTGAGCTGGCGGACGTTTTTGTCATGTTCACTGCCGCGCATCTTCAAGACCATTATCCCGCGACTCATGACAGCCGATTGTTGGATATAGCGTAGGAGGATAATCGAATCGGTAAGGGTGGAGATATGTTGTTCGCTGGCACTGTGACCGCCTACCAGCGACTTGTCGGTCGCCGTACAAAGCCCGGCGATTTCGTGCTTCTTGATGAAAGAAGTCAGGCTGATCAGAAATTCTCGAAACCCTGTTTCCGGGGCAACCCGTTCGAGCGCCGACAAACTGTCGATCGCTATTCGGTCCGGGCGAAAACCTTGTACTAGGTCGCGGATCATCAGAAGGTGATCAGGAAGTCCCTGGGCTTCCGGGTAGAGGCAAACGATCTTTAGGCTTCCTTGCGCTTCCATTGCCTCGAAATCGACACCCCATCCTTTTGCATTGCGAAACAACTGGCCGCGGCTCTCCTCATAACCGATGAGCAAGCCTCGCTCTCCCGCGGCGACGCCGCCAGCAAGGAAGTTCGTAACCAAGAGCGTCTTTCCGGTGCCGGTGGCGCCGCTCACCAAGGTGACACTGTCGCGAAAGAACCCCCCGCCGCACATCCGGTCGAGCTCGGCATTGCCGCTCGTCACTCGCTTTGTGCTCGATTGCTGTTCCAGCCGAAGCGATGAAAGCGGTACGGCAACCATTCCCTGACCTTCGACGAGTGTGATCGGCACCTCACCCTCGACATGCCGACTTCCGCGCATCTTGAGAACCTCGATGGTCCGTCGGCGTCGCTCACGGTCGAGCGCATTGCGCAATATCACGACGTTGTCTGCGACGAACTCCTCAATTCTGTGTCTGGAAATCTCTCCATACTCCCTGTTCCTCTCGGCCGTCATAAGCGTCGTCAGACCTTCTCGCTTCAATGCGGACGCGATCCGTAGGAGTTCTCTGCGCACTGCCGTCGGGTCCGATATGAAGTGGTCAAATAGTTGAGTCACCGAATCGAGAACTACTCGTTTGGCACTGGCGCTCTTCGCCGCATGGAGTATCCTGGCGAGAAGGCCGGTCAAATCGAAATCCCCGACGACAACTTGGTTCTGATCGCGGGGACTTGCATCGACGAACGCAAGCAAATTCTCGGTACGCCACCGCCGAATGTCCCAGCCAAAACCTGCCATGTTCACTTCGATTTCGCTCGGCGGCTCCTCGAAGGTTACGAAAACGCCACCTTCATTGAGATGAGTAATGCCATGAGCCAGGAACTGGGTTGCAAAGACCGTTTTCCCGCTGCCCGGCGTTCCCCCGACGATCGTCATTCGACCACGCGGCAAGCCGCCCATCACTAAATCATCGAATGCCTCTATTCCCGTCTTGACACGTTCCAGGATAGGATCAATCACGGGTTCATCAGCAGCGCTCATGAGCCAATGCCCTTCTTGCTATAGCCAAAGAAACTGAGGACCTGGTCGGCGTCGCTAATATCACCGACCAGACGTCGCGGGGGAAATGTGGAATCGTCCGACAGCGTCGGCGTCGCGAGGATGCCCGCCGCCTCGGCGAGCTCCGGTTGTGCGAGGATGTCGATGATCTCGATATCGATTTGACCGCCAACTGCATCGATCAAATTCTGACGACCAGCGAGTGCGCGCTGCGCCCCCAATGAATCTCCAGCGAGATATAGGCACAATTTGAGACGGGGTTCGTTCAAGAGGAACCCCGATTCTTTGACATGAAAGGGGCCCTTATCCTCACGCCTCCAGCCTTCAGCATATCACGGCTCCTGAAATCTTTCCGCCTGAAGAAGGGCCCGGAGTCAGCACCCAAGGTTCCCTTTAGACCTATGGAACCCGCGTGTCTGTTCAGTAGTGAACATTTAATTGCATCATTTCCTCATGAGTGGCACACACCAGAGAAAAGGGACGGCAATGATGGAAAAAAGCCCGCAATCGGAACAGGATCCAGCCGCCAACAACCTCCTCAGGGCTTTGCATCCAACTGATTGGGCTATGCTCGAGCCGTATCTTGAGGTATGGTCGGCTCCAACAGGCTCGATCCTGCACGAACCTGGTGACAACGTGCGACATGCGTATTTTCCCAGAGGCTCGGCTCTTATTTCTTATCTCGTCGTCCTGTCCAATGGACAGGCCATCGAAACTGCGCTGGTTGGCCGTGAGGGAGCCGTAGGCGGCATTGTCAGCCAAGGAAGGCTGCCGGCTTTTGCCCGGGCGGAAGTCCAATTGGGTGGCCTGTTCTTTCGTATCGACCTTCGGAAGCTCGAAGAGCTGAAGGTGCAATCCGTGTCCCTGCGACATCTTTTCGCTCGCTACGCCGACTGCATAATGGCCCAGGTATTTCAGTCGGTCGCTTGCAACGCGGCCCATTCGATTGAGCAACGGACGGCAAAGTGGCTTCTCGCCGCCGTCGAAAGAACGGGAACACCCGAGATGGCTCTCACCCAGGAACAGCTGGCAGCAACACTAGGTGTTGGCCGCAGTTATTTGAATCGGGTAATCCACGATCTGAAATTGAAGGAAATCATAGAAACACGCCGCGGCCGTATTGCCGTACGCTCGGTCGAGCGGCTGCGATCTTTGGCATGCGAGTGCAATTCCTCTGTGAGCAGCCACTTTGCCGAAGTCCTGAGAGGGGTCTATCCGGGTGCGGATGGTGAGGAGGAACTCCCTATTCGGCCGCATCCGTCAGATAGCTTGAGTGAAGGAACATCTACTGAGCTCTGAGATCGGACATCACAATCGTTTTCAGTCGCATTTTTGCCTGTCCTGAGAACAAGCGGCCGGATACCATATTATCGAATTTCAGCTTGATAAGCGACTGAAATTATTTGCAGAATTCTATTTTGGCGAAGTTGAGCCCGGCGATTTCGGGTATGATTCGTATCGTTCCACCGAAACAAATCATCCCGCAACCGCCGGAGCCAACAATGCGTCAGGAACGTACCGTCCAGAGCACTCTATTCGACATCTTTGCCGAACACGAGATCGGTCGTGAGTTGAAGGCAATTTCGCAGTGGCTGGATGAGCATCGTGATTTATTGGGCCTGGTGGTTGCTGACCTTCACAGACATGGCTTGAAGGACACGGGCCGGCATGAGCACCCTTCGAGTAGGCGCTCGTACTTCTCGCGCCTACCCCCGTCAGATCAGCGTCATTTGCGAGCTGTTCGGTCATTTGGATCCGCTCATTCCGATACCCCCGCAAATAGGCGTGCCGTACATGACTCAGCAACGTGGAGAATTGCCATTCATTGGGGATGGCTACTTGCCGGTTTCGCTGGAAACGTGGAGTAGCCCGTATGTGGCTCGTCCTGGCCCCTAGGCTCTTGAAGGGCGGAATCGAACCACCGTCACGCAGCTTCGCGATCGCATGTTCTGCGCCGAGTGACCGCAATCATTTCTCGGTTTTGTCCTTTGTTTCGCTGGGCCATATAATGGTATACGAGGAAAATGGATGGGCGCACCATCCGCCAACGCCTTGCTTTTACTCGAAAGACAACGTTCCTCAGGGCCCACCAAACGTCTCGCCGCGAAACTCGGGTTACCTCTCCTCCCATGACAATACATCGTTTTACCGCAACCCGTTGGCACAATGTGCTGGGCACCTTGCCGACGGCCCTCACCGTCGCCTCGGGCGATATCGTGATCACCGAAACGATCGACGCGCATGGCTTCGACAAGGATGGCGTGCAGCGGGCGCCCGAGCCCAATCCGATGAACGGGCCGATCTACGTGACCGGCGCCGAGCCCGGCGATGCGCTGAAGATCGAGATATTGCGCATGACGCCGATCCGGGCGACCGGGTGGACGCGCGCGGCGCTCGCCGGCAATGTCGTCGACCCGGAATTCGTCCGCGGCCTGCCGCCGCGCGACAAGGCGAACTGGCGGATCGACCGGCAGGGGCTGACGGTGACGCTCGATCCCGCCGTGCCGGGCCTGGAGGATTTCGTCCTGCCGCTCGAGCCGATGATCGGCTGCTTCGGCGTGGCGCCCGCCGGCGGCCAGGCCTTCTCCACCGCGACCAGCGCGGAGAATGGCGGCAATATGGATTATCGAGGCTTCGGTCCCGGCGCGACAGTGTCGTTCCCGGTCGCGGTGCCGGGCGCGCTCTTCTTCATCGGCGACTGCCATGCGACACAAGGCGATGGCGAGATTGCCGGCACGGGCATCGAGACCTGCTTCGAGGTCGAGATACGCCTCACGGTCGAAAAGGGCCGCTCGCTGGTCTGGCCGCGCGGCGAAAGCGCCGACGACATCTTTTCCATCGGCAATGCGCGGCCGCTCGACCAGGCGCTGCAGCACGCGACGACCGACATGTTCAACTGGCTGACCAGCGACTATGGCCTGTCACCCACGGCCGCGAGCCACCTTATGGGCCAGGTTGTCCGCTATGATGTGGGCAATGTCTATGATCCGGCCTACACCATGGTTTGCCGCATCGCGAAGAAATGGCTGCCGAAGCGGTGAAGCTCGACAGGCTTAGGTGAGATCGAATTTTTTACGAGATATGCACGACATCAATTGCTTTCTCGAGATCAAGCGCCTGTCGATCCAGATCGCTCCCATTTCCTCACTCTTGTCGAGAGCCGCTTTTGCTTGTTTGAAACGTTTTAACTTGCAGGCCGCATAGGCTTTATGGAAGTAGGCCGACGAGGTGAAGGATTGAAAAGGGAATCTTGTGTCAATCTCAACGAGCTGGTCGGCTGCTTCAATCGCCCGCTTGAGATTGCCGAGTTCGATCAAGACCAGAAGTAAATGGTATTGTGCTCCGCGATTCAGTGGATCTGCATCTATTATGGATCGAAGCGCCTCCTTACTTTCAGAAAGCCGTCCTGCGCAATCTAAGATATAGGGAATCAGCAGTAATATGCCGATGCGGTCATCCGCATTTCTTGTTTTGCCAAGTTTAGTTCGGCATAACGCAATCGCATCTTCGTATTTGGATTGTCTGCACAATTCAAATACCTTCGATCTAAGCTTGCTAAAGCTGGCAGTCATACTCGTCCGAAATGCTTTGAAAAAACTGTAATCCTCTCACTACTTAACCCTATTTCCTCCGCATCGTTGGCTGACAAACCCTTTTGCGCAGCGCTCAACATCGCGATGCCCGCCGGTCATTCGGCGATTAGGGCGATCGTTCCAGTGCTCAGCCAGTTGCCGGGCATCTGCGTCGCAGACCTATGACTTCTTCATCAGCCTGTTGCGCGCCGCGCTGCTGCTGATCGCCTTTGCCCTGACGGCGCTGATATCCTTCGCCTTCGGGCATATCCTGCCGGTGGCTCTGGGCTTTCTCGTCATCGCAGCCGGGACGCTCGCGGTCATCATCGACGTGGCCCGGCATTCACATTTCGGACTGGCGCTGTCGATGCTCGTGGCTTCCGCCCTGGTCATCGCGGTGAGCGCGACGCACTAGACACGCAGGGGCTGGTTCTTGCGCCGGTCCGGCGGCTCGATCTCCGGGTCGGGACGCGGCTTGTCGGGCTCCGGTGGAATCGGATCGGGCTTCGGCGGCATCGGCTCGGGCTGGTCGGGCGTTTCGGGCGTCGGAATGGTGGCCATGGAACTTCAACCCGGTGACGCAGGGAATGTTCCGGCGAGAGGCCGCTCGCCAGTTTTCTTGGAACAATATGGCGGTCACTGCGTAGACCCGGTGTCCTGTGACTTCTGGTTTTCGCCATTTTCGATCAGGACAGGGCCGGTCCGAGCTGCTTCGTGCAACCGGACCGGCTTCTCATTCATCGCGAGCAGGGAACGGCCGCCCGGCGGATCGCCGGGAGGGCGTCCTGCCGTCTCATTGCGGAATCGAGGAGACGATCATGAAGATCAGGGAATGCATGAGCACCGATGTCCGGATCGCGCGGCCGGACGATACATTGGAAACCGTCGCTCAGGCGATGGCCGAGATCGATGCCGGCGCCATGCCGGTGGGTGAGGACGACCGGCTGGTGGGCATGATCACCGACCGCGACATCGCGGTGCGCGGCGTCGCTCATGGGCTGGGGCCGGAAGACCTGGTGGGCGACGTGATGAGTACCGACGTCATGTATTGCTTCGAGGACGAGGCCGTCGAGCATGTTCTCGACAATATGGGCGACATCCAGGTCCGCCGCCTGCCGGTGCTGGACCGCGAGAAACGGCTTGTCGGCATCGTTTCGCTGGGCGATCTCGCCAAGACCGGCGTCAGGGCGAAGACGGGCACCGCATTGGGTGACATTTCGCGCAAGGGCGGCCACCATTCGCAAACGACCGACGGAGTCGGCCTGGCGCTGGACTGAGCCAATTCCTTCACCGCCGCGACCTGGGCATGTGCCTTCGGTGCGGCGGTGAAGCCTTGCTCACGATTGCTTGAGACGGCAGACCGCCTCGATCCGCTGGCCATCGGGATCCTTGAGGAAAGCCGCGAAATAGTCCTCGGCATATTCATCGCGGATGGCGGGTGCGCCATCGTCCGATCCGCCGGCGCCGATGCCGCCCCGGTAAAAGCGCTCGACGACATCCCGTGATGGGGCCTCGAAGGCGATGTGGACCTTCGGATCGGGGCACCAGCCTTCGCCGCCCTGGTGGATGTTGAAATCGTCCTTGCCGTTCCGTCCGTAAGCGGCGTAATCGGCGCCCTCATAAAGGCGGATGATGCCGAGAGGCGCCAGCGCCGCATCATAGAAGCGCTTGGCCGCGTCGATGTCGCGGACACCGATGGAAAGATGATCGAAGATCGACATGCCGGTCATTTCCTGAACTGCTCCGTCGCCGAAATAGAACCGTTTGACGCCGAATTAGGTTCCTTGGCGAAGAACCCGGCATAGGTGCTATAGGTTGCAAGACTCCATCCCGGTAACCCTCGCGTCCGTCACTTTCCCTCCATGCCGAAATCCCCGAAAAGCGCCCCGGAAGCCCTGCTGCGCGAAGCCGATGTCGCGGCCGAGAAATTCGTCGCGGTGGCGCGCATGCTGGTCGCGGTGGCGCTGCTCATTGCCGTTGAATTCGCATTTTCGCGCGGACCCACGCTGGATGTCGGCGTCGTCGAGGCGCGCATGGGGGCCCGCATCATCATCGGCATATTGTTCCTCACCGGCGCCGTCGCTTACGCGCTCCTGCATTTCGGCTTCTGGTCGCGCTGGATCGCCTATGTCACGGTGACGATCGATATTCTGGTCATCGGCCTCTCGTTGATCGGGGACCTCCTAGAGGCCCAGCTGCCCGGCCGTTTCGCCGCCGCTTTGCCAACCGCGGTGGCGGCACTCCTGGTGCTCGCCGTCGGCTCATTGCGCTTGCGGCCCCGCGGTCCAGATCTACAGTCTCGTGCTCATGCTGGCGCTGCTGACCGTCGCGCTCAATGCCGAGCACCTGATCGATGCGAGCGAGACGGATTCGGTCGGCGTCGCCGTCTATCAATTCTTCGGCCCGGCCGCCAATACGGCGCGGCTGGCGATGTTCATCCTGTTCGGCCTGGTGCTCATCGCCGCCGCCTGGCGCGGGCAATATCTGCTGCGCAATGGCATCGAGGAGACTACGCGGCGCAACAACCTGGTGCGCTACCTGCCGACCGAGCTGGCGCCGATGCTGGCTTCCGGCAATGTCAGCGAGCTCAGATCAGGCCGGCGCGCCCGTGTGGCGCTGCTGTTCATCGACATCCGCAATTCGGTGGCGATGGAGGAAGCGCTCGACCCGGCGCGGCTCGTGCAGGTGGTGAGCGCCTTCCGCAGCTATGTGCGCGTGGCGGCCGAGCAGCATGGCGGCATCGTCGACAAGTTCATCGGCGACGGCGCCTTTCTGGTCTTCGGCATTCCGGAGCCGCGCGCGGATGACGCGAAGCGCGCCATCGCCTGCGCCAAGACCATCCTGGCGCATCTCGCCGAATGGAACAAAGCCCGGCGGAAAGCGGGCGACGACGAGATCGCGGTCGGCATCGGCGTGCATGAGGGCGATGCCTTCATCGGCGCCGTGGGCGACGACACGCGGCTCGAATTCACCGTGCTCGGCGACACCGTGAATGTCGCCAACCGGCTGGAGCAGGCGACCAAGCAGCATCAGGTTCGGCTCATCGCCTCGGCCGAGACACTGGGTAAGACGGGCGAAGGCCTGGCCGAATGGCGCGATCTCGGCGCGGTGGAGCTCCGGGGCCGGCCGGAGCCATTACATATACTGGGCTTTCCCCGCTGATATCCGTTAAGATGGCCGGCGGACGGCAGGCTTGATTGAGGGAGAGCGATCATGTTGGAGATGCGCCGCGCGGCGTTGGCCGTTGTCTTGTCCGTATTCATTCCAGGCGCGGCCTTCGCCGCCTCACCGGCGCCGGTCAAGGCGGAGAACGGCATGGTGGTGACGGCCCAGCATCTCGCCTCCAGGATCGGCGTCGAGGTGATGAAGGAGGGCGGCAATGCCGTCGATGCGGCGGTCGCGGTCGGCTATGCGCTGGCCGTCGCCTGGCCGTCCGCCGGCAATATCGGCGGCGGCGGCTTCATGACCATCCGCTTCAAGGACGGCACCTCGACCTTCCTCGATTTCCGCGAAAGGGCGCCGCTCGCCGCGACCAAGACCATGTATCTCGACAAGGACGGCAAGCCGGTCGAAGGCCTGAGCCTCGACGGCTATCTCGCCGTCGGCGTGCCGGGATCGGTGGCGGGCTTCGAGATGGCGCGCGAGAAATTCGGCAGCAAGTCGCGCGCCGAGCTGATGGCGCCGGCGGTCAAGCTCGCCAAGAAAGGCTTCGTCCTCAACCAGGGCGATGCCGACACGCTCGCCCGCAACGCCAAGAGGCTCGCCAAGGACAAGGCAGCCGCGGCGATCTTCCTCAAGCCCGACGGCAAGCCCTATCAGGCGGGCGAGACGCTGGTCCAGGCCGATCTCGGCAGTACGCTCGCCAGCATCTCGGAGAAGGGACCGGGCGCCTTCTATAAGGGCGACATCGCCGACAAGATCGTCAAAGCGAGCGGCGAGCAGGGCGGCATCCTCGCCAAGGCCGACTTCGAGCACTACTCCGTGCGCGAGCTGGCGCCGGTGACCTGCTCCTATCGCGGCTATGACATCGTTTCCTCGCCGCCCCCGAGCTCGGGCGGCCTCATCATCTGCGAGATCCTCAATGTGCTGGAAGGCTATCCGATCTCCTATCTGGGCTTCGGCTCGGCCGAGACGGTGCATCTGATGGTGGAGGCGATGCGCTTCGCCTATGTCGACCGCAATTCGGCCTTGGGCGACCCGGCCTTCGTCGAGAATCCGGTGGCGAAGCTCACCGACAAGGCCTATGCGGCCGAGATCCGCGGCAAGATCGACAAATACCGCGCCGGCATCTCCAAGGACCTGATGCCGAAGGGCTTCGGCGAAAGCACCGAGACGACGCATTATTCGATCGTCGACAAGGACGGCAATGCGGTCGCTGTCACCTATACGCTCAACGGCTCCTTCGGGGCGGGCGTGGTGGCGCCGGGCACCGGCATATTGCTCAACAACGAGATGGACGATTTCACCCAGAAGCCCGGCGTGCCCAATCTCTACGGCCTGGTGCAGGGCGAGGCGAATGCCATCGCGCCGAAGAAGACGCCGCTCTCCTCGATGAGCCCCACCATCGTGTCCAAGGACGGCAAGGTGTTCATGGTCATCGGCAGCCCGGGCGGGTCGCGCATCATCACCATCACGCTCGAAGCCATCATCAATGTCGTCGATCACGGCATGAATATCAGAGAGGCGATCGACGCGCCGCGCATCCATCATCAATGGCTGCCCGACACGGTCTATGTCGAGGCCAACGGCCTGTCGCCCGACACGCAGAAGATTCTCGCGGGCATGGGCTACAAGCTCGAAATGGCGGCGCCCGGCAAGAGCTGGGGCCAGGCGGCCGGCATATTGGTAGGCGGCGAGAATCTCACGGAGATCGGCAGAGGCGGCGGCGCGCGCCTCAACGGCGCCATCGACAGCCGCGCGCAAGCGGGCGAGGCGGTGGGCTATTGAGCGGCGATCACTTGCCTGAATAGGCCTGCACCGTGGCGAAGACGGCTTCGACGACCTTGGCCATCCGGCTGTAATCGAGCTTGTCGTAGGTGTCTTCCGCCGTGTGATAATGCGGATTGCGGTAGAAGGCCGTGTCGGTGATCATCAGCGCCGGGTAGCTCTCGGCCCAGTAGCTGAGATGGTCCGAGAAGTCGACGCCCGGAATGACGGGCAAGCTGTTCATGGAATAAACCGGCAGGTCGCCTGAGCCACGCATCGCCGCCTTCACCTTGCGCGTATCGCTTCAGTCGCTGAGGCGGCCGATGATGGCGATGAAATCACCCTTGTCCGGATAAAGGAGAGTCATGCCCGGCAAGGGATAGGTCTGGCTGCCCTCGTCATCGCTGAACCAGCCGATCATTTCGAGCGCCAGCATGAGCGAGACGTCACGCCCGGCGGTGCGCAACGATGCCGCATGAAAGGCGCTGCCCATCGAGGAGGCGCGGAAATGCGGCGGCTCCTCGGTCGTATAGGCGACGAGCTCGACCGGGCGCCGTGGTGGATGGCGGGCGAGGAGACCGGCCAGCTCGATGAGCCCGGCAATGCCGCTGGCATTGTCGTCGGCGCCGGGCGTCGTCTCGAAGGAATCATAATGGGCGCCGATGACGAGAAGCGGGCCTTCGGCGGGGCCGAAGCGGGCGATCACATTGCGGTATTTCTCGCCGCGATCCTCGAACCACTGGTCGGCGCCGGTGGCGCCCACCGCGGTGAATTCGGCATGTATGTAGCTGGCCGCCGCCTCGAGATTGTCCAGCTCCTCGACGCTGCGGGGATGCAGCGTCTCGCTCAGCATCCGCACATGCGTCTGCAGGCGCTCAGGCGATACCGCCGGCACCTTCAGATCTATGCGTCCGACCAACGGCTGGGTGGTCATTGCGATGAGGATGACGAAGAGTGCCGCGACGATGAGAAGAATCTTGACGAGGAGGCGCATAGGCGTTGTGATTCTGATACATGATGATGGCGCCTGATACAGTTCGGGCGGAAATTGACTTTACTGTGGCGTAGTCCCTATAATCCCATTCTGGTCGAGCAGGCGACCGACGGTCCGCGTAAAGGGTTGAACCCGCCTCCATGCACGATGTGTTCCCCATCTTCTTTCCGGCCCGTGAGCCGCGGACACCGGGCGCCTCGAAAGAAGGTGTTTGATGACCAAGAGTCTCCCCGAACGTCCTGATCTGGCGTGGCTTAAGAAAGCGGCCAAGGAACATCTCGCCGAATTGCGCGTGACGGATACGGACGCCAAGCTGCATCAGGCCCAGCTCGCCGTCGCCCGCGACTACGGCTTTGCGAGCTGGCGGGCGCTCAAGGCGCATGTCGATGTGCAGAGCGCCGATGGGCAGATCATCGCCGCCGCGATGGACGGCAACGCGCCGGAGCTCAAGCGGCTGCTGGCCGAATTTCCGGCCAAGATATCGCTCACCGGTGGACAGTGGCGGATGCCGCTCCTGCATCTGGCGGCGCATGGCGGCCATGTCGATTGCGTCAATCTGCTGCTCGGTCTCGGTTTCGACGTCAATCAGCGCGACAAGTTCGATCGCGCCACCGCGCTCCATTGGGCGGCGGCAGAGGGGCATCTCGCCGTCATGAAAAGGCTTATCGCTTCGGGCGGTGATGTCGAGGGAGCCGGGGACGATCACGACATGAATGTGATCGGCTGGGCCACCTGCTTCCAGAAAATTCAGGCTGAGGCCGCCGATTATCTGATGGCGAAAGGTGCCGGACCGACGATCTTTTCCGCCGTCGCCCTCAACCGGGCCGACCTGGTGCGCCGGCTCGTCACAGGCGATGCACATCTGCTCAACCGGCAGATGAGCCGCTTCGAACACCGTCGCATGCCGCTTCATTTCGCGGTGCTGAAGGAGCGGCCGGAAATGGTGGCGCTGCTGCTGGAGCTCGGCGCCGATCCAGGCGCCAAGGAGGATCGTGGCAATACGGCGCTGAATTACGTCTCGCCCCGGATGGACAAGCGGATCGCCGCGGCGCTCGTCGCGGCGGGCGCCAGCCCCGCCGAGCAAAGCGACAACCGGTTCGAATCCGCGGTGCCCATCCTCAATGTGAAGGATGTGACGGCCGCCATCGCCTATTATGTCGGGAAGCTCGGCTTCTATAAGGAATGGGATTGGGGATCGGCGCCCAGTTTCGGCTGCGTCTTCCGCGACTCGGTGCGGATCTTCCTTTGCCATGATGCGCAAGGCGCCCGCGGCATGTGGATCTCGATGTTCATCCGGGATGTCGATGCGCTCCACGAGGACTATAAGAAAAGCGGCGCGATCATCCGCCAGGCGCCGGCCAATTTTCCCTGGGGCCTGCGCGAGATGAATGTCGAGGATCTGGATGGTCACCGTCTCAGGATCGGCAGCGAGGCGACCGGACCGGCCGACAATGTGGCGCTGAACGAAGAGCCTTGAAAGCGCGGACCCCGGATACGGTATAGTGTCGTCCAGCCGTGACAAAAGGGGAAGACGATGGACAGAGGCAGACGACTCGAGGACCGCGTGGCGGTGGTGACGGGCGGTGCGCAGGGCATCGGTCTCGGCATCGGGGCGCGGCTCGCCGAAGAGGGCGCCATCGTCATCCTGGCCGATATCGCCTTCGACAAGGCGAAGGCCGCGGCGGCGAAGCTGGTGGAGCAGGGACATCGGGCCGGCGCCGCGAAGGTCGACATCGCGGATGCGGCCTCCGTCACCGCCCTGGCGCGCCAGGTGGACGAGGCGCATGGACGTTGCGAGATCCTGGTCAACAACGCGGCGGTCGGCGCCGATACCCGGATCGAGACGATGAGCTTCGAGAGCTATCAGCGGGTGATCGGCATCAACCAGGACGGCGCGGTGCGCATGGTGATGGCTTTCGTGCCGCTGCTCAAGAAGGGCGGAGAGGGACGGCGCATCCTCAATGTCGCCTCGATCCTGGGCCTGCGCGGCTGGCCCAACCAGATCGCCTATGCCACCGCCAAGGGTGGCCTCGTCAATTTCACCCGGGCGCTCGCCTGCGATCTGGCGCCCCATAATATCATGGTGAACGCCATCGCGCCGGGCTTCGTCGACACGCCGATGTCGCTGCGCCGCGACGGCAAGCATGAATATGACGCCGACTGGTTCCGCGACATCTACGTGAAATATGGCCGCATTCCCTTGCGCCGTTACGGCAAGCCGGCCGACATGGCGGGACCGGCTTTCTTCCTCTGCTCGGATGACGCACAATATGTGACGGGTCAGATCCTGAGCGTCGATGGCGGCGCCTCGGCGACCTTCTGATTTCTTTGACGGAGAAGCATCGTGGATTTGGATATCGCCGGACGCAATGCGGTGGTCTGTGCTTCGAGCCGGGGGCTCGGCAGAGCCTGCGCCTTCGAGCTCGCCAGAGCGGGCTGCAATGTGGTGATCAATGGGCGCGACAAGACGGCGCTCGAGGAGACGGCGCGGGAGATCGCCGGCGAGACGGGGGCGACCGTGACGCCGGTCGTCGCCGATGTCGCGACGCCCGATGGCCAGAGCCGGATTCTCGCCGCGGTGCCCTATGTCGACATATTGGTGAACAATAATGGCGGGCCGCCCTATCGCGATTTCCGCCAGGTCGACCGCGAGGCGCAGCTCCAGGGGCTCGTCAACAACATGGTGAGCCCGATCGAGCTCGTCCAGGCGGTGATCGACGGCATGGTGGCGCGCCGTTTCGGGCGCATCGTCAACATCACCTCGGGCTCGGTGAAGATGCCGCTCGCCGGGCTCGATCTGTCGAGCGGGGCGCGGCTCGGCCTCACCGGCTTCCTCGCCGGCGTGGCGCGCTCGGTGGCGCATGCCAATGTCACCATCAACTTCCTGCTGCCGGGTTCCTTCGAGACGCGCCGGCTCACCGATGGGCTCAATATGGCGGCGCTGAAGCAGGGCGTCGGCGTCGATGCGCTGAGGGCCGAGGAGGAGAAGGCCATTCCGGCGAAGCGCTTCGGCAGCCCGGAGGAATTCGGCAAGGCCTGCGCGTTCCTGTGCTCGGCCCATGCCGGCTATATCACCGGCCAGAATCTGCTGATCGATGGCGGCGCCTATCCGGGCGTCCTGTGAGGAGAGCGACATGAGCATCGCGGCCCTGAAGCCCGGCAATGTCGCGGTCATCACCGGGGGCGCGTCGGGAATCGGCCTCGCGGCGGCACGGAAGTTCCTGGCGCTCGGGCTCAAAGTCTGCATCGCCGATCGCGATGCCGACCGGCTGATGCAGGCGGCGGGCGATCTCGGGCATGCCGAAGATTGCCTGATCGCGCCTTGCGATGTCGGCATCGCCGAGGATCTGAAGAATGTCGAGCGGACGATCCGCGCGCATTTCGGCCGGATCGATGTGGTCATGAACAACGCCGGCATCCAGCCGGGCAGCCAGATCTTCGGGGCCTGGGAAAACTGGGACCAGGTCCTGAACGTCAATCTCCTGGGCGTCATTCACGGGACGCGGATCTTCGCGCCCAATATGATCGCGCAAGGCACACCCGGCCTCATCATCAATACCGGCTCGAAGCAGGGCATTACCACGCCGCCGGGTGATCCCGCCTATAATGTCGCGAAGGCCGGCGTGAAGGTGTTCACCGAAGCGCTGCAGCATGGATTGCGTTCGGGGAAGGATTGCCAGGTGACCGCGCATCTCCTCATCCCGGGCTTCGTCTTCACCGGCCTCACCGCCAAGGGGCGGGCGGAGAAGCCGGAGGGCGCCTGGACGCCGGAGCAGACGGTGGACTTCATGATCGCGCGGCTGGAGCAGGGCGACTTCTACATCCTCTGCCCCGATAATGAAGTGGCGCGCGGCCTCGACGAGAAGCGGATCGCCTGGGCGGCGCAGGACATCATCGAGAACCGGCCGCCGCTGTCGCGCTGGCATCCCGACTATGGCGAGCGTTTCGCGGAGTTTCTGAAGAAGAATTAGCTGGTCAGAAGCCGGCCGAGCTGCGGCGGCCAGGTCACCCACACGTCGCTGTCCGGCGATATCTGCGCTTCGGTGCCGGAGATCTGGCGCGAGATGGCGAGGGGCTTCGCCAGTCCGTCTACTTCCGTCAGGAACTGACGGCGGTCGCCCAGATAGGTCTGGGCGATGATCCGGCCTTTGACGGCATTGCGGCCCGCCTCGGGTTTCCCGCTGGAGAGGGCGAGCTTCTCGGGCCGCACCGCCAGATGGACGTCCTTGCCGGCGCCGATCGGCTCGGCATAAGGCACGGTGAAGCTGCCGGCAGCGGTCGCCACGGTGACGATCCCCTGGGCGACGGAGGCGACCTTACCGGCGAACAGATTCATGTTGCCGATGAATTCCGCCACTTCGCGGCAGTTCGGGTTTTCATAGAGATCGTCGGCGCGGGCGATCTGCAGCACCTTGCCGGCCGACATGACCGCGATGCGGTCCGACAGCGTCAGCGCCTCTTCCTGGTCATGCGTCACGAAGACGAAAGTGATGCCGACATTGCGCTGCAGCTGGCGCAGCTCCAGCTGCATCTCCTCGCGCAGCTTCTTGTCGAGCGCGCCCAGGGGTTCATCGAGCAGCAGCACTTTCGGCCGGCAGACGAGAGCGCGGGCGAGCGCCACGCGCTGGCGCTGGCCGCCGGAGAGCTGATGCGCGGCGCGCCTGCCGTAGCCCGCAAGCTTCACGAGGTCGAGCGCCGCGGCGACCCGGGAGCGCATCTCCTCCTTGCCGAGCTTGCGGTTCCGGAGACCGTAACCGACATTCTCCTCGACATTCAGATGCGGGAAGATGGCGTAGCTCTGGAACACCATATTGGTCGGGCGCTTATTGGCCGGGACGCCCGTCACCGACTGCCCGTCGATGAGAATGTCTCCTTTGCTCGGCTGCTCGAAACCCGCCAGCATGCGCAGAAGCGTGGTCTTGCCGCAGCCGGAGGGCCCCAGGAGCGAGAAGAATTCGCCCCGCGTTATGCCGAAGGATACGCCGTCGACAGCGGCAACCGGGCCGAAGAACTTGGAGACATCCCTGATCGCGATCACGTCGTCTTTGGTCTCGGTCATGTCAGACCTCTCCGGGAGAATTGGATTGCACGCCGCGCCGGCGCAGGATCTCGGCCAGGATGACGATGAGCGCCGAGAACACCAGGATGGAGGTGCCGAGCGCCAGCATGCCGGGCAGCTTATTGGGGAAGCGCAACTGGCCGAAGAGATAGACCGGCAGGGTCGTCTCGGTGCCCGACAGGAAGAAGGCGAGCACGAACTCGTCGAAGGAGGTGACGAAACAGAGCAGGAGGCTCGACACGATGCCCGACATCGCGAGCGGCAGGGTCACGCGCAGGAATGTCATCCAGGCGCCCTCGCCGAGATCGCGCGAGGCCTCTTCGAGGCTCTTGTCGAAGCCTTCCAGCCTGGACATCAGCACCGTCATGGCGAAGGGGATCGAGATGAAGACATGGCTGGCGCCAATGGTCCACAGCGTGAGCTCGAGATCGAGAAAGCGCAGGATGATGATGAGAAGCGCGACGCCGAAGATGATCGAGGGCACGACGAGCGGCGCCGACATGGCGGTCATGACGGCGCCGGCGCCAGGGAGCTTGTAGCGGGTGAGGGCTATGGCCGCCGGCACGCTGACGGCGGTGGCGATGACCGAGGAGGCGCCGGCGACGATCAGGCTGTTGCGCAAGGCCTGGAGCAGTCCGGTATTGTTCGCCATCTCCGCATAGTGGCGGAAGGTAAAGCCCTTGAGCGGGAAGGTGGCGAAGATGCTGTCATTGAAGGAGAAGAGCGGCGCCAGGAGGATCGGGCCATAGAGGAACAGCATGAACAGGACGGCGTAGATCAGAAAAGGTCGCGACGATGATCTCATGCCGTCACCGGACCCTCGATCTGAGCCGGCGGAAGCCGATGAGCCAGAGAAACAAGGTGACGATGATGCCGATCGTCACCATCATGGTAATGGACACCGCCGCGCCCAAGGGCGCGTTGTTCTGCTTGAGGAAAAGCTCCTGGATGAAATTGCCGATCATGGTGCCGCTGGGACCGCCGACAAGGGTGGGCGTCACATAGTCGCCCACCGTCGGAATGAAGACGAGGAGGGCGGCGCCGATGGTGCCCGGCGCGGACAGCGGCAAGGTGACCTGCAGGAAGCGCCTGAGCCGGCTGTCGCCGAGATCAGTCGCCGCTTCCAGATAGGAGCGGTCGATCTTGTCGAGCGAGACGAAGATGGGAAGCACGGCGAAGGCGACCCAGGCATGGACGAGGGTGATCATCACCGCGAGCGGATTATAGAGCAGGAAGGACAAGGGCTCGGAGAGGATGCCCAGCGACTTGAGGCCTGAATTGATCGCGCCATTGAAGCCGAGCACGATCTTCCAGGCGAACACCCGCAGGAGATAGCTCGTCCAGAAAGGAATGGTGAGAAAGACGAGCCACAGCGCTTTCTGGCCGCGGACATGGAAGGCCAGGAAATAGGCCATGGGATAGGCAAACGCGATGACGGCGATGGTGATCGCCAGCGACATGAGGATCGACTTGATCAGCAGGATGGCCGGCACCGGATATTTGAGCGGGAAGGGGATGCCCACCCAGATCGTGGGTTCCGAGGACGGTTCGACGAGCGCGAAATAATTGGCGAGCGTGAAGCTGCGGTCGAGCTCGAAGCCTTGCTGGGTCCAGAAGCTCAAGGCGACCATGGCGAGGAGCGGCGTCACCATCATGACCGCCATGATGATGATCGCCGGAGAAAGCAGGCCGTAGCCGGTGAGCCAGTCGGGCCGCCGCTGGACCATGGGAGACAGGTCCGGACTTATTGCTTGAGAGCCTTCAGATCTCCCCAGGTCTTGTTCCACTCGGTCTGGACCGCGTCGCTCACCTGGATCAGAAGCGTGCCCTGCTTCATATGCTCGGCCGGGTCGGTAATGCCCATATCGGCGATGGCCTGCTTGTCGGAGACTTCGAAGGACTTCATGTTGGCGTGGCCGTAGCCCGAGCCTTCGATCAGCAGCTTGCCGGTGTCGGGCGAAAGCCAGGCGTCGATGAAATCATAGGCGAGGGCCGGATCCGCCTTGCCGGTATTGAGCATCGTCAGGCCGCAGAACCAGGTGAAATAGCCTTCCTTCGGCTTGGCATAGGCGACCGGAATCCCCTCGCGCTTGAGATTGCGATAGACGTCGTTCCAGGCATAGGCGGCGACGACCTCGCCCGAGGCCAGCGCCTGCTGCAATTCGGACGGATCGTTCCACAGGAAGCGTGAGTTCTTGACGACCTTGGTGCCCCATTCCTTGGCCGCCGCGGCGAGCTTCTCGCCGGTAGCGACGGCGGCCGTCTCATATTTCTCGCCGCCGACCATCATGCCGATGGTGATGGCGATTTCATTGTCGAGCATGCACACCTTGCCGGCATATTTGTCGTCATAGAAGATGCCCCAGCTTTCATTCTTCGCATATTCCGGGTCGACGAGGTCGGTGCGGTAGGCGATGCTGGAATTGCCCCAGTCGGCCGGCGCCATGACGACCTTGCCGTCCATGACCACGCCGCTCGCCGTCTGCAGAGCGGGGAAGACGTCCTTCCAGTTCGACAATTTCGCCGTGTCGATCTCGGCGGTGATCTTGGCGTTGACAAAGCGGTTCACAGAATAATTGCACGGGTGCATCACATCCGCCTTGAAGCCGGCGAGCACCTTGGCGAGGGCGTCCTCCTCGCCCGAGAAGATCGAGAAATTCGGCGCGCCGCCATGCTTGGCGGTGAAGCTCTTGAAATAATCGGGCGCGTCGTAGCCGGCCCATTCGAGGCAGGTCAGCACCTCGGCGGCCTGCGGCAGGCGCGGCAGGACCAGAAGCCCGACGCCGAAGGCGCCTGCCTGGCGCAGCATGGTGCGCCGGTCGATCCTGCCCAAAGCCATTCTGTCAATGAATTTGATGCGCTGCATGATGTTTCCCTTCCTCCCTGTTGTTATGCCAGCCGGGTCATGAGGCGCGCCCGGTGTCGCTTTTGCGGTATAGTAATTACACATAATGAGCCGGGGCGAATGCTGAAAATTCATGCTGGCTGTTCCTCCCGGTCATGCCCCCGGTCGGAGTCCGGTGGACTGGAGCGGCTTGACAAGGCTCTTCCGATGCTCCCTGCTGGCCTCTTGCATTGGGGGACATGATGGCCGGGCGTCCGACGAATCTGCAGAATTTTCTCGATCAGCTGTTCGACGCGCTCATGCGCGGCCCAGCCGTTCGGGAGGCCCATCGCTGCGTCGGCAGAGTCTTCACGGCCCTGACGACATATCGCGCGCCGGGGCAAAACACGCCGCTCCGCCTGCCGGCCTGCGTTCATCTGGCGCCGGCGCTGGCCAATGCGCGCCCGACGCATGCGGCTCTGGTGGAGAGCTTCGCCGCCCTGGAGCCCCATCTCACCTGGACGAAACGGGCGCAATCACATCCGAGCGCCAATGCCAATTTCCTCGACGGACATGCCAATGCGCTGATCGTCGGACCCGGCGGCTATGAGGAGCGCGACGATGCCTGGATAGGGGTCAGCCTGCTCGCTCCCGATGTGCGTTATCCCGACCACAACCATCCGCCGGAAGAAACCTATATCGCCCTCTCGGAAGGTAAATTCCAGCATGGCGACGAGGAATGGCATGAGCCGGGTATCGGGGGCACGTTCTACAACACGCCCGATATCCGCCATGCTATGGCGTCGGGCGACAAGCCCTTCTTCGCCATCTGGTGTCTGCCGATTGGTGAAAGACCACCCGTCACGCCGCCGAAATTCAAGCAGTTCGATACTGTAAGATACCAGGGACCGACCTGGCTCAGTCATGATCTGCGGGCAGGGGACCGTGGAGCCATCCTGGAGGTCCATGGGGACGGCTACTACGAGGTGCAGTTCGATTATCCGGACGGCGTGACGAACAAGGTTGTGAGTGCTTTTCCAGAGCAACAGCTCGACAGATAACAAGATATCTTGGCGGCCTTGCCTTCAGCCGGTTTCGCCATGGACCAGCTGGCTTTGGTTGCGAAGTGTGATGGACGCCATTACGCTCAGATCTGAATGGACGAATACTGGACATTGGGAGAAGCGCCATGGATCTCGGATTGAAAGGCTTGAATGCCCTGGTTACAGGCGGGACCAAAGGGATCGGCCGACGCGCCGCTGATATCTTTGCCAGCGAGGGCGCCAATGTCGCGATCTGCGCCCGTAACAAGAGCGAAGTCGATGAGGCCGTGACGGCGCTCGGCCAGACGGGCGTGAAGAGCTTCGGCCAGGCGGTCGATGTCGGCGAGAAGGAACAGCTCGAAGGCTGGATCGCGGCCGGCGCCAAGGCGCTGGGCGGCATCGACATCCTGGTCGCCAATGTCTCGGCGCTCGCCGTCGACCAGAGCGAAGAGGCTTGGCAGAAGCAGTTCCAGGTCGACATGCTGCACACGGTGCGCGCCGTCAATGCGGCGTTGCCGCATCTCGAAAAATCCAAGGCGCCGGCGATCGTCATCGTCTCCTCGGTGTCGGGCCGCGAGGTCGATTTCACCGGCCCCGCCTATGGCGCCTTCAAGGCGGCGCTCATCCATTATGCCCAGCGCATGGCCTTCGAGCTCGCGCCCAAGATGATCCGCGTCAATGCGGTGTCGCCCGGCAATACCTATTTCGCTGGCGGCATCTGGGAGCATGTCGAGAAGAATATGCCCGATCTCTTCAGCAAGGCTCTGGCGCTCAATCCGACCGGGCGGATGGCGAAGCCCGAAGAGATCGCCCGCGGCATCGTCTTCCTGGCGAGCCCGGCCTCGAGCTTCACGACCGGCACCAACCTGGTGATCGACGGCGCGCTGACGCGGGGCGTGCAGTTTTAGCGTCACCAGCGCTTGATCCCTCTTTTCCCTTCTCCCGCTTGCGGGAGAAGCAACCATGATGTTTTTTAGCTTGCGAGGCATGGCGTGCCTCGCCTGTCTTGCCAAGGAGTTTTCCTTTTGAGGACGGCATTTGCCAGAATAATGAGCTTTCTT